>CALZMQ010000001.1 GCA_945788625.1 uncultured Woeseiaceae bacterium
GATCGCTACCAGGTGATGCTGCACGTAATAAAGGGGTCGGATCTATTTTTTCAGTCGGAGGACAACCTGGGTCGGGCGCTACCTCTCGAAAAAATAGATCCGACCCCTTTATTGGAAGACGGCCCCCGCGTTACCGCGGTAACGTCGCAAAGAATATGCTGCGACACCTCCGTCAGCATGCTGGCGGAGGATGACAAGGGCGAACCCCTGTCCATCGGGCGAAAATCCCGGGTCATTCCACCCGCCATGCGGCGTGCGTTGAAGGCCAGGGACAAGAATTGCCGCTTCCCGGGATGTACGCACCGTTACCGCATCGACGGGCACCACATAAAACACTGGGCTAATGGCGGTGAAACGAGTCTCGGCAATCTCGTGCAGCTATGTCGCTTTCACCATACGCTGGTGCACGAGGGTGGTTTCGAATGTGAAAAGGACAGCGACGGAAGAGTCGTGTTCAGGAACCCATTCGGCCGCATCGTCGACGCATCGGGCTCCAAGCCAATGCCACAAGTAGGCGAATCTATCGCCAACGCGAAAGACATACTCGAAGACCGCCACATCGACTCGCAGACCTGTGTGACGAAGTGGCGCGGCGAAAAGATGGATAAGGACCTCGCTGTTGGAAACTTGTGGGCGCTGAGAGTTTTGCCTGTCCCCGGTAAATCATGAGGCGTGGATAGAGGCCGTCGATTCTGGGACGTACTTTAGGGGGGATTGGTGGGCGATACCGGTCTCGAACCAGTGACCTCTGCAATGTGAATGCAGCGCTCTCCCAACTGAGCTAATCGCCCCACACTCGCAACAAGTTTAGACCAGAGGCGGGCAGCAAGCGAATAAGGGTCGAACCGCGGTTTCCTGCTTCGTTGGCGCTTGGGGCAGGACTGGAACCCACGTATCTATTCGAACCGGTACACCTCATGCGATTGATGGACTAGTGAGCGGATTCACGCGTAATCCACTTCCATTCTCCCCGTCGCCGGATAAAAAACGTCACCTCTCCCTTGGGAGTTGCATAGCCAAGCCCATAGGGCCTTACACCCTCCGCCCGGGTACGTTCGGACTCGATGAACTTCCGCCACTTCCCGATCAACTTGCTCATGCTGTCGTCGCTCTCAAGATCCACAGCATGCGTAATCGATTGTAGAAACCGCTGCATCAACTTGTTCTGATCATCCGGCGCACTACCGAGCCATCCGAACACATAGGCATTCGGAAACTTTCGGCGGAATCCCTGTATAGCGTTGTGCCGTAAAGCGGCGCAACTTGAGATCATTAGTAGCCGCACGCGTGGTGCGACGAAACGCATTTCATCGAGCGGGATGGCATCGAAATCCAGCGGCATCCCAATTCTCGCATAGTGATGCCCACTAATGCTGATAATGTCGGAGCCAATGACACGCCGGCGTCTGCGCCCCGACGCCGGTGCGCAGCCCTTGGTCTCTACCAGTTCCAGGCGCTGACCAGCTTTTGGTCCGAATGTCGAACACACATAACCTTTGAGTGGAGTTGCGATTTGATTGGACGGCGTAGCATTCATGTCACCCTTCCTGTCCGAGACCGGCAATGGGGGCGCAAGCTGTCGTCAGGAAGAACGCGAGCAACACAGTACGTCCACCGCGCTTGCGCTTCTCAACGCGCCTATTTTAGGAATAGCAAAGAAGACTGTGTCAATACGATTTGGTACGTACGATGAAGCGAGCCGCGGTTTCAATTTCAAGAAGGATAGAAACAGGGGTCGAGCCGCACTTTCCAACTTCCTTGGTGCCCGGGGCGGGACTTGAACCCACACACCCTTTCGGATAGCGGATTTTAAGTCCGCTGCGTCTACCAATTCCGCCACCCGGGCGTGACCAGGAGAAAATGGAGGCTAGGGTCGGAATCGAACCGGCGTACACGGAGTTGCAGTCCGCTGCATAACCACTCTGCCACCTAGCCCCGGCGGTCCCGCGAGACGGCTTCTACAGCCGCTCGCTGAGCAGGCGTCGCAGTATACCGTGCTGTGTCCGAGAATCAATTTGCCGCCGATACTAATGGGACGGACAGCCGCCAACGTTGCATAATAGGCACATGCGAAAACCAGCCGCGATCGTCGCCCTTCTCCCCGCCATTCTGCTGTTGGCTTGCACCGAGGTAGAACCCCCACCGTTCGACGAGCCGATGCCCTTGTCCGTGCCTGCGGGGAACAACGTCTTCGGGCCGCGGCTGTCTGCCTCGCCGGATGGCGACCTGGTGTTGAGTTGGATGCAGCGCGAGGAAAGCGGCGCGACGCTGCGCTTCTCGAAGCTCGAGTTCGGCAAATGGACGGACGCCCTCGACGTCGTCACGGACGAGAAGATGTTCGTCAACTGGGCCGACCTCCCCTCAGTCACGCCGTTCAGTGATGAACACTGGGTGGCGCACTGGCTCAGCAAGAGCGCAGACGCGACCTACGCCTACGATATCCTCGTCTCACAATCGACGGACCAGGGGCAAAGCTGGAGCGAACCGTTGCGCCCGCACACCGATGGCACACCCACCGAACATGGCTTCGTCTCCATGCACCGCAGCGGCGACTCGGCGGCCCTCATATGGCTCGACGGGCGCAAGACCGGCAATGAAATCAAAGGCGATCCTCGCGCCAGCGCCATGACGCTCCGTTACGCCGTTGTGGGTCCGACGGGCGCACTCAGTAACGAACAGCTCGTCGATGAGATGATCTGTGACTGCTGCCAGACGGATGTGGCCGTCTCCAGCGACGGGCCCATTGCCGTGTATCGCAACCGCACCCGCGAAGAAATACGCGACATCTACGTCACACGCTTTTCCGATGGTGACTGGGAGCCCGGTGCCGCCATCGCTGACGACGGCTGGGAGATTGCCGGCTGCCCGGTGAACGGTCCCGTCATCGATGCTGAGGGCGACATCGTCGCAGTCGCCTGGTTCTCCGGCGCCGGTAACAAGCCCGTCGTCAGGGCTGCGATTTCCACCAATGCCGGCAGGACCTTCAAGAAACCCGTCGAAATTGCGTCGCGACGATCCTCGGGCCATGTCGGCGTCGCGATCATCGATCGCACGTCTATCGCCGTAAGCTGGGTCCAGGCCGATAATCGCGGCACCCACGCCGTTAACATTCGCGGGTTGTCGACAAGCGGCCTGCTCGGTCGTGTGCACACCATCGGGCGCACCAGCTTGCCGAAAGTCGTGCCGCAACTGGCGCGCAGCGAGGACAGGCTGATAGTGGCGTGGACCGACGAGATCGCCGAGACGACGCGCGTCGTGTCCGTCGAAGTCCCTATCGTGGGCTTTTACGACTTTTTATAATTTCCCACATCGGTCGCAGTTGTTCTTCGTACATTTGCCAACGTCCAATTGATCGCGCATGCGGCTTCTCTCGAACCTGCGCAGCGCTGGCCGTCGTCACAGCCGTCTCCTGCTGCGTAAAGTCCATGCACTGCTCCTGCCAGGAGACGTCGACATAGTCGAGCACACCGCGCAGCGTGTCTTCTGTTTTCAGGACCAGGTCTTCGTAAGCGACGTCGAGGAAGCGCCCCGGGAAGCGTTCCCGCCACAGGTCCATGAGGTCCAGGTATCGAACGTAATGGCGCGCGAGTTCCTCTTGTTCATAGGAGTACAGGTAGGCATCCGCGAACAACTGCTTGTAGATCGCGAAACAGGCGTCCATCGGCTCCCGGCAGAGGTGCAGAATCCGGGCCTTGGGTAGCGCTGCCAGTATCACCGGCAGGTACAGGTAGTTGACCGGCAGCTTGTCGATCAAATGCGCGGCGTCACCGCGCAGGCTCGCCGTGCTGTCGAAATAAGCGGTACCGACGTCGAACGGCTCGGCCGCGGCCGCCGCTTCGAGTAGCCCGGGGGCGAACTGCCTGGGTTCGTCGTGGCCCGCGACGCGGCGCACGGCGAAGCCCAGATGCCGAAGCTCGCCGGCCGAGTTGACTTTGGCGTGAGCACCGAGCATGCGGTCGAGCAGCGTCGTGCCCGAACGCGGCTCACCGACGATGAATATCGGCGCGGCATCGCTTAGTCCGGGCTCCTTGCCTTCCAGCCAGTCGCTGGTGAACAGTTCGGCAGCCGCCCGGAACACTGAAACATCGTTGTCCTCGTCGTACGCCACAGTCTCACGGCGTGCGGCGGCGCCGGCGGAAAACGCGTCAAAGGCCAGCCGCCAGTCTTCGACGTCCTCGGCCTCCTTGCCGATCGCGTAATTCAGGTAGGCAATCGAGCGCGGGTCCTGATGCGAGGCGACGAGATCCTGCATCGCCTCGATGTGCCAGATGTTCATGGCCGTCGTCGTGCGCGACAACAGCCAGTGCAGCTGCGCGTTTTCGGGCTCGATTTCAACGCAGCGACTCAGGAGTTCGTCCGCCTCGTCCTTGTGGCCGAAATAGAGCTGCACATTGGCAAGATTGATCAGGAAGGGTACATGGCCTGGCGCGCCGTCGACGGCTTTCTCGTGCCAGTGCCGCGCTGCCTCCAGATTGCCGGCGAGGCGAAATGCAGCGCCGATCAGGTCGTGAACCGCAGGGTTGCCCTGCTCCGTGCTCACCGCGTTCTCGAGACAGCCTTCCGCCTTGACGAACTCGCCGGTCATGACGAAGGACCGGGCGAGCTGCGCCCAGGCCGGCGAGTGATGCTCATTGAGTCGTACGGTCGTCGTCAGCGCCTTTTGTGCGACCTCGTGATTGCCGACATCGAGCGCGATCAGCGCGGCCAGGTAGTGCGCCCTCGCCATGTCCGGCCTCTCGGCCAGAGCCTTTTGACAAATATCGGCCGCACGCCGGCGATCACCGTCCTGCAGTGCCCTGAAACCGCCCTCGACGAATTGCTGAATCTCGCCTTTTGGCTTGCTTGTTGACTTAGTCGAAGAAATAGCCGAATCGTACACCCGCGGTGCGCGGTCGATTGGGGCCGACCAGCCACGACGGCGTGATGCCGGTGTTCACCTGGGCGCCCGCATAGGTCAGCTCGTCGGTCAGATTCTCGACGTATCCCGTCAGCGTCCAGTTGTCGTTCGATTCGTAGCCGACTCGCAGCGTCCATTCGTTGTACGCATCGAGCGATGCCCACGGCAGCTGCTCGTAGCCGCCGCCGCGCTCACCTTCGAAGAACATCTCGAGATTGCCGACGATGTTGCCGTTTCCGGCCGGGAAGGTACCTTTTAATACGCCCGAACCCATGAACTCCGGCGCCCAGTGCAGGGGCGCACCTTCGCAGCCGTCGGGATCACCGTCTGGCAGGCCGTTGGCATCCGGCGCCCCGGAGCACAGGAACTGCAGGCCCTTGGCCTCGGTCTTGAGCCAGCCCGCCGACAGGACCAGGTCCCAGTTCTCGCCCATGGCCC
This sequence comes from uncultured Woeseiaceae bacterium, assembly GCA_945788625.1. Taxonomy (GTDB): domain Bacteria; phylum Pseudomonadota; class Gammaproteobacteria; order Steroidobacterales; family Woeseiaceae; genus UBA1847. The sequence goes on from CALZMQ010000001.1 coordinate 5,336, forward strand.
ACTTGAAAGTGCCCTCCAAACCGTGGCCGTCCACCTGGCCGGCGTTACCCACCTTGGCGCCCTGGTCGAAGAAGTTCACCTGGAGATCCGTGTAGTCGTAAATGAAACCCGTGACGTCCAGCGACATCGAACCATCGGCGAGCAAGCCCTTGTAGCCGATCTCGTAGGATTGCACGTCTTCCGGCCTGAACTGCGCTGGCACGAAGCCGTCCGCGGGTGTGATCGGCGGCTGGTCGCCCGCGCCGAAGAAAATGAATGCGGCCGGTTCCAGGGAGAAGGTACCGAAGCCGCCCGACTTGTAACCTTCCGTGTAACTTGCGAACAACGTCGTTCCGTCGCTCGGCATGTATCTCACGACGAGACGCGGCGTGGTCTGGCTCCAGTCGTTGCTGTCGAAGAGACCCGTCGTGAAATAGCCGGGCAGGAAGTAAGACAGCAGCATGCTGTCAGGCTTTTCCGTGAGCGCAAAGAACTCTTTCTTGTCGTTCGTGTGCCGGATACCGAGCGAGACGTCCCACTGGTCATTGATCTGGTACGACAGGTCGACGTAGGCCGCCCAGCCCGTGAACTTGCCATCGATGAAGGTATTTTCTTCCATCATGCCGTTCGCGGTGGGCACGAAGGGCCCGACGACGTAGGCGCCCGGGTTCAGGTTGTCGTAATACGCCTGCCAGTAGTCGAAGTAGTCGGAGCAGTTGTCGACGTAGTAGTAATAGCCGTAGTAGGCACAGATGCCCTCTTCTTCCAACGCGCTCAGCACGTGGTAGTCGAGGTTCTCCTCGTACAGGGAGACTCCCGCGTACCACGACAGCGCGCTTTCTCCGGTCGATGTCAGCCGCAGCTCGGATTGCAGGTAATCGCCGCTCTGTTGCTGGCGGTAGGTACCGACGTTCCGCGGTGTGCCGTCGTAGTCCTCGGCGTACAGGTAATCGTGGTCCTTGAAGCCGGTGGACCAGCTCAACGCCATGTTGTCGAAATCGTAGTCGACGTGCAGGCCGAGTGTTGTGATCTGGGCGTCATCTTCCGAGCCGCCCCAAAGATCCGAATTGATATTCCTGGGGTTCTCCGGCGTGTCGAATGAGCCAAGCAGGCTTTCGATAAACTCGAGCCTCGGTGAGCGCGTATCGGCGCGATAGGCGGAGCCGTCGCGATCCATGTCCTCGTACTCGGCGGAAGCGAGAACCTCCAGGCGATCGCTGGCCCAGAGTCCCGATATCCTCACGGCCGACTTGTCGTGGCCGAGCAGATCCCGGCCATCGAACTCGTTCGTGACATGGCCGTCCTCTTGCGAATGATAGCCGGCGACGCGCACTGCAAATTCTTCCGAAACGCCGGCTGTAAACGCGCCTTCGGCCGTGAAGTGGCCGCGCTCGCCAGCGTCCAACTCGACGTAGCCGTCGGTATCACCCGACAGGTTCGGGCGCTTGGTGTGCACACTGAACGCACCGCCGATGGCGTTGCGCCCGAACAGGAAGCCCTGCGGTCCGCGCAGCACCTCGGCACGCTCGAGGTCGTAAAGGCTTGTGACCACGGCGCCGTTGCGGCCCTCGTACAGGTTATTTTTGAAAAACGCGGCAGACGGGTCACCGCCAACGCCGAAATCCTGCGTACGCACGCCGCGGATGGAAATGCCGTCGATGAATGCATCGGTGCTGTTGCCCGACACGCCCGGCGAGAACGTCACAAGGTCCTTGACGTCGTCGAGGTTGACGTCTTTGACGAAATCGCCCGTGAACGCCGTAATCGCCAACGGCACGTCCTGGATCGACTCCTCGCGTTTGGTAGCGGTAACCGTGATTTCTTCGATCTCTTGCGCCGCTCCAGTACCGGCGACCGATGCCAGAACGACGGTCGACACCGCCTGGGCCAGTGCGGTCTTTCGAAAGATTTTTTGATCGGTCTCGGCTACTGCAGGCTGTTGCGGCTGCGCTACATGTGCTGTCACGGTGGTATCCCCCTCGCAGGATTCAGCTAAGTATTTGTATTTTCGGCTTTCCCAATCCGAAAACCCGCTTGCCTGCAAAACTAATAAACAGGCCGGGCGATTACAATAGCCTTTTTGTCATGCGTGCACTACAGGGCTCCGACTACGGCATCCAGGCGTAGCCGATCTTCAGAAACCAGGTTCGGTCCGTGGTTGTCAGGCCGCTCAGATCGTCGTCGTCGATCAGGGCATCGGAGTAGCCCAGGAAGAAAACAGTCTGCGGGTTGATCTTGTACGAGTACAAGAGTTGCCGGCCCACGTCGCGGCTGCGGCGGTCCACCGTATCCGTGTAGGAATCCGGATTGCGCTCGATGTCCTGGAATTGCGTGGTGAGGCGGAGAAAACTGCGGACACTGAACTGCCAGGTCAGGCGCACATCCTGCACTGCCGCATCGAAGATCCTGGCGCCGTCTTTCCGGTCGAGTTGAACGAACACGCCGTCGTAGCGAACCAGCAGGTGTCGGCCGATATTCCACGTAAAAAACGGGTCGACGCGCACCTCGTCGCCCAGGCGCGTGTTGGCGAAGTCGATCTGGTCACCGACGCGCGACCATACGCCGAGCAGCAAACCGCCTCGTGGCTGGAACTCGGCGAAGAAGCTGATCTTGTCCTCGTGGAACAACACATCGTCGAACAGAACGTCGCGAGTAAGGCCGCCGAACTCGAGATAGGATTGCATCGGGCCCTCCACATTGAAATACGCCTCGATCTCCTTCTCCAGCAACCGGCCGTCGTCGTCGTGGGCAATGTCCCAGTCGCCGTTGAGTTGCAGCCGGGAATACCAGTCGTCGTCATCGCCGTGCCAGATACGCCCCAGGCCTACGATCTGCTGCGACGTGTCGACCTGCGGCACGAAGCCGGAGTCCGCGCGAAAACCGCGGCTGCGTTCCTGGTGTCTCACGTACGCAAACCAGTTCCGCGAGTCGTAGTCATAACCTGCAAACGCGGCATGCCCGTCGAAACTGTCAAGTGGTTGCTCGAAGTCGGTCGCGACCGTCAGCGGATACTCGGTGTCCGACTTGAGGTACTGCGCCTGCACACTGTGCTGGTCCGTGATTTTCCAGCGCAGATCGACTCCGCCCACGGTGTTGTGGTAATCGTCGCCGGACCGCGCCGTGAGTAGCGCGCCTACCGTCGAAGCATCGCCGAAACTGCGGGAGTAGCGGCCCACGAAAGACGTGTTTTCCTGCGCCAGCGATTCCGAATCGGAGCCGAATGCGCCGGGAAAAATCAGGTTCGTGATCTCGTCCTGCGCCACGAACACGCCAAACGTGTTGTTGCCTCGCTTACCTGTCAGTTTCGTGCCGACCGACGGGTCAGCAACCGTTCTCGTGAAAACGGCTCGCACCGGCGTGCGGAAGTAGTCCGCACCCTCCAGAAAGAACGGCCGCTTCTCCGGGAAGAACAAGGCGAACTGGTTGTTGACGTCAAGCTGTGCGACATCGGCTTCGACCTGCGAGAAATCCGGGTTGATCGCAAGGTTCGCCGTCAGGTCCGGCGTAATGCCCCAGCGTACGTTCAGGCCGAACTCGGCGTCGGCATCGCCTGATTGCAGTGGCACGATACCCGGGTCCGACGTGGTATCAACTTGCGACGCCGTTAGCGTGGGCACGATTTCGAGGTCCCTGCCCGGCTCGACGTCCTCGAGGCCCTGGACTTTCTGGAACTGGCAAAGGTAGCAATTGACGTTGCGATCCTGGGCGTTGTTGGACAGCCGGTAGCGGTGCGCACGGGGATAAAAGCGCAGCAGGTCGATGCCCCAGGTCTGCTTGCCTTCGACACGGGGAAAGCGCAACTGGTTGAGCGGAATCTCGATCTCGACGACGTAGCCATCATCGCCGATCCTGCCGGCCGAGTCCCAGATCGCGTCCCAGGAATCATCTTCGTTGCCATTGACGTCGTCGTTGGTGAGGTCCATCTGCACCCCGAGAGGATTGACGAAGAATTCGAACGCACGCCGCTCATCGCCGTATGTATCGACAACGAGGCCGACGAAATCGTCGTTCCACGCAGTATCCCGGTCGCGAAGGTAGGCGCGTATCTTCGATGGGTCCGGGTCTTTCGCGTCGAACGCGATGTACAGACTGTCTCCGTCCTCTACGAGGTAGGCCACGGTCTTGACCGGCGCGGGCGTGTTCTCGCCGGGACGCGTCTCGATATCGATGTCAAACAGGGCGGCGTCACCCCATGCCGCCTCGTCGATGACGCCATCGATGGTGATTTCCCCGCTGGTGCGCGGCAAATCCAAAATCGAAGCAACAGACGTCGATGGCAGGCAGGCGACGAGCCCCAAAAGGCCCACTTGCAAGCGATGAACCGGCACCGGAACCCCCAATTGATTCTTGTATGGCTTAGATGCAGCTACGGGCCGTTTCGTTCAAATCAATTGTGCCGATCGTCGAGCGCAGATCGTGGCTATCACGTAGTTATTTGAGCGCCATCCTGTGGTCTCATAGTGTTGGTGGTCTTCAAATGCGGAGCGGCTTTCAATGCAGATGAACACCGGTAAGTTTCCCGAATTCCTCATTCCAGGCAATGAGTTACGGAAGTCCTGCGACCTCGGGGCCCTGAAGTTCAAGACCAGCGCCGAGTTTCCCCAGGCGACAGGTCGTCTCGGCCAACAAAGGGCTGCTGAAGCCATAAAATTCGGCCTGCAGATCAAGGACGACGGCCACAACGTCTTCGTTCTCGGGCCCACGGGGAGCAACCGTCACGGCCTGGTCAAGGAACTCGCGAAGGAGCGGGCGTCGCGGGAATCGCCGCCGGGTGACTGGTGCTACGTCAACAACTTCGCCGAAACCAAGAAGCCCATCAACCTGCATTTCCCGACCGGGCGCGGCAAGGCCTTCCGCAAGGACATGCTGGAACTGATCGACGAACTGCGCGTCGCCATTCCTGCTGCTTTCGAGCTCGAAGATTACCGGGCTCAGCTCACAACACTCGAGGAGGAAACTCAAAAGGAGGTCGACGCGCACTTCAAGAGCCTGGAGGAGCGGGCCAGGAGCGACAAAATCGCCATCATGCAGACACCGACGGGCTACGTGCTTGCGCCGCTGCGTGACGGCAAGGTCATCGACGAAGAAGAGTTCTCCAATAGCCCCGCCGAAGAACGCGAACAGGTCAAGCAGGCAATCGAGCACCTGAGCGAGGAGCTGCAGTCGCATATCGAGGAATTGCCGAGGCTGCGCAAGAAGCACCGGGAAAAAGTGAAAGCGCTGAATCGCGAGACGACCGAGCACGCGGTCGGCGTCTTGCTGGCCGAACTTACGGACCGGTATCGGGACCTGGACCAAGTCGTTGCATACCTGGACGCGACGCGACAGAACATCATCGACAACGCGGAAGACTTCAAGCCGAGTGAACCCTCGCCGTTGCCCTTCCTGCAGCCGGATCCATCGCAGTCCTTCGGCCAATACGAGGTCAATCTCATGGTCAGCAATGATGAGGATGCAGCGGCCCCGGTGATCTTCGAACCGAACCCCCACTACACCAACATCATCGGCAAGATCGAGCACCGCGCCGAGATGGGCGCGCTGTTCACGGACTTTCGCATGATCCGGCCGGGCGCGTTGCTGACTGCGAATGGCGGCTACCTTATCCTCGACATGCACCGGATCCTGAATCGCCCGTTTGTCTGGGAGGCCCTGAAGCAGGCGCTGTTCGCCAAACGCGTGCGTATAGAGTCACCCGGCGAGTCCTACGGTTTCGTCAGCACGACCTCCCTGCAACCCGAGCCGATTCCGCTGGATATCAAGATCATCCTGGTCGGCGAGCGTTGGCTGTATCACCTGCTGGCGATCTACGACAGTGAGTTCAACGACCTGTTCAAGGTCGCGGCGGACCTCGACGATGACCTGGAGCGCACCGACGACACGATGGAAGCCTACGCGTCGTTGATCGCGGATCGGGTGCGCGAGAAAGAATTGCTGCCGTTCAGTCTGGGCGCCATCGAGAAGGTCCTGGAACACCGCGCGCGCCGCGCCGACGACAGCGAGAGATTATCGATGCATATGGGCTCGCTCGAGGATCTCCTGACGCAATCCGATTTCTGGGCGGCGCAGCGCAAGACCGACACGGTCAAATCGAGCGACGTCAGCAAGGCGATCGACCAGATGGTCCACCGGCTCGGACGCATGCAGTCGAGAATCAGCGATGCCATCGAGCGCGACACGCTCCTCATTGACACGTCAGGCGCCTGTGTCGGCCAGGTGAACGGACTGTCCGTGACCGATCTCGGCAAGTGGCGCTTCGGCCATCCGGTGCGAATCACGGCGACCACGCGGGTCGGCTCGGGCCGCGTCGTGGATATCGAACGCGAAGTCGAACTCGGCGGGCCCATTCACTCGAAAGGCGTGATGATACTCGCCGCCGCACTGTCGGCGCGTTACGCCAGGGAACTGCCGCTGTCGCTGCACGCCAATATTGTTTTCGAGCAGTCCTACGGTGGCGTCGAGGGCGACAGCGCCTCGGTCGCCGAGTTGTGTGCGCTGCTGTCGTCACTGTCGAACGTGCCTATTCGTCAGAATCTTGCCATTACCGGGTCGACGAACCAGCTGGGCCGCGTCCAGGTCGTCGGGGGTATCAACGAGAAAATCGAGGGCTTCTTCGACATCTGCAGCAAGCGCGGACTGGACGGAAGCCATGGCGTAATCATCCCGCGCGACAACGTCAAGCACCTGATGCTGCGTGAGGATGTTGTTGCGGCGGTTGACGACGGGAACTTCGGTGTTTTCGCCGTGAGCAGTATCGACGATGCACTCGCCATACTCACGGGCGTCGAAACCGGTGAGCGCGACGACAACGGCGACTTCCCGGAAGATTCCGTGAATTACCGTGTAGAACAACAACTGATCCGGTACGCGGGGCTGCGCAGATCTTTTGCAGAGGGTGCCAACGGCGATGACAAAAAGTGACCGGCAGTCGCGGGCTTTCCGCATCGTCATCGCCATCACCGAGCTCGCCCCGGTGCAGCCGATGTGGCGCGAAGCGCTGCAACAGCTCGATGATTCCCCTGCCGAACTGCTTGCGTTGTTCCTGGCCGAGGATCACTGGCATCGCGCGGCCAGCTTGTCGTTTACGCGCGAGATCTCCCGGCTCGGCGGCATGGACGCAGACTTCACGCCGCAGCGTGCTACGGATGTGCACAAAAACGCGATCAGCCGCAAGCAACGCCAGTTGCAGGCGCTGGCGGACGAGGCTGACTGCGAGCTCGAATTCGAGGTGCTGTCGGAATCGGAGCAGGAGAAGGTTGCGGCTCTGGTCACCGAGACGCGAACCCTTGTCATTGCGCCCGCGCTGCTCGCGGACAGGCCCCTGTTCGAGAAGCTGAAACAACTCGACTGTCACGTAGTGCTGATCAGCGACTAGGGGTGTCACGTACTACATCGGCCGGATTTGCCGAATTTCGAAATCCATTCGAGATGAATGCGAGGTGCGAGACGATGCCGGTTCTTCGCTCCCGCGCAATTCCTCGTATCGGACCACGAGCATTCGCCGCTTGCCCAGGGCCTCGAGAAGCTCAGGGTTCTCCTTTGCAAGCCTGAGCATGTTGTCCCGCAGGGTCTTGACGTACTTGTCGGGGTTCGAGAGCGGTCGTCGAATTGGAACCGAGGACTCGTCGTCAGCGCTGGCGTCGGCCAGGGCCTCCCAGTAAATATTCGCTTCACAACGCCGTCTCGGTATTTGACTGTCGATACGCGATTCACGCCTGCAAACGATGTCGTAGTCCGCATCTTCGTTAGGCGAATTGTAGAGGTCGAAAATCTCCGTTTCCAGGTCGCGAATCTCATGTCGCAACTGGCTCATCGATTTCTCACCCTGCACGACGATTTCATCAATGCCGTCGTCCGTCGCTTCATCGAGATGGAATTCGACCAGGTGCCAATCGTTGGCGCCGGATACAGGCTGTTCAGCGAGCAGAGCCGAGCCGGGTGCCATGCAGATCGCGAGTGTGAGCAGGAAAGTGCCGACCGTACCTTGCAATGACTAACGGCCGCGCACCGAGCGGAAGAACCATGCGATGAACACTGCGAATGCGGCGGCACCGATGAGCATCGCCGTAATTTCATGGCCCAGCCACTCCGTACCGATACCGTCCGGCCGGCGGCTTTTCGCCACGGCCACGAGTGCGATACCCACACCCAGCAGCCCTTCCCCACCGACGAAGCCACTGCCGAGCAATACGCCCCGCTCGCGGCGATCGGCCGCCTGGGTCTCGTCTTTCGAATTGCGCTCCATCCACAGGCGAATCAAACCGCCGACGAAGATCGGCGTCATCGTCGACACGGGCAGGTACACGCCCACTGCGAATGGCAGCGAAGGAATTCGCGCCATCTCACAGACCAGCGCAATACCGGCCCCTATCGCAACCAACGCCCATGGCAGGTTCTGGTCGAGCACGCCGTCGATCACGAGCCGCATGAGGGTGGCCTGCGGCGCCGGTAGCTCGGTGCTGCCGAAGCCGAAGCCCTTGCCGAGTGCCAGCACGGTCAGGCAAACAAACGTCGCGGACGTGATCACGCCGATGAGTTCCGCGGTCTGCTGCCTGCGAGGCGTGGCGCCGAGCAGGTAGCCCGTTTTCAGGTCCTGTGACGTGTCGCCGGAGATGGATGCCGCAATCGCGACGACGCAGCCGACCGTCAACGCGGCTGCCTTGCCGAGTGTGTCGGTCCAACCGAAGGCGAGGAAAATCGAGGCAGTGCCGAGCAGCGCGGCGATTGTCATGCCGCTGGTCGGGTTGCTCGTCACACCGACGAGACCGACGATGCGCGAAGCAACCGTGACGAAGAAAAACGCGAACACGACGACACAAAGCGCGGCGGCGACTCGCACCGCCGTCTCACCAACTGCCCCGAATACCTGCGGCACGAGCACGAGAACTGCGGCAATCGCGAGTACGCCGATGCCGACGACTCGCAATGGCAGGTCATTGCCGGTGCGCTGCACTTCGACGGGAGCGCCATTTCTGACGCGCGCACCGATTTCAGCCGAGCCGATACGGAAACTGCTGACCATCACGGGGATGCTGCGAATCAGCGTGATGATGCCGGCGGTCGCAACCGCGCCCGCGCCGATGTAACGCACGTAGCGCGACCATATCTGGCTGGCCGACATGTCACGGATGATGTTCACTGTTTCGGGGAAGAACGGCTCGGTACGTGCATCGCCCCAGTAAGCGATGGCAGGAATGATGATGAGCCACGACAGCAGGCCACCGCCGACCATGACGGCCGCGATGCGTGGACCGAGGATGTAGCCGACGCCGAACAGTGCCGCCGACAAGTCCATGCCGACCTCGCCTTTCTTCAGGAACGGGATCTTGAGATGAACGTCACCCGGTATTACGCGAATCCATGACGTCAGGAACTTGAAGAACGCGCCGCCCGCGAGTCCGTAGAATACGAAGCGTGCACGACCGCCGCCTATCTCGTTGGCGACCAGCACTTCGGCGCAGGCCGTGCCTTCGGGATACGGCAGCTTGCCGTGCTCCCGCTCGATCAGGAAACGCCGGAGCGGAATCATGAACAGGATACCGAGCAACCCGCCGCACATCGCAAGCAAGGTCATCTGCAGCAACTCCGGCGGCATGCCCCACATGAACAGCGCGGGCAGCGTGAAAATGACGCCACTGGCCAGCGAACTCGATGCAGAGCCTGTCGTCTGCGAGATGTTCGTCTCGAGTATCGTGCCACGGACGCCAACGGTCCTGAGCGCCCGGAACACGGCGACGGTCATGACCGCCACCGGGATCGACGTACTGATGGTCAGCCCGGCGCGCAGCCCCAGGTAGGCATTGGCGGCGCCGAAAATAATGCCGAAAACGATTCCAAGTCCGACCGCCTTGAACGTGAATTCGGCGGGCGATTCTTCGGCGGGTACAAAGGGGTCGTACTCGTCGCCCTCTTCGATCGGGACGTAGGCCTTCTGGCTCAATCCATTCTTTCGCATGGTTATTATTGGATCGCGTTTGGGTCAGCGGCTGATTCTACGCAAAAACCGGGGTCGAACCGAGGTTTTTCGGGCACCCGTGCCGGACTGACCACGTGCTACCGCGCAACGGCCGTCTTCCCTGTACTCAGGACTTGGTATCGCCCGAACTTTTGTGAGAACCCCTCATGGTATGCTGGCGATTCTCAACAAAATGGCGGTCAAACAAGAGTGGATTCGGACACAAGATTCGCTGTCGTTCTCATCGTTGTGGCGATTGTGATCCTTTACAAGCTAAAGCAGCGATATTTTCGCTACTGTGATCATTGCGGCGGCAAGGTGCGCTTGAAGTCATCAGTGTACTCGGGTGAGTGGAAAATAAGCGAACGAATCTCACTTTGGTTCGATGGCCCGCAAAGACAAAAGCGAGTCTGGTACTGCAGCGATTGTGGCAATGAATACGAAGAGCGAAACTGGATTGGCGGATCGCCCTGAGTTGCACGGACGCCTCACCCTGGACGAAACGGGCGGGCACCGCGGGCGGTCAGGTTCCAGTCGAATCCTGAGTAAGTCTGATACGGCCTCATCTAATCCATCTCTCCCTGGTATTTGAAGAAATAGATGTACGAGGCGAGGTAAGGAAAGAACACGAGAAACAACGTCCAAAGGTATTTATCGGAACGTGCGGTTTGTCCGTCGCGGCGATACACCTGACGCAGGTTCGGTACCAGCAATGCAATCCCGCAAATCAAGAGCAGGCCAAGCCCCGCTTGCGTCAGTGGTTCGGAGATTCCGTCGCCTTCGCGCAAGGGCCACGACTCGAGTCCGCTCAATTCACCGATACTCACTATGCCACCAACCAGGAGCGCGACGGCGAATCCGCCGAGCCCCAGCCGAAACAGCAGCCTCCACATCGCCTACTTTCCTCCCAACCGTCGGAGACGGTACTCAAATACGAATTACTCCGTTGCCTCGAAAATCGTATTGTGGACGTCTAATCCCAACTTGATTCTGAAAAAACCCACGTTCAAACTGACACCGAGCTTGCCGTCACTGTCTGCGCGCACCGTTCCATCGCTCGACGTTATGAAACCACCTTCCGCAACTTCCTCAACATAGGTTCGCCCTTCAGGGTTGTCCGAATCAAAACGCTCGATCACCCTGTTCGGCGCTGTCCTGCCAAAACTGACTCTCCCGGTCTGTATACCGGCTGACCAACCCGTGACGGTATATCGTCCCTCGTCCCCGTCTCCGGTCACCCTGTAGGTGCTGCCCGCTGTCGGTGTGCCTATTGCTGCGTTGACAACGACCAGGTCGACTTTGGCGGCGAAACCTACGACGAGGCCTGTTTCGAAGTACATGTTGTCCCAAATCGCCTCGAGCCATCCCTTGGACTCGTCTTGGTTTTCCGGCTGTCTCGGACCGTATTGCGGTTCCGGGTCGTCCGTCCCCGAGTCGTAGCGCCATGGCCCTTCGAAACGGAACGGATTGAGCGGCCCGACTTCGCTTGGTGTTGAACCGTCATTGTTGTCGGAACTGGCGCCCAGCGTAATAACTCCGTCTTCGACACTGAACGTGCCTGTCGACCTGACAATCCGGCCGGCTCTATTGGTCGTAATAGAATTGCCGTTGTAGTCGGAGTATGTCGTATTGGACTTCAAACGGGACCCGGTGGTCGGAGCCACGTTCTCCATTTCCACGTCTGTATCTTCCTTGAGCTCTTCCGACTGGTACCCGCTCGGGTCAATCCCGGCAAGTGGGTTATTCATGATGTACGAATAAGGGTTGACGCTTTGCGAGAACGCCGGGTTCTGAATGAGCGGATCCACAGTCGTAAACCTGCCAATGTTGTAATCGTACGCCCGGCCGTTCATATGAATGACTTGCTGCTCATCCAGGTGCTCGTGATCCGAAAAACCTCTGTCGGTCAGCGGATCGGCCCTAAGCGGTGGATGCGGGTCCTGGGTGATCGCCGCCTGAATTGTGCCGATGTCCACCGTCGGTGTCGCAATCGTCTCGACAAAGTCACCGCGTCTCGGCTTACCGAACGGATCGTAGCTACGGTGTTCGAGTACGGTAGCGTCCTGATCTGTAAGCGTGACGACGCTGCCCAAACGATCTTTCAAATGAAACCCTAGAGTCCATTGTGTCGAAGAGCCGATGGATTCCTTATTGAGTATCGCGATACCGTCCAGATAGTGGCGATAGGTAGTCCTTGTTCCCTGTTTTTCGATTTCCAGGTGTCTGTCGACATGATAAGTCGTTTGCGTCCCCCCCGGTAGTCCGGTCTTGACTTGCTTGTAGCGCAACAAATCTGCGCCGTAACTGAACGCACTGGTCACACCACTCCTGGCAACCGTGAGAGGCTTGTTGAATTCATTGTAGGTCATCGTGCGATCGTCACCACTCAGCATATTGCCATTGTTGTCGTAGCTGTAGTTTGTGGTGCCGCCGACGATTCTATTGACCGTACGGACTGCATTCGGTCCGGCGTTGCCACCCAAGTTTCGGGATGCATTGCCGTAAGTGAGCGAGCCGTTGACGTAGTCCGTCTTCGCCGTAATATTACCGACTGAGTCATAGCTGTAATCGACCACGTCATTGGGCCGATTTGTCGATGAATAGATCCGTTCGCTACGCGTCAGCCGATGCAGGTCGTCGTACGTGAACAACTCGTAGTTCTGCAGACCATTACTCGCGGTCACTATGCTCTGGTACAGATTCCCGAAACCATCGTAGTCGTATTCCAGTTCATGAAGCTCGTCACCGTTACTCGCTTTGGTAACACGATTCAACGTCATTTGCCCGGTCGCCGGATGGTGCGACTGCACCTGGTTCATCATGCTGTCACCGAGCAGCCCGTCGATTACATTCCCTCGAGCATCGAGATCGGTTATCTCGCGATAGGTATAGCCACTCGCGGCATTCTTTACATGGCTCATGTAGCCAATAGCGTTGTACTCATACTGCAGTTTCAGTCCGGTCGTGTCGTATGACATGCCTTTCGGCCGACCGAAGTTATTGTCTACATAGTAGATAGTCCGATGCCTGTTCGAAGCCGGCAATGATCCGTTCTCATAGATGTAATGCCAGGTGTAGTACAGGTAGTCCTTGCCGCCTGTCGTCGTTCCGTATCGATAGTATTTCGTCAGGCGATCCAATGTCGACGTTGTATTGTATTCGTAATCGATCATCCCTTTGCGGCCGTACGAGGCGGAATTGTCGTACCGCCAGATACCCGAGTAGGTCCCATTCGTCCAACGGTTGAAAATGCGCCCGAGTTCGTCGTACTGGTACGTCAATGTGTCGCCGTTCGCATCCTGCTCCCACTCGAGTTCGCCCAGGCTGTTATAGCCGAATGCCCTGTCACCAGCGTTCGGATCGTGAACCCATTCCTTTTGCCTGAGCGCGTTGAACTTCGTCGTTATGATGTTGTTCTTTGCGTCCTGCAGACTTATCGCGTTGCCAGCGCCGTCGTAGGCGTAGCGCGTAATCCCGGATTCTGCGTCGACCGTTGTGACTAATTGCTCGAGACCGTTGTATTGCCGTGACATATAGATCGTCGTTGCGCCGACGCCACTGCTTTGAGCCGTGACATCCACCGTGTGCCCGTTGTATGCATAGTTGGTTTGCAGGTACGTGTCATTGGCCTGCGGTTTGCGGGTTTTGGTCACCCGCCCAAGGTTGTCATATCCATCAAAGTAGGAGACCCTAGCGGCTGCCGGCATATTCTCGTACTCCCACCTCACCAGCCCGCGCGCGTCATAGCGGCGGCGCGAGCGATACCAGTTGTCGTTAGTGAAATTGCGGACCAGTGAATACACTTCCCGGACCATCGAATCGTAGTATTTGTACTGGTCCGGCGCGCCGACAGACCGCGTGATGACCCGGTACTTGGCGTTGTCGGAGCCCGGACACCAGGCCGTTCCGCCGTTTACACCGGAGCACCACCAATACGCATTGCGCACGGTCGGCTCACCGGGCGCTTTGGACGATCTCAGGCGACCAAACCCATCGTAGGTCATGATAGTAACCTGCCCGTTGGGATCGGTAATCTGTGCCGGTTCGCCGTATCTTTCGTCGGTCAGGGTAGTGGTTACATGGCCTTTCGCATTTGTCGTTGTGTACGGGAAATAGCCATCCGCTGTGTAAGTCGTGTTGGTAAAACGATCCGCCAGGTTGTAGCTGTTGCTGTTATAGGTGCTGCCTTCCACATTGGTGGTGGTCGGCAGTCCAAAACCGTTGTATGTCGTCGAAACTCTCGTCGGCCTGCCATTCCCCTGCAGTACTTCCGTCGTCACCAGGCTGGGCTTGCGGTGCAGTGTGTCCCAGGTGAAGGTTTTCCTGATTTGCTTCTGCGCGTCACTACCTGGCTCAATAGTTGCATAGTCTCCCGTGCGTCCGGAAACTGCCTTTGTCAGCGTAATCTCATAGTTGGTCTTGCATAACCACCATGTCGAGGTATTGGCGGAATTGTAGACAGTCGTCGTTTCGCTTCTGGTCTTGTTGGCGCCTGCGGGCTCCTGGTAGGTCTCGCCCGCAAACGTACGGCAACTGTTCGAGTTAAACGTCTGCTCGCTGGTCCTTTCGTGGGTCCACAGACTGGACACTGTTATTGGCTGCAAGGCACCCGTTCCCGCTGACTGGCTGCTGCTGGTCTGGTATTGCGTTTCGGTCCGGGATTTCGGAGAGACCCAGTAACGGTTCTCTGCTGCTGTATTCTCAAGTACCTGTGCATCGTAGTTGGTCGCGGCAGTGTTAACGGTCTGCCTCAACACGCCATCACGCCACAGGTCCCACTCGTATTTCACTTGTTCTATCGGTAGGCCGTCGCACTCGATGTCACCGGCGCCCAACAGGCAGCTTCGCGTCTCCGTGAGTTGGCCGGACAACGGGAACTTGATGTGATAATCGCTCACCGTGCGAAGCTCGTTTGCGATGTCGTCAATGATGATACGTTCGTAACCTTGAAATCCGCGACCAAGGGCATTGAGTGTCGCGTCCTGGTACTTGTACCGGTAGGCACGCAGCCCTCCTCTGCCATCGCTGTGGCGCACTTCGTGCACGACGTTGATATTCGCGCTGAAATGCATATAGCCAGGCGTCGATCCCAGGTCGGCGTGATTCGCGCTGTAGAAGTCAGGACCGGCTTTACCCGTATTGAGCGGCAGGTAGTCCCACTCCGTCCTGACGCCAAGCGGTGTCGTCGACGATTTCATTTTGTCGACGACTTCGTAATCCGACATCTCTGCAGACGCACTCCCGAAGGAGCCGGTATTTCGATTGATGTACGATCCAACCGTCAGCGGCGCACCCTGGGCATCGAGGAAATCCTCAAGCGAATTGTTGCCGTTCGCGTCACCGAACGTGCAGTTTGTGCCCGTCGTAACGCAGATCACCGTCGTCAGGAAGTCGGAATGGCCATTTCCAAAGACGTCCGCCGTTGCGCCCTGGGACAACGTCGCGACGAGATCCGTCGGCTCCATCGTGGCGGAAATCAGTGGGACATTGGCGCTGCTATAGCCGGTAACCTCGAACCTGACTCTGTGGTACCTGTACAAACTTCTGTCATTCGAATCAGACAGCGGCGGTTGCGGTTTGCTGACATCCTCGCCGATGCGATACATTTCGTCGTCGCAAAAACGCTGCACGCCCCATATGCCGCTTGTCGATATCATGACGCCGTGGTCGTAGCAAAACGAAACTACACGATCGTGCGGAATCAGCATCTCCGGCCTGCCGTCCTGGTCGTAGTCCAGCACGAAACTGGGGGCGAGCCGTTGCTCGTTATAAGTAATCGGGAATCCGGGAAAGCCGCCACCGCCACCGCTCGATTGCATTTTTTGTGGCACGAATCCCTTTTTCAACTTGGTCACAATGTCATTGCTGCCGGTCATCCAGAGCCAATCACTGAGTGTGCCGTCGCCCAGGTTTATCTTGTATTGAAAGCTGCTGCCGAACAAAAGGCCGATCACGTCCAACAGGCCGTCTCCGTTCAGGTCGAATAGCATTTCGTGATTGGCATAGTTCGGTATCGGGCCGCCGAAGCCCGGCGTCGTGCCATCGCCGTATGTGCTTATCGTGTTGCTGTAGCCGTTGCTGTTGGACTGGCTGAACAGCACCTTCCTGAACCTGGGCTTGTGGAACTGTTGTGTCTCGTTTGGATCGACCTCCGGCGAGAAGTCGGCATGAAATACGAAGATATCGTCTATGCCGTTACCATCGAAATCCCCCGCCAGTTCGATGTTCTCGTCAAGGACCCACGTAGACCCTGACTTACGCGCGGGCAAAGTGTATACGTAGTGCGCCAGCCCCGTATAGGGCGCCGCATTGTTCCTGGTATGCAGAAAGACCTCGACTTTCGCAGTGCCGACATAGCTCGACGCCTGCACGGCACGCCGCACCAATACGTCGCTGTACCCGTCGCCGTTCAGGTCCGATATACCCAGGATTTCCTCGCCCATGATGCCGCCCGATTGAAGCGTGATGGGCGTGTTGGTCAGAACCGGTGGCGCGCCGTTGTAATTTGCATATGCGTATTGGAACACCCGTGGCGACCCGAAGGTCAGTTTCCACGAGTCGGTAAGACCGTCGTGATTGAAGTCGGCGTTGGCGCAGCGAGTTTGCCAGGTCTGGTGGTTTAGTTGACAGTCACCCAGGTTTTCGTAGGTATTCGCCGCCTTGTATTCGCCCTCCGAATTGATGAATACCGTGCTCCAGTCAAGCGTTCCGTCGCCATTCATGTCCTTCTTCGGCAGGACACTCGAAACGTTCGCAGATGCCGGAATGTGCACCTTTTGTCCGTTCGCCTGAATGTATTGAAGTGGTTCGAACTTGTACGTTGGCGCATTCTCGTACCACTCGAACTCGGTAGCGGGGAAACAATAGACCGTAGCCCCTTCGTAACCGCATTCTTCGGCACTCTTCAGCAAGCTGTTTCCACTCGTCGTGCTTTGCTCATAGGTGAATCGGTATTGGCGCACGATCTGTGACTGGAACTTCGTGGTGATCGACGCGAGCCGCTTCGTTCTCGCGTACGAGCCGCCGGACTGGAAGCCGTTTCGCGTATCCGGGCGCGACTCATACTCGAACGATACGTAGCGATCGCCGAGGCTCGCGCCCTGCCCCGTGTAATTGATTGAACTAAGTGTGTACTCGCCGTTACCATGCGACGCGTAAATGTAATTGATCGAATTGTTGCCGCTCACGTCCGTCGACTTGTTGATCTTCCAGGACGAGGTCCTCGTGATGCCCTGCAGCGAATGGCGACTGCCCACAGTCTGACCGAAATAGTCGATGATTCCGTTCTTGTGATACACCGTAAAGGATGTGCTCGAGCCATCCATGTCACCGCTCTGCACGACCTTTACGAATTGATCCAGTTCGGTTCGATACTCGGTGCCCGAGTTTCCATAGCCGCCAGTGACTGCAACAAGTCGTTGACCATTGAGACAGAGCCGGTCTTTCGATTTCAGGAAGTGGACTTTGTCCGCGACACCGTCCTGGGCCACAGTCTTGGCACAACGAGTGACGGCAGATCCTGCCGACAGGTTCCAGCCCACGCCAGCGACGCCGTTGCCACCATTGCTCGAGTAGCTGAGCGATACCGAAGGCTGTATTCCCGCCCTGCCGGGCACGACCTTGATGGGAATCGTGTAGCTCGCGGCGCCGCCGCTGACGCTGCCCTCGCCGTCGAGAGCGCCCACGTTTGTATTGCCGTTAAGCGGCGCCGTGTCGCCGCTCCAACTCGCGTCCGACACCGATCCGCCGGTGCTGTTCCAGGTGGCACCCGCATTGGCTGCATACAGCAGCAAGAAACATGCTGCGGCAACCGGGGAAAAAGAACGGCACATTGAAGACAGACGGCCGGGATAGACGAGAGATCTTGCGCTACGGCATCGCATAATGCTTCACCCCATTCGTGTTATTGGTATCATTAGTACGCGTGCACAATATTTAACATGGCGCATGGCCTGTCAAATCTGGGAAATAACACGCAGAAGCGAATCATCCGCATTACGATTTGCGTTATTTGCGCGGGCGCGGCTAAGTCGTCTTCGAATCGACCCTCACTCTTGCGAATAAGCTATTGATGCTTTGTGCCTGAACGTCGCATGGCCGATCCGCGCTTGCGGACGCCAATGCTGATGGGTATTTTTCAGGGTTGTCCCAGATTACCTGTACGTCTGCCAGGACGTGCCGTACGGGATCATTGTTCGCACAATTTGACGCGTTGTCGGGAAGCAGTTCGCGTTAGCGCACGCGCTGTCTTTCAATGCTCAGGACGACCATGCAAGGCAATTCGGCGGTGGAAGCGATCGGGACCGGCATCGATGATTATTCCAATGCAGCAGCGTGCTTCCAGGTGTTTCTACACTGTTGCCGGGCCGCTTTCGGGCGCCCTCAGGCTACGCCATTATCGGCGGATTCCGCCTGGGCATTCAGCCAGGACCGCACCGACTGGCAATATCGATTCGCCGTCATGTCGATCTCGAATGCCGGGGCAAACTGTTGCAGTCTTTCGAAGACAGCGGTAATGAGCTTGTGGCAATAATCAGGCGCAAGTGACACGCTCACGTCGAAGCGCGCAAGGAGACCGAGCAAAACATCGCCGATATCGTCGTGTTTCTCGAGCCTGAACAGGTCGCAGAGTTCGTTGGCGAAGACGGCGATATCGCGCAGTTTTTCCTCATCCGACGAGGGTTCGGCAATCGGGCCTGGAGGGACGCCGCGGATTGACTCGATGATCGGGCGCGGCAAATTCCAGGTCTTCGCGACGGCGGCACCGATCTCGGAATAGCCGACACCAAGTACACCTCGCGAGGCAGCCGATTTGTCGAGTCCTTCGCGAACCTGCGATTCGCGAATAGCCTCGTAGTCGTCCGCGAAATAGAAAATCACGAGATTCTCGCCGAGGTTCTGGCACATACCGCAGATGAACGCCTCTTCCGCCCCGGGTAGTCTGGCGCGCTGCGAGAGGTGGCGAGCGACCAGCCCGCTAAGCAGCGACATTGTCATCGAGTCCTTGAGGTCGGCCGAATCGCTTTTCATGTGACCGAACAACGCCAGGCTGTTGGCAATCACGCGCACCTGCTCCGAGCCGAGCAAGACCACGGCCTGCGAAATGCTGGAAATTTCGGCTGCACGCGTCCCGTAGAACGAGGAATTTACAAGTTTGAGCAGTTTGCTGGTGAGTGCGAAATCGCGAAGGATGACTTTGGAGAGCGCATCGGCGTCCGCGTTACTGTCTTCTCCGGTCAGGCGATTGATGTCCGACAGGGTCCTGGAGATGGCCGGAAAGTCGCCGGTTCGCTGCATTTTCCTGAGCAGGAATTCGATCGTACTGTGGGCTGTGCCCTCGCTCTGCGGTTTATTGGCGAGACCAGTCTCGTCGAGGAATAACCGGAACGCTTCGCTCATGGTTGCGCCGTCGGTGTAGCGCCCGTCGCGGCTTTTTTCCAGCGCGCCGGCGACAAAGCGCGCGAATGCCTCACCGTGCGGCAGTTTGTTCACCGGATCGTAGTCGACCTCACCGAGCACGATCTTGTACTGAATCTGTTCCGTGGTCTCGCCCCGCATCGCCTGCTCGCCGGTCACGAGTTCGTAAAAGGTACTGCCGAGTGCGAACACATCGGACCATGGTCCGAGCGATTCGCCTCTCAGGTGCTCCGGCGCCATGTAGCGCAACGTCCCGGATGCGGTAGTCCTCTTGCCGCTCGCCATGCTGACGTACTTGGCCAGGCCGAAGTCCATCACGCGCGGGACGTTGTCCTCATCTATCAGTATGTTTCGCGGACTCAGGTCGAGGTGCAGAATCTCGGCGGCATGCGCAGACGAAAGCGCGTCGAGAATAGACACAATCAGCGGCACCGCCTCTTCGATCGACATCGGGCCATTGGCTCCCAGCCTGTCGGCCAGGGGTTCTCCTTCGACATACTCGAAGACCAGGTAGGGGCCCTCGTCGCATTCACCAACGTCGTAGATGGGCACGATATTGGGGTGTTTGAGCTTGCCCGACATGCGCGCCTCAAGGGGCGTGCCATCGTCGGCAATCTTGTTGAGCTCCAGGTCGTTATTGGTCAACAGCTTGACCGCAACCAGGCGATCCAGCCTGGGATCGCGCCCGAGGTACACAGCGCCCTGTGAGCCGCTGCCCAGGCCCCGAATGATCTCGTAACGACCGATGTTTGATTCCATTTACCCAAGCCAGATGCGCGACAGCTCCACCAGTGGTTATCGGCAGCTGCCCGTGAGACCTGAGTCGCAGCCGGGTCCTTGTAGCGGCCGCACAGGCTGCCCGCCGGTCGGCGCTGATCGTGCAACGAAAAAGGCCGCCCGGATGGACGGCCTTTTGGGGATTTGGAGCGGGTGATGAGGATTGAACTCACGACCCTCACGTTGGCAACGTGATGCTCTACCGCTGAGCTACACCCGCTATGTCAAAACGCCTCGCGATATCTCGAGGAGGGGCGAGATTTTAGCCGCTTGTGCCCGTCTGTCAAGGCGAAAACCCGCCCTTTTTCGATTAAATCAGGGCTGGTCACTGATTATAAAGGGCCAGGCCGCCCTAAGGTAGATGATCATCGACCAGATCGTCATGATTGCCGCCAGCACCAGCAGGACGAAACCCACCGCGTAGACGTCAATGCCGAACAACGGGTTCTTGTACACCATGAACGCGATACCGAACATCTGCAGCGTGGTCTTGACCTTGCCGGCCACCGATACCTTGACATTGGCCCGCTCGCCGATGGTCGCCATCCATTCCCGCAGCGCCGAAATCGTGATTTCACGCCCGATAATGATCATCGCGATTATGTCCTCGAACCAGCCCGACTCGGCCTGCACCAGCATGACGAGCACGATGGCAACCATGAGCTTGTCGGCTACCGGGTCCAGAAACTCACCGAAACGCGATGTCTGGTGGAATTTCCGTGCCACCCAGCCGTCGATAAAATCGGTGACCGCGGCAATACCGAACAACACCGCCGCGATCGGGCGGGCATTGGGAATCGGGCTGTAGAAACAAATGACGACGGCGGGAATCGCCGCAATTCGAAACAGGGTCAACAGGATCGCGAGATTGATCTTCAACGGGCCACTCTTTTCTTGTTATGGGGTATCGAGGTGCAGGTCATTGTATATCGTTTCGGCCAATGCGCGACTTATGCCCGCCACCTGGGCCAGATCGTCCACACCCGCGCCGATTACGCCTTGCAGTCCGCCGAACTGGCGCAGCAGTTCGCGCCTTTTTTTTGGTCCAAGGCCCGGTATCTGTTCCAGCCGCGAGGTCTTGCGCGCTTTGGCGCGCCTCTGCCGGTGTCCCGTAATGGCGAAGCGGTGCGCTTCGTCACGGATTTGCTGGATCAACAGCAGTGCCGTCGAATCCGCCGGCATGTCCAGCGGCCTGTCGTCGCCGGGTCTGAACAAGCGTTCCGCACCCGCCCGGCGCGCCCTGCCCTTGGCGACCGCGACCACCGTCAGCCAGCCGAGTTCCAGTTCGTCGAGGACCGTCATGGCCTCCGCAAGCTGCCCCTTGCCGCCGTCGACGAGCAGCACGTCGGGCATTGGAACCTCGCCCTTTTTCACGCGCTGATATCGCCTTCGCAGCGCCTCCGCCATCGCTCCGTAGTCGTCCCCCGCTGCGTCGGGGCTGAGATTAAAGCGGCGGTAATCGCTCTTCATCGGGCCCGCCGTATTGAAGACGACACAGGAGGCGACCGTCGCCTCACCCGAAGTATGACTGACATCGAAGCACTCCAGCCGTTGCGGCGCTTCGTCGAGACCCAGCGCGTCCCCCAACGCGGCAAACTGCCGGCGAATGGTGGCATTGCTGGCAGCTTTCAGGCCCAGTCCCTGTTCTGCATTCGTTCGCGCCATCTTCAACCAGCGCGCCCGGTCGCCACGAACGCGAGACCGCAAAGCCACCTTGTGGCCGGAACGCTCCGTGAGTTCGAGTTGCAGCAACTCGGCATCGTCGATCTCGAGTTCCATGACGATTTCCGCAGGCGCATCGCGGCCCAGGTAGTACTGCGCGACGAAGCCGTTGAGGATCTTCTGCTTGTCGGTCTCGCCCGGCAGCCGGGGGAAATGGTCGCGGCTGCCGACGAGGGTGCCGTTGCGTATGAACATGACGGATACGCAGTGGATGGCGCCGTTGGATGCAAACCCCAGGATATCGAGGTCCTTGTTGTCGCGGCGTTTCACGAGCTGCCGTGCCTCGACTTCCTTGAGTCGGGTAATCTGGTCCCTGAAGCGTGCGGCCTGCTCGTAGTCGAGTGCCTCCGCCGCGCGTTCCATTCGCGCGACGAACGTATTCACGACCTTCTTGTTCTTGCCCTCCAGGAACTGTATCGCGGCGTCGATGTCGTCGCGGTATTGCTCCCGGGAGATCAGATCGACACACGGAGCCGTGCAGCGCTTGATCTGGTATTGCAGGCAAGGCCTCGTACGATTGCTGAAAAAACTGTTCTCGCAATTGCGTATGAGGAACAGCTTCTGTAACTCGCTCAAGGTCTGCCGGACACCCCTGGCACTCGGGTAAGGACCGAAGTATCGTCCTTTGCCGCGTCGCGCACCGCGGTGAAACTTCAGCCTCGGAAACGGGTGGTCGGTCGACGCATATATATAGGGATAACTCTTGTCGTCGCGAAGCAGCACGTTGAATCGCGGCTTGTGCCGCTTGATCAGGCTGTACTCGAGCAGGAGCGCCTCTGCTTCCGTGTTGGCAACCGTCACCTCGACACGTGCCACCTGCTCCATCATGGCGATCGTTTTGGGTGCCGCCTGCGCGCGGTGGAAGTAGCTCGATACCCGTTTTTTGAGATCACGCGCCTTGCCGACGTAAATGACCTTGTGCTTCGCGTTCAGCATCAGGTAGACGCCGGGACGGTGCGTCAGGCTACGAAGAAACGGCTTGATCTCGAACGGCGCGGCGTCGCTCACAGCGCGGGCACTCCCTGTCACCGAGCGGGAGCACTGTTATCCAGCAACTCCCTCACATCTGCAAATATACCGTCAAACATCTCCTCGGTGAGCCGGCGCGTATTGGTGTTGTAGCGGCTGCAATGATACGAGTCGAGCAAGTGAAAATTGCCGACGTCGTACACGGCCGCGTGGCCGAACTTGAAATCGGCCTGGCGCAAGCCGAGCGCCTTGATGATTGCGCGGTGGGCAATGCCGCCGAGTGCCATCACGACCGCGTTCTCCGGCAGAGAATCGAGTTCATTGGCAAGAAACAGGTTGCACTTGTTGATCTCGTCGCCGACGGGCTTGTTGTCCGGCGGCAGGCATTTCACGGCATTGGTGATACGGCAGTCCACGAGTTCCAGGCCGTCATCGGCTGACTCCGAGAAATCGCGCGTACTGAAGCCGTGCTTGTGCAGCATCTGGTAAAGCAGGATTCCCGCGTGGTCCCCGGTGAACGGGCGGCCGGTCCGATTTGCACCGTGCATGCCGGGCGCGAGCCCCACGATCAGGAAACGGGCGTCCGGTGCGCCGAACGGGGGCACCGGCCGGCAGTGGTAATCCGGGTAGCGCTCGTTAGTATCGTCGAGAAACCGGGCGAGCCGCGGGCATGCGCGGCAGGATGCATCGAAAACGGTCAATGGCACGCTCGTGGCAGGTTCCTACCGGTCGCTCATGTGGCGAATTACCGCCCTGCCGAACCCTCGCGTGCCGACCAGGCGGGCGCCGGGAATCAGCTTTTCGAGTTCCTGTTCGACTTCTTTCTTGTCGTGCGTTTTCGCCTTGCGCTTCGGTGCGCGAATGGCGGTGCGCAGGCGCGCCAGGTCGAAGGTCAGTTCGCCCGCGTGAATGGCACCGGCAACACCTTTGATAATGAGGTCGGCAGCCTCGGTCCAGCCGATGTAGCGCAGCATCATCTCGGACGACAGGATCAGCGAGCCCGGGTTGACGCGGTTCTTGCCGGCGAATCCGGGCGCCGTGCCGTGCGTCGCTTCGAATACGCCGACACCGTCACCGATGTTGCCGCCCGGCGCGATTCCGATGCCGCCCACCTGTGCCGCCAGCGCGTCGGATATGTAGTCGCCGTTCAGGTTCAGCGTCGCGATGATGTCGTAGTCCTCGGGCCGTAGCAGGATTTGTTGCAGGAAGTTGTCGGCGATCACGTCCTTGATCACGATCTCACGGCCCGTCACGGGATTCTTGAACGCAAGCCAGGGGCCACCGTCCTTTTCCGTCGCACCGAACTCTTCGCGCGCAACCTCGTAGCCCCACTGGCAGAACGCACCCTCGGTGTACTTCATGATGTTGCCTTTGTGAACCAGGGTAACCGAGCCCTGGTTGCGTTCGACGCAATGCTGAATGGCTTTGCGAACGAGGCGCTCCGAACCCTCGCGCGATACCGGCTTGATGCCGATACCCGAACTGGCCGGAAAACGTATCTCGGTGACGCCGAGTTCGGTTTGCAGGAAATGGATCAGCTTCTGCACTTCCTGCGACCCGGTCGGGTATTCGATACCGGCATAGATGTCCTCGGTGTTCTCCCTGAAGATCGTCATGTCGACGAGATCGGAGTCCTTCATCGGCGTTTCGACACCGGGGAAGTAACGGATCGGGCGCACACAGGCGTACAGGTCCATCGTCTGGCGAATCGCCACGTTGAGCGAGCGGATCCCGCCGCCCGTGGGCGTCGACAGCGGCCCCTTGATCGAGACGACAAACCTACGCATCGCGTCGAGCGTCTCGTCCGGCAGGTAGGTGTTCTCGCCGTACACTTCGGTGGCGCGTTCTCCCGCGTAGACCTTCATCCAGCGCAGGTGACGCTTGTCACCGTACGCCTGTTCGACCGCGGCTTCCGCGACATTCAGCATGACCGGCGTCACGTCGATGCCGATGCCGTCGCCCTCGATGTAAGGAATGATCGGATTGTCGGGGACGACCAGGGAATGGTCGGGGTTGGCTGCGATGGCCTCGCCATCCGCGGGCACCTCGATGTGGTCGTAATGCATATCATTCTCAGGGGAATTCTGTGGGCGTGCATTGTACAGATCGCTCAGGATTGGGCAATGTAGGCCAGTGGCGTGCCGCCCCAACGTGAGCGTTTGCTTAATGCCCCTGATTCTCTTCAACAAACCCTTCCAGGTGCTTTGCCAGTTCCGGGATACCGGGGGCCGCGCCACGCTGGGCGACTACATCGACGTGCCGGACGTATATCCCGCC
This sequence comes from uncultured Woeseiaceae bacterium, assembly GCA_945788625.1. Taxonomy (GTDB): domain Bacteria; phylum Pseudomonadota; class Gammaproteobacteria; order Steroidobacterales; family Woeseiaceae; genus UBA1847. Next base: position 30,429 of record CALZMQ010000001.1, read on the forward strand.
GGCCGCCTCGATTTCGACAGCGAGGGACTCCTGCTGCTGACCGACGACGGCAAATTGCAGGCGCGCATCAGTCAGCCGCGGTCGAAGATTTCAAAGGTCTATCGGGCCCAGGTGGAAGGAAACGCAAGCGAAGCGCAACTCGCTGAGCTTTGCATGGGCGTCCGGCTCAAGGACGGAATGGCCCGGGCCCTGGCAACCCGCCCCATCGATGAACCGGATAAGCTCTGGCCACGGGACCCGCCGATCCGCTACCGGGCAAGCGTGCCGGACTGCTGGATTGAAGTGTCGATCGCCGAAGGCCGCAACCGGCAGGTCAGGCGCATGACGGCGGCCGTCGGGTTGCCTACGCTGCGCCTGATCAGGTACTCGATCGGGCCCTTTGCGCTCGAGGGGCTGCAGCCGGGAGAGCATCGGCAGATACCGAATGAGAAAGCGTGGCGGCTGTTGTCCGAATGAGGCTGTAATCGCGGCTGGGTCGCTCTCGCACGTCCATGTGCTTCGCGACACAAGGCCATCCTGGCCAAAAAGTCGTACCTACGAGCCGTTCTTCAAACCCGCGATACGCATCGCCACTTCCATCGCCTGCTCGTAATTCAGCCGCGGGTCCACCGTCGATTTATAGGCGCGTGCGAGATCGCCATCGGTCAGGCCGCGGGCACCGCCGGTGCACTCCGTTACGTTTTCACCGGTGAGTTCAAGGTGCACCCCGCCAAGGTAACTGCCCATCGACTCGTGTACCTTGAAGGCCGACTCCAGCTCGGAAATGATGTTGTCGAAGCGTCTCGTCTTGGTGCCGTCGGCAGTACTTTCCGTATTGCCGTGCATCGGGTCACTAACCCAGAGTACCGGCGAGCCGGTCTCGCGTACGGCCGTGATGAGATCGGGCAGGTGATCCTCGATTGCCTTGGCGCCGAAGCGGTGTATCAGCGTCAACCGGCCCGGCTCATTGTTCGGATTGAGCACACGTATCAGGTCCTGGATCCACTCGCGGGTCATCCCCTGGCCCACCTTGATGCCGATCGGATTGGCGATGCCGCGGAAATATTCGACGTGGGCGCCGTCGAGCTGAGCCGTACGCATCCCGACCCAGGGAAAATGCGTCGTCAGGTTGTACCAGCGTTCGCGACGGTCCAGGTAACGGGTCTGCGCCTGCTCATAGTGCAGGTGCAAGCCCTCGTGCGCGGCGTAGATGTCCGCGCGTTGCGTGCGGTGAAACTGGCGCCCGGACACGGTTTCGAGAAAGTCCAGCGAATCCGAGATCGACGAGACAATAGAGTGGTACTCGGCCGCGGCAGGTGAATGGCCCACCCAGCCGAGGTCCCAGTACTCCGGGTGGTGAAGATCGGCAAAGCCGCCGTCGATGAGCGAGCGCACGAAATTCAGCGTCAGCGCCGCCCGTTCGTAGCCGCGCAGGATCATCTGCGGATCGGGAATACGCTCGTGCGGCGTAAACCCGCTGCGATTGACGAGGTCGCCGCGAAAACTCGGCAGTGTCTTGCCGTCGCGCGTCTCGGTATCCGCCGAACGGGGTTTGGCGTACTGGCCGGCCATGCGGCCTATCCGCACCACGGGCTTTTTCAGCCCGTAGATCATGAGCAGGCTCATCTGCAGCAGGATCTTGAGCTTGTCGACGATGTTCTCGGAAGTGCATTCGTCGAAGGTCTCGGCACAGTCGCCGCCCTGCAGCACGAAAGCCTCTCCCCGCTGCGCCTTCGCGATCTGTTCCTTGAGCGCATCGACCTCCCACGAGGTCGTGATCGGCGGCAGCCGGCTCAGCTCGCCCACGATGCGATCGAGCGCCGCCTTGTCGGGGTAGGACGCCTGTTGCGATGCCGCGAAACCCTGCCAGCTCGCGGGATGCCATTCGTTTTTCGGTACGGATCTGCTCATATTGTCGCGGACTATGCCACGGCCTTCCATCGGGCTCAAAAGTTTCTCATGCAATCAGTGATTTAGGAGCGCGTCTTGAAAGCTCCTGGAACACCATTCACAGGGTATGGAATCCCATTGATGACATTGGCACAATGCGCCTCCCAGTCACGACCGGCAGCTAAGAAATGCAATCGATACTCGAACAACTCGGCCTCGAATCCGTCAATGACGGCACCTGGTATGGCGCCGAATCAAGCGCCGATGAATCGGCTTCCCTGATTGAATCGTTCAACCCGGCAACGGACGAACTGATTGCCAGCGTTCGGGCCACGACCGAAGCCGAGTACGAAGAGGTCATCGCGAAAGCACAGGAGTCGTTCCTCGCCTGGCGCACTGTGCCGGCCCCGGTTCGCGGCGAGGCCGTGCGCAACATTGCGAACGCATTACGCAAGCACAAGGACGCACTCGGAAGCCTCGTGGCGCTTGAAAACGGCAAGATCAAGGCAGAGGGTGACGGCGAAGTCCAGGAGATGATCGACATTGCCGATTTCGCCGTTGGGCAGTCCCGCATGCTGTACGGGCGCACGATGCACTCCGAGCGCCCGCAGCATCGCATGTACGAACAGTGGCATCCCCTCGGTATCGTGGGCACCATATCGGCCTTCAATTTCCCGGTTGCCGTCTACTCCTGGAACGCCTGCATCGCTGCGATCTGTGGCAACGTCAACATCTGGAAACCGTCGTCGAACACGGCATTGTGTGGCATAGCCGTGCATAAAATCATCAACGAAGCACTCGAGGGAATGGACCTGCCGCCCGTTTTCTTCCTGATCAACGGCGGTAAGGAATCGCATGACCTGGCAGAGCGATTTGTGGACGACAAGCGGGTCAACCTGATTTCGTTCACTGGCTCGACGTGGGTCGGCCGCGGCGTCGGCGAACGACTGGCGAATCGGCTGGGCAAGTGCCTGCTCGAACTGGGCGGCAACAATGCGATCATTGTCGATGAACATGCCAATCTCGACCTTGCCATCCCGTCGATCGTCTTCGGTGCGGTCGGCACAGCCGGTCAGCGTTGCACGTCGACGCGTCGCGTCATCGCGCATCGCTCGCGCTTCGATGAGGTAAAGAATGCATTGGTCAAAGCCTATAGCCAGGTGCGTATCGGCGATCCTCTCGATCCCGACACATTGATGGGACCGCTGATCAATGACGCAGCGGTGAGAACCGTTGAAGCGGCATGCGAAGCAGTTCGCGACGCGGGCGGCGAAATCCTGTGCGGTGGCGAGCGCATCGACGGACCGGGCAACTTCATTACGCCTGCGATCGCGGTGGTTCAGAACGACTGGGAGATCGTGCAACACGAGACTTTCGGGCCGATCCTCTACCTGATTCCGTTCGATACCATTGATGAGGCCATTGCCTTGCAGAACGGTGTCGTCCAGGGCCTGTCGTCATCGATTTTCACCGACAACGTGCAGAACGCCGAGTACTTCCTGTCGCACGGTGGCTCCGACTGCGGCATAGCGAACGTCAATATCGGCACCTCGGGCGCTGAAATCGGCGGCGCGTTCGGCGGCGAGAAAGAAACCGGCGGAGGCCGCGAGGCCGGCAGCGATTCGTGGAAGGCGTACATGCGCCGTCAGACCAACACGATCAACTGGGGCAAGGACCTGCCGCTGGCGCAGGGCATTAACTTCGATCTGTAGGAGCGGCCTACGTGCCCTTGGGGTATTCCAGCCGCGATCAAACCAATTACAGTTTTTCGAAACGGTTCCTGGCGCGGTTCTTACGGACCGCCCCGGCTTCGAACACCTGTCCGCTCATCGCGATGTACACGCCGGGACTCGCGACCTGCGCGGTCGCCACGGCCATACCGACATTGAAAACTGCATCGGTGGTCTTGAAACGCGCCGGTGTCAGGGCGCCCGTCAACACGATGGTTTTACCAGGTAAGCCGCGGAGCACTTCTGCGGTCTGCGGCATCGAGTCCGTGCCGTGCGTTATTACATAGCGTTCGGCATCGTCTTTTTCGATGTAGCTTCGTAATGCGGAGCGGTCGTCATCGTCTATTTCCAGGCTGTCCTTGTGCATTAATGCAACGATGTCGTGCTCGAACTGCACGAGGCCTTCGCCGAGAATATGGTGCACCTGGGACTCGCCGACTTCGAACTGGCTCAGATCGTCGAAATAAATCTTGTCGATGGTCCCGCCGGTGGTAATAAATCGAATGAACATCGTGCCTGTACGCGCGCCAATTGAGGGCGATAGCATGCCAGCAGTGGCTGTGAATCAAAAGCACGAATAGGCCGCCGCGGCGTTGGCGAGACTGGTATCATCGTTACATGGACGCTTACGGTCGACTGACTTGCCGGCTGCATGGCCTGCCGGCGATACTCGCACTGCTCCTGACGACGCTCGGGAGCGCCTTTTCAGCCGCCTGGGCGGCAGACGTCGTCGAACTCGAGATCAGTGGGGGGATCGGTGTCGCAACGGCCGAATACCTGATCAGTGGCATCGAGCACGCCGAGGAGATCGACGCCGAACTCGTCATCGTCAACATGGACACGCCCGGCGGGCTAATGAAGCCGATGCGTGACATTATCCAGCAGATTCTCAATTCATCGGTACCCGTGGTCACCTACGTGACTCCTGCGGGGGCGCGTGCCGACAGCGCCGGCACCTACATCCTGCTGGCGAGCCACGTGGCGGCGATGACGCCGACGACACACCTCGGCGCGGCAACGCCGGTGCCGCTGGGCGGCAATGAACCGCCCGCGCCGCCAGCCGGCGACCCTGAAGACAGCGAGGATGGTGAAGACGACGACGCCACCAAACCCGCGCCGCCCTCCGGCAACGCCATGGATCGCAAGGTAATGAACGATGCCGTCGCCTATATTCGTGGTCTCGCCGAACGCCATGGCCGCAATGCGGACTGGGCGGAAAAAGCAGTCACCGAAGCGGCGACGCTGACAGCATCCGAAGCGCTGGAGAAAAACGTCATCGAGTTCATCGCCGCAAACCGTGATGAACTGCTCGAGCGTATCGACGGTCACGAAGTCGAAATATTCGGCGAGACGAGAGTACTCGAGACCGAGAATGCCCGCGTCGAAGCCTACGAGCCCAACTGGCGCATCAAGCTCCTTGAGGTCATCTCGAACCCGGAGATCGTGTTGTTGCTGGGCCTGATCGGCCTCTATGGTCTCATGTATGAAGGTTGGAACCCCGGCGCGATAGTCCCCGGTGTCGTTGGAGTGATTTGCCTGCTGCTCGCGGCCTATGCCTTGCAGGTATTGCCGGTGAATTACGCGGGTCTCCTGCTTATATTCTTAGGCGTCGGGCTGATGGTCGCGGAAGCGTACGCACCCAGCTTCGGTGCTCTCGGGCTCGGCGGCATTGCCGCGTTTATCTTCGGAGCAATCATGATGTTCGACACGGGCGTGCCCGGCTTCGGCATTTCCATCGTCTTTGTCTCGATACTGGCGCTCGTATTCGCCCTGTTGCTGATCTGGCTGCTCGGTTTCATCCTGAAGCTGCGTCGCCGCGGTGCCGTGACCGGAGCAGATTCGATCGTCGGCGGCGTTGCGACCGCCCTCGAGGATTTTTCCGGCGAGGGGACTGTATGGCTCGAGGGAGAAGCCTGGCACGCGCACAGTGCCGTTCCCGTGTCCAAAGACGACGAAGTCGTCGTGCGCGCGATGAAAGGGCTCGTGCTCCACATCGAACCGGTCGCCAAGAGCGCCGAGGCAGACACCCAGCTTCAAACCTGACAGAGGAGTCTCTAGATGGAACTTGCAACTATCACGGTCATCCTGGCCGTACTTATCGTGCTGCTGAGCAACATGATCAAGATTCTCAAGGAATTCGAGCGCGGCGTTGTGTTCTTCCTCGGTCGCTTCCAGAGAGTCAAAGGACCGGGCCTCATCATCCTGATCCCGTTTATCCAGAAGATGATCAAGGTCGACCTGCGCGTCATCGTACTGGATGTGCCGACACAGGACGTCATCTCTCGGGACAACGTCTCGGTGAAGGTCAATGCTGTCATCTACTTCCGCATCGTCGATCCCGAGAAAGCCATCATCAGGGTCGCCAATGTATTCGAAGCGACCAGCCAGTTGTCGCAGACGACCCTGCGTTCGGTCCTGGGCCAGCACGAACTGGATGACATGCTCGCGGAACGCGACAAGCTCAATACGGACATCCAGAACCTGCTGGATGCGCGAACTGACAACTGGGGTATCAAGGTAGCCAACGTCGAAATCAAACACGTCGACCTCGACGAGAGCATGATCAGGGCGATTGCGCAGCAGGCAGAAGCCGAGCGTGCCCGGCGCGCCAAGATCATCAACGCCGAGGCTGAGAAACAGGCGGCGCAGATGCTGGCCGAAGCGGCAAGAATGCTGGCGCAGGAAGAGCAGGCGCTGCAGCTTCGCTACCTGCAGACGTTGAAGGAAATCGCGAACGAGAAGACCAATACCATCGTGTTCCCGTTGCCGCTGGAACTCGTGGAACCGCTGGTCAATTTGACGAAGGCAGCAAGCGAACGGGCGCGTACCTGACGGGCGCGACTACGAAGATGCGACGGGCGGAATCGAGACCGTAATCTCGGCGCCGCCCAGGTCCGATTTTTTGATCGACAGCCGCCCGCCGTAGGAGCGTGCGATTTCCTTGACGACGGCGAGACCGATGCCGTGGCCGGGCGTCGATTCGTCAAGCCGCATGCCGCGCTGCAACAGCGCGTCGGCCGCGTCCTGCGGAATGCCCGGCCCATCGTCGGCCACCGTCAGCACCATGCCGCTGGCAACGGCGCGGGCACCGACCGACGGCACCACGCTGATACGCACCTTTTTCTCACACCACTTGCACGCGTTGTCGAGCAGATTGCCGGCGAGTTCGAGAAAGTCCCCCGTATCGCCGCGAAATTGCATGCCCTCCTCCAGGCGCACCTCGAATTCCGGCTGTTTGTCGTGGTACACCTTGCGCAAACCATCGATCAGCCGGGAAACCTCTTTTTCCACCGGTACCGGCACCAGGACGAGTTTGTCCGACGCCGCCGCGGCGGGCTTGCGCAACTGGTAACGCACGATCTCGTCCATGCGATCGATTTGTTCGTTGTAGCGGTCGCTGAAACCCTCACCGTGACGGTCATTGAGCAGCGCGCGCATCGCCGCCAGGGGCGTCTTCAGACTGTGCGCCAGGTTGTCGAGCGTGTAGCGATAACGATCCGAACGGGCGCGCTCACTGTCGATCAGGAGGTTCATATTACGGGCAACGCCGGTCAGCTCGGTCGGGAATTCACCGGACAGCGACGGCCTGTCACCCTCTTCGATTTCGCGGATCTCCGATTCGATCTGGCGCAGTGGTTTCAACAGGCCGCGCAGCAGCATCGAGAACGCCAGCAACATAGTCAGCGCCACCGCGGCGAACCAGCCAAATAACTGCCGGCGGAAGCCGGCAATCTGCGCGTTGAACGAATCCAGGCTTTCCGCGACCTTGAACACATAGGGCTTTAGCGAGCCGTCGGCGAATTCCCACTCCACGGCAAGGCTCAATGTCAGCAAGGGCGTGCCGTCGTCGAGGTTCTCCCTGGCAAACAGGTGATTGCCAATGTCCGGTGCGATTCCTTCCGGGATTTCCAGGCCCAGCGTGGAATGCGAGCGCCACAGAACGCCGCCGTCAGGATCGCGCATTTCGGCATACAGGCCGGAGCCGATGCGCTCGAATCTCGGTTCCCGAAGCCTCTCGGGCAGCATCAGCTCGCTGTTTTCATCGGGTTCGGCAGCGGCCAGAAGTGCAACGAGGTGGCCATCGAGGATATCGCGGCGAGCCTGCTCGCCGGCTTCGCTGAATGCCGTATCGAGCACGGCGATGGTTGCGCCGAAAAACAGCAGCAGCAACACACTGACGGAAACCAGCAGCCTGCTGCTCAGTGAGCGCATTCGTGGCCTCAGCCTGACTGACTACGCTCCAGCGCGAAGCGATAACCGCGACCCCGTAGCGTTTCGATGGGCTTGATTGAATTGTCGGGATCCATCTTCTTGCGCAGGCGACCGATGAAAACTTCGATCACATTGCTGTCTCGCTCGAAGTCCTGATCGTACAGGCGATCCGTCAGTTCGGCCTTGGAGATCACCTGGCCGGCGCGCACCATGAGGTACTCGATAATCTTGTATTCGAAACTCGTCAGGTCGATCGCAGCGTCGTTGACCGTAAGGTCCTGGCGCGACATGTCGAGCGTTACCGGCCCGGCCGTGAGCACGGAGGACGCCCAACCGCCACTGCGCCTCAGCAGCGCATTGACTCGCGCGCTGACCTCCTCGAAATGAAAGGGTTTGACGACATAGTCGTCGGCGCCGGCGCTGAGACCGTCCACCTTGTCCTCCCACCGATCGCGCGCTGTCAGGATGAGGATCGGGTAGGCTTTTCCCTGCTCGCGCACCTGGCGGATGATATCGAGACCCGATATTTCCGGCAGGCCCAGGTCGATGATCGCGAGATCGATTGGGTACTCGAGGGCAAAATAGAGGCCTTCCTTGCCGTCGGCTGCCTGCTCAACGGCAAATCCGGATTCACCCAGCTTGCGGGCAAGCGATTCGCGCAGCGTCGCATCGTCTTCAATTACCAGCAGTCGCATGTTCCCGCTTCCTGGTTGGGAGTGACCAACGCCTAGCGGCGCCGGCCGTTGACTCTGTGAGTCGTGACCTTGCCATTGGCGAGAACCTTGATGACATGCACTTCGCGACCGCCCTGCACCCTGGTTTCCGCACTGATGACGCGACCGTTCGTCCGCCGCTTCACGGACTCGATTGCCTGTGCCAGCGTCATGCCTCCCTGCTGAGCGACGCTGAGAGACTGCCTGCCCTCGTATTGGACATGCTGTGCCCTCAGCGTCTCTTCCAGGTCGAACGCCTCTGACCGAACCGGCACGAATGCCAGCGCGGCAAGCAGCAAAATTGTCATGGTCAAACGCATGCGCCAAGTGTGGTACGACCGGAGGCTGATTGCAACGAAGCGCGTCACATCACGTCTCCGCTTTACCGGGCCGGCCGGATGTCAACGCGGACGCGGATCTTGCGGCCCGGGTCGTACGGCATCTCGGTCATGTACTTCTGCCCTTTGTACCGGTAGGTGACGCGATAGCCGTCAATGCGCTGCTCGCGCCGCTCACGGTAGTTCGTCTCGCAACGCCTGACCGGACGTGCGTGGCGCTCGTAACGGTCGCCGTCGTAATTCTCCCGAGCGGCGTCATTGCCGATGGCTGCGCCGATCAGGGTGCCTGCGACGGTGGCAGCGTCGTTGCCGCGGCCACTGCCGAACTGGTGCCCGATGACGCCACCGATCAGCGCGCCAACGAACGTGCCGCCACGCGCATGCTGTGCGCCTCGATCGACGGTGTAGTACTGCGTTTCTTCCCAGCACTCGCGAACCGGCGTACTGACGGTCACGTAATTGACGATCGGTTCGGACGAAATCACGCGCGCGTAGTCATACATCGCCTGGCTGCTGCGGGCGACACGGTAATCGTGATCTGCGAATACGACAGTAGACGCACTCATCAACATTGTTGCGGTTACCAATGCGAATATCTTGTTCATAGTCTTGCTCCTTGTCCCGGTAAGCCGGCACCAGCCAGCTTGTGGACAAGATTAGCGCCATGGCAATGAACCGTTCCTGAACGCCAGACCAGGAAAAAGTGTGTTATCTGAACGGTTTATGAACGCTTGCCGGAAGCGGCCGCTCAGCCGACGCGCTGCTTGGCGGCACGCCAATGGCGGTCCAGCGACGCGAGCGAGAAGTCCTTGAGACTCTTGCCTTTTTCGGTGATTTCGCGCTCCATGTCGCGAAATCGTCGCTCGAACTTGTGGTTCGCGCCAGTGAGCGCCTTCTCCGGATCGATTTTCAGGTGGCGAGCCAGGTTCACGACGGCAAACAGTATGTCCCCGAATTCCTCCTCCGCCGCCGCGGCGTTGCGCGCACCCACGGCCTCCTCGAGTTCATCGAGTTCTTCGACGATCTTGGCGTGCACGCCGTGCCGGTCCGGCCAGTCGAACCCCACGCGGCTGGCGCGCTTGCCGAGTTTCTCGGCGCGTTTCAACGCCGGCAGCGCTCTGGCCACGCCGGCAATGGCGCTCGCATCGTCGCCGCCGGCACGTTCCTGTTCCTTTATCTCTTCCCAGCTGCCGTCGACCTTGCCGTTCCCGCGCTGCTCTTCGCTGCCGAAAACGTGCGGGTGCCGCCGGATCATCTTCTCCGAGATGCGCCCGGCAACGTCATCGAAACTGAAATGCCCGCCCTCGTCGGCCATTTGCGCGTGGAAAACGACCTGCAGCAACAGGTCGCCGAGTTCGTCGCGCAAATCGTCGTAATTCTCCCGCTCAATCGCATCAGCCACTTCGTAGGCCTCTTCGATCGTGTACGGCGCAATGCTCGCAAAATCCTGCTCAACGTCCCATGGACAGCCGACCTTGGGGTCGCGGAGCTTGCGCATTACTTCAAGTAATTTCTCAATACTATCCATAAATTATTATTTTAAAAGCATTTTTCTAAAGCTCAGCAACATATAGGCTGTTGCTCCCCAGATCCGTTCACCGTCATAATGAAACTCGGTCATCATGATCTTGCGACCATCGAACTCCCTTTCGACACGTCGGTCATTGCGATTGTCGAGGAGAAAATCCAGCGGCACTTCGAAGACGTACTCCACCTCTGTCCGATCGATGACCAGGCGGGCCGCTTCGCTTACCAGCCCGACGACCGGAGTGACGGCATATCCGGTGATCGTCGGCATTGACCGCAGGTAGCCAATCACGGAGACGTGAGCGGGTTCGATGCCGACCTCCTCGTGCGTCTCCCGCAATGCCGTCGCCCGGACATCGGCATCGTGCGCTTCCATGCGTCCGCCGGGGAAGCTGACCTGCCCCGCATGATGCTTGAGTTCGGCGGAACGTTGCGTCAATAGCACCGAGAGTGCCGCCACCCTCTCGATGACCGGGATCAACACGCCCGCGGGTTTCAGCGTTGCAGCAAGCTTCTCTCGCATCGACGCCGGCCAGCGCTCGCTCTCCGGCGGCATCACGACGTCGAGGGGATCGACAGGCAACCGCGTGCCTGCCAGGCGCTCACGCAATATATCCGCGGTAAACGGCTCCCGTTTGCGGAGCCCGTTAATGTTTGATCCCACCTTCGGTCAGCTCGGCAGGGTCCAGCAGGCGATCGAGTTCCTCGTCGGTGAGATCGGTCATTTCCAGCGCGACGTCTTTGACCGGGCGGCCGTCAGCGTAGGCTTTTTTCGCAACCGCCGCGCCCAGCTCATAGCCGATCACGGGATTGAGCGCGGTCACCAGTATTGGATTACGGCCGACGGCACGTGCGATGTTTTCCGCATTGACAGTAAATCCGGCGATCGCCTTGTCGGCGAGGCAAATGCTCGCGGCCGACAGGATTTCGATGCTCTGGAGCAGATTGTAAGCGACGACCGGAAGCATGACGTTGAGCTGGAAGTTACCCGACTGTCCGCCGATGGTGATGGTCGTGTCGTTGCCGATGACCTGGGCGCATACCATTGCAACGGCTTCCGGAATCACCGGGTTTACCTTGCCCGGCATGATGCTCGAGCCCGGTTGCAGGGCCGGCAACGCGATCTCGCCGATACCGGCCAGCGGCCCCGAATTCATCCAGCGCAAATCGTTGGCAATCTTGGTCAGGCTGACCGCCAGGACACGCAGTTGCCCGGACGTTTCGACGGCCGCGTCCTGGGTGCTCAGCGACTCGAACTGGTTCTCGGCGGCCGAGAACGGCACGCCAGTCTGCTCGCCGAGAAGCACGGCGACCTTGCTGCCGAACCGGGGATGCGCGTTGATGCCGGTTCCGACAGCGGTGCCGCCCTGCGCCAGTGCCGTCAGGCGTTTCATCGTATCGTTGAGTCGTTCAATACCGTGGTCGACCTGCGACCGCCAGCCGTCGAGTTCCTGGCCGAGCGTTACGGGCATGGCGTCCATGAGATGCGTGCGTCCCGTTTTGACGACATCGCGCGTCTCATCGGCTTTTGCTTCCAGCGTTTTCGACAGCTGCGCAAGCGCCGGCAATAGCTGCTCGTTGATCGTCAGCGCCGCACTGACATGAACACAGGTCGGGATGACGTCGTTGCTGCTCTGGCTCATGTTGACGTGGTCGTTCGGATGCACTTCCTTGCCGAGGCTCTCTGTCGCGAGGTGCGCGATGACCTCATTGGCGTTCATGTTCGAACTCGTGCCCGAACCCGTCTGGAATACGTCGATCGGAAAGTGCTCGTCATGGTCACCCGCGGCCACCGACAGGGCGGCTTGCTGGATTGCAATCGCGACGTCGCTATTGATCAAGCCCAGCTCGGCGTTGGCGCCCGCCGCGGCCCATTTCACCAGCCCCAGCGCTGCTATGAAGCGGCGCGGCATTTGCAGGCCGCTAATGGGGAAGTTATTGACCGCACGCTGGGTTTGCGCGCCCCAGAGCGCATCCTCGGGGACCTCGAGTTCACCCATGCTGTCGTGTTCGATTCGAAATTCCTTGCCGCTCATTGCCTGTCCAGCTCCACATGGCGCCCACGGCGCCACTCTTTGATTCACTCGAAAACGTGTATGATTCGCGCTTTGCGCGCGCAAGTCTACACTGGTTTTCCAAACATGAAAGTCGCCACCCTGAGAGCTCTCTCGCCGACCGACGGCCGCTACGCCGACAAGGTCAACGGCCTTCGCAATATCTTCAGTGAATACGGCCTGATCCGCTTCCGCGTCCTCGTCGAAGTACGTTGGCTACAGCGGCTCGCCGACGACACCGACATCAGCGAACTCGAACCCCTGTCGTCCGTGATGAAAGACGTCCTGAACCACATCGTCGACGATTTTTCACTCGACGATGCCGAGCGGGTCAAAGCAATCGAGACCACCACGAATCATGACGTGAAAGCCGTCGAGTACCTCATCCGCGAGAAGCTCGGGGACGGACCGGAAACACAGTCGCTCAAGGATTTCCTTCATTTCGCCTGTACCTCCGAGGACATCAACAACCTGGCGTATGCGCTCATGCTGCGCGCCGCCCGCTCGGACGTCCTGATGCCGCAGATGCGCGAGTTGCGAAACAAACTGAAATCGATGGCGCATCGATACGCCGATCTCCCAATGCTGTCCCGCACGCACGGCCAGACGGCAAGTCCGACCACCATGGGCAAGGAACTCGCGAATGTCGTCGCGCGCCTGCAACGGGCCGAGCAGCAGTTTGCCGGCGTAGCCATCCTCGGCAAATTCAATGGCGCGGTCGGCAATTACAACGCACACGCCATCGCCTATCCCGACGCCGACTGGCCGGAAATCAGCGGCCGGTTTATCGAGTCACTCGGGTTGCAGGCGAATCCCTACACCACGCAAATCGAGCCACACGACTGGACCGCCGAGTACTCGCATGCGTTGCTGCGATATAACACGATACTCGTCGATTTCGCGCGCGATGTCTGGGGCTACATCTCCCTCGGCTATTTCAAGCAGAAAGTGGCGCAAAACGAAGTCGGCTCCTCCACGATGCCGCACAAGGTCAACCCGATCGATTTCGAGAATGCGGAAGGAAATCTCGGCATGGCGAACGCGATGCTCGGTCATTTCGCCGAGAAGCTGCCGATCTCGCGTTGGCAGCGCGACCTCACGGACTCGACCGTGCAACGTAATTTCGGTGTTGCGGCCGGCTACGTCGTCATCGCCCTGCAATCGCTGCTCAAGGGAGTCGGCAAGCTGCAAATCAACGACGAGGCCATTCATGCTGACGTCGCGGGTGCCTGGGAAGTGCTCGCGGAGGCCGTGCAGACAGTGATGCGCCGATACGGCATCCCGGAGCCCTACGAGAAACTCAAAGCGCTGACTCGCGGGACTGCAGTAACGCGCGAGACCTTGCTGGATTTCATCGGGACGCTGGAAATTCCGGACGCCGAGAAGCAGCGCTTGCTCGAGCTCTCACCGGAGGCCTACATTGGGCTCGCTGCTGAACAGGCACGCGACATCTGACACGCTGGAAGCCTGATGAGACTTCCCGGCGGATTGACGGCAGAGACGTTTCTATCGCGCTGTTGGCAAAAGCAGCCGTTATTCATGCCGCAGGCAATCACATCGATACGGCCCGCCATTACTCGCAACGAACTTGCATGGCTCGCCACACTGGAGGATGTCGAGTCACGCATCGTTTTCACATGGAACGACCGCGGCCGGCGGCGATACCGTGCGGAAACCGGCCCGTTCGACAGCGCGTACCTCGAGGCGCTGCCAAAGCGGGACTGGACCCTCCTCGTTCACGACGTCGAAAAACACATTCCAGTCATGCGCAAGCTCTTCGGCCACGTCTCCTTTGTGCCGGACTGGCGCATCGACGACCTGATGATCAGTTTCGCCGCACCTGGCGGCGGCGTCGGGCCGCACCGCGACAACTACGACGTGTTCCTCTGCCAGGGAATCGGCGTGCGCGACTGGCGCATCTCGACCCTCGAGGTTGCCGACGACGAGGCGGCCAGCGACGACCTGTTGCTCACCTCTGAATTCGATGGCGACATCCGACACACTGCACGCGCGGGCGACGTGCTCTATTTGCCACCCGGCGTCGCGCACTGGGGAACGGCGCAACGGGCTTGTATCACCTACTCGATTGGAATGCGGGCGCCGCAATTTTACAGCGACTCCGATTTGCAGCTCGCCGAGGTGCGGCCGGGCTACATCTCCGCCGCCGCGCACAGGCGCGCCGGTGAACACGCGTCGGGACTTGGCCGTGCCGTCACAGCAACCAAGGAATGGCTAACGCCGACCGCGCCGACCGACGATGAGATCGAAGCGGTGTTGGCCAGCCCCGCTGCGCTGCGGTCATTGCGGCTTCACGGCATGGCGTTACTGGCCTATGACGACGACAGCGTTTACCTGAATGGCGCCGGTCGAAAATTACCGGGCAGTGACAGGGAAGCAATCGGGACAGTTTGCGCAACTCGGCGAATGAACAGGACTCTGGCGGACACAATCAGCCACAATACACTGGCCTGGTTGCTCACAAACGGCGCTTTTGAGATACCTGAACCTTGATGACCATATGCGACATAAATCAGGCCTGGTATTGGCCCAAATGCACCGCAAACGCCCAAACGGCGCGGGATGCGAAATATTATCAACTGGGAAACATAAGCCAAAACGTGACGCAGTTGGCAAGTCTCGGGCGGTCCGAACGGTAGTATGGTCGGCCTATGGAACAGCCAAAGCAAAATAGCAAGCGCTGGGTGATCTCGACGCGCGAAGAAATGCGCCAGGCCGCGATCGAGGTTGTCAGCGAAGCATCACGCAAGGTTTCCATTTTCACGCACGATCTCGAACCCGGCATTTACGATGATCCGGAGTTCCTCGAGATCGTGAAGCGGCTGGTCCTGTCACAAACCTATGCAAGAATTCGCGTGCTTATTGCGGATCCGTCACGAGCGATCAAGAACGGCAACAATTTCGTGCACCTCGGCCGACGACTGAATACCTACATCGAATTCCGGCACGTGCGCGAAGATCTGCGTTCGCATGCCGAGGCTTTCTGTATTGCTGACGAAACTGCATTGGTCTACCGGCTGCAGGCAGTCCGGTGGGAAGGCATAGCCGATACGCACGAGCCGGCCGTAGCCAGGCTCTATGGCAAGATGTTCGACGAGATCTGGTTCGCCAGTGAAGTCGAAATGGAATTTCGCCAACTCGGTATCTGACGGCAGGCGCCCCGCCAGGTCAGTTCATGCGCAAATACACCCCGCCGCCCAAGTCCGGGCTGCTGTCACTGAATCCGCTGAACGCATAAAGCTGAACCTGAACCCGATCGCCAAGCGATCGCGACGAGAAAACGCTCAGTTCGGAAACCGGGTCACCGTCGGCAAATGCAGATTCCCGGAAATTGTAATCAAAGCCGAAGCGGACGGCTTCCGTCGGCTCGAACACAGCGCCAATCGACGCGATTATGACGTTCCGGAGATCGAGATCAGAGGGGTCACCGCGCAGTTTGTAGCCGGCCGATCCCATCAGCGTAATTCGCTCGAAAAACCTGTAAAAGTCGGCGCGTACGGTGTAATCCTGCTCGCCTGTTCCAAGCCCTTTGTTCGCATCAGCGGTTCCAAACTTGATCTTGCCCGTCAAGTCCATTGCAAAGCCGGTGTCGCTGTTGTGGATGACGTCGTACACCGTTACTCCAGCGACGACGTCGCCCAAGCCGCTCTCCGTTGTCGTCTCGCCGGAGCCCGGCAAGGGCTCTGTGCCGGGGTCGGCTACCGTGGTGCCCATCGGGGCCCGCACGCTCAGATACGGCACGGTTAGTTCGAACGATACCCGCTCGAAATCGACGTTCGCTGTGATCGGCAGGTACAGGTCCTCGATGTCCTCGGTGCCACCGTAAGTGCCCGTCGAGTATTCGAGTCCCGTGGACCAGCCAACACGGGAGTCCCCGGTATCAGCCATAAGCGCAGCGTTCGCCAATACAAGCAACAGTCCGCAGGTGCGGACCGCACGCTTCGTACACGTGTTCATGTTCTTCTCCAGTGTCGAGAATCGGGATTTGCCCTGAGTTTTGAGGGGCCGGACGGTACCGACCCCTCCATGCACCGACTCATTCGGCCTATTCGTTCACCGGCGGATCGCCGAGTTTCTTGCCTTCGACCTTGGCGCGCGCTTGCATCTTTTCCTGGTGCTGTGCCATGAATTCAGTGCGTGCCTTCGGGTCGGATTCGGTCAGCCGCAATTGTTCGCGATACTGGTTGCGTTCCTCGACGCTCATCATTTCACCACCATAGATCTCGTGCTCACCGAACCCGGCGTTGTCCGGCGCGTGGGTACGATCCTGGTCGCGATCACGATCGCGTGATGGTTGCGTGAGGCGGTCGCGATCGCGCATGCGGTCCCGATCGAAGTCCTTCTGACCACGCTCGACCTGCGCGCGGTCCTGAGGCTGTGCGCCCTTTCCCTGCCGGTTTCCCTGCGCGAGTGCTGATACGGACGCCAGTGCAATTGCCGTAGCGGCAATCAGGCTGATTGTTGTTCGTGCTCTCATGATTTGTCTCCTCTGCGAAGTGTTCACCAGTGTGAACGTTGAAGCCGGCCCAACGTTGACGATAATGTTGTAAGTGATTTCCCTTATTGCCAGCGATTGCCCCAAAACCGGTGTTTATGCGTATCACGGAAGGCGACCTGTCGAGTCCGAAAGTCATCGCGCTGTTGAGCGAACATCTGCAGGGCATGGCCGATCACTCTCCGCCGGAGAGCATTCATGCACTCGATCTTGAAGGGCTGCGCGCGCCAGACATCTCCTTCTGGACCGCCTGGGAGGGGCCCGAGTTGCTGGGTTGCGGGGCCCTCAAAGAACTCGACGCGCGCCACGGTGAGATCAAGTCGATGCGGACCGTTCAGCGACTACCGCGACGACCCGTTCAGCCGCTTCATGACCGTCAAGCTGAGTGAACTGACCCGCTAGTGGTGAAACGCGTACGACGCCGTAACGCACCACGGACTTCTGCGGTGATAAAATGCGCGCCCTATGACGCTCTCACTCGAAAACCAGGTCGCAGACAGACGGGTCATTCTCGGACTGTCGGGGGGCGTGGACTCCGCTGTCGCGGCTATTCTGCTCAAGAAAGCCGGTGCGGACGTGCACGCCCTGCATATGACGAACTGGGAAGACGATGACGGCTATTGCACCGCTGCCAATGACCTGCAGGACGCCCGGGCGGTTTGCGAGCAACTACAGATACCGCTGCATCATGCCAATTTCGCGAAACAGTATCGGCAGCAGGTGTTCGAGTATTTCCTCGACGAATACCGGGCCGGGCGCACGCCGAATCCCGACGTGCTTTGCAATCGGGAAATCAAGTTCGGCGTGTTTCGCGACTACGCGAAGCGCCTCGGCGGAGAGTTTCTTGCGACCGGCCACTATGCGCGCTCGATAAAAGTCGACGGACAAGGTGCGTTGTTCAAGGGCCTGGACCCGAACAAGGACCAGAGCTATTTTCTGCACGCCGTCAGCGCGGAGGCGCTCGCCGAGACGGTGTTTCCGCTGGGTGATCTGCAGAAGTCCGACGTACGGCAAACTGCACGCGATTTCGGACTGACGATTCACGACAAAAAAGACAGCACCGGTATCTGCTTTATCGGCGAACGGCCATTTCGCGAGTTCCTCAGCACTTACCTCCCGGCCAGGCCGGGTCCGATGCGAACACCCGACGGGGAGGTTCTCGGCACACACGAGGGCCTGATGTACTACACGCTCGGACAGCGCCAGGGGCTGCGTATCGGCGGCCGTAACGATCGTGGCGAAGAGCCCTGGTATGTCGTCGCGAAGGAGCTGGAGAGAAACACGCTGATTGTCGCGCAGGGGGAGCATGAGTTGCTGTTCAGCAATCAGCTGCATGCCTCCGAGGCGAGCTGGATCGGGACGGCCCCGTTCGGACTGGACGACGGGCTGCGCTGCATGGCGAAGATTCGCTACCGCCAGGCCGACCAGGCATGCGTCGTTCAAACGCTTGGAGACGACCGGCTCGAGGTCCGCTTCGATGCGGCGCAGAAAGCCGTAGCACCCGGCCAATACGTCGTATTCTACGACGACGATCGGTGTCTCGGCGGCGCAGTAATCGACGAAAGTCGGTAAGCGCGGCGCCTGACGTTTCGCTATAATGCGCCCCCCTGTGGCCGTCTGGCCGCACCGTAAAACCTGAGAATCCCGGAGAATTGACGATGACGGATAGCTACGGCGCGCGTTCAACGCTGACAGTCGACGGCAACGATTACGAAATCTATCGCCTCGACGCCGTTAAGGATGGCCACGTAGAGCAATTGCCCTACTCCCTGAAGGTCCTGCTCGAGAACCTGCTTCGGCACGAGGACGGACGGGACGTGACCCGCGACGACATCGCGGCGCTCGCCAACTGGGACCCGAATGCCGCACCGTCTACCGAGATTTCGTTTACTCCGGGCCGTGTCATTTTGCAGGACTTTACCGGCGTGCCGGCAGTCGTCGATCTCGCCGCCATGCGCGACGCTGTCGTCAAGCTCGGCGGCTCGGCCGATAGCATCAATCCACTTTCTCCTGCCGAACTCGTCATCGACCACTCCGTACAAGTCGACAATTACGGTGCGGCGAACGCACTGGATCTCAATAACAAGATCGAATTCCAGCGTAACAAGGAGCGCTATTCGTTTCTGCGCTGGGGGCAGTCCGCATTCGACAACTTCCGGGTGGTCCCGCCGAACACTGGCATCGTTCACCAGGTGAATCTCGAGTACCTCAGCCGCGTGGTGTTCGACGCCGACAAGAACGGCACGCGTTCCGCTTACCCCGATACCGTTGTCGGCACGGACTCGCACACGACGATGATCAACGGCCTCGGTGTGCTCGGTTGGGGCGTCGGCGGAATCGAGGCCGAAGCTGCGATGCTGGGCCAGCCGATAACGATGCTGATTCCGCACGTCATCGGCTTCAAGCTGAACGGCAAACTCAAGGAAGGTACGACGGCGACCGACCTCGTGTTGACCGTCACGGAAATGCTGCGCGACAAGGGTGTGGTGGGCAAATTCGTTGAGTTCTACGGCGACGGCCTCGGCCAGTTGCCGCTGGCGGACCGCGCGACACTCGGCAACATGTCGCCCGAATTCGGGTCGACCTGCGCGATCTTCCCGATCGACGGCGAGACGATTCGTTACCTCGAACTCTCGGGCCGCGAACCTGGGCAAATCAAGCTCATCGAAGCGTACGCGAAGGAACAGGGGCTTTGGCGCCACGACGGCCAGCCCGACGCGCTCTACAGCGACACACTGGAACTCGATCTTGGCAGCGTCGAGCCGAGCATCGCCGGACCCAAGCGGCCCCAGGATCGCATCGCTCTGAGCGCCGCGGCCGAGACCTATGGCAAGCACCTCGAAGCGGCAATAGCTAGTCGCTCCGATGGCGGCAGCGCCGTGGCGAACATCGATGGTACGGATGTCGAGATCCGCGACGGCGCCATCCTTATAGCAGCGATAACGAGTTGTACCAATACATCGAACCCGGCCGTCATGGTGGCTGCCGGACTCCTCGCACGCAATGCGGTCGCAAAAGGTCTCAAAGCCAGGCCATGGGTGAAAACCAGCCTGGCACCAGGTTCTCGTGTTGTCACCGATTATCTCGGGAAATCCGGGCTCATCGACGACCTCGATGCGATCGGCTTTTACACGGTGGGCTACGGCTGCACCACCTGCATCGGTAACTCCGGCCCGCTCAAGCCCGAAATCGCCAGGGCGATCGAGCAAGGCGACATCGTCGGGACGAGCGTGCTCTCCGGCAATCGCAACTTCGAGGGACGCATACACGCGCTGGTGCGCATGAACTTCCTGGCGTCACCGCCATTGGTGGTTGCGTACGCTCTGGCCGGAAATATGGACGTCGACCTGTTCAACGACCCGCTTGGCGAGGACCAGGACGGCAATCCTGTTTACATGAGAGACATCTGGCCCAGCCAGCAGGAAGTCCAGGACACCGTGGCGCAGAATATTGATTCCGGCATGTTCAAGTCGAGTTACAGCAGCGTCTTCGAAGGCGATGCCAACTGGAAAGGCATCGATTCCCCGACCGGTGAAATATACACCTGGGACGAAGCTTCCACGTACGTCAAGAACCCGCCCTACTTCGAGGGCATGAGCATCGATCCCGATGCAGTCAGTAACATCGAAGGCGCACGGGTGCTGGCCTTGCTCGGCGACTCGGTGACCACGGACCATATTTCACCGGCCGGCGGCATCGCGGCCGACAGCCCGGCGGCCAGGTACCTCGAGGCCCAGGGCGTCAAACGATCGGACTTCAATTCCTACGGTTCGCGCCGCGGCAATCACGAGGTCATGATGCGCGGCACGTTTGCGAACATTCGCTTGCGTAACCACCTGGCGCCCGGCACCGAGGGCGGCTGGACCTGCCACCAACCCAGCGGTGAGCAGATGTCCATTTACGACGCGTCCATGAAATACCAGCAGGAGGGCACGCCCCTGATCGTGCTTGCGGGCAGCGAATACGGCACGGGTTCGTCACGCGACTGGGCGGCCAAGGGCACGGTACTGCTCGGTGTAAAGGCCGTCATTGCCAAGAGCTTCGAACGCATTCACCGCTCAAACCTGATCGGCATGGGTGTATTGCCGCTGCAGTTCCTCGACGGACAGGATGCCGGGTCGCTCGGCCTGACCGGCAAGGAAGTGTTCGACATCAGGGGCCAGACCGATGCGAACGCCAAAACCGTAACAGTCGTCGCGACGCCAGCTGACGGTGACGCGATTTCGTTCGAGGCGCAGGTACGTATCGATACGCCGAAGGAACGCGACTACTACGAAAACGGCGGCATCCTCCACTACGTCCTGCGACAGCTTGCCGCCTGATCCCGGATTTATTGCTGCGCTGCGGGAGGCGCGGCACGTGTGCGTCTTGACCGGCGCCGGCATCTCGGCGGAAAGCAACGTGCCGACGTTTCGCGACGCGCAACAGGGCTTGTGGGCAAAGTACGATCCGCATGAGCTGGCGACACCCGAGGCATTCGAACGCGACCCCGAGCTGCTGTGGCGCTGGTATCGCTGGCGCCGCGAAATCGTCGCCGCCGCCGAGCCGAATGCGGGCCACTTCGCGCTGGCGGAACTCGCGGGGCTCGTACCGCGATTGACGCTGGTAACGCAGAATGTCGATGGGCTCCATCAGCGTGCCGGCAGCGCGTCGGTGATCGAGTTCCACGGCAACCTGTTCGCCGACCAATGCTCCGTCGAGGGCCGCGTCGTGGAACACGATCAGCACGTCGACGTGCCGCTCTGCCCTCATTGCGGCGCCAACCTGCGCCCGGGCGTCGTCTGGTTCGGCGAGGCGATTCCCGAGGATGCGTTAAACGTGTCATTCGCCGCGGCCGCCGATTGTGACGTGTTCCTGTCGATCGGCACGTCATCACTCGTTTTTCCGGCGGCCGGCCTTGCCGACATCGCCAGGGAGCACTGCGCGACAGTTGCGGAGATCAACCCGAATACAACGTCGCGCGCGGCCAACTATGATTATGTATTTGCCGGCAACGCCGGAGATGTACTGCCGGAAATGGTAGAATCTCTGACGGTCTGAACGCCTGTAACACGACGGAGTAACAGCGAATGGAACGATCGGCACAGAACATCCTGGCGACGAGAAAATGGACGAAAATTACTGCCTTGGCGTTGGCCGGCCTGTTCCTCGTCATGTTCGTATTCGGTTTCTGGTTCTCGCGCGAACCGGACACTTTCTGGGTCAATCGCTCGGCCGACCCCGAGGCCCCGATCGTTGGCTATTCGACAACGGATACGCTCATCCGCGTGGCCGAAACGCTACTGGAAAAACCCGGTGGCTATCTCACCAACGACAAGATTCCACCGAACGCGTTCCTCGACAATATTCCCAGCTGGGAACTGGGCGTCGTCCATCAGATGCGTGACCTCGGCCGTGTCATGCGAGACGACTACACACGCAGCCAGTCACAGTCGAAAGAGGATACCGATGTCACGATTGGCTCGCCGCAGTTCTATTACAACAACGACTCCTGGGTATTCCCCACAACGGAGTCGGAGTACCGGGAAGGAATCGAGGCGTTCGTGAGGTACCGTGAACGGCTCGTTGCCCGCGACCCCGACACGCAGTTTTACGCGCGTGCCGACAACTTGCGGGAATGGCTGTCGCAGGTCGAGAAGCGCCTCGGCAGCCTCACGCGCCGCCTCGGTAACAGCGTCGTCTCCGACCGCATCAATGACGACCTGGCCGGCGATGCCGCCGCCGAAGCTGCCGGCGCGCAACCGGACACGGTCAATGTTCGAACCTCCTGGCTCAGGACCGACAACATCTTCTTTGAAGCCCGCGGCACGGCCTGGGCGTTGTTGCATTTTTTCCGCGCGGCGGAATTCGATTTCGCGCACGTGCTGGCCGACAAGAACGCGGAGGCGAGCGTGCGCCAGATCATTCGTGAACTCGAGGCCAGCCTCGACCCCCTGCGCTCACCGCTGGTATTGAACGGCAGCGGTTTCGGCCTGTTTGCAAACCACTCTCTTGTGATGGCGAATTACCTTGCACGCGCCAATGCGGCGGTAATCAACCTGCGCGAGCTGCTCGACCAGGGCTAGCCCACGGCACGTTTGTCCGATATCAGGAATCCTGCAAGCAACGCGACCAGCGCCATCGTCCAGACGATGACGGCGCCTGTCGGCAAATCCAGCAGGATCGACAGGACGATACCGGCGAAAAACGACACGCCGCCGATCGCATAACCGAACAGCAACCGGTTTCCCTTGCGAATACCCGTTGTTGCGAGCGCTGGGATTATCAGGCTCGCGAAAACCAGGTAAATGCCGACGATTTGCACCGAAGCTGTTACCACGATGGCGAAAGCCGCGTAGAAACTCAGGGCGCCGGACCGTGGCCGAAAGAGAAACCAGATAACCAGGACTATCGCGGACAACGCGGCGAGCGGCAGCAATGACGCCCAGGTCTGCCAGAGGATCTGGCCAACGAGCAGCTCCTTCAGGTGCTCACTGCCGTGCGGATTGCCGGCGAGCAGCAGAATGCCTCCGGTCGCCGCAAGAATAAACAGGATGCCGATCAACGGCTCCTGAATGGTCGGCCAGCGTTTTTCCGTCCAGTTGAGGCCAAGCGCGGCGATCAGCGCGGCGCTCACAGCGGCAATCTGCACTTCGAGACCGTTTGGATCCCAGTCCATCGTGTGCGCCGCGATGACGCCCAGCCCGGCAACCTGTGCAATGGCGAGATCGATGAAAATAATGCCGCGCCGCAATACCTCCTGCCCCAGCGGCACATGGGTACTCAGCACGATCAGCCCGGCAAGCAAAGCGGGCCCCACGATGGTCCAGTCGATGAGCTCATTCATGTGGGACAGCTCGCAACAGGCGTTCGACGATGTCGTCGAACAACGCGAACAGGTCGACAGCCTCGGCCGTACCGCCCACGGTGAGCGGCAATACAATGGCCGTGATGCCGGTACGTTCCGACAGCCACTTCGACGGCCGCTCGTCCTGGTACGGCGAGCGAACGATAACGTCGGCCCCGCCGTCACCGAACTCCGAGGTCAGCTTGCTTAGGTGCGTCGCCGTTGGCGGCAGGCCCGCAACGGCCTCGAGATTCGCAACCTCGTCGATGCCCAGCCACCGTTCCAGGTACACCCAGGACTTGTGATGGGTAATGACGCGCGTTCCGGCAAGCGGTTTCGCCCTCGCCTCCCATGCGGCAATCGCGTCCCGCCACCGGATACTGAAATCCTCCAGCCCGGCCTGGTAACTCGGCGCTTTGACGGGGTCCAGCGCCGCCATGCGTTCGCCCAGCACCCTCGCTACGGCGGCCACGTTGTGGGGATTCGTCTGGATGTGCGGATTACCCAGCGGGTGAATATCACCCTGGGAACGATCGACGTTGCCGGTTGCGTCGAGCCGCAGCACGTAGCGGCTGGCCTCCAGGTAACCGGCCTTTCCCGGCATTACGTCCCGGTTATTGGCCTTCTGCAGCAGAGCCGGCAACCAGCCGGATTCCAGTTGAGCGCCACTGCATACCACGAGGTCGGCACGCCGCACCCGGGCTATCAGGCTCGGCCTGGCCTGGATGTAGTGCGGGTCCTGCAGCGCGGTCGTCGCGCTGAAGGTGTTGACGTGCTCTGCGCCGATTTCCGCAGCAAGAGCCGCCCACTCGGGCTCGCACGCGAAGATCTCGAGATCGGCGCTCGCCGCCACCGGAAACAGGGCGATCGCCAATGCAATGACCAATCGCGTCATCGATCGCCTCCTAGAAAGTATGCGCACCGTGCGCTCCAATGCTGTGGATGTACTGCAAGCCCCACTGATTGTCGTCGGATGGTCCGGCCTCGTCCTTCGTGTACTGCAGGCGCAGGCGGCTGAACTCGCTGTTGGACCAGTCCGCCATGAAGCTGTAGCGCTGCGGGTCGCTGCCGGGCGCCGCCAGCGCGGTGCCGGCGAACGCTGCACCGGGGTCGTCCGAAGACAGGCTGTCGATGCGCCCCCCGATACGCCAGCGGGGCACCGGCTGGTAAACGGCCTGGGCGTACCAGCCACGCTGGTCGGCATCATAGGGAAGCCCCGGGCCGCCCGGAATCGTGTAGCTGCCGTCGTTGCTTCGCCAGAACAGCTCGCTCTGGAACTTGAAGTTCCTCTGTTTCCAGTTGCCGTTCGGCGCCCACTTCCAGACGAACAAGGCGCTCGTCAGGGTTGAATCACCGTCGAAGAGCAAGGGATCGTCTTCGTCGCCGGAAGCGCGTTCACGCGCTTCGGTATCCAGGTAGGAAACGCCGGCCAGCCAGCTGCTGTCCGTGCCGACATCTCCGCCGACGTTCGCGAACAGGCTGTAACTGCCGAAACCCGAGTGCGCGCTGCCGCCCGCCGGGTAGCGGCTCCCCTGCAACACCTCGCCGCCGAGCTCCAGGTACAGGTTGGTCGGTGCCAGCCAGCGCAGCTGCACGCCGTCGTCCAGGTACTGGTCGCCAAGAAACGCCTGGTACGGCAGCGGCTGATCCACGAAGTCCCAGGTGTGGGAATGCTTGCCGTTGAGATAGCCGATTCCCGAAAAAAAGCGCCCGAACTTTGCGCCGAATCCGGCAGGAAGCGCCGTCGCCTCTATCCAGGCTTCTTCGATCTCCACGACCGCCTCGCCATCTTCGAGGGCGAGCGCCGCGGTCAGCCATGCCGTGAACTTGTCGTCCACGTTGGCGTTGAAGATCAGCTCGGTCTCGCCGATACCCAGACCCTCGGTTACGGGTCCGGCCTCGCCACCGAACGGAAACCCCTGCACCGCGTAGTCGTCGGGAGACCGTTGGTAGTTCCAGGCTTGTCCCTGGAAAATGATGCCTATTGCCGGGTTGAATGCGGAATTACCGGACACGCTCGATGGGGCCGCGGCAACTGCGCCTGTAGCCTGTTGGGCGTCGTAACTTGCCTGCGTCGCGTTCTGCTCGGCCACCGCCAGGCGACGCTCGAGCTCCACAATCCGGGCTTCATAGTCGGCCCGCAATTGCGCGACCGCCGCACGAAGCTCTCCGATTTCCGATTCCTGGGCACCTGCGGTGCCTGAGTAAACCAGTACGAGCGCCAGTACGGCAACTCTGAAAATGCCGATACGCATGGTATCGCCTCCTGAAAAATCCAATTGACTTGCGCCGCCGACGAGGCGGCGGCGTGTAGCGGGTTCAATCAGGCGGTGAGAGGCGGACCGCGTGGGCGATAAGTCCAATCCACGGCGGTCGCTGTGGTCGCGATCAGGCAGCCAGGTTCGTGGGCCTGACGCATGTCCGCCGGAAGCGACATCTCGCCGTTCGAAATGGCGTCTACCGGGTCGCCGTAGGCCGCACACAGCTCGCACTGGCCCAGGTCTGTTTGTGCATGCGTGGCGGCATGCACGCCGATCATCCCGTTACCGAGAATGACCAGCAGCAAAATTGTGAGACACCGAGCGCGATTCATGGACTGTATTCTCTACTCAAATGCGTGCCGTAACAACAGCGACATATTGCTGCCGCGCGGCGATAAACAACGCGACCACATACAATTATTTACCTTAAGTTAGTTCTATAACTTATTGTTTTAATAGATACCTACCCAGGTGGGAATCTGCTTCCAACTGCCATTCAGGCCCTTGTCCAGTTCCCGGTAGCGGGGCTCGAACGTTGCCACGAATTTCCAGAATCTCTTCGAGTGGTTCATATGCCGGGCATGACACAGCTCGTGGATCATGACGTAGCGCAACTGCGCAGGTTCCAGGAACATCAGGCAATAATTCAAGGAAATCGTTCCCGTGCTGGAGTGGCTGCCCCAGCAGGTTCGCTGGCCACGCACGTGCATTTTCTTGAAGGGGTTGCCGGTCAGCGCGGATAAGGCCGAGAGGCGCGGTGCGTACTCGGTCTTCGCGAGCTTGGTCAACCAGCGCTTGAGGGCCGACACACAGAGTCTCTCGTCGTGCGTGTACCCCGAAAGAACGACCGAATCGCCGCTATTTCGATACCTGACTGTCTTTGCATCCGGCTCCGGCACATAGCGCACCGAAAACTGCCGTTCGATTCCGGCGAGCCTGACGACTGTCGGCAGGACGAACGGTTCCGGCGGATGGTCGGCAGCGAACGACTCGCGCGCTTTGCGGATCCAGTCACGATGCGCCTCTACGAATTCACGCACCTCGGCCGCTCGCGTTCGCCGCGGCACGATGACCTCGACCCGGCCGCGAGGAAAGACCTTGATAGACAGGCGCCTGGCGCGGCCGCTCTCACGCACGGAAAAGCCCGACACGGGGTCGGGCTCGTCAACCTCTGAGAACAGGGGTAATTGGGTCGCTGCGCTTTGCACAGCGCCTATTCTACGGATAATTTCCTGCGGACGCTCTTACGGTCGCTCGCCCGAGAAACGGACCGCATCGTCCATGCTCATTTCACCTTCGACGCCCCCTACCTCGGCGGTGTCGCTGATGAACAATGCGACTTTCCGTTCCAGCCGGATCGTGCCTTCAACGCGCGAACCCGGACCGATGACAATACGTGGCTTACGGGTCTTACTCTTGCCCCAGCCCCAGCTTCCGGGCTTCTCAACGACCAGGTCGCCCTTCACCACCGCGGCGTCTTCGAGCGTGATGTCGCCGCTGACCGTCGAAACGTCGCCGCCGACCTGTGCGGCCGTCAATTCGATCTGGCCGTTGACGTTGCTCACGCCGTCCGCGACTTCGCTGCCGCTCCGGACTGTAATTCGGCCGTTGACTGCTTCGATCTCGCCATCCACCGTGGCATTCGACCCGACCTTGATCGAGCCATTGACCGTACTCAGGCTTTCGCAGGTGACCCGGTCGGATATCCTGACGCCGCCGTTTACGGTCGATGCCTTTTCGATCTTCGCCTCAGCGTCGACGCGAATCGTCCCGTTCACCGTTTTGACCGGCCCGGTAACGACGGCGTTCTCGCCCACCGAGATGCTGCCGTTCACGGAGGTCGCGCCGCTGGATTCCTCACCAGCCCCGATCTTCACGCTCTTGTTGACGGTAGCGCCCAGCGCCGGGACAGCCAGCAACAGGATCAGCAGCCCGATCGTGAACGCGGATTTGCTTGCAAATTTGGCCATTTTGGGAACCCCTGAGTTCTTTTCCTACTTCTTAGATACCGCCAGCGGGCGATTGGTTGCAAGCTGGTCTGGCGGCGATTGCTTCGGTACCCTGCGCTGATGACGATTGCCCTCGAAGCGCGCAACCTGGTCAAACAGTATCCCGACGTTCTCGCCGTCGATGGCGTCAGTTTTTCCGTGCCGGAGGGGATTTGTATCGGACTCCTTGGGCCCAACGGCGCAGGCAAGACGACGACCGTCGAAATCATCGAGGGCGTGACGAAGGCGACGTCGGGAACCGTCCTCTATTACGGCGAACCTGCCGCCGAGCGCTTCCGCCAGGAGGCGGGTATCCAGTTCCAGAATACGGCTCTGCAGGATTACCTTACCGTCCGTGAAACCATCGAGATGTTCCAGTCACTCTACGATCGCAAAGCCGAAATCGACGAACTCGTCGAGCAATGCTCGCTGCGGGATTTGCTGGATCGCGACAATCGCAAACTGTCGGGCGGACAGCGGCAGCGGCTCTTGCTCGCCGTTGCTCTCGTGAACCGCCCTCGGTTGATATTCCTGGACGAGCCGACGACCGGCCTCGACCCGCAGGCAAGACGTAATTTCTGGGAGCTGGTGCAGAATATCCGCTCGCAAGGATCGACCATTGTCCTCACTACGCATTACATGGATGAAGCGCAGGTGCTGTGCGATGAGATTGCAATAATGGACGCCGGGAAAATAATCCGGCAGGGCGCACCCGATGCACTGCTCCGCGAGCAATACAAGGGACTGATCATCGAGCTGCCGATCGAGGACCTGACGGACGAGATGCGTGGCATCGAGCATACGGTGTACGAGAATCTCGGTATCGTCGAGGTCGTGACAACCGACGTCGGCAGCAGCCTGCGGGAACTGTCCGGGCACGTGGAAAACCTCAACCACGTCAAGATACGGCACCCGAATCTCGAAGACCTGTTTCTCGACCTTACCGGCCACACACTGCGGTCCTGAGTAGCGATGTTCGGACGCATCTATTCGATCTTCAAAGGGCGCAATCGTGAGTTCCTGCGCGACCGTTCGTCACTTGCCTGGAACCTGTTGCTGCCGGTCGTACTCATGTTCGGACTTGCCTTCGCGTTCGGCAATGACCGTAATGCCTACACGGTCGGTGTATTGCAGGACGGTGAGGAAATAGTCGCCGACCAGCACGCGTTTCTCGGCATGCGCTACATCCGTTTCGTGGCAACCTCCGACCGGGAGGATGCGCTGCGCAAGCTGGCGCGTCATCAGCTCGACCTGCTGGTCGAGTTCGGTGACGTACCCCGTTACTGGGTCAACCCGGATTCGCCCAAAGGGCAGTTCGTCGAACTGGCGCTGCTGCAGTCCGAGGCCAACACGCCAGCCACGATCGAGAAGCAGCAGATCCACGGCGAGGCCGTAAGTTACGCCGACTGGGTGTTGCCCGGCATCCTGGGTATGAACATGATGTTCAGCAGCCTGTTCGGCGTGGGCTACGTCGTCGTGCGCTACCGCAAAAACGGCTTTCTCAAGCGACTGCGCGCGACGCCCCTGTCCTCGCTGGAGTTCATTACGGCGCAGGTCGCCTCGCGTATGGTACTGATCATGGGCATCACGGTGTTCGTCTACACCGGCACGCATCTCATTCTCGACACACGCATGGAAGGCAACTATTTCACGCTGTTTCTGGTTGCCGCCGTCGGCGCGATATCGATGGTATCACTGGGGCTCGTGGTGTCGGCGCGTGTCACCAGCGAAGAACTGGCAGGCGGTCTTCTGAATATGATCAACTGGCCGATGATGTTGCTGTCGGGCGTCTGGTTCTCACTCGAGGGTGCCGGGCCGATCGTACAGAACGCCGCCAAGGTATTTCCCCTGACGCATGTGTTAAATTCCGCTCGCGCCGTCATGCTGGACGGCGCGACGCTGGCAGACGTCGGGCCGAGCCTGTTGGCACTCACTGCCATGAGTGCGGTATTTTTCGGCATCGGCGCAAAAGTGTTTCGCTGGGGCCAGTATTAGGCGCGCAATATGCCCATGAACTATTCACTCGTTGATATCGGCGCGAATCTCGCGCACGACAGTTTCGATGACGATCGGGACGAAGTCCTTGCGCGTGCGGCCGACGCAGGCGTTGCGAAAATCATCGTCACGGGGAGCAGCAATCAAAGCAACGTGCAAGCTTCCGCACTCGCGGAGTCGAATCCCGGAGTTTTGTATTCGACGGCCGGCGTGCACCCCCATCATGCGTCCGACTACGACGATGAAAGTGACGCGCTGATCCGCCGCCTTATCGAGAAAGACGTCGTTGTTGCCGTGGGTGAATGCGGCCTCGACTACTTCCGGAATTTCTCGCCGCGCGATGCGCAGCTCGATGCCTTCCGGCGGCAACTCGAGATCGCCAGGGAGTCCGGACTGCCGGTGTTTCTGCATCAGCGAGATGCCCATGATGACTTCATCGAGGTACTCGAACCGGCACTGCCCGACCTCAGCCGTGCGGTCGCCCATTGCTTTACGGGCGAAGGCGAATCGCTGCACGAGTACATTGCAATGGGGCTGTACATCGGGATCACGGGGTGGATTTGCGACGAGCGGCGCGGCCAGCACCTGCACGACATCGTCCCGGTAATCCCGGACGATCGGTTGCTCATCGAAACGGATGCGCCCTACCTGCTGCCCCGGACCTTTCAGCCCAAGCCAAAGACGCGGCGCAACGAGCCTGCCTATCTGACCGAGGTGTTGAAGACGGTGGCCGAGGCGCGCGGTCAGAGTACGGATCACGTCGCGCAGATCACCACCGAGAATGCCGAGCGTTTTTTTGCGCTGGGCCAGGCTGTGAAATAGCCAGGGTCGAGGAGAAAACGAATGCCGGACGGGCTGGAAATCCGCGACAGCGCGGAAGGAGATTTCGATGCGATCGAAATGCTGTATCCGGAAGCGTTTCCGGAAGAGAATCTCCTCCCCCTGGTTAGAGACCTGCTAAAGGATCCGACGATCACGGCATCGCTTGTCGGGACAATCGAGTCGAGGATTGCGGCACACGCGATCTTCACGTACTGCGGGGTGGCGGGTAGCAGCGTCAAATCTGCGCTGCTCGGGCCACTCGCTGTCGCGCCGACATGGCAACGGCAGGGAATCGGGACTGCATTGGTGCGAGCCGGTCTGCAACGGGTTTTGAACGCGGACGTGCGCCTGGTCTGTGTATTGGGCGACCCCGCGTTCTATAGCCGCCTCGGATTCGCGCGCGAGTCATCTGTCGAGCCGCCTTACCGCTTGCCACCCGAGTGGGACGATGCATGGCAGTCACAATACCTCGGCGACACCAGGATACCGATCGCCGGAAAACTGTCCGTTCCCCCGCAGTGGCTCCAACCGGCCCTGTGGGCGCCTTGAATCATCTAAAGAACCGGTTTGTGGAGAAAGGTGTCGAGAAAGGTGTCAGGTTTATTTTTTATTCGGCGCAGCGACCGCTGCGCCGAATAAAAAATAAACCTGACACCTTTTCACTGACCTAAAGACGTCGTCGGTTCAGGATCTCGCCGACCTCGGCACTGAGCGCCGCTCTCCTGATCAGGTCCCAGTGCGGCCGGAATGCCTCGATCTTGAACTTGACCGCCTTCTTGTCGCTTTCACCGAATTCCTCCTGAAGCTCGGCGAGCGAACACACCAGTCCTGGTATACCCTTGGTGAACTCGGCGCCATCGAGAAACACGATGCGGCCGGCGACGGGCACCTGCCGCACGATCTGGCGAACGGCCGCGATGCGGTCGTAGAGCGCAGGTTGCGGATTCGAAAACGTAAAGCGGCGATCGTCGCTGATTACCGTCCAGTCCTGCATTTTGTCGCTGCCGAAGACGGTTCCCTTGACGTCCTTGACTTCGATAATCAACAGTCCCTGCGACGTGAGCAGCAGTTGGTCAACCTGGATCTCACCTTCGTCGGCACTGGGAATTACCAGCCCCTCGAAGCGCTCGAAGCTGATGTTGTTGAGGATTTTTTCGAGGCCGCTGCCGCTGCTGCGGAATTTCCGGTACAACAGCCACACGGCCGCAAGCGCAAGTGCCGCGATCGCAAGCAACGGCCAGGAGGTCAAAATCGAGTCTTGAAGGTCGGGCATCGGAATCCGTTCTCTGTGGTCGGATTATCCTAAATATCGTCGATTGCCAAGGCAAGCTCGGCAATATCCGGCCTGATGGTCACCGAACGCGCGGGCCGCGAGAGTATCTCACGAAGTTCCGGCGGTAACGGCACGGTCTCGCCGATGATGGGTTCGACAATGGTCTCGAACTTCGCCGGATGCGCGGTAGCAACCAGTATCCAGTCATGCGCAGCCGAGATCTCCGGTTCGAGTTGCCGCCAGGTATGCGTTGCCGTTGCCGTGTGCGGGCAAGTAGCGAACCCGAACTCGGCGAAGTCGCTCTTGATCGCTGCCTGTATCTCATCGTCGGTCACCGACAATACGCCCAGTCGTTCGCGCAGCACATCGGCCTCGCCCACCAGGTTACGCAGGCGTTCCATGTTGCTGGGATCGCCGACGTCCATGGCCGATGCGAGCGTCTGCAGGCTGGCACGCGGCAACCATTCGAGCGTTTCGAAGTAATCGGCTATGGTGCGATTCGCGTTCGTTGCGAGAATCACCGGCCCGATCGGCAGGCCCATCTCCCGCGCCATGACGCAGGCCAGCGCATTGCCCAGGTTGCCGGTCGGAATGATGAATCCGGGTTCGTTCCCGGTGCGCCGATAATGCCGGATGCTCGCGTCCGCGTAGTACGTAGTCTGTGGCAGCAAGCGGCCGATATTGATGCTGTTTGCCGAGCTGAATCGATGCGTGAGGGTCAATTCCGTATCGGCCATCGCGGTCTTGACCAGGGCCTGGCACTCGTCGAACGAGCCCTTCACTTTCAGCGAGAGCACGTTGTCGCTCCAGCAGCAGAGCTGATGGGCCTGCCGCTCCGACACGCGCCCGTCCGGGAACAACACCACCACTCGCATGCCCGGCCGGGCGTCGAATGCGGCTGCGACGGCGCCGCCGGTGTCACCAGAGGTCGCAACCAGTATCGTCAGCGGCGAAGCCGTGTCTTCCTGCAACCGCGACAGGCAGGCGGCGAGAAACCCGGCACCGACGTCTTTGAACGCCGCCGTCGGGCCGTGGTAGAGCTCCAGCAAAGATACGTCACCAGCGGCAGCAGGAAGTGCGGTGGCCGGAATCGGAAACTTGAAGGTTTCGGCGAGTATCGCGTCGAGATCGTCGATGAGATTCGACCCCTCGAAAAACGGTCGCAACAGGACGTGCGCCACGCCGGGTATCGAATCGCTGCCATCGAAATCGGAGACCGCGAACGACGGCAAGGCCTGCGGCAGAAACAAACCGCCGTCATCGGCTATTCCCTTGCGCAGTGCGACGTCGAGCGTGACAGGTCCGCTGTCGCGGGTGCTGAAATAGTTCATCGTCAGGTCTCGATACGAGCACCGGGCGCCGTCATGGGACTGACCCAGGACTGGCAGCCGATGCCCTGTCCCCGGCAAGCCTGCTCCATCGCACTGGCAATATTGTGCGCATGGTTTGCCGCACAGAGAGCGAAGATACTCGGCCCGCTACCCGACAGGCTGCAGCCGAACGCGCGCGAGCGGCGTGCTGCTTCGGTCACCGCAGTAAAGCACGGTACGGATTTGGATCGCTGTGGCTCGATGATGACGTCACGCAGCGTTTTCCTGAGCAGATCGATGTCACCCGAAGCACAGGCCGCGACGAAACCGGCGAGCAGGCCCTGTTGCTCCAGCCATAGCTGCATCGAGTAGCCTTTTGCGAGGCCGCGGCGCGCCTGGGCCGTATTCACCTGCAAATCGGGGTGCAACAATACGGCGCTAACTCCGGCCGGAACGGGCAGCCTTACGACGTCCGGCAACAGTACCTGCGGGCAGAGAATCAGGCCGCCGAGCAGGCTCGGCGCCACGTTGTCGGCGTGCAGGCCGCCGCTCGCGAATTTCTCGCCTTCGAGCGCGTAAGGCAGCAATTCCTCGACCGGCAGTGGCTCGTCCAGCAACGCGTTCACCGCGACGGCGGCGGCAACCGCTGACGCAGCCGAACTGCCCATCCCGGATTGCAGCGGAACGCCCTTGTGAATCCGCAGTTCGACACCGCCGCTGTGCCCGTGATCGTTCCAGAGCGCCTGCGCCGCGATGGATGCCGTGTTTTCCTTCGGGTCGGCAGACAGATACGGGTGCCGTTCGCCGTCCAGCCCGCGGACTTCTGCAACCGTGACGTCCTGGCCATCGGTTTTACGCGCCAGAACGCGATCGCCAACATCCGTCAACGCCAGGCCGAGCATGTCGAATCCTACAGCGACGTTGCCGATGGACGCCGGCGCGAATGCCGTGACCCATTCAGACATAGCCTTCGCCTGTGCTGAGGAAGGTTGCCAGCCGCAGCAAATCGGCGAAGACGCCGGCGGCCGTCACCTCGGGCCCGGCTCCCGGCCCCTGAACGACCAGCGGATTCGCCGAATAACGCTCGGTTTCGAATTGCACAATATTGTCAGTCAGGTTGATGTTGCTGAACGGGTGGGCGCTGTCCACGGACTCCAGCGCGACTGCTGCCTTGCCGTCGGCATCCAGGGACGCAACGTAGCGCAGCTTCCTGCCGTCGGCGACAGCCTCCCTGTAAAGGGCCTCCATTTCGGCATCGTGTTCACTTAGTTTGTCGAGAAACTCATCTATCGAACAATCGCGCAAGGAATCCGGCACCAGGCTCTGCACCGGGAAATCGCCGATCTCGATATCCTGGCCGAGTTCACGGGCGAGGATCGTCAGCTTGCGGGCAACGTCCATGCCGGACAGGTCGTCGCGGGGATCGGGCTCGGTGTATCCGTTTTCCCTGGCGTCCCGGACAATATCGGAGAATGGCCTGGAGCCGTCGTAGACATTGAACAGGTAGGCGAGCGTGCCCGAGAAGATGCCCCTGATCGAGCGGACTTCATCGCCCGTGTAAAGCAGGTCGCACAAGGTGGTGATCACGGGAAGCGCGGCGCCGACCGTGGTTTCGTAGAAGTAGTGCGAACTCCCTTCGTCGGCCGCATCCTGCAGGGCTTTATAGTCGGCGTACGCACTGCTGAAGGCCTTCTTGTTGGGCGTAATCACGTGCACCCCGCGTGACAACCAATCCGCGTACTTCGCGGAGATCGACTCACTGGCTGTGCAGTCGATGATGACCGCGTGCGGCAGATGATCGGGATTGACGTGCTGCTCGAAGGCCTCGAGATCCGTGTCGACGGCATTCGCATCGAATTGGGCCTGCCAATCGGGGATGTCGACCCGGCGATCGCCAAGCAACATCTTCTGCGACCGGGCAATTGCACGGACCCGAAGGTCGAGGTTGAATCTCCCGGCCAGCTTCTCGCCCTGCTTTTCAATCTGGCGTAACAGGGCCGCGCCGACCGTTCCGGGGCCGATCAGCCCGATCGATATGGTCTTGGCCGACAGGTAGAAGCCGGAGTGCGCCGCGCGCAGCGCCCTGGTCGCCTCTTCGGAGTCGACGACGACCGAAATGTTGCGTTCCGAGGAGCCCTGCGCGATCGCACGGATATTGATGCCCGCACGGCCGAGCGTGCCGAAGAACCGGGCCGCAATTCCGGGTGTGCCCGCCATGCCGTCGCCGACGACGGCGACGATACTCTGTGCCTGCGTGACGTCGACGCTCTGGATCTGGCCGCTCTCGAGTTCATCGGCGAACGCCTCGGTGATGACCTGCCGGGCTCGTTCCGCCACGTCGCCCGGCACGGCAATACAAATGGAGTGCTCGGAACTCGCCTGCGAGATCAGCGTGATGGACACGCCGGCGTTCTTGAGTGCCGCGAATAACCGGTCCGCCGTGCCCGGAACGCCGATCATCCCGGCGCCCTCGAGATTGACGAGCGACATGCCGCCGATCGCCGTGATTCCCTTGATGCTGTCGGACGGTTCGGCCTGTTGCTCGATGCGGCTGCCCGGGTGCGCCTCGTTGCGGCTGTTGCGAATGATGACAGGAATGTCGTTATCGACCGCCGGACCGAGCGTCTGTGGATGAATGACCTTGGCGCCGAAGTAGGCAAGCTCCATGGCCTCGTTGTAGGTCAGCTTGTCGATGACCTGCGCCTCGGGGACCCGGTTCGGATCGGCGCTCATGACGCCATCGACGTCACTCCAGATACTCAGCAGGCTGGCACCGCTCAGTGCCGCGAAGATGGCCGCCGAGTAGTCGCTGCCGTTGCGTCCGAGCGTCGTCTGCAGGCCGTCTTCGTCCGTCGCGATAAAACCGGTGAAGACCGCTATGCCGGTGAACGTTACCGGCACGACCTGCGCAAACTTCGCGCGCGATTCCTCCCACAGGACGGAAGGCCCCAGCTCCGTCTGGTGCACCGTGATTATTTCGCGCGCATCTACCCAGGTACCGCCGCGCTCGGGCGACTCCTGTTCGAGCAAGGCGGCCAGCAGGCGCGCCGACCAGATTTCGCCGTAGCCGGCGATGATGTCCCGGCTACGCTGCGGCGCGGACCTGACAAGAGCAATGGCCTTGAGTACGTCGGTGATGTCCTCCGCATCCTTGCTCCAGGCATCGAGCACGGACACGAGGCGATCGCCTTCCAGTAGTTCCCGCGCCGTCGACGAATAGCGCTCGCCGATTGCGTGCAATTCGTCACCAAACCGGTCGTTGTCGCGCTCGGCCAGGATCGCGAGATTGATGAGGGCATCGGTCATGCCGCCCATCGCCGAAACAACGACGCCTGTGCATTCGTCGTCGTGGTCCAGCACAAGCCCGGCGACGCGACGAAAACATATGGCATCGGCAAGGCTGCTGCCGCCGAATTTGTGAATTTTCCAGCGAGTGTCCACCGCTTTTAGCCGTCGCCCTGTTCGCAAAATGGTGAATGATAACGGCACTTTGCGGCGCCGTCGCCTGTTTTATCGGAATTCGGGTGAGTTGCTATGAGCCGGCTTTCAACGCAGAAATATCTTCGCTGGCTGGCTCTCGCAGTGAAAAAGTGGTGGGGCGTGTAGGGATCGAACCTACGACCAGTCGGTTAAAAGCCGAATGCTCTACCTCTGAGCTAACGCCCCTTCCGGGCCTTGAGCGGCATGGGATGCCACCAGAATGCCGGCGGCATAATACCGGATACCGCCCAAATGACAAGCGCTGCGTGGCCCTTCTGCCGCCCCCCTGTCAGACGCCCTCTTCCGCCATGCGCTGGAGCCGTTGGCCCGCAAGGCGCGCTGCCGTAGTGTCCTCGTAGTCCTCCTGCACGCGGGTCAGTGACATGCGCGCCGCTTCCCAGCGTTTCAGCTCGTAGTTGCAGTAGCCCATCTTGAGCAGCGCATCGGGCACCTTTCGCGACCGCGGAAAGTCCCTGATCACGACTTCGAAAGCGCCGAGCGCGTCGCTGAATTTCTGTGTCACGTAATGCGACTCGGCCAGCCAGTATTGCGCGTTGTCGGCGAGTTCGCTGTCCGGGTAGGTAAGCAGGAACTGCTGGAAAGCCATGGCGGCCGCCTCGTACCGCTGCTCCTTCAGCAACTCGAAGGCTGCCTGGTAATTATCCCGGTCGGACCCGCCAGGCACGGGCAACTGCCCGGGGGACAAGGACCCGCCTTCCATCACGCTCACGGCGTTGCTGGCCCGCAAGGACGATTCGAGTTCCTGTATCCGCTGGTCGAGATCGGCGTAGAGCTGCCGCTGGCGCTCCGTGGTCGTGCCCGCGCTGTGTTCCAGCGTTTCCACGCGTCCCTGGATTTCGTCACCACGTCGTTCCATGCTGCCGACCTGCTGCGTGAGGTTGACGAGACTCTGGTTCTTCACGATGCGCTCGATCGCCTGCATGCGTCGCTCGAGTTCGTCGAGCCTTGCCGGCACGGGATCGTCGACCGGCTGCAGCAGGGTGCAACCGCCCAGCGCCGTCGAGACCGACAGCAGTATTACTGTTGTAGTCGTCTTCATTGCCATCGATTAGTTGATGTATTTGAACTCGACGCGACGATTCTGCGCGTAGTCGGCTTCGGAATTACCGAAAGACGCGGGGCGCTCTTCGCCGAAGCTGACCGTCGAGATCTGCGACGCCGAGACGCCCTGCAACATCAGCATCTGGCGCACGGCCTGGGAACGGCGCTCACCGAGACCGATGTTGTACTCGCGGGATCCACGCTCGTCCGCATGCCCTTCGAGGCGCACTGTGGCGCGCATGTTATTGCCCAGTTCCATCGCGTGGCGCGCCACGGTGTCCTGGTCCTGTGGCCTCACTTCCGACGAGTCGAAGTCAAAGTAGATGACCATTTGCAACTCGCCGGCGAAAGGATCGGGAATAGCGTCGCCGCCGTAAGGATCGTCACCACTCATACCACCGGTCGTCGCCCCGCTATCGCCGCCATAGGTCGTATCGGTCGGGTCAGGGTCGGGAATGGTGTTTTGCGGGCAGCCGCCCAGTAGCACGGCCAGCAGGCCGACAGCAATCAGTTTCAGGTACGACATCGAATAGTCCTTACTCATCAAATAAATTAGGTTTTTGCGTTAAAAAACAATAAATAAAAGCCAATACTTAATCTCAATTATCCGGTCAGAACCTCGGGAATGGCGACCACACCGGTTCCCTGACGTCGCCGCCCTGCCCCGAGGCCATCTTCTGCCGGATCAGGCCATCGGCCGAGACCGTCTCGAGAACGCCGTTGCGCCCCTGGCGCGTCGCGTAAATGAGAATATCGCTGTTGGGCGCGAAGCTCGGGCTCTCGTCCTGGCGCCCGGTCGACAGCACCAACAGGTCTTTGCGAGCGAGATTCATCACCGCAATCCGGTAGTTGCCGCGGTCGTTATGGACCATCGCCAGCCGCGTGCCGTCCGGCGACAGGCGCGGCCGCGCATTATAACCCCCCTCGAACGTGATGCGCTCGGGCGTTCCGCCGTTCGCGGCTACGCGATAGACCTGCGGACCGCCGCTCCTGTCCGAGGTGAAAAAGATATAACGGCCGTCCGGCGACCAGGTGCCCTCGGTATCGATCGCCCGGTGCGTCGTCAGGCGCCGCGTTTGCCGCGACGTAATGTCGAGAACGTAGATATCGAGGTTGCCCTCGACGCCGCCCAGCGTTACGACCAGCTTGCGGCCGTCCGGCGAGAATGCGGGCGCGCCGTTGATGCCCGGCTTGCTGGATACCTTGAAGCGATTGCCGGTGCGTAGCGTCTGCACAAAAATGGACGACTTGCTGCCCTCGAACGACACATAGGCGAGTTGCCGGCTGTCCGGCGACCACGCAGGCGACATGATCGGGTCCTTGCTTTCCATGATCGTGTATTCGTTCTCACCGTCCTGGTCGGAGACGATCAGCGAATACTCACGGCTGTCGCCCTGGCGTGTCGCCGTCACGTAGGCGACCTTGGTGCCGAACACGCCCTTGATTCCCGTCAGCTTCTCGTAAATCATATCCGCGGCACGGTGCGCTGCGCCGCGCATGGTGCCACGGCTGGCCGGCATCCTGTAGCCGACCAGCTGTTTGCGACCGAAGACGTCGAATAGCTGGAATTGCAGCGTGTAGGCATTGTCTCCCGTCTGGATGACTTTGCCCACGACTACTGCCTCTACGCCAACGAAGCTCCAGTCCTGGAAATCGACATCGGCGCCGTCGGTCGGCTTTTGTAGCATCTTCATTTCGTCGATCGGTGCGAAGCGCCCGCTGCGCTCCAGGTCGCTGTTGATGACTTCGGCGACGTCGAGCGGCATGTTCGGTGTACGACCCTCCCAGCCGAACGGCACGATCGCGACCGGCGTCGGCTGCGCAATACCCTGCACGTCGATGACGAGTTCCGCGCGGGCGGCACCGCCCGCGACAAGCAAAACCCACAAAACGAATCCAAGTTTCTTTAGCACGGCATCCTCGATTGTCCTGGTCTCTGACCTATTGCTGCTTCGTTAAGTTTAACAAGATGTTGGGATCGAACAGGCCGGCTTGCGGTGGATCGGGCAAGGGCGACGACTTGAATATCGCTGCTTCTATGGATCGTTTCACCGCCTCGTCGCCGTTGCAACTCAGGAACGAGACGCCCAGTACGTCCCCGCCGCGGACCTGGCGGACCCGGACCGAGCAACGCAGATCGTCCATGGCGCTGGCGGGCACATTCCAGTTGCGATAGATCTTCTGCTGAATCAACGCCTGGTAAACCGCCAGTTGCCCCGAATCGACCGCCGCCAGGCGCTGCGACTCGGCGTCGATCTCCGCCTGCCGTTGCTCCGCTTCGAGTTCTCGCCGCTCGCGCTCGTTTTCCTCGCGCTGCCGCTGGATGTCTTCCTGGCGCTTGCGCTCGGCCTCGACACGCCTGCGCTCCTTATCCTCTTCCTCACGCTTCTTGCGCTCGGTTTCCTCGCGCTCTTTGCGGCGGCGCTCCTCTTCCTCCTGCTTGCGCAGCTTTTCCAGGCGCTCCTGCTCCAGCAGTGCGTCCAGACGGCGTTTCTCCTCTTCGACCTGGCGGCGCAACTCCTCGCTGTTGTCGGGTTCGGGCTCCGGCTCTTCGATGACAGGCTCGGGCTCCGGTTCCGGCTCGGGCTGCACGACCTGCGGCGGCGGCGATTCCGGGATCTCGGCGACGAGCGTCGCCTGCATGGCCAGCGGCGTGAAAGGCTGCGGGCGCGAGTAGTCGAACGCGACGATCATCGAGCCGAAGATCACCACGTGCAACAGCAGTGCCAGGCTGAACGGAATGACGTTTTTCGAGTCGCGGATCACGCGGCTGTTTACTCCGGTACCGGGTAGGTATCCAGCGGATCCGTGACGAAGCCGATGTTGTCGGCGCCGGCCTGTTGCAGCAGCACCATTGCGCCAACGACGTTGCCATAGGCTACGGCGCGATCCGCTTTGACGTACAGCGGCGTCTCGGGCTTCTCGCCGAGTATGGTCGAGACGATGGTGACGATCTTCTGTCCTGAGGACGGCTTGTCTTCGTCATCCCCGGCATTGATATACAGATTACCCTCTGCATCGACGCTGATCACGAGCGGGTCGTGATCCGGTACCGACTCGATCGGTTCGGCGTTGGCCTTCGGCAGGTCGACCTCGATGCCCTGCGTGAGCAACGGCGCCGTCACCATGAATATGACGAGTAACACCAGCATGACGTCTATATAGGGGACGACATTGATTTCGCCTATGAGCTTGCGCTTTTTCAGTGGTGTGGCCATGTCAGACCCCCGGTTTTGCGCGTGAGTGCCGTTGCAGAATGCTTGCGAATTCCTCGGAGAATCCGTCGTAGCGATACTCGAGCCTGACCACCTTGTCTGCATAACGGTTGTAGGCGATTACGGCCGGAATGGCCGCGAACAGGCCCATGGCGGTCGCGATCAGCGCCTCGGCGATAGGCGGCGCAACCACGGCCAGCGTTGCGGTCTGCTGGCTCCCGATCTGCATGAAGGCCACCATGATGCCCCAGACCGTTCCGAACAGGCCGACGTAAGGACTCGTCGATCCAATTGTCGCGAGCGTCGCCAGGCCCTGCTCCAGCCGGTCCACCTCGCGCATCTGCGCGACCCGCATTGCCCGGCGACATTCCTCGATCAGCTTGTCGGGGCTGCTTCCTCCCGCTTGCTGGGCGCGATTGAACTCGCGGAAACCCAACTCGAAAATGCTCGCCATACCCAGGCTGCCGCCCTTGGCGCGGGTGGCACTGCGGTACAGGGTGTTCAGGTCGCCGCCGGACCAAAACGCCGCTTCGAAATCGTCCGACGCGACCAGGGTGCGCCTGATCAGGCGTCGCTTTGTGAATATGATGCTCCATGACACCAGTGATGCGACAACCAGCAGGAGCATCACGATCTGCACCGGCAAACTGGCATTAATCAACAGCCCGATAACGGACATATCTGCAGTCATGATTGGTTTTCCCCGAATAAGGACGGCGGTATTCGCTTCGGCCGCATCGTAGTTGCGTCCAGGTAGGCCGCTTTGACGTTGCCGCTGATGAGTAACTCACCGTCGCTGTTGGCACGATAGATATTCTGCTCGATATCGAACGACACCCGAGTCAGCTTGAGAAGCCTGGCCGTAACGACCAGTTCGTCGTTCAGGCGCGCAGGCACCAGGAATCGTGCCTGAACTTCGGCAACGACGAAGATCCGTTGCTCGTGTTCCGCCATCGACAGCATATCCACACCGAGCGAGCGCAACCACTCGGTACGCGCACGCTCCATGAATCGAAAGTAGTTGGCGTAATACACCACGCCCTGCGCGTCTGTGTCTTCGTAATAAACGCGCACCGGCCACTCGAAGGGTTTGTGCTCAGTTACGGTCAAACGGCAATTCCTGGTTGCTGACCGGTGGTGCCGGCGGCGTCAGTCCGAAATGCAGATAGGCGATTTTCGTTGCTACGCGTCCACGCGCCGTCCGCATCATGAACCCCTGCTGGATCAGGTACGGCTCGAGCACGTCCTCGATCGTGCCCCGCTCCTCGCCGATCGCGGCAGCCAGGCTCTCGATTCCGACAGGCCCGCCGTCGAACTTTTCGATGATGGTACGCAACAGGCGCCGGTCCATGGCGTCGAAGCCGTACGGGTCCACCTGCAATACGTTCATGGCACCTTCGGCAACGTCACCCGTCACGACGCCGTCGCCCTCGACCTCGGCGAAATCCCGGACGCGGCGCAGCAGTCGATTCGCGATACGAGGCGTACCTCGCGATCGCGTCGCGATGGCCGTTGCGCCCGCATCCTCGATGGGCAGGTTCAGAATTCCCGCCGATCGCCGCGCAATGCCTTCGAGATCCGCCGGCGAATAAAACTCGAGCCGCTGCACGATACCGAATCGATCGCGTAATGGTGACGTGAGCAGGCCGGCCCTCGTCGTGGCGCCGACCAGTGTGAACGGCGGCACGTCGAGCTTGATCGAGCGGGCCGCAGGCCCTTCGCCGATCATGATGTCGAGCTGGAAATCTTCCATGGCCGGGTACAACACTTCCTCGACCACGGGACTGAGGCGATGGACCTCATCGACGAACAGTACGTCGTTGGGCTCGAGATTGGTCAGCAGCGCCGCAAGATCGCCGGGACGCTCGAGCACCGGCCCCGACGTCTGGCGCAGGTTGACGCCCATCTCGTTGGCAATGATGTGAGCGAGCGTCGTCTTGCCCAGGCCCGGCGGGCCGAAGATCAGCACGTGATCCAGGGCTTCGCTGCGGCGTCTCGCCGCTTCGATGAAGACGCCCATCTGTTCCGTGACAATGGGCTGGCCCTTGTAGTCCTGTAGCGTCTTCGGGCGTATGGCGCGGTCGAACGCCTTGTCGGCGGGCGCGGGTTCGGCGCTGGTCAGTCGATCGTGTTCTATACCGGCCATCTATTGCGCCGCCTGCCGCAGTGCCTGGCGAATGATGTCTTCCGACGACTGCCCCTCGGTGTCGAGTGTACTTATGAGCTGGTTGACCTCTTTCGCCTTGTAGCCCAGTGCCACAAGTGCGTCGAACGCTTCGCTGCGAGCGCTTGCTTCGACGGCGACGGTTGCGCCGCTGCCGGCGGCATGACCAACCGCGTCTATGCGATCGCGCATCTCGATAATCAGCCGCTCCGCGGTCTTCTTGCCCACGCCCGGTATCTTTGACAACGACGTCGTGTCTTCGTATTCGACGCAACGCCGGAAATCACTGGTCGTCATAGCCGACAAGACACCCAGCGCCATCTTTGCGCCAACGCGATTCACCTTCAGAAGCGTGCGAAACAGCGAGCGCTCGTCCTGCGTGGTGAAGCCGTACAGGATCTGGGCGTCCTCTCGCACCAGGAGGTGCGTATAGAGGAACAGGTCGGAGCCCACTTCCGGCAAATCGAGAAACGTCGACATCGGCGTTTCGACTTCGTAGCCAACGCCGTTGCATTCGACGACGATTTGCGGTGCGAGTTTGCTCGTCAGGCGCCCGCGTAGTGATCCGATCATCTCGAACTCGCAATCGCATTGCCGGTACCGAGCTGCGCATGCATGCGCCGCTGGTTACCGTGGCACAGTGCGGCGGCAAGTGCATCGGCAGCATCGGGCGCCGGCGTGCCAGCGAGCTTGAGAATCGACACGACCATGTGCTGCACCTGCTCCTTGGTAGCCGCGCCGGTGCCGACCACGGCCTGCTTGATTTCGCGGGGCGCGTATTCGAACAGGTCTATGTTGTATTCGAAAGTGGCGCACAACGCCGCCGAGCGGGCATGCCCAAGTTTCAGCGCACTACCCGCATTCTTGTGCATGAAGACGCTCTCGATTGCCACCATGTCCGGCCGAAATTCATCGACGATGCCGCCAACGGACTCGAATATCTGCCGCAGCCGGTCGGCGAATGCCCCATCGATACTCTCGACCGTGCCGCTGGCCACGTAGCAGGGTGTGTCTCCCTCGAAATCGACGACACCGAATCCCGTCAGTCGAGAGCCAGGGTCGATACCAAGTATGCGTCGTCGCTCAGTCAATTGCCGTCTCAGAGCTCTGCCAGGACGTCTTCGCTGATGTCAGCGTTGCTGTATACGTCCTGCACGTCATCGAGATCCTCGAGCATTTCGAGCATCTTGATCATCGATGCCGCTTCCTTGACCTCGAGCGAAGCACTCGTAGAAGCCCGCATCGTGACCTGTGCCGACTCCGCCTCCAGACCGGCGCCCGTCATTCGATTGCGGACGGTCTCGAAATCGGCGGGCTCGGTCAGAACCTCGATGGAGCTGTCCTCATCGACAATAACGTCTTCAGCACCCGCATCGATGGCCGCCTCCATGACGGCGTCCTCGTCGCTGCCGGCCGGGAACAGCAATTGCCCGACCTGGTTGAACAGGTAGTTGACCGACCCGTCGGCGCCGAGGTTGCCGCCGAATTTCGTGAACGCGTGCCGGACCTCCGCGACCGTGCGGTTACGGTTGTCGGTCAGGCAGTCCACCATG
This sequence comes from uncultured Woeseiaceae bacterium, assembly GCA_945788625.1. Lineage (GTDB taxonomy): Bacteria > Pseudomonadota > Gammaproteobacteria > Steroidobacterales > Woeseiaceae > UBA1847. Next base: position 75,334 of record CALZMQ010000001.1, read on the forward strand.
ACGGCGCTGCCGCCGGGGCCGTAGCCCTCGTAGCGGATTTCCAGGTAGTCCGTACCGTCCGTTTCGCCCGCACCGCGCTTGATGGCACGATCGATGTTGTCCTTGGGCATGCTCTGCGCCTTGGCCTTGTCGACGGCGAGCCGCAATCGCGGATTCGCATCGAGATCGCTGCCGCCCATTTTCGCGGCAACCGTGATTTCGCGTATCAGCTTCGTAAAGAGCTTGCCGCGCTTTTTGTCCTGGGCGCCCTTGCGGTGCTGAATGTTCGCCCACTTGCTGTGTCCTGCCATCTTGTCCTGCTATGAGTATGTCCATATAACGTGTTCGGCCAGACCCGCCCGCCGAAACTGCGCGTATGATAACGGGTATTTCCGCGACAGGCACACCGGAGAATCCTGCAGAATGCCAGCCACCAACGCTGAAAACACCGCGGCCAAGGGCGACTCGAACGACATCGTCGAAGCGGTGCGGCAATTCCTGCGCGATCTACCCGAGAAAGACGGCGTCACGGCCGCCATTGAAGAGGGCCGCGAAATCGCAGCCGTGGTCGCGTCGCTCGGGTTACCCTCCGACCTCGTTGCCGCAGTGCACGCCTATCCGCTGTTTCGCGACGATCTGATAAACAATAAAGTCATACAAAACAGTATTTTAAAGGACTTATCTCGATTTATTATAGGTTTAAGGCAGCTCGACCAGTTCTCCTTGCCGCGGCACTGGCAGCCCGGAGAGGCGCTCGCGGCGCAACAATCCGAGGCTTTGCGCAAGATGCTGCTCGCGGTCGTATCCGACGTCCGATTGGTGCTGGTCAGAATCGCAGAGCAGTTGTTCCGGCTGCGCAATGCGAAGCAGGCGCCGCCTGAAGAGCAGCAGGCGCTGGCCCTGGAAACGCGCGAAATCTATGCTGCCCTCGCGAATCGGCTGGGTGTCTGGCAACTCAAGTGGGAACTGGAAGACCTCGCGTTCCGCTATCTCGACCCCGACACATATCTCGACATCGCGCGCACACTCAAGGAAAAGCGCGCGGAGCGCGAGGCGTTCATCGATGACGTCAAACAGACACTGCAGCGGGAACTCGAGAAACAGGACATCGAGGCAACCGTATCCGGACGGCCGAAACACATCTACAGCATCTGGCGAAAAATGCAGCGCAAGGACCGCGGCATCGAGTCGCTCTACGACATCCGCGCGGTACGCATACTGGTCGAAGACGTCGGCGCCTGCTACGCCGCCCTGGGTGTCGTGCACAACCTCTGGTCGTACATCCCTGGTGAGTTCGACGACTATATCGCGAACCCGAAAGACAACGACTATCGCTCTTTGCACACCGCCGTCGTGGGGCCGGCCGGAAAGACGCTGGAAATCCAGATACGCTCGCACGAGATGCACCGCCACGCCGAACTCGGCGTCGCCGCGCATTGGCGATACAAGGAAGGCGGCGGCTCACCCGCTGCTTTCGACCAGAAGATCCGCTTCCTGCGGCAACTGCTCGAGCCGGCTGGCGACGATGCCGACCTGCTCGACCAGATCCGCGATGATTTCTTCGAGGACCGCGTGTACGGGGTCAGCCCCAAGGGCGACGTCGTGGAGTTGCCGGCCAACGCGACACCGCTGGACTTCGCTTACCACGTGCACACGCAGGTGGGCCACCGGTGTCGCGGCGCCAAGGTCAACGGGCGTATCGTACCTTTGACCTACCATATCGAGAATGGCGACCAGATCGAAATTATCACCGGCAGTCAGGCACAACCCAGCCGCGACTGGCTGAGCCCGAAACTGGGTTACCTGGCCGGAGCGCGGGCACGCGCCAAGGTCCGCAACTGGTTCCGCCAACAGGACCGCGATCAGCACCTGCGCCAGGGCCGGGAAATCCTCGATCGAGAGCTGTCGCGCCTGAACGTGAAGGACGTTGCGACGGACAGCATCGCCCGGCAGCTCAAGCTCAAGGACACCGATGCCCTGTGCGTATCGCTGGGCGCCGGCGATTTGACGTCGGCGGCCATCGCGACGGCGCTACAAAACCTGCGCGGGGCGGAGCTTCCGCAGCGGATACGCACCCGCCGGCCGACGAGGAAAAAAGACAACAAACCGGATTCCGTTGCGGTGAGCGGTGTGGGCGACCTGATGTGCAATTTCGCCCGTTGCTGCCGGCCGGTGCCGCCGGAGGCGATCGTCGGCTACATCACGCAGGGCCGCGGGGTCAGTATTCACCGCCAGGATTGCGGCAATTTTCTCGGCCTCAACCGGCGCCATCCGGAGAGAATCGTCGAAATTACCTGGGGCGAGCAGGACGTGAGCGCCTACCCTGTCGATCTCACGCTACACGCCTTCGACCGCAGCGGGCTGATCCGGGATATTACCGCGGTGCTGGCCGACGACGACGCCAATGTCATTGCGTTGAAAAGCAACACGGACAAGGACTCGATGCAGGTCGTCATGGAAATCAGCGTGGAGATCAGCGACCTGCCGACATTGAGCACCGCGATCTCGAAGCTCGAACAGATCCGGAACGTCGTGTCGGTCAGACGCAAGGCCTGACCGGCACGACATTTTCAGAGTCGGGTCTACTGCGGGGCGGGAGCCGGGGCCGGTGGATTGCCCTTGGGCTTGCCCGCTCCCTTCGCAATATCGGTCGCCAGCGCCATCATGGACGTGAGGTCGCCGAGGTTCGCCGGCACAACGTAGGTGTTGCCGGTCTTGGCCAGGTTGCCGAACTCGCCGATGTACTGCTCCGCGATGCGCAATTGCATTGCTTCGGGGCCGCCTTCTGCGGTGACGGAACTTGCCACCCGGCGCAGGCCTTCCGCTGTCGCCGTAGCCACCGCCAGGATCGCTTCGGCCTCGCCCTGTGCCTCATTGATTTGTTGCTGCTTCGCGGCTTCGGATTCCTTGATGACGCGCTGCTTTTCGCCCTCAGCCTCGTTGATCTTGGCGTCGCGTTCGCCTTCGGAGTTCAGGATTACCGCGCGTTTTTCACGCTCGGCACGCATCTGTTTTTCCATCGCGCCGAGCACGTCCTGCGGCGGATTGATGTTCTTGATTTCGTAGCGCAGCACCTTAACGCCCCAGGGATCGCTGGCCTTGTCGAGTTCCGCAACGACGTTCTGGTTGATCGTGCCGCGCTCCTCGAAGGTGCGGTCGAGGTCGATCTTGCCGATCTCGCTACGCAGTGTCGTCTGAGCGAGCTGAGAAATCGCGAACATGTAGTTGCCGATACCGTAGGACGCCCGGCCCGGATCGAGCACCTGCAAGTACAAAACGCCGTCCACGCCAACCTGGACGTTATCCTTCGTGATACAGACCTGTTCTGCAATATCCGCCGCCTGTTCTTTCAGCGTGTGCTTGTAGGCGATTCGCTCGAGGAACGGAATGAGAATATGAAAACCGGCATTCAGCGTCTTGCTGTACTTGCCGAGCCGTTCCACAACGAACCCATTCTGCTGCGGAACGACGACCGCCGTTTTCAGCAGGATAATGATTACGACAAATACCACTGCCAACGAAACGATAAGGGATTCCATGATTGCTTCCTTTGTTGTTTTTTATTCGGCTTCGATGCGCAAGGTCAGGCCGTCAACCGCGACGACCGTTGCGCGCGCGCCCGCCGCGATGGGCACCGATCCGACATTACGGACAGTCCACCTGGTGCCACGGTATTCGAGCCGCGTCTCGGCGCCGGGTGCGAGTTCCTCGATGACGTTTACGGTATTGCCGGACAGTGTCGCTTTGAAACCTACGGCGCCGCCGCGGACCTTCTCGTACAGGCTCTTGCGGAAGGTAAAAAACGCGGTCAGCGACAGTAAGGCAAACGCCATCCACTGCGCCCATTCGGGCATCGCGACGCCGAGCAGCGACGCCAGCCCAACCAGCGCAGCCGATATGCCCAGGAATACCAGGTAAAACTGTGCGTCGATTGCAAACAATTCCGCACCGAGCAACACCGCGCCCAAAATCATCCAACTCCACCAGGTCATGGAACGACTCCGCTTTTCCGAAGAGCACACTATATCGTGATTTCAGTTACTATCCAGTGCGCCGCGAACGAAAAATAACGGGGGAACGGCATGCAGGGAATTGTCGACTGGCTGAATGGAATCATCTGGAGCAACGCTCTTATTTACCTGGCGCTCGGCACAGGCCTGTTTTTCTCGGTCCTGACTCGCTTTTTGCAGGTACGCCTGTTCCGGGAGATGTTTCGCCTGTTGTTTTCCAGCAAGGAATCGGATCGGGGTATCTCGTCGTTCCAGGCACTCGCCGTATCGCTGTCCGGTCGCGTGGGTACCGGCAATATCGCCGGCGTTGCGGCGGCCATCGGTTTCGGCGGCCCGGGTGCCGTATTCTGGATGTGGATTGTCGCGTTTCTCGGTGCGTCGACGGCCTACGTCGAATCGGCGCTCGGCCAGATCTACAAGGAAGAAGACGAAGGCCAGTATCGCGGCGGCCCCGCCTACTACATCGAGAAAGCCATGGGCCAGAAATGGTATGCATGGACGTTCGCCATTGCCACGATTATCGCCGTCGGCGTGCTGTTGCCCGGCGTGCAATCCAACAGCATTGGCAATGCCGCGGAACTCGCTTTCGGTGGCGAAACCGTTCTCAGTTTCCTCGGCGACGACGTGAGCCGTACCAAGATCGTCACGGCCGTCATCGTCGTGTCGGTCCTCGGGTTCATTATTTTCGGCGGCGTAAAACGTATCGCGCATTTCACCCAGGTCGTCGTCCCGTTCATGGCGCTCGGGTACATCCTGATGGCCGTCGGGATCATTCTTTACCACATCACAGAGTTGCCGGGCATCGTTGCGCTAATCGTCACTGACGCGTTCACACCGATGGCGGGTGTCGGCGCGGCGATCGGCTGGGGCGTGAAGCGCGGCGTTTACTCGAATGAAGCCGGCCAGGGCTCGGGCCCCCATGCGGCCGCGGCGGCGGAAGTACAACACCCTGCTCAACAGGGCCTCGTGCAGGCCTTCTCGGTTTACGTCGACACCCTGTTCGTCTGCTCGGCAACCGCGTTCATGATCCTGATTACGCAACAATACTACGTCACGGGACTCGAGGCGGCCGTCAGCGGCGGCACGTTGAGCAGTGACGTCATTATTGCCAGCCCGGCCTTCACGCAACTGGCATTGGAGAGCGTCGTGGGCGGTTTCGGCAAGACCTTTGTAGCGGTTGCGCTGTTCTTCTTTGCGTTCACGACGCTGCTGGCTTACTACTACATCGCGGAAACGAACGTTGCCTACATTCGCCGAACGTTCCGCTTCCCTTATGAAATCACGATCCTGAAAATCGTACTGATGAGTTCGGTGTTCTACGGCACCATTCGCTCGGCAGACCTGGCCTGGGCCTTGGGCGACATCGGCGTCGGCATCATGGCCTGGCTCAACATCATCGGTATCCTGATCCTGTTCTTCATGGGCAGCCCGGCCTTACGTGCGCTGAAGGACTACGAGGCGCAACGCAAGGCAGGCGTCGAGAGCTACACGTTCGACCCGCAGAAACTGGGCATCAAGAATGCCGGTTTCTGGGAACAACGCTAGTGGCCTCAAAGGCACAACTTGGCGTAATTGCATCGGCCGTACTATTGGTGCATGCGCTGTCGGCCTGCCAGCCGGAATCCGAGGAGCCATCGGCTGCCAGAAAGGCCCTCGACGAACTCCAGGAAAAGTACGACGAACTCGTCGAGGAGAAGCTGGACGTCCCGGTGAAATGGGCAACGGACGACATCGAAAATCTCGGTGACTGGGAGTACCGGGTCGAGAATCTCTCGTACTCGTCAACGGATGACCTTGCGGCTCAGCTCAACGAATTTGGGAATGAAAAATGGGAGCTCATCTGGATCGAAAGAACGCCGGACGGTCTGCTCGTCGTACTGAAGAAGCCGTCCGTCAGCTACCTCAGCAAAATCCCTCTGTCAGAGCTCGGCAAGATCGTCATCGGTGGTGAAGGCAGCCAATAGCGGCCGGTTAGGTACTACTCCGAATTGACTGTGTGCGCCCGATTTTGCGTTCATGGAGTGCGATTCGGAGACAACACCACCGAGTTGGTATTCGTACGAGGGATACGAACATGCGCACGATTGCCTGTGCGCTCATTTCTCTGACATGCCTGATTGCCCAGGCCAGTGAATTACCCGACACGACACACGGAGCGAGGGTACCGTAAACACGTACCACGGAGTACGCGTCGAGGATCCCTACCAGTGGTTGGAAGACTGGTCGTCACGAGAAGTCAGGGAATGAAGCGCAGCGCAGAACTCCGTAGCACGAGAGGTCTTGGATTCGCTACCACACCGCGAACGAATAACAGCCAGGATTAGAACGTCGCTGAGCGATGCCGACTACTACTACACCGTCGAGCGAACCGGCGACGCTAACAATACGTCCGACAGTCTCGTGTCCACTAGCGACGAGGGCCGGGCAACTACTGATAGCCGGAAATTCGGCGGCACCTGACACCTCCCGCCTGGAGACACATATGCACGGCACAATATCGACGAGAGGTCGTTCATCGAGACCGCTCCATACCGTCACGCTGTCTGTGGCATGGCTGTTGTGCTCAGGCAGTGCCCTCGTCATGCTTGTCATCGGCACGCGAGCTACTGGAGACTTCGAGACCCTGCGCTACGTCTTGCATGCCATCTATAGCGCGTCATTGGTATGGTATCTCGCGCGAACCGGTCCTTTCTTCGCAAAATTGCCTGCTGTCGAGGTGCCTCGGTTTCTGCGTTGGCGCGGGGGCGTCTGGATACCTGCCGGCATCGTTGCCCTGGCATTTCTAATGACCCTTGCCCATGAAGACGGAAGCGATACCGTGCTGTTATTGCTCATACTCGGTGCGGCAGGGACGCTGGCCTTCCTTTGGCGCCAGATCCGTTTGCGCTGGGTGCTGCAAGGCGTATTGGTGGCTCTCGCAGCGTACATCGTAGGGCGTATTCCGGCAGCGCACGGCATGATCGGTCAGAATGTCGTAACGCTACTGGCCGGCCTGGCAGCCCCCCTGTACATCGCCGGGGCAATACTCCAGCAGCGCACGGGACTCGGCAGGCTGTGTCTTTCCGAGTGGGATTTGAGAATGGCTGCGAAGGGCTGGGTGTGGGGGCTCGTTCTCTTCCTGCCCATGGGTATGGTCAACGCAGCGAGTGGCTCGCCTGGCGGCGAATTGGGCTGGGTTTCCGAATGGTGGATGCCGCTGGTCCTTCCCTGGTTTTCCGGGCTGGCAGAGGAAGTCTGGTTCCGTCTGATCATGGTGGGCCTGGTCTACATGCTCCTGCGGCCGAGCCTGGCAGGACGTCCGGTAATGGCAGCGGCGTGCGCGGTGACCTTCAGCGCCGTGGTCTTCGGTCTGGGGCATGGCTACAACATGGAACGCCTGGTTGTAACGGGCTTGTTGTATGGCTTGCCATTAGCCGTCGTTTTCACTAACCGTGACTGGGAGCACGCCGTTGGAGGACACTACATGATCAACGCGATTCCCTGGTTGCTCGCATTCCTTGAGCACTAGGCAGAAGAGTCATCGCACAAGGACACCTGCTCGCAGTGCCATACGTTTGCGATCGTCAGTTCCGACGAGCTGCGCCCGCCACGATTCGCCTGACAATCGCCACCACCTTGCCAAAATGTGCTGGTCCAATGCCCGTTATGGATACCAGGTTCATTGAATTGCCGGCGCCGGGCCTGTTATGAGGCTCAAGCATTTCTTCTGCACGATGCTGCTCTTTCCGATCCTGGCCTGGCCTCAGCAAAGCGATGACCTCGTTGAGGCGGCCAGGCTCGGAATGGTCGAAAAAATGTACGAGCGGATGGCGGGGATATACCGCAAGCAACTGGACGGCCGGGGCCTGTCCGACGAACGGATCGAGAACATCCTGTTCGAAGCGATCGATGAGTTCGCGCTGTGTACGGTACTGGCCGCACAGGCACAGGCTCACGAACAGGGTCTTTCGGAAGAAATTATCCTGAAGGGCTTTGGACGAAGCACGAGAGGAAAGAAGGAGTCACTGCAACTCCTCACCCTGGATACGGACGCACTGAAACGCAAGACGGCGCCCTGCAAGAAAGCGTTTGACGAAAAGTTCAACGTCCACGCCAGGTAGTGGCGTGGACGTTGCCTGTACGGTGTTGTTCAGCTCGAGATCGAGCTCAGGCGAAGACGACTGCTCCGAAGGCGGCCAGACTGCCGGCGACGAGGAACACGTTAAGCGATAATTTGAGAGCTTTGACTGCCATTTCATTTTCCAGAGGTTTGAATCGATGGAGTAATCGTAATGCGCCGGGATGGTTCTGGATGTGGAGTGGGTCACATCTTCAGGACGACTAGGTACATTCCACAGCCGACTGCTATCAGTCGATGGCGATGCGAACGAGTTTTCGATTGCACACAACAGATCCCCCCGCGGGGGGACTGTTAAGTGAATCGGAAAAGTTTCGCTGGCAGGTCGTTCGTCTGGGACCCGCGAGGCAGAAGCCTGACTAGTACGTTCCGGCGAACTGCGGAGTCATTCTGCGAATGCGTACAAACGACGAGTTGCCGTCCTTCGCTATGAAACTGGCCTGGATCAGGTTGCGGTTTTCAATGACAAACGTCATTTCCCGTTTTGCCTTGTTGCGCGTCATCCACACGCCGTCGAAGACGGCCGCTGAATCTGTGCTGCGCAACAGCAGTTTCACGTCGCCGTGATCCCAGTAGGGTTGATCAATACGGGTAACCACACCAACGTAATCGTAGTCAGAGGCGATATCGAAGTTATTCCTGGCAATGACGAGCTCGAAGGTGTTTTCGTCATGCGCCCAGGCACCTTCGACCGGGTCGAGGTCGCGGCCTGCAAGAAATGACTCCATGGCCTGATCCGTGCCCGTCACCGTGGAGTTGATGGAATTTTCGCCTGACGCGCCCGGGGTAAACAGTGCGCATCCTGAAGTGAGCAAGGCGATTGCACCTATCAGTGCTGTATAAATTTTCATCCGTGATTCTCCTAGTCCGTCCGTTGCCACCAGCAGACGTTTTGAGCGTAACCAATCGGTACGTCAGGTAATACGTCGTGTGTCACAGATTTGGCCCTCCTGCCGATGGGAGCCACTAGGGCGGATTTGCCGCATTCAGGCGGCGTCTTTCGCGCACATCCTTGTGTTTCGGGGCGCAAGCATAGCATGCCCGGGAGTAGCCTCCCTACTTGTTCGGAAAATTCAGCGCTTTCTTGTCCACGGCCAATGCCGCCTCGTGCACGGCCTCGGCGAGACTCGGATGCGCGTGAATCGTACGCTGCAGATCCTCGGTACTCGCAGAGAATTCAAGCGCAACAACGGCCTCCGCAATGAGCTCGCCTGCCATCGGACCGACGATGTGCACACCCAGGATTTCGTCATCGTCTTGTGAGGAAATGACCTTGACCATGCCCGAGGTCTGCTCCATCGCTTTGGCGCGTCCACTGGCCATGAACGGGAACGAGCCGGTTTTGTATGCCCGCCCGCTGTCCCTGACTTCCTCCTCGGTCTTTCCGGTCCACGCGATTTCGGGTGCCGTGTAAATCACCGACGGGATGACGTCGTAGTTCACCTCGGCGAATTCCCCGGCAATGAGATCGGCCACCATGACACCCTCTTCCGAGCCTTTGTGTGCCAGCATGGGTCCGCGAACGCAGTCGCCGATCGCGTACACGCCTTTGACACGCGTACGACATTCCTCATCGACGACGACGAAGCCGCGTTCGTCCAGCTGGATTCCCGCGTCGTCCGAAAACAGGTCGTCGGTGTAAGGGCGGCGACCAACGGCAACGATGAGCTTGTCTACCTCGATGGAATGGGCGCCGTCCTCGTCCTCGTATGCCACCGTAACGGCGTCACCGTCGGTCGAGGCCCTGGTGACTTTCGCGCCGAGCTTGATATCCAGGCCCTGCTTTTTGAATTCAGCGGCTGCAACCTTCGCAACGTCACGGTCGGCCATGAACAGGAAATCATCGAGCGCTTCGAGCACAGTGACTTTGGACCCCAATCTCGACCACACGCTGCCGAGTTCGAGACCGATGACCCCGGCGCCGACAACGCCCAGTCGCTCGGGCACCGCATCCAGCTCCAGGGCACCCCAGGAATCGATGATCCGCTCATCGTCGAACGGCGCTATGCCCAGTTCGATCGGTGCCGATCCGGCTGCAAGAATGACGTGCTTCGCTTCGATGATTTCGGCGTCACCGGACACCGGCGTGAATTCGACTTTCTTGCCCGGAAGCAACTTGCCGTGACCAACCAGGCCTTCGACCTTGTTTGCCTTGAACAGTCCCGCAATGCCACCCGTCAACTGGCGTACGATGCTTGCGCGGCGCTTTTGCATGTCGGCGATGTTCATTTCGACGTCGCCGGTCCTGATGCCGTGTTTCTTGAATTCGTGCTGCGCGCGATGATAAAGCTCGGTCGACTCGAGCAGTGCTTTGGATGGAATGCAGCCTGCATTCAGGCAGGTGCCGCCGAACGCGTTCTTACCGTCCTTGTTCTTCCACTCGTCGATACACGCGGCAGTCATGCCGTGTTGTGCGGCGCGAATCGCCGCGATGTAGCCCGCCGGTCCGGCGCCGATAACTACTACGTCAAAACTTCTGCTCATTGCTTCCGTAGTTCCTTTCCGCAGGGACGCCGATCAGACCTGCAACAACAGGCGACCCGGATCCTCCAGTTGTTCCTTGATGGAAACGAGAAACTGCACCGCTTCTTTTCCATCGATGACGCGATGATCGTAGGTAACCGCCAGGTACATCATCGGTCGTGCAACGATTTCCCCATCGACCACCATAGGCCGCTGTTGAATCGTATGCATGCCGAGTATTGCACTCTGCGGCTGATTCAGTATCGGCGTCGACATCATCGAACCGAATATTCCGCCGTTGGTAATCGTGAACGTGCCGCCGGTCAGGTCATCCATGCTGATGGTTCCGTCCTGCGCCCTCTTTGCGACCGCGTTCAGCTCGGTCTCGAACTCGGCGAAACTCATCTGGTCGACGTCGCGAATGACAGGAACCATCAGGCCACGGTCACTCGAGACGGCAATGCCGATATCGTAGTAGTTGTGGTAGATGATATCGTTGCCCTCGACCGATGCATTCAGGACCGGAAATCTCTTCAGCGCTTCGACCGAGGCTTTCGTGAAGAAAGACATGAAGCCCAGTCGCACGCCGTGCTTTTTTTCGAAGGTGTCGCGATAACGACTGCGCAAGGCCATGACTTCAGTCAGATCGACCTCGTTGAACGTCGTCAGCATTGCTGCGGTCTGCTGCGCTTCAACGAGGCGCTCGGCAATGCGGGCCCGGAGCCTTGTCATCGGTACGCGCTGTTCGTTTCTCGCAAACCCTGTTACCACAGCATCATCCATGACGGTCGGCGTCGGGTCGCCGGGCGTGACGTTACTGCTGTCATCCGACTTGAGGAAGGACATGACGTCGCCTTTCGTGATACGGCCGTCTTTGCCTGTGCCCATCACCATCGTCGCATCGAGGTCGTGCTCCTCTAGAAGGCGGCGGACAGCCGGGCTCGTCTTTGGCGGGCCGCTGACCTCGACCGCGGCCGGCTTTGCTTCTTTCTGCTCGCTTACTACGGCAGCGGGCTCGCTGGAGACGGCAACGTCACCTTCTTCCAGCAACGCCAGCACATCGCCCGCCTCAACGGTGGCACCATCCTCCGCGACGATCTTGGAGAGTTTGCCTGCCGCCGGTGCCGGTACCTCGAGGACAACCTTGTCCGTCTCGAGATCGACAAGGTTTTCGTCGCGCGCGACCGACTCGCCGACTTTCTTGTGCCAGCCGACCAGCGTTGCGTCAGTTACAGATTCAGGCAGCGGGGGCACCTTTATCTCAATCGTCATTTCGTCTTCCGTTTGGTTTTTTCGGGCTTGACCACTTTGCTCGCTTCACTCTTGATATCGAGCGCGGCCTCGACCAGTGCCTGTTGTTGTTGCAGGTGAATCTTGAAAATTCCGGAGGCAGGCGCCGCTGCGCCCGGCCGGCCGGCGTAATAGAGTTGCTGGTGTTTCTTCAGTGGTTCCTGCAAACGATGTTTGATCTGGTACCACGCGCCCTGGTTGAGCGGCTCTTCCTGGCACCAGACGATTTCTTCAACGTGATCGTACTGTTCGACCAGGTCCGCGTACTCCGGAATCGGAAACGGATACAACTGCTCAAGGCGAATGAGCGCAATGTCATCGATGCCGTGGACTTCGCGTGCCTCCAGCAAATCGAAATACACTTTGCCGCTGCATAACACCAGGCGCCGCGTCCTGGCCGGTTCGATGGCTTCGATCTCGGGAATAATCAGCTCGAAGCGGCCGGTCGACAAATCCGAAATCGGCGAGACGGACATCTTGTGTCGCAGCAGGCTCTTCGGTGTCAGCACGATGAGCGGCTTGCGGAACGGCCGGACCTGCTGTCGCCGAAGCATGTGGAACATCTGTGCCGGCGTCGACGGCACGCAGACCTGGATATTGTGTTCCGCACACAATTGCAGGAAGCGTTCCAGCCGCGCCGAGGAGTGTTCGGGCCCCTGCCCCTCGTAGCCGTGCGGCAGAAACAGCGTGAGTCCGCAAAGGCGACCCCACTTGGCCTCCCCCGAACTGATGAACTGATCGATAACAACCTGCGCACCATTCGCGAAATCGCCGAACTGGCCTTCCCAGATAATCAGCGTATTCGGCTCGGTGCTTGCATAACCGTATTCGAACCCGAGCACGGCCTCCTCGGAGAGGAACGAATCGATGACGCGAAACGCGTCCGGCCGGTCGACGACGTGGCACAGCGGCAGATACTCACGATTGTTCAGCTGATTGTGCAGCACCGCGTGGCGGTGAAAAAACGTGCCACGACCGCTATCCTGACCGACCAGGCGAACATCGTAACCCTCCGTCAGCAACGACGCGTAGGCCATGGTCTCGGCGAAACCCCAGTCCATTTCCGTCTCGCCTTTCGCCATTCTCACGCGGCTGTCCATGATGCGCTGAACGCGACCGTGCGGGCGCACATCGGGCGGTATCGTCGTGATCGATTCGCCCAGGTCGGCCACTTGTTTCGGGCTAATGGTCGTGTCGACGACGACGTCCCATTCCGTATGCAGAAACGGCGTCCAGTCAACCGTGTATTCGTTCCCGATCATTCCCAGCGACGATTTCGGAACCGGCTCGCCACGATCGAGGCGGTCGCGATAACTGTCCTGCAGTTCCGTCGCCGTGGTTGCAGTTATCGTCTTTTGGTCGGCGAGCCGATTTGCGTACAGCTCACGAGTCGTCTTGTGCTCGCGAATCCTGCCGTACATGATCGGCTGCGTGGCCGCCGGCTCATCGGCCTCGTTGTGTCCGTGCCGGCGATAACACACCAGGTCGATAACGACGTCTTTCCTGAATCTCTGGCGATATTTCAATGCGAGCCGCGAGACGAACAGGACGGCCTCGGGATCGTCGCCGTTCACGTGGAAGATCGGCGCCTCGATCATCTTCGCGACGTCACTGCAATACTCGGTCGAACGGGCATCCGTAGGACGACTGGTCGTAAAACCGATCTGATTGTTGACCACGATGTGAACAGTGCCGCCCGTGCGGAAGCCGTTGATCTGGGACATCTGGAACGTCTCCGGCACGACGCCCTGGCCCGCGAACGCAGCGTCGCCATGAATCAGTACCGGCAGGACTTCCTGGCGTTCGGTGTCGCCGCGCCGCTGCTGGCGCGCGCGCACGGAACCCTCGACGACCGGATTCACGATCTCGAGATGCGACGGGTTGAAGGCAAGCGCGATATGCACATTGCCTCCCGGCGTCTTCATGTCCGCCGAGAAACCCTTGTGGTACTTGACGTCGCCTGAGCCCTTGAGTTCGTCCGGGTCGTACTTGCCCTCGAACTCCTCGAACAACTCCTCGGGCGACTTGCCGAGAATGTTCACGAGCACGTTGATGCGACCGCGGTGCGCCATGCCAATGACGATTTCCCGGATCCCCGACGCACCGCCCTGCTGAATGATATCGTCCAGCAAAGGGATCAGACTCTCACCGCCCTCCAGTGAAAAGCGTTTCTGTCCTACGTAGCGAGTATGCAGGTAGCGCTCGATACCCTCTGCGCTGGTCAGCTGCTCGAGTATCCAGAGCCGCTCCTCGTCACTGAGAATATCCGCGGCGGCGCCCTGTTCGAAGCGCTTGCGCAGCCACAGGCGTTCCCGGGCGCGCGATATGTGCGCGAACTCGGCGCCGATTTTTCCGCAGTAGATACTTCGCAACAGCTCCAGGATGTCGCGCAGTTTCATGCGGTCGTTGCCGGTGCCCGCGAGCCCGCCCGTAAAGAATTCGGTATCCATGTCCGCCTCGGTCAGCCCGAGGTAGTTCAGTTTCAGCACGCCCGGCATGCGCCGGTCCATGATGCCGAGCGGGTCGATATCGGCGATCTGGTGGCCGCGCAGGCTGTAAACCTGGATGAGGCGCGAGACGGCCGCCTGCTTTTCGCCCGAAGGTGCCGCGCCGGCCAGGCGACGTACCTTGACCTCACCGGCTCTGCGTCCCTCGCGCGCCTCTACCAGCAACTCTTCGCGTATCGCCGAATGCACAACCTCGGTTTGCGGATCGCCCATCGACTCGAAATACTCCCGCCAGCCCCCGGCAACCGAATCGGGATTCTCGAGGTACTGTTCGTAGAGCGCCTCGACGGCAGTCGCGTTACTGCCGAACAACGGTGTCGAGGCTAGTTGTTCCTTTATGGAATTACTCATTTTTCAGGGACTTGCGCTACGTTTACGCGCCCGAATCCGGAGGGATGCCAGCGGCGGTTTCAAAAGGGGCGCTAGTTTATCCCAAGCGCATCGCCTAGGGAATCAATTACCAGAAATTCCGGTATTACATCAGGCGGAACAGGTTGACCAGTTCGTAACAAACGAGGCAGGAATAGAAACTGAAGAATACCGTGAGGAACAAACCGGTCCTGAAGCGGTTCAGGAACTGAGCCTTGGCGAGGAAAACCAGAATGAGGATACCCACGGCGGTCATCGCGAGCTTGGTGCTGGTGAAGAACAGGGTGCTGTGCGCCATCACCGCCTGCATCACCGGGTTGGCCTCGATCATGCCGCGATCCAGAAGCTGCAGGGTCAGGAATGCGTCAGCGCAAGACAGCAACATCGTGCCGGTGGCGAGGAAGAACAACCATGGATGATGCCAGTCGAGAAAGATCACCTCGGTGTCGACCTCGCGACGGTGTGCATGCCGCCGCGAGAGCGTGAACCCAAAGAAAACTGTTCGCCAGCTGAAATTGCGCCGGTCCACATCTGCCCGTATGTCGGGTGTTACGGTACTGGTATCCATCTGTCCTGCAAACTCTCCGGCTGCTTTTGTTCAGTCAGATGCCGTGGTTTCCAGCAAGTAGGCGATCAAGGCATCACGGTCGCTCTGTCGATTGACGCCTGCGAACGTCATTCGATTGCCGGGCAAAAACCGCCCCGGTTGTGCCAGCCATGCGTCGAGCGCGCGAGGCGTCCACACGAAACCCGCGTTGCGCACGACGGCCGAGTATTCAAAACCATCGCGCGACCCGACTTCAGTACCGAAGAAACCGAACAAGGCGGGACCGATCATATTCGGTCCACCCTCGTCGAGGCTGTGACATGCGCGGCAAACCTGCGCCAGCTTTGCACCTTTCGACCGGTCGGCACCCGCATAAGGTGCCGCCGCCAGGTACTCCGACTCCGCCAGCACCGTCTGTTCCCCCAGAGTCGCGGCCGTTAATAACGGCTTCGCATCGGTGCCGGACCCGTCGTCCGCTGGTTTTTCTCCGCACGCCGTGACCAACACGAGCGCTGCGGCTGCCGCCAGGAGCTTGAAGCGATTCCCCAATCCCAACCCTCAATACCTAGGCCTGCACATAATATAAAGCAATTGGCATACCAACACTCCATCAATTTGATTTCGTAAGTGTTTTCCGAGCCCGCAGCCGGTGCTCCGGGCCATTATGTATAGAAAACCGACAATTCCGGCGATATTCACTTTGGAGCAGACGCAATTAAGAGCGATAATCGCGACGCAACGGTGGGAACGCCATACCGAGGAGCGAGACGGGGACTATGAAGGGTTATACAGGCGTGCTTCCAAACGGAGAGGCAATTCACTACGTCGACCGAAAACGCTGGTTGTGGTTGCTGTCCGTCGCTTATCCCTTGCAGCCATTCGTTGCGATCTGGCTGCATGCGTCGAGCGGCAACGAACTCTGGTTCCTACTGCCGCTCGTTTCCAATTACCTCATCGCGCCGGTGCTGGACTGGGCCATTGGCGAAGACAGGAACAACCCGCCCGAAGAAGTGGTCATGCAGCTCGACCAGGATCTCTACTACCGACGACTGACCTATATCGTCGTGCCGCTGCACTTCATCACGATGTTGGGCGCCGCCTGGTACGCCGCCACACAGTCGCTGAGCTGGTGGGCATTCGCGATACTCGCTGCAGTCGCGGGCATAACTGCGGGATTTGCGATCAACACCGGACACGAACTGGGTCACAAGAACTCCAAGCTCGAGAAGACCCTGGCCAAGATAGTCCTTGCCGTGCCCGCGTACGGCCATTTCTCCCTCGAGCACAATCGCGGCCATCATAAAGACGTGTCGACGCCGTCGGATCCGGCCAGCGCTCGCATGGGCGAGAGCATCTACAAGTTCGCAATGCGCGAAATCCCCGGCGCGTTTCGCCGCGCCTGGCAGATCGAAAATGAACGTCTGACGAGCCGCGGTAAACCTGTCTGGCATCCGGGCAACGTCATTTTGCAGTCGTATGCGATCAGCGCCGCGATCAGCGTCGGGCTGCTACTGC
The DNA here is from genome assembly GCA_945788625.1 of uncultured Woeseiaceae bacterium. Taxonomy (GTDB): domain Bacteria; phylum Pseudomonadota; class Gammaproteobacteria; order Steroidobacterales; family Woeseiaceae; genus UBA1847. The sequence goes on from CALZMQ010000001.1 coordinate 92,131, forward strand.
TGTTCGGGTGGAAGGTGATCCCGTTCCTCGTCATTCACAACGTGTTCGCCTATTGGCAACTGACGAGCGCCAACTACATCGAGCATTACGGCCTCCTGCGGGAACGCGACGTCAAGGGCAGGTACGAGCGTTGCCAGCCGCATCACTCCTGGAACAGCAATCACATCCTCAGCAACCTGGTGCTGTTTCATCTCGAGCGGCATTCCGATCATCATACCCATCCGCTGCGGCGCTACCAGTCGCTGCGCCATTTCGACGATCTCCCGTCATTGCCCAACGGCTATTTCGGCATGTACGTGCTTGCCTACATTCCGTGGCTCTGGTTTCGCGTCATGGACAAGCGGCTGATGGCCCTGCCACATGTGCAGGGCGACCTCGACAAAGTGAATATAGACCCCGACGCGGCGGGAGCGATATTCCTGAAGTGGGGTCGCGACAAGATGGTTGAACCGACGATAACCGACATGCCGGGTATCTAGGCACGGCATACGAAGACTTTCTGCAGGAAACCGCCAGATTCCGGGTCCGCACGCCGCTCGGCCCGGGTTTACGATCGCAGTGATGAATGCGCATCGTCCGGCCACCAGGAACGTAGTTGCCGTCATGCTCGCGGTGACCGCGGCCCTGTTCGCCCGGTCCTGGTTGCAGACCGAATTACACGCCGACGGTCTGCAGAGAGACCATGCCGCGGACCTGTCATTCCTGGTCGTGTCACCAATCCTGCTGCTGTTGTTGTTTCCCGTGCTGCGCAGCGACAAGGGATTCCTTCTGGACCTGTTTCGGCGCGACGCCATCACCTTACGGATGGTAACGACTGCGATCCTTATTGGCGTGCTCGTCCGGCTGACCTGGTGGAGCCAACTGGTCGCGGGAATTTCTTTCGGCGTCTACCGAAGCGACTATCCGCTGGCGCTCGAAGGGCCCCGGTTTGCTTTCCAATGCGATGCGCCGGGAATCGTTGCGCTCGGTTTCCTGGTCATGGCGGTGCTCGTGCCGGCTGTCGAAGAGCTGAGCCATCGCGGCTATGTCCAGACGGCGTTGTCGCACCATGGGCCGTTGGTGGCGATCGCGATTTCGGCCGCAGTGTTCACCGTTTTTCACCGACCCGGCAACTGGTATTTTATTTTTTTTGCCGGTGTCGTCTTCGGCGCTCAATACTGGAGCGCCCGGTCGCTCTGGCCTTCCATGATCACTCACGCGACAATCAATGGACTCATCCAGGTCGACTGGCGCTGTCTCAACGGGCAATGGAACCCACCGGCATCCGATTTGCCGCTCTGGCAATTCGGCATCCCGGCCCTGCTCACGCTGGTACTGTCGGTTGTATTGACTGGCTGGTTGGCGCTCGGCAGGAACAACCGGGGCGGAGATCCGCCCCGGCGCTAGGCGTATCACAAGGCGTCTGCGACGCGCTCCATGATGTGAGAAGCCGCCTCGACCAGCCCCTCGTAGATGTTGATGATGTCCTCACCAACCGTTGTCGTGTCCGAAATGCCGCCGTAATCGTTGCTGCCGTCGTCGGCCGAGCACGAACCCGTCCCGCCCGAAACGAAATCCACTTCGCTCATCGTCAATTCTCGCATTCTTCAATCTCCTTTTGATTCATCGTTGGCTGCGCATCCTGCGCAGTTTCAAAGTACCGCCGTGTACGCGGCTTCGCCGCTGCAGAAATACCGGGTTTTGGCCATATTTGACATAAAACAGCTCAATACGCCGGGCTGTGATCCGTCGCACAGTCCACGATGAGACTCGCGTATACCCTCTGACCTGTACTCGTTTGGGCTATTCGGGAATAGACATGAAATCCACGTTTTGCAGGGCGGCACTGGCGGCGCTCGTACTTTTCTCATTCGGCACGGCAAGCGCCGATTTCGGAGTCGGCGTCAAGGCAGGCACGCTCGGGCTGGGCATCGAGGGCCGCTGGAGCCCCATACCCTGGTTCGACGTTCGCGTGGGCGGCAGCAGTTACGAATACGACGACAGCGGTTCACAGGCCGGTATCGGCTACAACGGCACATTCTCTCTGGACAACTACTATGCGACCGGCAATTTCAACTTCCCGGTGAGCCCGTTCCGCCTCACTGCCGGTGCATTCTCGAACGGCAATGAATTCAGCCTGGTTAGCCGCGACACGGGCGGCGCAAATTTCAATATCGGCAACGACACTTTCAGCGCCGCCGATGTCGGCACCCTGCAAAGCGTCACCTCCTTCGGCAGCACCGCGCCGTATCTCGGCGTCGGATTCGACTTCGAGGCATTCGGTAAAGTCGGCCTGAATCTCGATTTTGGCGTGCTCTGGCAAGGCGAGCCCGACGTCACACTCGAGGCGACCGGCCTCGCCTCCGCTCCACCGGCCGTGCAGTCATTGCTGCAACCGGCGCTGGAGGTCGAACGCCTCGAACTCGAAGACGAGATGAGCGATTTCAAGGCGTGGCCCGTCGTGTCCCTGGCGTTCGTCTACAACTTCTAGCAGCACCTCGCGCCGATCTAGCCCCTGCGATCCAGCCATCCCGAGATGGCGATACCGAGTCGCAGATACTTCAGCCGCATACGCGCAAGCGGGTACTTGCGGCCGAGGCCACGGACGAGCTCCGGCAGTTGCGGCTCACTGCCCGTTCCAATCCAGTCTGCGAGTTGCTTCCCGGCCCAGGTGGCGGTATTGACGCCGTTACCGTGGTAGCCGTGGCCGAACCAGACGCCGGGGTCGTCCTGCAGACGCCCCACGGCCGGGCACCGCTTGCTCGTCATGCAGATCAGTCCGTGCCAGCGGTAGTCGATGTCGACGCCCGACCACTCGGGCCACATACGGTGCATCGTCGCGATGATGTCGTTGTAGGTGTCTGCCTCGCCCTGGACATGCCCTTTCGTGTGCCCGCGGCCCCCGAACAGAAATCGATCGTCGGGCAATAGCCGGTAGTAATTCAGAATACGGCGGGCATTGATCACCGGGTCTTCGGTTTGCCATCGATGAGCGAGTTTCTCCGCCCCGGTCAATGGCCGCGTGACGACGATCGCGCTGACGACAGGCATGGTCCGCCCATAGAACCCTGGATAGAGCCCCTCCGGCATGAATCCATTGGTCGCGAACAGCACTCGGCGGGCATTGAGCGTCCCGCCGGCCGTCACGAGCAGGTGCGCGCCGTCGGCGGCTTTACTCCATTCCAGCACTTCGCTGCGCTCGTGCAGCGTCGCTCCACGGCGAGCGGCAGCATTGGCGAGGCCGCGACAGTAGCGCAACGGGTGCAGGCCAAAAGTCGGCCGTGAAATCATGGCGCCGAACTGCTCGGTGGAGTCGTAATATCGCTCCCGAACCTCGTCGGCCGAAAGGATCTCCGCGTCGATCCCGAGCGTTCCGCGAAGTAGCTTGCAATCGGTTTTCACTCCCTCGAACGCCTTTGCCGTATGCGCGACCTCCACCTCCGCGTTGCCCTGCGCCAGGATGTCTATTCCCTCGTCGCCGGCGATCTCCCTGACGAGTTCGACAGCCTCGACCTGGGAGCGGTAGTAGTCCCTCGCTTTCTCCGCACCAAAGAGCTTGATGAGCTCGCGGCCATGCACGCCCGTTCCGCCCATGGTGCAGAATCCGCCGTTGCGGCCCGACGCACCCCAGCCAAAGTGGCCGGCTTCGAGGACCCGCACGTCGATATCGTGATCCCGGGCAAGATGCAGCGCGGCGGACAGCCCCGTGTAGCCGCCACCGATGATTGCCACGTCGCAGGACTCGGATGATGTCAGCGGACTGGCGGTAACCCCGACTTCGCTCGCCGTTGCCTCCCAGTAACTCGGCTGCGGTCGGTCGAACTGATACAGATTGTCGTCGTAGAGCCGCTTTACGGACATGAAAATCTCACGCGGAGCGCTGTGCTATCGCCAGAATCGCATCGAGGCTCTTATCGACGTCCGCCACGGTTGTCGACCAGTTACAGACACTGATGCGCATCGCAGTACGTCCTTGCCAGACCGTGACGCCACACCAGCACGTGCCGTCCTTCTGAATCTCGTCAATAATCCTGCGATTCGTAGCATCGTCCCCAAACGATACCAGCACCTGGTTCAGGACCACATCGTTCAGTACCTCGAATCCGGCCTCGTGCAGTCGCGCCGCGAAGCGCCGCGCGTTGCTGCAACTGCGATCGATCATCGCGGCGACGCCTTGCCTCCCCAGGGACTTCAATGCGGCCCAGACATCCACGCCACGCGCGCGGCGCGACAGTTCCGGCGTGTAATCCGACGGGTTGCGGAATTCGCTGTGCGTCATCAGGTAATCCGCCGTGATCGACATCGCCGATTTCAGGGCTGCGCCGTCTCGCACAAAGGCGATGCCACTATCGTACGGCACGTTCAGCCACTTGTGAGCGTCCGTCGCCCAGGAATCGGCGCTCTGCATGCCCGCACAAAGATGCTGGCGGTCGGGCGACGCCGCGGCCCAGAGCCCAAACGCACCATCAACGTGTACCCAGGCACCTTTCGGTTTGACGGCGTCGCAAATATCCGCTACCGGATCGAATGCTCCGGTGTTGAGGTTTCCGGCCTGCGTGCAAACAATGGCCGGCCCGTCCAGAGCCGGGAGCTTCGACGCGTCCATGCGTCCCTGCCTGTCGACAGGCACCTCGATCGCTCGTTTTCGACCGAATCCGAGCAGCCCCAGCGATTTGATCAGGGTCGGATGCGCCTCTGCGCCAATCAGTACGGTCACCGGAGGTGCATCGAGCAGCCCGTCCGCCTCCACGTCCCACCCGATATCCGCGTAGATCCGGTTGCGTGCGGCCGCGAGTGACGTGAAGTTCGCCACCGTCGCACCCGTCACGAAAGCCGCAGCGGAGTCCGAAGGCAGACCGAAAAGCTCGATCATCCAGTTCATTGCGACGCGCTCGAGCGTTGCCACGGCGGGAGTGATTTCGTGCATGACGACGTTCTGATCCCACGCCGTCGTCAGCCAGTTACTCGCAACCGTGACGGGCAAAGAGCCGCCGATGACGAAGCCGAAATAACGCGGGCTGGTCATCGTCATTGTCGCCGGCGAACCGATTTCGTCCAGCAGTGCGATGACGTCGCCGTCCGAGGTACCCACATCGGGCATTGGCTCGACAAACTGCTGCACATCGGCCAGCGCTTTCTTCGATGGCGCAACGGCGCGATCGACGCTTGCCTCTCGGTAGCGAATGCCGAACCTGGCAGCGTCTTCGAGCAGGCGACGTGATCGGGTTTTGTCATTCATGATTCTTCAGTCCTGTATCGCGACCGCCGCACGATCGAGCAACGGTTCTTTCCTCACGACAAACAAGCCGACGCAGATGGCGATCAGCATCGGCATCGGAATCAGCAGCAACGTGTTCCAGCCGAAATAATGCATGACGGTGCCCGCGAGTAAGGACGCCGTGGCGGATGTCCCGAAGACCAGAAACTCGTTGACTGCCTGGGCCCGGAAGCGTTCCGCCATGGAATACGTGTACGTCAGCAGGGTCGTTCCTCCGACGTACAGGAAGTTCCAGCCGACTCCGAGCAGCACGAGCGCCCACCAGTAGTGCAGGTACGAGTGACCCTGTAGTCCGATCACTGACGCCGCCAGCAATCCAAACGCGCCGACGAACATCAGGCGCGTAACGCCCACTTTCTCAATAAGAAATCCGGCCGCGAGGGACGGCACGTACATGCCCAGCACATGAGCGCGAATGACGGACATCGTCTGGTCGAGCGAAAAGCCGTCGTTGACGTTCATACTGATAGGCGTCGCTGTCATGATGAGCGTCATCAGACCGAAACCGACAGTGCCTCCGAGAACGGCGACGATGAACAACGGCTGTCGGACGATGTTGCCCAGTGGGCGTTCCGTCTGCAGTTCTTCCTGATCCGCGTGTTCGCGGGCCGGTCCGAGAAATTGCATCAGTCCCGCCTGTACGACGAAGAGCGCGCACAGCACGAGCATCGTTCCGGCGAATGGAATGGACCCTACCCACCCTTGACCCTGTGTTGCCAGGAATTTGCCGACAAATGCGGCTCCGATCGACCCCACCAGCACGAACGAAACCGCGCGCGCAACGTAAATCGGCCGCACACTCTCGGCCGCCGCGTAACGGTACTGCTGCGTGAATGCCATGTTGACACCAAACAGCATCGTCGCAACGACGAACAGCCAGAAGCTCGATTGCTTCAGCGCGGCGACGGCGATGAGTACGGCGATCGCCGCCGACACGGATGCGATGGCAAAACCCTTGCGCCGGCCTATCCTGCGCATCAGCATGGTAGCGGGAATCGTCGTCGCCGCGATCGATACGACCATCATCGACAGCGGTAGCGTCGCGAGCGCCTTGTTTGTGCTCAGCATCGTCCCGATGATCCCGCCAAGCCCGACCATCACGATCGATCCACTCGTCGAAATCAACTGGCAAACGACGAGAATAAAGAGGTTGCGCACTTGCAAAGGCCCCACTGATCCGGATCATGAAGGGCGCATTCTCACATATTCACCGCGATAGCGCCGAGCCGCTTTCGCCCGCCCGACAAGACGATCGTGGACACACTTGATATCACAGAGCAACTCAGCATCCCGATGACCGACATCGAGATGACGGCCGTGCGCTCGCAGGGCGCCGGCGGGCAAAATGTCAACAAAGTTGCCACGGCCATTCACCTGCGCTTCGACATTCGCAACTGCGATGCGCTTCCCGAACGCGTGAAATCGAAATTGCTGGCAATGAGCGATCAGCGAATAAACACGGACGGCGTGTTGATCATCAAATCGCAGCAATACCGCAGCCAGGATCGCAACCGGCAGGTAGCGTTACAGCGGCTTGCGGAGCTGTTGCAGGAAGCGCTACAGGAGCAGAAGCCGAGAATTCCGACGCGGCCGGGAAAGAAAGCGAAGCAGAAACGCCTCGATGCAAAAAGCCGTCGCGGCGCCATCAAGAAATCGCGCAGCCGGCCGGCAGAGGACTAGTCGCTGCGGCAACTTGCCTGCCACCCGTCGAAAGTACAACCCGCCGCTTTCCAGTAGTCGACGATCCCGAGCCGCTCGAGCAACGGCAAGAATTCCTGGTGATTGCGCAGCGGCGCCAGCTCAGGCGTATACAGCAGGTCCATTTCGAATACTTCGCCGGGTCCTTCGAGACGGCGCGCCACGGCAATAGCGCGATCGATATCACCCAACATCGTACGCGCTACGATTTCCACGGTCGGCGCGAGTTCCGCAGCATCTGATGCCTGTTCCAGCGCCACGAGGGCGGCTTCGATATTCGCCGGCGCCCGATCCGCAAACGCTGCGAAAACGGGATCGACCCACGCCGCACTCACTTCGGCCATTCGTGAGCCTTCGGCGGCCAGGCTGCGCGCCCGTTCGTATTCGCCGTCTCGCAGCAGCAGCAACGCGTATGCCAGCAAATGCGTCGAACCGGTCGCACCCAGTTCGTTCGAACGCTTGAAATATTCGTGTGCCTGCTCGGAGTCGCCAAGCCAGGTATAGGCGATTGCGACGCGGCTGTTGATCACAGCATTGTCCGGGTCCATCGCCGCAGCCACCAGCGCTTGCGTGAGCGAGTCGTCGAGTCGACCGACACTCGCGAGCATTCTCGAATACCAGTTGAAAGCATTCGCGTCGACGACGGCCGCCGAAACCGCACGCTGATACGCGGCCTCGGACTCGGCCCATTTTTTTTCCTTGTGATAGACACTGCCATACACCGCACCTGCCGCATCCGCGATACTGCCATCGAGCGCAACGCCCATTTCGACGGTTTCGATCGCCAGTCGGTTGGTCTCGTCGACCGGCGCATTGCGGTAGACCGGCAACAATGCATACGCGGTTGCGAGCGACAAATACGCGGGACCGTAGTACTCGTCCATCCGAATAGAGTCCTGGAAAAGCGCCATGGCGTTTTCGAGATTGTCTTTGTCGCCGCGGTGTTCGAATGCATAAAGACCACGAATGTAGCTATCGTAGGCATCGGAGTCCGGCTCGTAATGCGTGATCAACTGCGGCGTCGACGATCCAGCCAACTCGTCGCGCACCGCTGTCGCAAGCCGCTCCTGCAACGAGAATATCTCGTCCAGGTCACCCTGTACTTCGCCGGAACCGATGGTCACGTTGTCATCGCCCCGGGCGATGAGATAGGTGACTTTCAGCGTTGAGCCCTGCAATTGCATTGCGCCGATCAGGACGCTTTCCACCTGCAGCAACTCGGCAATCTCCGAGGGCTCCTTGTCATAGCGCACACGGGCGTTCTTGATCGAAAAACCGGGTATCTCGGCAAGTCTCTGTGCCAGCGTGTTCTTGATTCCGTCGACGATGTACTGGTTGGCCGGGTCGCCACTCAGATTGTCGATGGGCAGTACCGCAATCGATCGGACCTCGGGCTTGGGGGCCGGCGGCCCCATGGTGACGGCGATGGTGCCGAGGAAACCCAGCGCCATGACGGTAGCCACGATTTTCCAGGATCGAAGGCTCGGCCCAGGCTCCTGCGGCGCTTCGGCCTGCTCCGCCTGCGGCTGCTCGTGTAACGCCACGGGCTTCATCAGGCGGTAGCCGCGTCGTTGCAGCGTCTCCACGTACTCGTGCGGCCGATGGCGGTCGTCGAGGTGGCCGCGAAGTTGCGACAGGCATCGATTGATGGGCTCGTCGGTGGTGGGCCTGCCGTCCCAGACCTCGTCCACGAGTTCGTCTCGCGTAACGAGGTTGCCGTCACGCGTCGCCAACGCGATGAGGACCGCAAACACCTTGGGCTCGGGACGCTCCTCCTGCTCGCCGCGCCGCAGCATCCCCCGACCCGGCAGGACTTCCCATTCCCCGATTGTGAATCCCGCGAAGAGATCTTCTTTTGTCGGCATCGCAAGCCGACTTTAGCCGGATTAAGGGCCTTGAATCCAGAATGTTACATTGTTACCATGTTACCCTGATAACATTAAGGAGGTGGCCATCTTGGGAAAGCAACTGGTTAAACGCACGCAGACCGGCGTGCGCATTGAATCCTCATTGCTCAAGGTGTTGAAGGGGCTGGCGGAGTACACCGACCTGACGCTCGGCGATCTTCTGGAGGGTATCGTCCTGCATGCGTTCGAGGGCAAGGCGCCCTTCTCGACTGAAACGCGCGCCATCATCGCGCGGTTGAAGGAAGTCTACGGTTGCGAACTGACGGCCTCCGACAGTCACCAACTCGTTGAGGGCGAATCATGAGTGCCGTGCCTGCTACAGTGCTCACGATCGAGCAATTCGAGGCGCTCCGGATCGACTCGGAGCGCTTCGATCATGAAGCTCATGTCTACATGGGATGGTTGTACGTGGGGGCCTACGACCTGGCGGACGCAATCGGACACTTCGACAGTGCGTTGCGGCGGCTTACCGCGAAACTCGGCATTCCGGACAAATACCACGCGACCATAACCTGGATTTTCCTGTTCCTGATCAATGAGCGGTTTCGCGATGACGAAAGCTGGCTGGAATTTCGCTCGCGCAACCGGGACCTGTTTAACGACAGCAAGTCGACACTTGGCCGATACTACAGCGACGCATTGCTATTCTCGGACGAGGCTCGAAAGCGGTTCGTACTGCCCGACAGAGTCGCCGCCTAGAACAGCCCTTCGATTCGTCCCTCGTCGTTGACCCGGATGTTGTTGGCGGCCGGGACGCGCGGCAGGCCTGGCATGGTCATGATGGCTCCGCAGACAACGACAATGAACTGCGCGCCCGCCGCAAGCCTGATCTCACGAATAGGAACGACGTGTCCCGACGGCGCGCCGAGCAAATTCGGGTCGGTGGAGAAACTGTACTGGGTCTTGGCCATGCAAATCGGATACCTGCCGTAGCCCTCCTCCTCGTACTTGGCGAACTGCGCACGGACCTTCTTGTCTGCGATGATGTCGTCGGCGCCGTAAATCTCCCTGGCGATCGTGGCGGTCTTCTCCCAGAGCGAGAGGCCGTCGTTATACAGCGTGCGAAACTGTGCTGCTCCGCTGTCACACAACTTCACGACGTGTTCGGCGAGTTCGACGGCGCCGGCGCCACCGTCGGCCCAATGCGTGCAGGTAATGGCGCGCACACCGAATCTCTCGCAATAGTCGCGAACGGCTTCAACTTCAGCATCCGTATCCGCCGTGTAACGGTTGATCGCGACGCTGACCGGCACGCCGAATTTCCCGAGGTTGCGGATGTGCCGTTCGAGATTCCTGCAACCGTCCCGCAGCGCTTCGACGTTTTCGTTGCCGAGATCCGTTTTCGCGACGCCGCCCTGCATCTTCAACGCTTTGATCGTCGCGACAAGTACCACGGCGTCCGGCGACAGATTCGCCTTGCGGCATTTGATGTTGAAGAACTTCTCGGCACCGAGGTCGGCGCCGAAGCCCGCCTCCGTAACCACGTAATCGGATAATTTGAGCGCGGTTGTCGTCGCAATGACCGAATTGCAGCCATGCGCGATATTCGCGAAAGGCCCACCGTGCATGAGCGAGGGGTTGTTCTCCATTGTTTGCACCAGGTTCGGCTGGAACGCATCCCGCAGCAATGCCGTCATTGCGCCGTCAGCATTGAGTTCGCGAACCGTAACGGGTTCGTTCTGGCGGGTGTAGCCGAGTACGATATTGCCGAGCCGTGTCTCCAGGTCCTTCAGGTCCGTCGCCAGGCAAAAGATTGCCATGATTTCCGACGCGACCGTAATGTCGAACCCGGCTTCACGGACGACACCGTTGTGATAGCCGCCCAGCCCCGACGTGACGCTGCGGAGCGCACGATCGTTCATGTCGACCACGCGGCGCCAGGTTACGCGCCGCGGGTCGATGTTCAACTGGTTTTCCCAGTGCATGTGGTTGTCGATCAATGCGGCCAACAGGTTATTGGCGGCGCCGATCGCGTGGAAATCGCCGGTGAAATGAAGGTTGATGTCGGCCATGGGCACGACTTGCGCATAGCCGCCGCCAGCGGCACCGCCTTTCATACCGAAACAGGGTCCAAGGCTCGGCTCCCGCAGGCACATGATCGCATTCTTGCCGATCTTGTTGAGCGCATCGCCCAGCCCGACCGTCGTCGTCGTCTTGCCTTCGCCTGCGGGCGTCGGCGAAACCGCAGTCACCAGGATCAGCTTGCCGTCCTTCCTGCCGTCGTGTGACGCGATGAAATCTGCGCTTATCTTGGCCTTGTCATTTCCGTAGGGAATGAGGGCCTCTGCCGGTATGCCAATCTTGTCTGCTATTTCCTGGATCGGCCTGATGTCGGCGGCCTGTGCAATTTCGATGTCACTTTTTACGACCACGGTACGTCCTTTGCGATTTTCGATTGGGTAGCCGTAAATTCTACCTCCAAACGACTTGGCACGGCGCGGCCTGCAACTCGTGGAATGTGCCTACGCTTGGGTCGACCATGTCGAACTGACCGTCGTTTGGACGCAATCGCAGACGGTTTTTGCGGCGCGCACATCGCTGTTTGCTACCTGCGTCACGAATCTGTCGATCCTATCGACATATACTCGGAACCTGTCGAAAAACCAGCGGAACATCGACATATCTTGCGAACAGGTCGATCGCGTCGACACGTTTGGACAATATGTCGATAGAATTACCTTTTTTCGACATATCAATCGAACACGTCGATTGCATCGACACAATTGACTAATATGTCGATAAAAGCGCTTTTTATCGACATATCAACGGAACACGTTGGTTGCATCGACACATCTGAATAATATGTCGATAGAATCGTTTTTTATCGACATATCAGAATGTCGTGTCGATTGCCTGTACCTATCTCCCGCCGCCAAGGAGTTTATGTAAGTGTCTGATTTTAAAGCATCATTGCCGTTCAACGCGCTCCCTGACCTGCCGCCGCCGGCCGAACTGATCGAATCCACGGAAATCCTGAAAAGATGCATCGAGGCTCGCGTCGCACTGGCCGAGCTCAAGCAGGCGGCGGAACTCATCCCTAATTCGGCCGTGCTCGTCAACGCCCTGCCCCCACCAAAGAAGCCCTGCGCTACCGCACGGCCCTCTATGAGGGTACCAAGATGGTGCAGCGCGGCATGCTGAGCACCGATATGGCGATACAGGTCTGCAGTACCGTCAAAGGCCTGGAACTCGACATTCGAGCCGAGCCCGGAACGACTCTGAAAAGCCGCATGTCCGGCGAGATCATCTATACGCCGCCGGTCGGCCAGCAACTCCTGATCGAGAAGCTCGATAACTGGGCGGATTTCATGCGTCGAAACACCGAATTCGACCCGCTGGTCCGTATGGCCGTGCAGCACTACCAGTTCGAAGCGATACACCCTTTCGCCGACGGCAACGGCCGAACCGGTCGCATACTGAACATCCTGTTCCTGGTCGAAACAGGACTGCTGGACTCGCCTATTCTCTACCTGAGCCGTTACATCATCCAGCACAAAGCCGCCTACTACAGGTTGCTGCAAAACATAACCGTGAACCAGGACTGGGCGCCGTGGATAATGTTCATTCTCACCGGCGTCGAGGAGACCTGCTCCTGGACGACGGAGAAGATCAAGTCGATTCGCGAGCTCATGGAACACACGGGTGAGTACGTGCAAACAAGTCTGCCGAAGACCTATACCTGGGAGCTCGTGGAAGTACTTTTCAAGCAACCCTATTGCCGTATCGGCAACCTGGTCGATGCCGGTATTGCAAAACGCCAGACGGCATCGGTCTACCTCAAGCAGCTCTGCGATATCGGCGTGCTCAGGGAAGTCAAATCCGGGCGTGAGAACATCTTCGTACACCCGAAATACATCGAACTCCTGACCGGCGAGGAAAACGTCTGGGTGTATTATTCAGGGGTCGAAACCGACAATCCGCAGCCAGAACCGAATGCGGTCTGAAAGTAACAAATAAAAATCGAATTAATTGCTATCCGAGTTTCAGGAGTCTTAGAATCGCTCGACCATTCGGTGGAGCACTATCTTGAGCATAAACGGCAGGACGCTGTTTCAAATATTCAAGTACGCTATTTACGTATTCCTCGCGATGAACGTCTACTGGTTCTTCGCCGAGGAAGCGGCGGCGGCGACCCTGCAGTTTGCGGACGGGGTGAGTATCGGAGAACTGATCGAGGCCTACTCCGCCACAATCGACACTGCTGCCTGGGTCGTGCTGCTGCTGATGTTCGAACTCGAGACGTCCATCCTCGACGATCGCCAGTTCACCAAAACGGTTACCTACAGTCTGCATAGCCTGCGTGCACTCTGTTACGCGTTCATCGTGTACGCGTTTTACGGCTATGTGACTAATGCTGACTTCCTCTACGAGGCCACGTTGCTGGAAAGCGTCAGGGACGCCTGTACGCTGGTCCCGGACGCATGGTCATGGGCCGCGGACCTCGATGAGTACGTTTCAATAACGACGTCCAATTGCTCCAGCCTTTCGACCGGCGGGCCGCTCTACCAGTTGCGGGACATGCTCGCGGTTGTAGACGCACAGGGCCTTCAGGACATTCGCTACCTGGCCTGGGTCGACGTCATCAACGCGGCAGTATGGCTGCTGGTCGTTCTGGTGCTGGAAATCGACGTCAGGCTGCAGGAGCGTAATCGCTTCGAAGGACTGGCGTTGCGAATCAGCAGTGCCAGCAAAGTAGTGCTTTACTCGCTTTTGTTACTGGCTGCTCTTTACTGGGGGGTCAAAGGCGATTTCGTCGATTTCTGGGATGCCTTCCTCTGGCTGGTCGCATTCATATTCATCGAGAAAAACGTCTTCGACTGGCGCCGGGAAGAGTTGGCGGAAATGGCCGAAGCGTGATTCAGTTACTGACCTCGAGACGCGGGTCAGCCGCCGCCTGATCCGCCAGTGCTTCGTCGTCGACCTTGAGGCGATGCAGCCCGAATTCCGGCGTCATGGTCATCAGGTACGGGTGCCATCCGTCCTGATCGTTGCGACGGTAGTAACCGGATACAGCCCATCCCGGCGGCTCGGCGTAGACGTAGACTTTCCCGACCTTGCGGTTCGGCGCCAGCGGATCGACGATGTCGATGTCCTCGACGGCAATGATGGCGCCGAGCAGCATACGGGATTCCTCGACGGCCTGTTCTTCCTGCGCCCGCTCCACGCGTGGATTCGGATCGGTAATCCACTGGTAAGCCAGCGTGGCGACGACGATGCCGACTGCGAAACCGAAAACATTGCGGCCGATGCGATGATTCACCAGTACTATCCTATTCAATTCCCAGGATCTTGTGGGTCTGCAGGCTGAGTTTCCAACGTGGATGCCGCAGGCAGTATTCGATTGCGCTTTTCGTGTTGGCCGCCTGCTCCGGGCTGTCCATCGGCTGCAGGTAGAAATGCTCGAAAGGCAAATGCTCGAATGCCTCGGGCTGCGCCTCCGTTTCGGTTTGGGGGAACACGAGCTTGAGTTCATCTCCGCGTCGCTGCACAACCGTCGCCGTACCTTTGGGGCTGATGCATAACCAGTCGATTCCCTGCGGCGCCTCGATCGTGCCGTTGCTCTCGACGCCGATTTCGAAACCGGCATCGTGCAATGCCTCGATGGCACGACGATCGAGCTGCAGCAACGGCTCGCCACCTGTGCAGACGACGTAGGGCATTGCACCGCCACTTTGGTTCGGCCACGCCCGTGCTACCGCGTCGGCCAGCTCCGTAGCGGTGGCGAATTTCCCGCCGCCAGGACCGTCGGTGCCGACGAATTCCGTGTCGCAGAAGCGACATATGGACTGCTCGCGATGCACTTCGCGACCGGACCAGAGATTGCAGCCGGCGAAACGCAGGAATACGGCGGGCCTGCCGGCATGCGCACCTTCACCCTGCAGCGTGTAGTAAATTTCCTTGACCGAGTACGTCATAAAGACAGCAGTGGATCCTCGATGCCCGCTTCTTCGAACCCCGTGGCGCGCAAGCGGCACGCGGGGCAGTGCCTGCAAGGCGGACGCTCACCGTTGTAGCACGTGTGCGTGTACGCCATGGCGGCGAGGCCGCCAAGATCGCGCGCGAGTTCGACTGTTTCTTTCTTGGACAAGTGCATCAGCGGCGCGTGCAGGACGATACGGCTTTCCATTCCAACCCGCAGCGCTTGCTGCAGCGCTGTGATCGTCTCCTCGCGGCAGTCCGGATAGCCGCTGTAATCGGTCTGCGCAACGCCTGTCACGAGATTGTCGATGCCATGCCTGTAGGCAAATGCCGCCGCGAACGTCAGGAAAATCAGGTTGCGTCCCGGCACGAAGGTGTTCGGCAAGCCGTTTTCGGCCACTTCGTCTTTGACCTCGATGTTACCGTCCGTCAGCGCGTCACCGCCGAGCGCCTCGAACGTATTGATAGGCAGACATACATTGCCGACACCGGCCAGTTCGGCGACCCTGGCCGCACACTCGAGTTCGACCCGGTGCCGCTGGCCATAATCGAAGGTCAGCGTCGACACGCTGTCCTTGCCGAATCGGTCGATTGCCCAGTAGAGGCAGGTGGTCGAGTCCTGTCCACCCGACAACACGATCAACGCTTTTTCATGCTCTCTTGCCATTCGCCGCAGACCCTACCCTCGAGGTTGCTCCGTCTTCCCGGCACCTTTCCTGAAATCCTCGGGGTCGGGCTGCTTCTGCTCGATGAGGTAGTCCGCCGTCAGTTCCTTCGAGACGCTTATTAGTCGTTCGGCCATCGCCATATCCTGCATATGATTGTCACCCCGGATCGTCACGGCATTGCAGTCTTCAAAGTACTTGCCGCTGATCGCGCCGAGATCCGCATTGGTGGCGACATGGCAACTGGTCGCGGCACCTTCGGCAATTGTCTTGCCGCTGATCTTCGTCAGTATTCCGAAACCGAAGCGCGTGAGCGGATTCAGGTTGCGATCGATGTCCGTATTGATCACGCCCGGGTGCAGCGAATTGGTGGTTATCCGCGTGCCGCGCAACAACTCCGCCAGCCGCAACGAGAACAGCACGTTGGCCAGTTTGGACTGGCCGTATGCGAGCGAGTCACTGTAGCTGGCGGTCATTGCCAGGTCATCGAAGTCGATACCGCCCGGCGGCGCGCCGCGGTAAGCGGCGCGGCTGGCGACGATGACAATCCTGCCTTGCCAGGCAAGATACAGGCGTTGCAGCAGGCGATTGACGAGAATGAAATGGCCGAGGTGATTGACGACGAAGTGCTTTTCGATGCCGTTTACGAGCTGGCGTTCGTTACCTCCGCCGCGATAGCCCGCGTTGCAGACCAGGATGTCGATCGGCGACTTCAGCGTGAGTATCGACTCCGCACAGGCGACGACTGACTCGAAGTCCGACAGCTCGAGTTGAACCGGCGTCGTAATGCCCGTGACTTTGATGCATGCGGCCTGCGCTTTCTCGAGCGAACGGCTGGTTCCGACCACGTAAGCACCGCGCTTTGCCAGGACCCGCATGGTCTCGAAACCGATTCCCGACGTGCAGCCGGTTACAACCGCGAGTTTGCCGGTAAGATCGACGCCTTCTGTCACTTCTTCAGCCGTCGACTCTGCATCGAACGGACTTCGCGGTACGCCCGGGGCGGCAACCTTGTCGACTCCGCCGCACGCCGTCAGCGGCGGAGCGGCCAGCGCCGCGCCCGCGTAGCCAAGGAATCGCCGCCGGTCAACCGGCATCGTCGTCGCCAAACAATGCCGCCAGCGCGTCTTGCGCCGCCTCAGTTTGAGATTTTCTACCCGCATCGAATGCGGTTGCCGACGGCTTGAACCAGTCGCAGAAATTCGGACGTTCCTTTTCCGTGACGTCTTCGGCGCCGTCTTCACGGCACTGCCGCGGCACCGACGGATCGAAATACACACACATCTTGCAGACGTGCAGGTCTGCGCTGCATTCCGTGCACTGATCCCGCCGGGACAACGGCAGAGAAAGCGCCGCCAGCGACGTACCGCAGCGAAAACAGGCAATGTTATGGCTCACGAGACTCCCCTGGCTGGTGAGGAAGTCGCAGTATAACGTTTCAGTCGCGCATGCTCGGTATGAACTCCGACATAACGGCGTCCTTGAGAATATCCGGTGGCAGCATGCCCTGGGCGAGAATGAAGTCGTGATAGGCCTGCTGGTCGAATTCGTCCCGCAACTTCAGCTCTGTCTGGGCGCGCAGCGCCTGCATCTTGTTGTACCCGTAGTAGTACGCAGTCGCCTGCCCCGGCATACGATAGGTGTAACGCTCCACCTCGTTCTGCGCCCAGCTCTCGCCAATTGCAATGTCGTTCATGATCAGGCTTTTGGCTTCATCGGGCGTTATCAATCCCAGGTTCAGCATCGGGTCGAGAAACATCCGCGCGGCGCGCATCAGGCGGTACTGCAGGCTGATCAGCTGTCCCTCGAGCGGCAGGTACGGGCGCATGATCGCCTCGGCATACAGGCCCCAGCCCTCGACGTTGGCACTGTTGAACGCGAACACGGCGCGCGTTACCGAAACGCCGGATTCGATGATGCTCGAGAACTGCATCTCGTGGCCGGGCCGGGCCTCGTGCGCCGTCAGCGTCCATGCCCCGGCCTCGTAGGTATCGTCCGTCTGCTGCCAACTTCCATCCTCATTCTGTTCCAGCAGCGGGATCACGAACGACGGATACTCGCCCGTGTTCCCGATCAGTCGCGGTATATCGAGGTGAGGCGCCGGTTGTGCGGCCGTCTCGGCAGCCGACGCTATGCGAATACCGGCATCGCGCTCGGGCAGGCTCACGATCTTCTCGCGTACGATGATCTCCTCGATATCGCGCAGCACCGAATAATAGTGGTCCACGAGCTTGTCGCCGTCGATGGCGCCGTCACGTTTGAGCAGGGCAATGACTTCCCGGTAGTCGTTCGTGTCGTAGCCTTTCTCGGCGGCAATCCGCGGCGCGAGCGATTCCATTTCATTGCGGATGTCCATGTACCCTTTGGTCGCCTGCTCGATGAGATCCAGCGGCGACGCGTCCACACCCCACTGACGCAGTGCGTCCTGATACAGCGCAGCCGGCAGGCGGTAATCCTGACGTGCCCTCGGCAGCATCTCGGCACGCAGCCACTCCGTGTAATCGCGAAGCTGTGCCGCCAGCGTTGCATAACTGTCTTCCCAGCCCTCGAGATCCGTGCCTGCGAGCAACTCTTCGATACCGGTTACGAAGGTCTCCGCTCGCTCGAGATCCTGCTCGACTTCACCGCGGAACGGGCCGACGAGGCCCTCGACTTCGAATCTCTCGCGGCTGCGGTCCTTCGCGAGTTCGGTCAACGGCGTGTACCCATCCACGAGACCGGCATACTTTTCGATACGCGTTATGGCGGCAGGATAACGATCGCGTGGTATCTGCGGATCGATCAAACCCCTGACGCCGAAAAACACAGTCTGGCCGATGTTGTAATACGGCAGCAGCAGGTCGTGATTGAGATGCGTACTCTCGATGTTGTCCTCGATTGCCTTTATCAGGATGCCGAGGTCCTGTTTTACCTTGCTGTCGGTCTCGAGCTCGAGGCGGCGCCTGAGTTCGGCCAGCGCCTTCTCAGACTCCGCGATACCGCGCTCGTGAATACCCGGTCCGAGATCCGTGATCTGATCGTCCAGCCCGTCGACGCCGAAACTGCCGGCGCCTTCCGGGCTGAATTTGGCGAATACGTCCAGGACGATCTGCGCATGCTCGTTGCTTTTTTCCACCCAGTCAGCGCCCTGCGCAGAGGCCACGTTTGCCCCGGCCAGGGCGACAATCAGGCCCGCGTGTATCAGGATTCGCATGATAGATTTCCCCGTGTCAGCGTTACATTGATAGTTAGATGCGCGTCGCCCCGAAAAGGATTCACGACGACCCGGAAATTTTCAGGACTTTCGCGCCGCGTACGTCGCCCGCGCGCAGATCCTGCAGCGCCCGGTTCGCTTTTTCCAGCGGATACACCTCTATCTCGACGTGAATCGGGATCTCGGCCGCAATTGGCAGGAACGCCTCAATGTCGCGGTGCGTGACGTTGGCGACCGACTTTATCTCCTTTTCCATCCACAGATGGTCCGCGTAGCTAATGCCCGCCATCAGGTCACGGTCCACGTCCTCTTTGCGGATGGCGTTAATCACGAGGCGCCCCCCCGGACTCAGACACCGCAATGCGGCGAGCACCGGTCTCCATGCTGGCGTCGTGTCGATAATCGCATCAGGAGCTTCGGGGGGCGCATCTTCCGTATCGCCGCTCCAGTCGGCTCCAAGTTCGAGGGCGAACGCACGCTCGCGCTCACTGCGCGCGAACACAAAGACGCGGCAGTTCGCATACAGGTGTTTCGCCAATTGCAAAACGAGGTGACCCGAGCCACCGAAACCGGTCAAACCGAGAATCTGGCCATCGCCGATGCGGGCAAGCATCAGCGACCGGTAGCCGACGCCACCGGCGCACAGCAGCGGTGCAGCCTCGGCATCGGCAAAAACATCCGGGATCCGGTATGCATAGTCCTCCGGTACGGTGACGAACTCGGCGTAGCCTCCGTTAACGTCCCGGCCCGTCGCCCTGAACGCGGCGCTAATGTTTTCATCGTCTTCACCACTCGATGAATGTATCCAGCCGACACCCACTCTATCGCCCGTTTGAAAGCGCCGGCAATCGTCGCCCTGGCTGGCGACCCGTCCGACAATTTCGTGGCCGGGAACAACCGGCAACTGCGGCGGCGGCGTCCTCCCTTCGATTTCATCGAGTTCCGTGTGGCACACGCCGCAAACGGAAACCTCGATCAGGATTTCCCCTGCGCCGGGCACCGGCTGCGGCAAATCGACGAGTTCGAGGGGCTCGTTTTTGCCGACCATTCCCGCTATTTTCGAGACGACCATTGCCCGCATCGCTGCGCTCCTTTACGACCTCACAATCACAGTATATGGTGCATCCACTTTTCGCCGTTAATCGCCCATGAGCCCGACAAATTATCCACCAGCCGTTCTTGCCGCGGTACTCATGGCCTGCGCGTCAGAGCCCGTACTTCTCAACAGCGAGCGGATCGAACGGCGATTCGGCAGCTACGGCATCGAGGTTCTCGCAAGTGAAGCAGGTTTACGCCGGTCCAGCCTGTATAGCGAAGACGGTTCAAGGCGCATTTGTCGCACCTACGCGGTCGTGCGCTTCGCAGACCAACTCCACGATCGCTACGGAACCGAGCACGGCCAGGTTTTGGCCGGAAACTCGATTGGCGCCATTTTCAAGGCTCACGGCTGGAACGTACACAAGCAGACCTTGTACATTGGCGAACTGGGGATTCCCGCCGCCGATACGTCGATCACGCGGCTGATGCAGATTTCGGGCGCGCCGATGCTCGCTTTGCACGTGTATCAGTTGTTACTCGTCAAGGACGACGAGGTTTACGAGTACGCGACGATCCTGGAAACGCATCACCCGGAATACCTGTCCGCCAGCGACCTTCATGAACTGTACGACTACGACGCGACCAACACGTTGTCGCCGGGCGAACTGTCGAAGCTGTACGGGCTGATTCTGAGCGACTACCGCTGACGCGATGTTTATTGTGGTGCCCTCGAAATGCGACTAGACTCGCGTAACTCCCCGGGGAAACAGCACTGAGGTAGCAAAAATGAAAATAACGGCAAAGCTCGGACTGGTATTGACTGGCACAATGTTTTTCGCGTTCGGGGTTGCCAGCGCACAGGACGCGACTGACGATGAGGCCGACGTCTTTCTTGCGATTACGCAACAATGGGATGCGGAGCAAAAAGGCGACGACAAATGGCTCGAACAGATGCTCTCCGACGAATTCACCGGCTGGGGCACAAAGTCGCCGGCACCGCGAAACAAATCGTCGACCCAGAAGTGGAACAAATTCGGCAAGCAGATGGGCCGCATGATCGAATACGAGCTGTACCCGTTGTCGATCACCGTCCATGAAAACGTGGCGATCGCGCACTATCTTTACAGCAGTGCGAACAAGGATAAAGAGGGCAAGATCGAGGTGAACAACGGGCGTTTCACCGATGTCCTGGTACGCACCGAGGACGGCTGGCAGTTCATCGCCTGGCACGGCGGCGACGACTAAGCGCGGTTTTTTCGCCCCGACCTGGCGCGGCGCCGGTTCCTGGTATCGGCGGGGTCCGCTATCTTCTTCGATGTGCCCGGGTTGTCGTACGGATCGTAACCGCGGGGCAGCGCCGGGTCCGCGGTCTCAAGGTCAAGTGGTGGCACTCCCAAGCTTTTGTTTTTATGACGGTTTTCTTCGATTTCCGCCAGTAATGTCGCCCTCGATTTCATGCCCGGTTCTTATTCTTCTTGTATTGCATAATCTGGACGAATGGGGCGCGTGCAGGGTTCCATCCGCGCCTCGATCCGGAGTCTCTGCGATTAAGCATCGGTTCAGCTTGGTGGGGCTACTATTAGCATCAACATGGACAGGTCCACAAGACGTACCGGACCGGGAGGCCGCATGAAAAACCGACTGAATGCCGAAAACGGAATGGCAAGAAACTTCCTCCTGATGCTGGCGATGCTGCCCGTATTCGCACTGGCGCAGGTGCCGGTGGACGAGAATGGCGAGATCATCGGCTCTTATGAGCCGCGCGACTCCGCAGAAGCGACCGGCAACGAAGAAATCCCGTTGCTGTCCGAAGTCGATCTCGAGGAACTGGTCGGTCCTATCGCACTGTACCCGGACGATTTGCTCGCGATCGTACTGCCTGCGTCCGCGTACCCCCTGCAAATTGTCGAAGCAGCGCGCTTCCTGGAAGACCTCGAGAACGATTCGTCGTTGAAACCGGATCCCGAGTGGGACGATTCTGTCGTTGCACTGCTCAATTACCCCGAAGTCATCGAGTTGCTTAACGAGGACATCGACTGGACGTGGCGCCTGGGTGAAGCGGTTGTATCGCAGCAGACCGACGTCGTCGCAGCCATCGAGACGTTTCGCGATCGCGCCTATGCGGCCGGCAATCTGAAGAGCGATGCGTACCAGAACGTTTCGCGCGACGAAGGGATCATCGAAATCATACCGATTTCCGAAGACGTCATCTATGTCCCCTACTATGAACCGGAGCGCGTGGTCGTCTACCAGCCGCGGCCGGTTTACTACTACTACCCGCGTCCGTACCCGGTTTACTACTACCCTTACGCGTCAAACTACGCATTCGATCGGGGGTTCTTCTGGGGTGTCACCACGGCATTCACAATCGGCTGGTACACGGACAGCCTGCATGTATTCCATCACAGCTACCACGGGCACCCTTATTTCGGGCGCTCGTACTGGGATCGCTGGTGGTACCGCCGGCCGGCCCTGGACATCCACACTTCAACCTACGTTGGCCGGAATACCAACGTTACGATCAACCGCTACTACGGCGGCGACCGCTGGCGTGCGCGAAGTGACCGACGTGACTACATAATCGACCGTCGAGACGGCATATCGCCGCGACGCGTAACGAGAAATCGTCATTATCCGAGCGACAGCACAGGGCGTACGACGAACGACGTTGCGCAAATTAACAACCAGCGTCGCCCGGCGCGTGCCAACGCGGAACGCCGTGACCGGCAGCGCGAGCCGATCGCGTTCCGTGATCGCCCGCAGACCATTGCAACGAACAGGAACGAACGGACCAACAGGAGCAGCAACTCCGACAGGCGGGAGCGAACCGCGCGCACCACGAATCGCGATGCGCAACGCGACCGCGCCACGAATGTTCGCTCCAGAACCGATGCTACGCGGCAACGGCGACAGGAGCCTGCAGCACGTCGTGAGACCCCTGCAGTGAGGCGCGAACAACCTGCCGTGCGACGTGAGACGCCCGCAGTGCGCCGCGATCAGCCGGCGACGCGCCGACAGACTCCTACAGTGCGCCGGCAGACGCCGACAGTGCGGCGGGAGACACCCGCGGTGCGGCGCGAACAGCCTGCGGTACGACGCCAGACTCCGACGGTACGCCGTGAATCTCCGGCCGTTCGACGCAGTACTCCCGCCGTGCAACGTGAGGCTCCGGCGGCACGCCGAGAGCAACCCCAGCGCAGGGCAGCCCAACCACAACGCGCCGAATCGAAGAGCAGTCCGAAGCGCGCCGAGCGCTCGGAGCGCAAGTCGGAAAGCAGGTCGGGTCGACGTCGTTAGGGGCTGATCGCCGCTTCTGCCCGGGGTCATCGCGGCTGGAATACCCCGAGGGCACGTAGGCCGCTCCTACGACGCCTGGTCTTGGTCGCCGGGTTCGTCGTCATTCTTGTCTTCCGCGGTCAACTCCCACGCAATGTAGCCTATGCAACCCGCCGTGATAACGGCGAGCGCTATTGCGACGATTGCAACGATATTGCCCATCGGCCAATGCTAACACCCAAAACTGTAGACCGGGGTCGGTCTACAGTTTCAGGATTCGTCGTTCTTACCCGGTTTGGGGATCCTGCCCGACTTGCGTAACGCCTCTCGCAGAACGAACTCGATCTGCGAGTTCATGCTGCGCAGGTCGTCTTTCGCCCAGCGCTGCATCGCTTCGAGCGTCTTTGCGTCGATACGGAGCGCAAACGATTTGCGTTTCGCCACGGGAACTACCGATCAGGTGTACAGCGTACCGGTGTTCAGGACGGGTTGCGCGCCCTCCTCGCCGCACAAAACCACCAGCAGGTTGCTGACCATCGCGGCCTTGCGCTCTTCATCCAGCTCGACGACGTGGTTATCCCGCAGTTCATCGAGCGCCATGTCCACCATTCCTACCGCACCTCGAACGATCTGTCTGCGCGCGGCGATTATTGCCGATGCCTGCTGACGGCGCAGCATGGCGTTGGCGATCTCGGGCGCATAGGCCAGGTGGCTGATGCGCGCCTCGATGACGGTAACGCCCGCCTGCTCGAGTCGATCCTGGATTTCTGCGCGCAGCGCCTGCGCAATCTCGGCAGGGTGACTGCGTAGTGCAGTGCCCTCGCCTTCATGAGGTTCGTACGGATAGGTGGTCGTGAGATTACGCAGAGCGGATTCGCTCTGTATCTGCACGAACTGCTCGTAGTCGTCGACTTCGAACATTGCCTCGGCCGTATCGAAGACCTTCCATACGACAACGGCGGCAATCTCGACCGGACTGCCCTGCGAGTCGTTGACTTTCAGCTGACCGCTCTCGAAATTCCTGACGCGCGTGGACACCGCCGACTTCGCGAAAAACGGATTCGCCCATTTGAGCCCCGCATCGTGTGTCGTGCCAACGTACTTGCCGAACAATTGCATCACCTTCGCCTCGTTGGGATGCACCATGAAGAAGCCGGCCCAGAAAACCAGGACAATCGCAAAAACGGCAATTGCCGCGAGAACGCCGACCAGGTAACCGGCTACTACCTGTGCCACGAACAGCACTACGATCATCAGGTATCCCGAGGATACGGCCTTGATTTCTTCGCGAACCATGTTGTTCTCCTTTTTCCTCTCATCCATTTTGATATCATTTTGATATCATTGGTTGCAAAGATCAAGGGCGTTCGCCTCGCTTGGCGACAAGCTATTGATCTACAAACTTATTTCCTGTTCGGTTGAAAGATTATGTCAACTGCTGCGGGATGCGGCACTGCAGGTGGGCGCCTTTCTCGTCCGGGTTCAGGAGCACGAGCGAGCCGCCATGCGCCCGGGCAACAAGCACCGCCAGGTGCAGCCCGAGCCCCGTGCCCCCGGTATCGCGGGTACGTGACGGGTCGGTCCTGTAAAAAGGCTCGCCGAGGTGTTCCGCCTGGTCTTTCGACATTCCCGGCCCGTTGTCGGAGACGGTCAGGACCAGGTTGTCGGCGTCACTGTCGATCGTCACCTCTACCCTGCCGTCGCTCTCGGGTACGTAACGCATGGCGTTCGCAATGAGGTTCTTCAGCAGCAGGGATATTCGTGCCTCGTCAATGCTGACTTCGAGGCCGTCGGCGTTGTCGGTCACCGTGATTACACTCCTCGACCGGTCGAAGAAGTCATCAATGAGCTCGGCGATCAGCGCGTCGATCTTCACCGTGGTTCTATTCAGCCTGACGTGTCGGGCACTGAGACGTTCCGCCTCCAGCAGCGACACCACGATCTTCTCCATTTCTGCAATCTCGGCCTTAAGGGAGTCACGATCGTCGTCGTTATCGAGAAACTCCAATGCAAGCCGCATGCGCGACAGCGGCGTGCGCAGCTCGTGACTGATTCCCAGGAGCAACGCGCGCTTGGCGTCCAGCATGTGCTCGACGTCGCCGGCCAGCCGGTTGATATCGGCCGCGAGGTCGCCGAGCTGGTCACCTCGAATATTTTCGATTCGATAATCGAAATTGCCCTTGCCTATGTGGTCTGCGCCGGCGCGAATTGCGCGAATGGGTTTAAACAGCCAGCTAACCGCCGCGTATCCGATCATCAGGTAGACCAGCCCGAGGCCGACGATCACCGTGATCACATCCGGACTTGAATCGACATCGGATATTCGTGGCGTCGAAACGACGATGTCATATTCGCCCTGGCGCATTTTCAGGAAGCGGTGGTTTTCTTCAACGGCAAACTCGAGTCCCTGCAGTTCATCCACCCAGGCGGCTGGGTCATCGCTGAACTTGGGGCTGGCACCGAAATCGAGGCTCGCCAGCGAGGGAAACTTGTCATCGGAAGCCCAGTCGATGTCGGGGCCCAGGATGCGTATATCGACCGGGACGCTTTCCGTGATGGCAATCGCCCGATCGATTCTCGGCGGCGAACCGATGTCTTCTTTTACGTAGTGCACATGTAACGACAGGTGCCCGCTGATCAAACCCCTGATTTCGTCGCTGTTGTAAAACCAGCGTAGCGCCGTGAACGCACCGTAGACGAACAGCACCGCCAGCACGACGAAAATGACCAGCAGCCGGAACGACAGGGAGCGGGACAGGCGTCTAAGCATCCGAATGCGGAACGCCTACGAAGGAGTATCCTCGACCCCAGATCGTCTGGATAAATCGTGGTGGTTTGACTGAGTCATGCAACTTGCCGCGCAGGCGACTGATCATGATGTCGACCGAGCGTGTCAGTATCGCCGCGTCAATTCCCCGCAATTCGCTCAGAATATCGTCGCGGGACAATTTCTTGCCGTGGCGCCTTGCGAGTATGAGCAGCAGCTCGAA
This sequence comes from uncultured Woeseiaceae bacterium, assembly GCA_945788625.1. Taxonomy (GTDB): domain Bacteria; phylum Pseudomonadota; class Gammaproteobacteria; order Steroidobacterales; family Woeseiaceae; genus UBA1847. Next base: position 118,074 of record CALZMQ010000001.1, read on the forward strand.
CTCCATTGACGTCAGGTCGACGTTTTCGCCGTCCAGCGTGACAGCTCTCGATTCAACGTCGATCGTCAATCCGTCGAATTCCAGCTTCCCGCCGGCCGTACCCGTGGTTTCGGCGCGCCGCAGGATCGCCTGCACCCGTGCCACGAGTTCGCGCGGCTCGAACGGCTTGCCGATATAATCATCCGCGCCGAGTTCCAGACCCGAGACACGATCGATTACGTCCCCGCGGGCCGTGAGCATGATAATCGGGATATCGCTCGTTTTTCGTACCTCGCGACAAATCTCGAAGCCGTCCTTGCCAGGCAACATTACGTCGAGAAGCAGGAGGTCCGGGTCTTCCCGGTTGAGCATACGCATGCCCCCCGCAGCCTCAAACGCACAAACGAGATTGATCCCGAAACGTTTGAAGTACGCCTGAAGGAGTTCGGAATGCTTGCGATCGTCATCGATGAGCAGGATCTTGGTCATATTCTTATCATAACGCGGAGCAGCTATCGCATGTCGGGTCGTGCCTGCACCGATACAATTGGAAACATCCGGAAACGGAGCTGAGATCATTCCGCGGCGCCGCTAAAACACAATGCCCCCTCACCGAAACACACTATTCGTAAGGGGCTGGAAATGAGGACATTGTATCAATCGGCACTGGCACTGGTAATCCTGGTGCTAGCGGCCTGTGACTCGAACAACGGCGCGATATTCACGACAGTGGAGCCGCCGAAGACTTTCAACATCCAGGTGGTTCACGCATCGCCAGACGCGCCGCCGGTCAACGTACTGGTTGACGGAAACGCGGTACTGACGGACGTGGACTATAATGCCGGATCTGCGCAACTGACGCTGGATGAGGGTACCTACAGCATCGAAGTTGAGGGCATTCTTCCCGGCGGCAATGCGACCGTGATCGGGCCTGTATCACTCGACTTCGCAGGAGACACCACGTACACGGTTGCCGCAGTTGGCAGCGTTGCGGCGATCGAGCCGGTCGTGTTCAGCCAGGCCAGGGGAACCCCGACGGCCGGGTCGGCACGACTCAGCGTACTGCATGCCGCCGCAGCGGCGCCCGAAGTGGACGTCTACGTAACGGCACCGGGTGCGGACCTTGCAGGCTCCGCCGCTGTAGGGTCTTTTGAATTCAAGGGCACGCTCGGGCCGGCGGAAGTAACGGCTGGTGACTACCAGATCCGTGTGACGCCGGCCGGCGACCCCGCGACGGTCGTATTCGATTCGGGCACGATCGCACTGGCCGATGGCGATGACCTGTTCGTGGCCGCGGTGCCGAGCACCAATGCCGGGCCGTCACCGATTAGCCTCGTTGTGCTGACAGGTGCCGGCTCCGCCGAGATCCTGACGGCGAGCACGCCGGCGTCGCTGAGAGTTTTTCACACCTCGCCCGACGCACCGGCCGTTGACGTCGTTGTCAACGATGCGTTCGCCGCACCCCTGGTGCCAGGCCTGTCGTTTCCGAATTTCGCAGGCTACGTCAACGTCCCTGCGGACACGTACAACGTCAAGGTAACTGCGGCCGGCAATCCCGGCGTCATCGTCATCGACGCGGACCTGACACTGGAAGCGTCACAAGCCTACGACGTACTTGCCGTCGATACGCTCGCAGCCATCGAGCCGCTGGTTCTCAATGATGACCCCCGCCCGGTGAGCACGTATGCCAAGGTACGTATAGTGCACTCGTCGCCGACCGCGCAGGACGTCGACATTTACGTGACTGCACCAGGAACCGACATTAACACCGTGGATCCGACCCTCGCGGTGGTACCGTTCAAGGCGAGTACGGGTTACATCCCGCTGCCTGAAGGCTCTTATGACGTCACCGTCGTTCCTGCGGGCACCAAGACCGCGGCCATCGGGCCCGCCACTTTCGACTTCTTCAATGGCGATGTTCTGACCGTGGTTGCACGTGACGCCGTAGGTGGCGGCGCGCCGCTCAACGTGATCGTTGCGGGAGACCAGATTTTTCCCGACGAAACCTGAGCGCAACCAGAAATTGTAAATCCCCTAATTGCCCCGTCTCCGGACGGGGCTTTTTTTGGGTCAAGAAACTTTGCTGCGAAGCGTGTCGAATCGCGCCATAATCTCGTTATGCCCACATTCGTATCCGAACTTCGTCAACGCAACGTGCTGCGAGTTGCCGCGGCCTATGCACTGGTGTCCTGGATTCTCATCGAAGCAGGCTCGGTGTTGCTGCCGACCTTCGGGCTGGAGTGGTTATTCAAGATCTACGTATTGATCGTGATCGCCGGATTCATCGTGGCCATGATTGTTGCCTGGGTCTTCGAAATAACACCGGACGGCGTGAAGCGCGAACGGGACATCGATAGAACGGCCTATGCGCCGCAGCCGCGCAGCAGGATGAACTCGCTCATTATCGCTTTGCTCGTCCTTGCACTCGGTGTGTCGATAACTTTCAACCTGACCGGAATCCGCCGTAGCGATGTGCTGGTCAACGAACCGGTGGCGCGCGATTCGATTGCAGTATTGCCGTTTTCCAATCGCAGCGCGGACGAGGACAATCGGTACTTCGCCGACGGCATCCACGATGACATTCTCACGAGGCTGGCGGATGTCGAGTCTCTGCGAGTCATATCGCGCACATCCGTCAATGAATATCGCGACACCAACAAGAAGATCCAACAGATTGGCAGGGAACTGGGAGTCTCGGCTATCGTCGAGGGCGCCGTACAGCGAGTCGGCGACAAAGTCCGCATTACCGTGCAGCTCATAGACGCGAAGACGGATGAGCACCTGTGGGCCAAGACCTACGACGAGGCCCTGACGATTGAAAACGTATTCGAGATACAGAGTGAGATCAGCGCACAAGTCGCATTATCATTGCGCGCTGCCCTGACGCCGGATGACGAGTTGCGACTTGCAGCGTCACCGACGGACAACATCGATGCCTATTCAGAGTACGTCAAGGGCCGAGCCAACCTCTCGGAGCGGAGTTTCACAAGCCTCGAGGCGGCTCGCAGAAACTTCGAACGCGCGATCGAACTCGACCCCGGGTATGCGCAAGCGCACGCCCTGTTGGCACAGACCGTGCTGGTTATTCTGTCCAATCACAAATCCATCGTGCCTTCCGAGGCATATTCTGTCGCAGGGCAGGCCGTGGAAACGGCATTGGAAATCGATCCGCAGCTTGCCGAAGCGTATGCGGCGCGCGGCCTGCTCGAATCATCGAAATGGGAAACCAACCGCATCGGCCCGGGAAATATCGCTGCGGCCGAGTCATTTCGTACTGCGCTGGCACTGAGTCCGAGCCTCGCCGACGCTTACGTCTGGTTCGCGTCGTTGCGAACGTCGGAAGGCGAGATCGATGCGGCAATCGACCTATTGACCAAAGCCTTACAAATCGACCCTCTGAGTCGCATACCGTACGTCAACCTCCCGAGCTTTTATGCGATGCGGGGGCAGATCGACGAAACCACTCAAATGCTCGTCGGTGCGATCAGCCTGTTTCCCGACTGGTCGACACCCTACAACTACCTCAGCAATCATATGCAGAAGCTCGGTCGTCTGGATGAGGCCGTTGCGTGGGGCTTACAGGACATCCGTTTAAACGAGGACCCCATGTCCGGCGGATACCTGCTTCCTATTTACGCCGAGTTCGGTGACGATGCTGCAATTACCGAGTTTGTCGAGCAATTTCCGAAAGATCATCCCCTCTACCCCGTAGGCAAGAGCTATTGGCACTACATCACCAGGGACTACGAAGGGGCGCTGCAGGAACTCGAGAGCATCGACGATGTATCCGAGTTTCCGGCTGAGTTTGTATACCCACTGATGGTCGGCGCCTCGATCATGTTGGGCGACTACGATCAGGCTTACGAGTACATGACCGAGGGCAGTCCGACGCTGACCGGCGATACCGACGCCACAGTCGATCGCAAGAACGTGCAAGACGCCGTGTTGCTTGCGTTTATCGAACAGAAACGCAACCGGCACGGACAGGCCAGCAAGCTGCTGGACAAGGCTCAGCCCGTGGTCGAGGGCTTGCCGCGCCTCGGCATGGCCGGTCACGGGATCACCGATGTCCATATTCTTACACTGCGGGGTCGGCCGAATGCGGCAATGGAGGCGCTAATCGAGGCGGTTGAAGAGGGCTACGTCAGTTCGCAAGTTTTCGATCCGTGGCCTTTCGACGAGGACCCGATCATCGAGCCGCTGCGCAGCGACCCTCGCTTCCCGGCCGTGCAACAACGCATGATCGACAAGATCGAACTGATGCGGCACAACGTCGAGGCCGCACGGTCATCCGACGAATGGAGTGAGTTGCTGGCCAGGGCCGAGTCAATCTGACGCGATATCGATGCCCGACAGTTTTACCTCGATTTTTGCTTTCATGCGCTCTGCCACCGGAGCTTCCAGGTAGCGTCGCAAAGTATCCGCATCATGCTGTGTGGCGTACGCGAACCGAAACAAATCCAGCGTGGTGACGGTGCTCGCGTCGCTCTGCACTAACGTAACGGTATCGCCCGCGCACACCTCTCCCGCATTCAGAACACGAAAGTAGATGCCGGGCCTCTCGGCTTTACGGAATGCCAGGCCGAAACCAGGGTCGGCCAACCGGGCCGCCAGCGTCGCGCAGGGTATGCGTGGCGAGGTCGCCTCGAGGACCACACCACCGATCAACATTCGATCGCCGACATACAGATCGCTCGGCAGTCCTTCGATGGTCAGGTTTTCTCCGAACAGCCCGGCGGCAAAGTCGCCGCCCCGTTCGGCGCGCCACCAGTCGTAATCGTCGGTTCCGTATGCGTACACCGCCTGGTCGGGGCCGCCATGGTGCTTTTCGTTGACGACGGCGTCGCCGCACAATCCGAGTTCCGTCACCAGCACGCTGCCGGATACCGGCTGCTTGCAAATCCCGGTGACGATGGACTTGCGACCATGGGAGATTGTGTCGGCCTTGCCGACGTTTACGCTGCTGATCCGCATGGACTCCAACAATCGCCGGCTAGACCTTGATGCGCCCCAGCACGATCCCCAAGAGCGTAAACGCGATCAATGCGACCGACATGACGCCGAAAAACATACAGACGATGAAGATAGTCTGTTCCATGCCTGCCCTCCTGTGTGCGGCCCGGTGCCACGCCTTTTTGTACTCGCTTACCCGGCGTTTTTCCATTACCGGCCGCACCCTGAACCGAGGCCACCGGAAAAGTGTTGCTTAATGCGTTACATTTTAATCATATTTACATTACAATGTAACGTATGGCGAAAACCAAGGTCTCAACCCTCAACCTGCGCATCGAGCCCGGCATCAAGCAAGCCGTGCGCGAGGCCGCCGCGCGCGAGCACCGCAGCGTCGCGAATATGGTGGAGATGTTGATACGCCGGCACTGTGATCAGGCCGGCATATCGATCCCAGAGCAAAACGAGCTATTCCCGGGGACTCAGAATGGATGAACGCATGTTGAAGGCGATGGTCGCCGCCGGTGCCATCAAGAACATCAACATAATCGCCAGTGGTGCGCGCTTTCACATCGAGGCAAGGACGCCGAACGGCCCGATTACCGCGGAAACGCGCAAGGGCAAGGTCAGGACCTGGGTGACGCTCGACGCCGCCGCGAGATGGGTGCGCGGCCTCGGTATCGGCGGGGCGCACGTCAGCCTGACGCACTGGCAACCGGGCCAGCGCGAATTATCGCTCTAAGACAGGACTACTCTGCGTCAGCCGATGGCCATTCGCCGCCGAGCGGGAACGGCCGGTCGTCTGTGTTGAACGTCAGGTAGCGAACGATCTCGTAGATGTACCCTGCGAGACTCTGCCCCACCTGCCGGAGCTGGCGATTGACCTCGCCCGTGAACAATACCCAGAAAAATCCAAGCACGACCACGAAGGTACCAACCAGGCTGGCAATGCTCACCAGGATGTAACAAATCAGCATGAACAACAGCCGCGTCCACGTTGCACGCGATTTCAGATTCTCCTCGAGGGCCGGCTTGCCAGGTTCACTGTCGTCGGCAAATGCATGATCTGCAGGGGGATTTTCATTGTTCATTTGCTTTGCTCCCGTTGACGCAACCGTCAAAATAAAGCACCAATCTTACGAGCCTATTGTTACAATCTTCGACCTTTCGAACCAGCGAAATATCCGGGAATGATCAAAAAAACTTTCTGCCTGTTGTCGGCAGCTTTGATACTTGCAGGCTGCAGTCAGGACGACGCAAATACTCCGGTCACCGAGGACATTGCGGACCGCGCACGCCAGATCGCGCAATCCAGCATCATCGTCGATACGCACATCGACGTTCCCTATCGCATCAACAGCAAGCCCGCCGACATTGCCGAAGCCACCGACAACGGCGACTTCGACTACCCGCGCGCTGTCGCCGGCGGTCTCAATGCACCGTTCATGTCGATTTACACGCCGGCCTCGCTCGAGGACAAGGGCGAATCGAAACAGGTCGCCGATTCGCTGATCGACATGGTCGAGGGTTTCGTCGCCAACGCTCCCGAGAAGTTTGCAATCGCTCTGACGACCGCGGACGTCCGAAAACACCATGAGGCGGGGTTGATTTCACTGCCGATGGGCATGGAAAACGGGTCACCGATCGAGGGCGACCTGGCCAACCTGGCGTATTTTTACGAGCGCGGCATTCGCTATATAACGCCGGCGCACAGCCTCTCGAATCACATTTCCGATTCGTCTTACGACGAAAACCGTCAATGGAACGGGCTCAGCGAATTCGGTGTCGAGGTCATCCGCGAGATGAACCGGCTGGGCATCATGATCGACGTCAGCCACGTTTCCGACGAAGCATTCTGGCAGATACTCGAAATAACCGAGGTACCTGTAATCGCCTCACATTCATCGGCGCGTCACTTCACGCCCGGCTTCGAACGCAATATGAGCGACGAAATGATCGTTGCGCTCGCGAAAAACGCCGGCGTCATCCAGATCAATTTCGGCTCGACGTTCGTGACCCAGGCGGCGAGAGACTACGGCGACGCACGCAGCGCCGCAGGCAAAGTCTACCTTTCTGAGCATCCCGATTTGACGCAAAGCGATCTGTACCGGACGTTCCCGGAGATCTATGCCAGCGAAAACGGCCCCTTGCCGTTTGCGACGATCGATGACGTCCTGGACCACTTCACGCATGTCATCGAACTGGTCGGCGTTGACCACGTCGGTATCGGGTCGGACTATGATGGCGTCGGCGACTCCCTGCCGGTCGGCCTCAAGGATGTTTCGGCCTACCCCAACCTGGTCGAGGGCCTGTTACGGCGTGGCTACTCGGAGGACGACGTACGCAAGATGCTCGGTGAGAACCTGTTACGCGTCTGGAAGGCGGTAGAAGCTCACGCCGCGAAATAACGATAGATCAGTACACAGGCAAGCACGAAGCCTACGAGTTTTACCAGTCCCGCGACGCTGCCGCCGACGGTTGACGCGTTGCTCTCGATGCCCATCGATCGCTGCAGGTCCTCGACGGCATGTTTCGCCTCCTTGAGGCCCATGCCCGTTTCCTCGCGAAGCAACTTGATGGCCTCGATTTTACGGCCTGCCGTCGCGGCTTTCCGGACGCGATCGGAATAGGCCATCAGGCGGCGACCACATCCAGCAATACGTAACGCAACAGTACCTCGTAGCTGGTCCTGTCGAGCTTCATGCCATCCGGCAATTCGAGGGTGTGAATGTGGCTGTCTTCCATGTCACGCATCTCGAGGAAGTGTCTGTCTTCGTCCCGATATACCTGGTATTTCACGTCTTTGTGCTCATCGAATTTCAAAAGCACGATGCTGTCGGTCCAGTCCTGGATCGTCGCCTTCGCCATGGCTCTCTCCGTAATAGCTCACTCTGGTCGTCGCACCGATAACGGCGCTGACAGTTTTGGAAATGCAAGCGTTGTGCCAACCGGCCGGATCGCACCCTCGATCTCCACTCTCTTTTATTTACAAGGAGTTACGAGGTTGTTACCGGGCACGAGCGAGCAGCGATGTTCAGGCTTTGTCAGTTGTTGACCCGATTTTCAGCCTTTTTGCGACAACGATGTAACATAAGCCGGAGTCGCGTTTCGGCCACTGCCCGGCCTACATCGGCCACACCACCACGATTACGGGTACCGACACGGCGATAATGAGTATCTCCAGCGGCAGGCCCATGCGCCAGTAGTCGCCGAAGCGGTATCCGCCGGGCCCCATTATCAGCGTGTTGTTCTTGTGACCGATGGGCGTCAGGAAAGCGCATGAGGCGGCAACTGCAACACCCATCAGGAATGGATCGGGATTGACGCCGAGGCGCGCCGCTATCTCTAGGGCGATGGGTGCGGCGATGACGGCGGTCGCCGTATTGTTCATCACGTCGGACAACGTCATCGTCACGACGACGAGCAAAGTCAGGACCACAATCGGGGAATAGCCCGCGGACAAGTCCACGATGCCGCCGGCGATCAGTGCCGTTCCGCCTGTCGACTGCAGGGCGCCGCCGATCGGAATCATGGAGCCCAGCAGGACGATCACAGGCCATTCGACCGATTTGTATACGTCGCGAATCGGCACGATATTGAGAAATACGAATATTGCGGTCGCGCAACCCAGGGCGATGGGCAAATAGACCAGGCCGACGCTGGCGGCTGCAATTGCCGCAGTGAATACTCCGACAGCGAGCCAGGCCTTGTCGCGCTGAATGACACGTTGTCCGCGATCCGCGAGTGGCAACAGACCAAGGCGTCCCGTTACGTCGGCGAGGCGTTCGTCCGCGCCGAGCAACAACAGCACATCGCCCGCCTTGAGCTCGAGCTTGCGCACGTTGTCGCTGAATCGCTCGCCCTGCCTCGACACGCCCACGAGCGCCACTCGATAGCGATATAACAAACGCAGTGACATTGCCGAGCGACCGGCAAATCGGGAAGACTCCTGCACCACGACTTCGTTGAGGATCAGGTCATCGTCGCCGAGCTTGCCCTCGCCCTTTCCAACATACTCCAGGTTGAGCGCGCCGAGCGCTTCTTCGAGGCTGTCGGGACTCGCTTCGATCACGAGCACATCCCCGGCTTTTATCTCGGCGATGCGGGCAAGACCGGGCAGTCGCCGGCCGCGCCGAATGAGCCCGATAATCTCAACGTCGCTCTTAGCAGCCTGCTCGTCCAGTTCCCGCACACGCTTGCCGATCACCGCGGAACCTTCGGGAACGCGCACCTCCGCGATGTAGTCGGCAAGGCCGAACAACTCCTGCCCTGCGTCGGCCGACTGTCGTTCCTTCGGCAGCAATCGCCAGCCAATTAGCGCGACGAAGGCAACGCCAACCGAAGCGCAGGCCAGCCCGACCGGCGCGAAGTCGAACATCCGGTAAGACTCGCCGAGGGCATAGCCACGAAATTCCGCAATGACGATATTCGGGGGAGTTCCGATGAGCGTAATCATGCCGCCGAGAATGGAGGCGAACGACAGCGGCATCAGCGACAGCGAGGGACTGCGCCCCGCTTTCTTTGCCGCCTGCATGTCGACCGGCATCAGCAGGGCCAGTGCGGCGACGTTGTTCATCAGTGCAGACAGTCCGGCGGCAAGCCCGGACATGATCGTGATGTGCGTCGCAAGCCTGCGTGACGCGTCGATAACGTGACGCGCGAGCAACTCGATGGCGCCGGAATTCGAGAGCCCGCGACTGACAATGAGCACGAGGGCAATGATAATTGTTGCCGGATGACCAAATCCGGAAAACGCCTCCTCCTTGGGGACGATCCCGGTCAGCAACGCGACGAGCAAAGCCACGAACGCGACGAGGTCGTATCGCCAACGCCCCCAGATCAGAAACACGAAGACGAAAAACAGCAGCGAAAAGAGCATAATCTGATCTGGTGTCACCGTTGACCTCGTTTTGCAGTTTGAAAGCCGCGGGCGTAAATTGCGGCTCAACCAAGGCTGGACTATAGATCCTTATGAGCTTGGTGTCAGAACTCAAGCGCCGTAACGTGTTCCGTATGGCGGTGCTTTATTCGGTTGCTGCCTGGCTGATCATGCAGGTGGCGGAGGTGGTTATTGGGCTCGCCAACCTTCCCCATTGGGTTGGCCCGACCATACTCGCAATGCTCGCTATCGGTTTCCCGATCGCACTGATCTTTTCCTGGTTTTACGAACTGACGTCAGAGGGGATCAGCCTCGAAAGAGACATCGACCCGGCCGGGTCGATTACCCGAATCACCGGCCGTCGCCTGGACATGATCGTTATCTCCGTGCTGTGCGCGGCCGTCATCATGTTCGCCTACGACAAATGGTGGACCGGTCCCGCACCCGAGCAGTCCATCGCCGTATTGCCTTTCGAAAACGCGGGCGCGGGCGAAAGCAGCGCGGGTTTCCTGGCGAACGGCATCCAGGACGGCTTGCTCACCCGCTTGTCGAAAATAGGGGCACTGAAGGTCATTTCCAGAACCTCAGTCGAGCGATACCGGAACTCGAACAAGAGCATCAAGAGCATCGGCGGAGAATTGGGGGTCAGCAAGATCCTGGAAGGCGGCGTGCAACGCCTGGGCGACCAGATCCGGGTCAACGTGCAGTTGATCGACACCGCGACCGATGAACATCTCTGGGCCGAATCCTACGATCGGCGCCTGACCGCAGACAACGTCTTCGAAATGCAGTCCGAAATCGTGGAGACGATCGCGCGGCAACTGAATGCCAAGCTCACGTCGCGGGAAAGCTCACAGCTTGCTGCAATGCCGACGCACAGCCTGGATGCGTATACGGCGTATTTGACGGGCAAGGACAAGTCGAACATCGAATCGGTCGAATCGCTGCATGCGGCAATCGACAATTTCAAACTGGCTGTAGAACTCGACCCGGATTTCGCGCTGGCGTACGTCGGGCTTGCCGATGCTTACCTGACGCTCGGCTCGCAATTCTACGGCGGTCTGCCAACCGATGAAAGCAACGCACTCGCCGAGCCGCCACTAATGCGAGCGCTTGAACTCGACGGCAGCCTGGGCGAGGCACAGGCGACTCTTGGGCTGCTGCGGCAACAGCAGGGAGACCTGCAAGCCGCCGAGCAGGCCTATCAACAGGCGATATCGCTACGACCGAGTTACGCGCGCGTATTCCGCCTCTACGGTCGGTTGCGCTGGTTGCAAGACCGGCGAGAAGAGGCGATGGACCTGCTCCAGAAAGCGCTGAGCCTCGACCCGTATTCCGCACCGGTCAATTACGACGTCGCGCGGCAGTACAACGAAACAGGCAAGTTCGACGAGGCTTTAACGAGGTTCATGCGCGTTGTCGAGATCGAGCCGGACCACGCGTTCGCGTATGTCTACATCGCCGCGATCCACTACATGGTCTACGGCCGGGTCGACGATTCTGTCGTCTGGTATCACAAGGCAGCAGCCAATGACGTGCTCAGCCCGAGCCTGCAGTCCGCCCAGGCGATTGCCTACCTCGAGCTGGGCGACCCGGAGAGTGCGAAAGAATGGGTTGACCGCGGCCTGCAACTGGGACCAAAAACCTTCTGGTCTGCCTGGGCCAGCCTGTTGTTCAATCTCTATTCCGACAGGCAGGAGGAGGCGCAACAGGATGCGCGTACCCTGCTCGAGGTTTATCCGAGAAACTGGGGCGCATTGAACCTGCTGCGCAATGTCGATCTCGCGGCAGGGCGTTATGACGTTGCCCGTGACCGCTACGCGAGGGCCTTTCGCGAATTGACGGAACCGGAAGTGCCGCAGGTCGATACGTCGAATTATTTCGTCGCGACGGACCTGGCGCTGGTGCTGCTGTACACGGGAGAGCATCAACGGGCCAACGACCTCATGAAAAGCGTACTCAAAGTAACCGAGGCGCAGTCGCGGCTCGGAACCAACGGCTACTGGATCACCGACGTCCGCATTTACGCGTTGCAGCAACGTCCGGAGCAGGCACTGGATGCATTGCGCAAAGCCATCGATGAGGGCTGGCGTATCCTCATTTGGTATTACCTGGAGCACGATCCAAACCTCGACGCAATTCGCGACGAGCCCGAGTTCCAGCGTCTGTACGCGGAATTGAAGGCGGAACTCGCGGTGCAGGCCACGCGCGTTCGCGATCTCAAAGCGAGCGGCGAACTGCCGGCCATCAAAGTGGGCCTCGAGCAACCGGCGACGGAGCAATAGAAACCCGCCCGCGTTACGATTAGCCAATGGCAATCGCGATCTTCATCTTGCTGGTACTCGTCGTCGTATTCGGCCCGGGAATCTGGGTACAACGGGTACTCGCACGATACAGCGAGCCGGCCGATCGGTATTCCGGCACTGGTGCGGAACTGGCTCGCCACCTGCTCAAGTTACACGGCCTGGACACCGTGGTAGTCGAGCCCACCGAAACCGGCGATCACTACGATCCGGACGACAAGGCCGTAAGACTGACACCCGATAAATTCGACGGTCGCTCTCTCACGGCAATCACGGTCGCGGCGCACGAGGTCGGACATGCCTTGCAGGATCACAGGGATTTCGCGCCACTGCGGCTTCGAACCCGGCTGGTCAAGGCGACTCGCGGTATCGAGCGTATCGGTGCCGGCGTGCTCATGATCTCGCCGTTCCTGGGCATGGCCACACGCGCGCCTACGATTGGACTCCTGACGTTCGCGGCCGGACTGTTGACCCTGGGAACCTCGGCACTCGTGCACCTGGTGACATTGCCGACCGAATTCGACGCGAGCTTCGGCCGTGCCCTTCCCATGCTCGACGAAAACCGGATATTGAAGAACGTCGACCGTCCGCATGCCCGCCGGCTGCTGACGGCTGCCGCGCTGACTTATGTGTCCGCGTCGTTGATGAGTTTGCTGAATATCGCCCGCTGGTTCGCGATTCTGCGGCGCTGAGGTACTACCAGGGGTCCGCATCCAACATCGCGACCGGGTATCCGATGTCCCGGTGCAGCACCATGGCTCCGTCTTTCTTTTTGCCCCGCACCGGGACAAAGACATAATCGTCGATAGTACCGGCCTGGCCATCGACCCAGCGCCTTACGACGTGTGCCCGTCGCCCCCCGCCGGCGATCAGCGTTGCGAGTGGTTTCGAGCGTTCCCGGACTGCCGCAACTCCGGATGCGTAAGGGAGCCAGAATTCCGGGCGGCGATCGATGTCCTCACCGCCGCCGAACACCACGTCGTCGATGAGGGCGTTGTGCGCGTCCGTGTCCTGCGGCAAGGCGGCGTAAACGAGCCGGGGTGCGTGGGCGGGTTTGTCGCGCAGGGACGCGACCTGGAATGGCTTGCCGGACACTTCTGCCTCGGCAATGAGTTCGAAACGATCCACCGAGAAGACGGCGAAATACGGACGCCGGTCGTACAGCACGTTGGCGGCGAGCCCGATGGCGATCAGTTCGACGGCGAGGGTCACCAGCAGGTCGCCCAGCAGCCCCTTTTTGCCGGGCCGGTACAGGAACGTCGAGAGGCCCGGGCCGATGACCATCGTCACCCCGGCGATGACGAGGATCAGCGTCGGTACGCCCGAGAGAACGAAGGACAGTCCGGGGTACCAGACGAAGCGCGTGACGCCAATCAGGAGGGCGAGAAAAATAGCGCTCAGGGCCAGTCTCGGAGCGAAAAACTCGCGGCGTGTTGCAGGGGGTGGCGGTAACATCATAAGGACCTGAATAATAAGCCAAAATAGCTCTCAAAAGCGTGCACTGTGTCGATTCTGCGAATTTCGCTGGTTTAGCCGCGTCGGCGCTGCTATTATCCGCGCCCGAAAGCCCGTCCTGACCGGTTATCAGCGTCGCACCAGCTGCCCGGAAGCGCCTTAAGGATCGGCATGGATTATGTGCGCCTACCTCGTTTGTATTACCGGGTTCTCGCTTTAGCAAGGCTTTGAGAGCACCTGATGGTATGGCAGGAAGCTGGAGGCCGGCGCCAGGCAACAACACACAGAGCTGAAGTATAGACATGAAAGACCTGAGCATTTACCGAAATATCGGCATCTTTGCCCACGTTGATGCGGGCAAAACGACAACGACGGAACGTATCCTCAAGCTGACCGGCAAGATTCACCGCACCGGTGAGGTCCACGATGGCGAGGCCACGACGGACTTCATGGAGCAGGAACAGGAGCGCGGCATTACGATTCAGTCAGCTGCAACCAGCTGCGAATGGGATAATCATCGTCTGAACATCATCGATACTCCGGGACACGTTGACTTCACTATCGAGGTCTACCGTTCGTTGAAGGTCCTTGACGGCGGCGTGGGCGTATTCTGCGGCTCCGGCGGCGTTGAGCCGCAATCGGAGACGAACTGGCGTTACGCCAACGACTCCGAGGTCGCGCGCATCATCTTTGTCAACAAACTCGATCGCGTCGGCGCGGATTTCTATAGCGTCGTCGATCAGGTGAGGAAGGTGCTTGCGGCAAACCCGCTCGTCATGGTCCTGCCAATCGGCATCGAAGACAACTTCACGGGCGTCATCGACCTGCTGACGCGCAAGGCGTGGGTATGGAGCGATTCCACCGACCCCGAGTCGTACACGATCGGCGACGTACCGGAGGACATGCAGGACGCTGTCGAGGAATGGCGCGAGAAACTCGTGGAGACCGCTCTCGAGCAGGACGACGACCTGCTTGAGCAATACCTCGAGGGCAACGAGCCTTCGATCGAGGATCTCAATCGCTGTATCCGCAAGGGCACGATCGCGCTTGACTTCTTCCCGACCTACTGCGGTTCTGCCTTTAAAAACAAAGGTATACAGAATGTTCTTAATGCAGTTATTGAATACCTGCCGAACCCCACGGAAGTCAAACCACAACCCGAAATCGACCTCGAGGGTCACGAGACGGGCGGCGTTGCCATCGTCGATCCGACGAAGCCGTTGCGCGCGCTCGCGTTCAAAATCATGGACGACCGTTACGGCGCACTTACCTTCACGCGCATCTACTCGGGCACGCTGAAAAAGGGCGACAACGTTCTGAACACGTTCACGGGCAAGACCGAGCGCATCGGCCGCATCGTCGAGATGCATGCGGACTCTCGCGAAGAACTCGATTCGGCACAGGCGGGCGATATCGTCGCTCTCCTCGGCATGAAAAACACGCGCACAGGTCACACGCTCGCGGATACCAATGATCCCGCGACGCTGGAGCCCATGGTGTTCCCCGATCCCGTGATTTCCGTCGCCATTACGCCGAAGGACAAGGCCGGCAACGAAAAGATGGGCGTTGCGCTGAACAAGATGATCCAGGAGGATCCGTCATTCCAGGTCGCCACCGACGAGGATTCCGGCGAAACCCTGATCAAGGGTATGGGCGAGTTGCACCTCGACATCAAGGTCGACATATTGCGCCGTACGCATAACGTCGACGTGGAGATGGGCAAACCGCAGGTCGCCTATCGCGAAACGATCACACAGATGATCGAAGATACCTACACCCATAAGAAACAGTCGGGTGGTTCCGGACAATACGGCAAGATCGAGTACCGGATCGAGCCGGCCGAGAAGAACACCGGCTACGAATTCGAGTCCCAGGTCACGGGCGGCAACGTTCCCCGCGAATACTGGGGCGCGATAGAAAAGGGCTTTGCCAGTTGCATGGACGAAGGCACGCTGGCGGGTTACCCGCTGCTCGACGTGAAGTTCACCCTGCTCGACGGCGCCTACCATGCCGTGGATTCCTCCGCGCTGGCATTTGAAATCGCGACCAAGGCGGCCTATCGGCAGTCAGTGCCCAAGGCCGGCCCGCAATTGCTCGAGCCGATCATGAAAGTGGACGTGTTCTCGCCCGACGACAACGTGGGCGACGTCATCGGCGATCTCAACCGGCGCCGCGGAATGATCAAGTCGCAGGATGCGGGTGCCACGGGTGTTCGGGTTAAGGCGAATGCACCGTTGGCCGACATGTTCGGCTACATCGGCCACCTGCGCACACTGACGTCCGGCCGCGGCCAGTTCTCGATGGAGTTCTCGCACTACGCGCCCTGCCCGCAAAATGTGGCGGACGAGGTCATCAAGGAAGCACAGGAACGCAAGGCCAATAAATAGCCTGGATGCCTGTTGCGGCCGGGATAATTCCTTACCGCAATGGCTCGCTGCGCTGCACTTGATTTGCGGAAAGAAATTTCCCGTCCGCATAGTCAGCATCAAGCTCCCCTTGGCGTCGCCACCGGGAGCTTTTTTGTGCCTGCCTTGATGGCGTCGATGCTGAAGAAGAGGACGGCCACCCAGATGAAGCCGAAGCAAATCATGTGCGCCACGGTCAGTTGCTCCCCGTAGTAAATGCCCGTCAGGAACTGCAGCGTTGGCGCCAGGAACTGCATGAAACCGATCGTGGTCAACGGCAGGCGTCGCGCGGCCAGCGCAAAACACAGCAAAGGCAGCGCCGTGACCGGGCCTGCCATGAGCAGCCAGAACACGAGGCTCGCATCGCTGTCAGCAAACGCCAGTAGCCCTGCCGCCCTGAGGTAGCCGAACCAGGCCAGCGCAAAAGGCAGCAGCACTAGCGTCTCGACGAACAGGCCGGGCATGCCGCCGATAACGACCTTTTTGCGAATGACGGCGTAGACGGTAAAGCTGACGGCAAGAAACAATGCAACCCAGGGCACCTGGCCGCCACTGACAGTCAGTACGGTTACGCCGATCGCCGCCAAAGCCACCGCCAGGGTCTGAAAGCGCCGCAGTCTTTCCCTGAAGAGCACGACGCCGGCAAGCATGTTCGTCAGCGGGTTGATGTAGTAGCCGAGGCTGGTTTCGAATATCCGCGCGTCCTGGATCGCCCAGATGTATACGAACCAGTTCATACCGATAAACACCGCCGACAGCGACAACCAGCCGAGCATCGCCCGGTGCGTCAGTGCGCGTTTGACCTCCGGCCATTGGCTTCGCACAGCGAGGATCAATGCACCGAACGGTACGGCCCAGATTACCCGATGCACAAGGACTTCCAGCGTATCCACCGAGCCCACGGTTTTGAAGTAGACGGGCAGTATGCCCCACATCAGGTACGCGGCGAGACCGGCGATGACGCCATCGCGTATGTCCGAAGAATGTGTCGTCACAGTCGTTATGGCCGGT
Organism: uncultured Woeseiaceae bacterium; assembly: GCA_945788625.1. GTDB lineage: Bacteria > Pseudomonadota > Gammaproteobacteria > Steroidobacterales > Woeseiaceae > UBA1847. Next base: position 135,056 of record CALZMQ010000001.1, read on the forward strand.
CGGAACTGACGCTCTGTGCGTGTGAGCCCGCCGTCGGCGACGGCCGCTGCAAGGTCCAGTTCCATAACAGCCGCATTCTGTTGAAACCGTCGTCCCGCAACATGTAAAGACACGGGATCAGTATCAGCGTGATGAGTGTCGCGAAGAGGATTCCGAAACTCAGCGAAATCGCCATCGGTATGACCGTCTGCGCCTGCGTACTGCCTTCGGTCATTATCGGCATGAGTCCGGCAGCCGTGGTAAACGACGTCAGAACGATGGCGCGAAAGCGTTGCGTACCTGAGTCGATGACAGCCTGCCTGAGTTCAATACCCTTCGCGCGCGCCCTGTTGATGAAATCGATCATGATCAGGCTGTCGTTGACCACGACGCCTGCCAGCGCGACAAGGCCGAACAGGGAAAACATGCTGATGGACCTGGCCATTATGATGTGCCCCAAGACGGCACCTATGATTCCGAACGGAATCACCGACATGATGATCAGGGGCTGGCTGTAGGAATGCAGTGGTATCGCGATCAGCGCGTATATCAGGAACAACGCCGCTATGAATGCGACCGTGAGGTTCCACTTCAAATCCACGAGTTCCTGGCTGGCGCCCTCCAGGCCGACGCTCACCCCCGGGTGCTTTGCCTGCAGTCCCGGTACATAGTCGTCGAGCAATGCTCGGATGACATCGGTGGACTGCACGACCTGCATATCGATATCGGCCGATACCGTGATCGTGCGCTTGCGATTCAACCTCGAGATACTCGAATAACCCTCCCCGAACGACATGTCGGCGACCGACGAAAACGGAACCTCGTCGCCACCGGGCGTCCTGATACGCATGTTTTCCAGGTCGGCTATCGAGCGTCGCTCTGTTGCCGGATAACGCACCATCACCTTGAGCTCATCCTTGCCACGCTGGATTCGCTGTGCCTCTTCGCCGTAGAAGGCCTGCCGCACCTGCCTGCCAAGAGACGACATGGTGAGCCCCAGCGCCTCGGCCTCAGGCTTGATGCGCAATCTGATCTCATCGCCGCCGCCGCTGAAAGTACTACGTATGTCGAATACGCCCTCGAACTCCGCGAGCTTGTCTTCGAATTCTGCGGCAGCTCGCTCCAGTGCGGCGTAGTTGTTACCGCTAAGGCGGAAACTCAGCGGGGAGCCGCCGCCGAGATGTTCGTTGTAAATGAACGTGATGTCTTTGACGCCCGGGAATTCACCAGCGCGCTCCCGCCAGCGCTTGCCGATATCTTCACCGCCAAACGGCCGCTTCTCGGACTGCGGCATTTCCACAAAAATAACGCCGCTGGTATCGGTGCGTGTAAAGGCTCCGACGTGCTGGATCATTGGCAGCGAGTCCGGATGCTCTGCAACGTACTCCGAATTCAAATCGAGTACCGTGTCCTCGAGCGACGAGAGCACCCGATCACGCTCCTGCGGCGCCGAGCCGGTTTGCATTTCGAGTTCGACACGAATGAAATCGCTCGCCTGGTCGGGGAACATCTCGAACCGGACGATTCCGCTCGCCAGGATACCGCCCGTGAGAATGAGCGTCGCGATGAACATCGACGTCGTAAGCCCACGATTGTCGACCGCGAGTTCGACCAGCGGCCGGTACCAATCGTGAATGACCCGCTGCAAACCGTGGTGGACACGGCGTTGAATTTTCAGGAAAAAACGCGGAATGTACTCCCAGAACCGGACATGACGCTGCGGGTTGAACAGATCGTCTTCATCGACGGCTTCGATTTTCGTGTGCACCAGGTGCGCGGGCAAAATCAGTTTCGATTCGACCAGCGAGAACAACAGGCAAAGTACGACGACCACTGAAATTGCTTCGAAAAACGGCCCGACGATACCGCCGACAAACAACAGCGGTGCGAATGCGGCAATCGTCGTCAGCACACCGAACGTCGCAGGCACCGCCACCCTTCGCGCGCCATGAATCACATTGTCCAGCGAGTGACCGTCCGTCCGAATCTTGGTGTAGATACTCTCGCCGATGATGATCGCGTCATCGACCACGATGCCGAGAACGATGATGAAGCCGAACAGGCTCATCATGTTTATCGTTACCGGCCAGGGACCATGCGGCATCAACCACAGTGCGCCGAGGAACGTGATGGGAATGCCGATTACCACCCATGCCGCGACTTTGAAGCGAAGGAACAACGACAGGAATATGAACACCAGGAGAGCGCCCTGCCACATGTTGCTCGTCATCATGGAAAGGCGGCCTTCAAGGTAATGCGACCGGTCTATCCAGATGTCCATTTTCACGCCGTCCGGGAGCGACGCACTTTTCTCTTCAACATATCCCCGCACAGCGGCTGCCGTGGTGAGTTCATTCTGCTCGCCACTCGCCAGCACACGCAGCGTTGCAGTCCGCTCACCGTTGAATCGACCATAGCCGTCGGTTTCGACGAAGCCGTCGGTAATAGTTGCGATATCGCCGAGGGTCAGGCGTGTGCCGTCCGGAAACGTGCGCAGTACCAGCGAGCTGAATTCGCGGCCGGTGTACACCTGGCCTTCCGTGCGCAGCAATATATCGCCGCTGTCGGATTTGATCGTGCCACCCGGCATGTCAACGGATGAGTTCTTGACGGCCTGCGACACTTCGCTCATCGTCAGGCCATACTGTCGCAACACGTTTTCCGGGACTTCAATGCTGATTTCGTAGGGCCGGTCGCCGAGAAACTCCACCGTGGTCACGGCCGGCAATTGCATCAACTCGTCACGGATTTCCTGGGCCATCGACTTGCGGGAGAACTCGTCCAGGGCGCCGTGAACCGCAACAAAAACCACGTGTATCGGGAATTCCTGTTTGTAAATGACGGGTTTCTCCGTCAGCCCCGGAAACGTCGAAATTGCATCGACGCGGGTCTTGATCTCGTTCAGGACCTCATTGAGATCGTATCCCGACGAGATCTCCGCGGTGACGGTACCCATTCCCTCCCTGGCAACGCCGGTGAGCTTCGCTATTCCCTTGACGTCCTGGATAGCCTCCTCGACCTTTACAACGACGCCCTCTTCCACCTCCTGGGGAGCGGCACCGAGGTAAGCCACCCGGACCTGTATCGTGTTGAGTTCGAAATCAGGCGTCGTCTGCTTGCGAATCGTGATCGCCGAGATAATGCCGGCGACGATGATGAACAGCATCAGCAGGTTTGCTGCAACGTTGTTCGCCGCGAACCAGGCGATGATTCCCTTCTCGTTCGTGATGCCGAGCCGGCTCACTGTTCGCCGCCGTCGCTGCTGGTCGCGAGCTGGGACGACACATCGGTTGCCTCAGCTTCGGCGCGAATTTTCATGCCTTCGATAGGGGCCTCGAGGGCTGAAACGATGACGCGCTCGCCGTCCGACGCTCCGCGGAAATACGAATACTCACTATCCGTGCGAATGATATCCGCACGTCGAATGCTCAGCGTATTGTCAGCATCGACAAACAGCAGTTCGTCGGCGCCCCGAACAGCGGAATTTCGTACCCTGAACACGCCCGACACGGACGCGCCATCGATAGACGCGGACACGAAGGTACCGACCGGCAATGCCGGGCCGTCGGAGTGCAGTCGGTAGGGATCGGCGACACGTGCAACCGCGTAGGTCACCCGGCTTTTCTCATCGACGACACCTTCCGTACGCACGATGCTCGCCTGCCATTGCGCCGGCTGACCCTTTTGCAGCGCGGACAGGCGAACCGCGGGGCCGTCCGCCACGGCCGCAGCGCCAAGGTCGGCTGCCGCGGGCAGGTCGACGAACGCCAGATCCTGGTCGGTGAGCGGCAACCTGACCTCCGCGTAATCGGTAGCGAAGGTCACCCCGAGTCGCGTCCCCGGATTGACGAACTGTCCGAGGTCCGCCTCTTTCGCACGGACCATGCCCTCGTAAGGCAGTTGGATATACGTTCTTTCCAGGTTGCGCCGCGCACGCACCTGTTCCGCTGTCGCGGTCGCCAGCGCGGCAACCGCCGAAGCATATTCCGATTCTGCCCGGTAGCCCTGACTCCGCAGCTTGTAAGCGCCATCGTGTTCGATCTCGCGCTGCGCCACGAGCGCTTCGGCCTGGTCGACCGCGACCTCGTAATTGGTGGGGTCGATTCTCATCAGGACTTCATTGCCTCGAAAGACGCCGCCGGCGACGAAGCTGGGCGAGATGCTGATTATGGTGCCGGACACCTCTGCGCTGAGCACCGTTTCCGTACGCGGCCGGACCGTGCCCTGGCTCTGCACCGCGAAATTGGTGGTCATCGTCTCGAGTTCGACGACCTCGACCAAGGGGTCCAGGTCGACTTTTTCTTTCTTCGGCGGGCCTTCCCGCAATCCCAGCATCGACACCGCGACGACGAGCGCCAGCAGTGGAATTCCGAGGATGAGCAGAATGCGCATAAAAAGAGGTTCCTGATCGTTCGCAGCTTAAAGTTTCCTGATAACCGCGTATTCTGAGGCTTTTTGACCGCAAATTCAGGCATTTATTCGCTACGCTCAGGCCGCGATGCCGGCTTGCGCGAATCCAGCCCTTGCGCGATTTCTGTGACATAACTCGATGAAATTCGTGCGAATTGGACCCAAACTGCCTATCTGAGAAGGCCATTGACGCTATTTGGCCAAGTTGAAGCTGATTGGACCGTTATGTACGAACAACATTTTGGGCTCAAGAAACGCCCATTTCGCGCCCAGGCGACGGGCAATGACGTATTCGTCGGCCCACAAACGGCGAAGACCATGGCGGGCTTCAGAAAGGCCCTGGCCTCGAAGGATGCCGTCGTAACCGTTTCAGGCCCGGTCGGTACCGGCAAGACGACCCTGGTCAATCGATCGGTCGAGGCAATCACCGGCAGGAAGAAGACGATTCAGGTCGGTCGCATGGAGATGAACAGCAGCGATGTACTGGAGTCGCTACTTGTGGTCCTCGGCCTACACGACCGTCCTTCGGGCACTATTCAAAGATTCGCGGCCTTTCGCAAGAAGCTGAAAGAACTCGAAGATGACGATGTTCGCGTCCTCATCATCGTCGAGGATGTCTCCCGAACCGGTGCGGAAACTCTCGCGGAACTGGAAGCGCTGACAGCCGCCGACGCCGGTGAATCTGAGGGCGCCAGCATCATCCTGATGGGTGACGAACGTCTCGCCGAACTAATGCAGAGCCAGCAGCTTGCCCAGTTGCGCCAACGAGTTCGACAGCGTCACACCATCTCGCCCCTCTGCGCCGCCGAACTGCGCGGTTATCTGCGACACTGTTTCCGCCTTGCCGGCGGTGA
>CALZMQ010000002.1 GCA_945788625.1 uncultured Woeseiaceae bacterium
CAACGACGTGTACGGGCACGCGATGGGCGACCAGATCCTGAAAAGCATTACGGAAATAGTCAACCTGCGAATTCGTGTGACGGACAGCCTTTACCGAATCGGTGGCGAGGAGTTCGTGGTTGTACTCGACGGGCAGGACCTGCATAGGGCGGCTCACCTGGCCGAGCAATTACGTACGCTGGTCGATGCCAACGAACTCGTACCCGACCAGACGGTCACGATCTCGCTCGGTGTTGCCGAAATTAAAGACGGCGAAAGCGCTAATGACTGGTTGCATCGTGCCGATGAGGCGCTGTACCGCGCGAAGGACGCAGGACGTAACGCGACGAATCTGTCGGACTAGCCGTGGGAGCGGCTTCGTAACTATCAACTGACCGTGGAGTCCGGATCGTAGATCACCGGCGTGCCCAACTCATCCAGCCGGAACAGCGCGAATGCGCGTTCTCCATTGTAGTCGAGGACGCGAAGGTCGTCGGTCTGGTGCAGATCGTTGAGGACCATCTGGAAGTGTGGACCATAACGCGTCTTCGCGACGTCCAGCGGCAATTCATACGCAAAAAACCGATCGATACCTTTCGCTTTCAGTTTGTCCAGCAGCGTGGCGTCGGTAACGGAATCGTGCGACGTGAGAATGACGACAGGGCCGCTTCCGGTCAATAACATTATCGCTTTCATGCGAATAGTTTTCCCACTATGGGAGTCCTGCGTCAATTCGGGGATACGCTTAGAGGCTAGTGCCAATAGCCGGGTGGCGGCGGCTCGTTGACCAGTTTTTCCATTGCGCTCAACAATCCGCCACGTGGCGGATTGTCACAGCGCCCGCCGATGCCGTCATCCACCATGTCGCGGGCGTGGTAGCCGCAGTCCGGTACGGCAACACCGTCCGGACGGAAGAAGCGCCAGTGGTGCTGGAAGTCCCGGTCGATACGAAAGCCCCCTTCGTGCACCAGCGTGTGGTGCTTCGAGCACAGCAGCATCAACGTTTCGACATCCGTCTCGCCACCATCGGCCCAGTGCTCGATGTGGTGAACGTCGACAAAGCGCGTGTTGCGGCAGCCCGGGAAGCGGCAGGTATTCCTGTCCCTGGCGCGAACCGCACGTTCGATGCCCTTGGGTATGACGCGTGACTTGCGCCCGATGCTCAGCGGCTCGCCGTGTTTGGTTTCCGTCAGCACCACCGCGTGGCCATCGCAACACAGGCGCTTGACCGTCTCGAGTGGCAGCGAGGATCGCCCGACCTCACCCGCCAAGGCGGACTGGTCGACGTGGATGTTAACGAGGTATTGATCTGAGCTGCTCTTCGTTTCCCCGCCACTGCCCTGCAGGTACTCCTTGAGCATCGTGACGAAGGCATCGGCCTGGCGCTTGGACCAGGCGGTGTCCACGAGATCGGGGATCTCCAGGCACTCGTCATCGCGGGCCTTGTCGAGTGCTTTCTCGACGAGTTCACCGGCGTCGAGCGGCAGCTCGATGGACACGGAGACGATGGCGCGTTCGGCGTCACGATGAACGCGCAGGGACCGACCGGCGAAGGCGCGTTCGGCAATGCCGGCAGAGGCCGGTGTGCCCATGCGCAGCTCGCGGCAATAATCCGCCACGTGGCTGGCGGTATTCCTGAGTGCAAAGGCAAGCAGGTCTTCCTCACTCTCCACTTGCGCCACGCGTGTCAGCGAGCGGACTTTCGAGTACGACAGTTCGCCGCTCGAGAACGCCGCGCTGATCGACGGCAGGTGTTTCAGGGCTTGTGCCACGCGGACCTTCTCACGCGCCGTGGCCATCGACAGGTCACAGCGCCAGGCGAGCCACGCCGCCGTGCTCTCCAGGCCCCACTTGAGGCAACCGCCGCGTTCGTCGAACTCGCGGATCATCAGCAGCAGTTCATAGGTGGCGGCGTTGATGCGGGTGCAGAGGTTCAGGATGGTCTGATCGAGCGCCTCGATCGGGGTGAGTTCGGCTGGCATGTCGGGTCCTTCCGGGGCTGTTTGGAAACCCTGTAATTATACCCAGTATGTGCCTATTATTCCATTTGAAAACAGTAGTTTAACTGCATTTTTAGCGATCCCTGCAAGCGGCCGCCTGGTTCGCGCTTTCTCTGACAACGTCTCTCCGGTTAAGTCTGAGCCATCACACCTGGTCCGCGGTAGCACGGTGCGTCGGCTTTCATGGAAAGGGGTCGTTCAAATCGTCAAAATTTCCTCGCGGTGAAGGTCTCAGAACCGCGGTCCACGTGCCCTTGGGGTAAACGCGTACTTTGAACGGCGGCTCTTGCGGATACCAGTCGTTCGGTCATTTTCCTGGTGACCGACTGGACCCGGCCACAAGTAGTCATTCACATCAGTAGACGGGCCACGCGATTTCCACCGTGTCGGTCCCGTCGGCGAAGCTGTGACTGACTACGATCTCGCCAAACGAATGCCCGATCAACCGAGTATCTGCGCCGTCCTCTGCAATCACCTCGAAAACACCATCATCAATCGCTTCAATGACCCGCTGTTGGTCCTGCTCCGTCATGAACTTGCGAGCGAGGTCAATGGCAACTTCAAGGACCGCATTGGCGTCTCGTGCTTTAACCATTCGCGTTGCACGGCCAGCTTTTTCGCCATAGTCATAGCAGCCACCGGCCTCGAAGTACTCGACTGTTTCCGCGTCGAGTTTCCACGAAGCACGAAGACTTTCTGAGTCAACAGACGCTCCCGGGTGCGCACTTGCAATGCGCTTGATGTTCTCCAGAATCCCTACTTCACTGAAAGTACACTCGCCTGAAGCAACGGCGGGAACCGCCAACCAGACGAGCGTGATCACCGGAAGTCTGATGAAGTCAGTAGTTGGCACGAACTCGATCCAAATCTGATCCTGAGCGCTATTGAGCGAATGGCTGGTATGGGTCAGTAGACGTCATCTTACACCGAGATACTCGACCGGCTGCTATATTAGGAATCCCGGTCTACTTCAGCAATGAACTCCTCGACCTTTGAGACGGTGGCTTGCGGCTCATAGCGGTGCCACTTCAGATCTGCTCGCATCCAGTAGATCTTCCAGGTATTCGTAGATTTCACGTAGGTAGCTTTGGCAAAAGGGTGCTCAATGACCTCATCGGGACGCTCAAATGCCGGTCGCACTTCAAATAGCTCAATACTCTGATTACTAAATCGATATCCAATATCAAGGTCTGGCCTGATGCGCGGAGGAGGACGTCGAGCTTCGACGTAAGCCTTGATAGGTTTCTCGAATCGGTATCGCTCGTGCTCAGAAAGCGCCATATCTGATCTTGTAGCCGATTGACACACCGAAATCCAGAAACCAACTTTTCAGGCGTAAAGCGGCCGTTCATGCAGCTTTCCTGCAATTCATTCTCCAAGTTCTTTTTTCAGGTCTTTGATCGCTTTCGGAAGATGCTTGAAGGCGTAGATTAAGAGAGCCGCAACGAAGATCAAAATTCCAGCGAGCTCCAAGATCATCGAATCACTCCGATCGTCTAATGCAGCGAGAAAGAATAGCTTTTGGATGGCTGCGAAGAGTCATCAGCAGCCGAAGGTTTACAACTGCATTGACCGGCTGCCGTGCGAAGCATACCGGTCGTTCAAATATGTTACCGCGGTCCACGTGCCCTTGGGGTAAACGCGTACTTTGAATGGCGGCACTGACCTAATATCGTTCTGCACACCTGTTCTCTTCGACGAAGTTGGGGTCTTGAATGCGTCTCGAGGCTCGCCGAATAGTCATTTCGATTTTGGGCTTGGGCACACCCGAGCCTTTTCGCCTTTCGACCAGGGTGGAAATCCGCTCATAGGCCTTGCTCGGCAGTAATGTGGTTCCGGCAGCGGTACTCATCCAATGATTACCGACATAAATCGTACTATTGCCAAACTTGCCGATTAACCTGATCTCGAATAGCGAATCGTCCGAAAGGTCGTCTGCAATCAGGGCATTGCTTTCATTTTTCGCAAGGAGCTCGCGGAGTTCGTAGAAAACACATCCTCTCTCGTAGTGAATCCCTTCATTTTCCGTGATTACAACGATTCGTATGGCATCGTCGATGGAAGACCCTTCCCCGGCATGCGCAGTAAGCAACCAAATGAACGACAATGCGAATATGAATGTCCTCGTCACGGTTCAGCTCCCTGATTCGATTCTTGCGGGGCGGTACTAATTCGACGTTTCGCAGGACAAAAGGGTTTAAAGAAACGCGCCTCAAAGTGTCCGCTTTGGATCGAGGTTGTGTGAAAACCCCTTGAAATTCTACTGCGAACCGTAGGAGCGGCATCTTGCCGCGATAAGCCATTGATGTTCTTGGTGCACAATCGCGGCTGGAAGCCGCTCCGACGAAATATTCATGTTTTCACACAGCCTCGACTCAATCTCACCGGGCCTGTTCGATGAAGTACTGATGATCACTCCTAACGCGTGAAGTGATCCTCCAGTACCTGCGCGACGCAGCAGGTCAGCCGCTTGCCGGTATCGATATGCAGGAACTCGTTCGGCCCGTGGGCGTTGGACTTCGGACCCAGCAATCCCGTTATCAGGAACTGTGCCTCGGGAAAGCGTTCGCCGAGCATACCCATGAACGGGATCGTGCCGCCCGTGCCCATGTACATTGACGGTTTGCCGAAAAACGCGTTGGACGCTTTCTGCATGGATGCTTCGAGCCAGTCGGCAATGGCGGGTGCGTTCCAGCCCGCCATCGTCGATTCGACTTCAAACGACACCTTGGCAAGCGGTGGAGTATCCGCCTCGAGCGCAGACTTGACCGCCGTCGCCGCGACGTCCGCGTCACAGGTCGGCGGCAGGCGAAACGACAACTTCAGCGTCGTGTACGGCAATAACACGTTGCCGGCATCGACGAGCGCCGGCATGCCCTCTGCGCCGGTGACGGCGAGCGTCGCACGCCAGGTATTGTTGAGCAGGAGTTCCGTATGCGATTCGGCCGGTGCCGGTTTCTCGACGGCCCACGGATATTTCTCGTAGACGGAGTCTTGCAGCGTCTCCGCCGCGAGCGCGGCCTGCTGCAATCTCTGCTCGGGAATGTCGACGTGCAGGTCCTCGACCAGGATTTGCCCGCTGGCTTCGTCTTCGATGCGGCTGATCAACTGGCGCGCGGTCCGGAAGCTCGATGGCACGACGCCGCTGGCCGAACCGGAGTGCACGCCCTCGGTCAGGACGTCGGTGCGCAGCGTGCCGGTGAGGTTGCCGCGCAACGAAGTTGTGCACCAGAGTTGCTCGTAATTCCCGCATTCGGCGTCGAGGCAAACGACGAGGTCGGGAGAGCCGATGCGATCTTCGAGCAATTCCATGTAGTAGGGCAGGTCGAAACTGCCGCTTTCTTCGCAGCCCTCGACGAGTACGACGCAATGGGCGTGCGGAATGCCCTGTTCCTGCAACACGCGGATCGCGGTCAGCGATCCGAACACGGCATAGCCGTCATCGGCGCCGCCGCGGCCGTAGAGCTTGCCGTCCTTGATGACCGGCGTCCAGGGATCGAGATCTTCGTCCCAGCCACTGAATTCGGGCTGCTTGTCGTAGTGGCCGTAGAGCAGCACGACGTCGTCCGACTGGCCCGGGATGTCGATGAACAGCAGCGGCGTCCGCCCCTCGATGCGCACGACCTCCATCGTCATGTCCTTGATCGGCTGGGTCTTGCACCAGGCCTCGAGCATCTGCACGGCCGTTTCCATGTGGCCGTGTTTTTCCCACTCGGGATCGAAGTGCGGCGATTTGTTCGGAACTTTGATGTATTCGGCGATCTCGGGAATGATCGAGTCATCCCACATATTGTTGACGAATTCGGAAGTCTTGTTGTTGTCCATTTCGTTTTTTATTCCGTTGTAAGTGATCGATAGAATGTGCGCGTCATGCGTTCTGAGGTGATGAAGCCCCAGTCATAGGAGTCGAAATCGGCAAGTGGCTCGGCGGCAACTATCTCGTCCACACTCATGCCCTGGTCTACCAGTGCTTTGACGGCCGCCCGGCCTTCTACGAGCATGTCGATGTCAGCCTTCATGCCGGCCTTGTCGGTCAGCGAGCCGTGGCCGGGTATGATCTTCGTATCGTCGTCGGCCATCGACCAGATCTTCTTCTGCGCGGCGATGTACCCGTCCACCGTGCCGCCGCTATCCATGTCGATATACGGGAAAATGGAGTGAAACAGGATGTCGCCCGTGTGAATCACGTTGGCGCCCGGAAAGTGGATTACGGCGTCGCCGTCGGTATGGGCCATCGGCAGGTGGACGACGCGGGCTTCGATAGTGCCGAGATGGAACGTCACGCCGTCGCCGAAAGTGATGACCGGCAGGCCACCCGGGCCACCGGCGCCCGAGGCGTCCTCCAGCAGGCGCTTGCGGATGTTGTCATGCGCAAATACAACGGTGCCGCTGTCGGCGAAATGCGCATTGCCTCCCGCGTGGTCGCCGTGCACGTGCGTATTGACCATGAATTCGATCGGCCCGCCCGCCGTTTCCGTCACGTGTGCAAGAAGGTCTGCTGCCAGCGGAGGCAGGCCATCGTCGATCATTGCGACATGGCCTTCGCCGACCAGCACGGCCATGTTGCCGCCACCGAAACCGCCAACGGCTTCGACCATGAAGATACCGGGTTCGACCTCGGTCGACTTGAACGTGATTTCCGTGTCCTGGGCAATCGCCACAGGCGCCAGGGAAATGAGCAGGAGGGCAAGTCTCTTCATTACTGTCTCCGGGATAGGGGGACAGCGATTGTACCCTCGCTACTGGCGCCCGGGAAACGAGAATTGCGCTTTCTCACGCACGCCGCCCGACGGCCAGCGCTGCGTGATCGTCTTGCGCCGCGTGTAAAAACTGACGCTGTCCGGCCCGTAGGCATAGAGGTCGCCGAACAGGGAGCGCTTCCAGCCACCGAAGCTGTGGTAGGCAACGGGCACCGGCAGCGGCACGTTGATGCCGACCATGCCCACTCTGATATTGTCCGCGAAATAGCGGGCCGCCTCGCCGTCACGCGTAAAAATGCAGGTACCGTTGCCGTACTCGTGGCCGTCGATCAACTGCATGGCCTGTTCCTCGGATTCGGCGCGCACGACGCACAGCACCGGGCCGAAGATCTCCTCCTGGTAGATGCGCATACCGGCGGTCACGTGATCGAACAGGCAGGGTCCGAGAAAGAACCCGTCCTCGTGGCCTTCGACAGTGAGTCCACGGCCGTCGGCGACCAGGTCGGCGCCTTCCTCCACGCCGAGGTCGACGTAGCCGCGGACCTTCTCGTAATGGACTTTCGTGACCAGCGGTCCCATGTGGTTGGCGTTGTCGGTGCCCGCACCTACCTTGAGGTCCGCGATTTCCTGCTGCAACTTGCCAACGACCGTGTCGGCCGTCTCGTCGCCTACGCAGACGGCGACCGATATCGCCATGCAGCGCTCGCCGCAGGAACCGAACGCAGCACCCATTAGCGCGCTTACGGCGTTGTCGACATCGGCGTCCGGCATGATGACGGCGTGGTTCTTCGCGCCCCCGAGCGCCTGTACGCGCTTGCCGTTCTTCGTACCCGTGCTGTAAATGTACTCGGCAATTGGCGTGGAACCCACGAAGCTGACAGCTTCTACACGATCGTCGTTGAGCAGGGTATCGACCGCTTCCTTGTCACCGTTGACGAGATTGAAGACGCCGTCCGGCAGGCCGGCCTGTTTCCACAACCGCGCGACGACCATCGGCGCCGTCGGATCTTTCTCCGAGGGCTTCAGCACGAAGGTATTGCCGCAGGCGATTGCCATCGGGTACATCCACATGGGCACCATGGCAGGGAAATTGAACGGCGTAATGCCCGCAACGACGCCGAGAGGCTGATGATCCGACCAACTGTCGATTCCCGGCCCGACATTGCGTGAGTATTCGCCCTTGAGCAATTCCGGTATACCGCAGGCGTAGTCGACGACTTCGACGCCGCGGCCGAACTCGCCCATCGCGTCATCCAGCACCTTGCCGTGTTCGTCCGTTATGGCTGCCGCGATTTCGTCGGCATGTTCTTCAAGCAAAGCCTTGAACCGGAACATGATGCGCGCGCGCTTGGCCGGCGGCGTATCGCGCCATGCCGGATAAGCGGCGGCTGCGGCGGCGATAGCCTTCTCGACCGTTTGTTTCGACGCCATGGCGACATGTCGTGTTACCTGGCCCGTCGCCGGGTTCGTGATCGGCTCCGGACGATTATCGTCCGCAACTTCCTCACCGTTGATCAGGTGACCCACGATGTTCGCGGCGTCGATGTTACTGGCGGGTCTGGCGTTCATGTCATCTCCGGGAGTCGTCAGTGTTCACTCGATGGTGTCGATTACACGCCGAATGGTTTCGAAAGAGCGTGTCATTTCGTCGGGGTCGGAATTCAGGAAGGGCGAAAACTGCAGGCCGTCCATGCCGTTACGGACGACGAGGTTTTCTTCCCAGAAGCACTTCTTGTGCACCTCGGCACCGCGTGCGCCCGGTGCGCCGTCACGCGGCGCCATTTCGATGCAACCCATGAGGCCGAAATTGCGTACGTCGATGACGTGCTTGTGATCGGCGAAGGAATGCAACAGATCCTCGAAGTGCTGCTCGAGTGCCGCCGCTTGCTCGAAAGTGCCCTCATCGTCGTAGACCTGCATCGTCGCGAGTCCCGCGGAGGCCGCGACCGGGTGGCCGGAATACGTGTAGCCATGGAATAACTCGATCATATACTCCGGGCCCTGCATGAAAGCGTCGTAGATGTCGTCACGCACCAGTACCGCGCCCATAGGCATGACGCCGTTGGTCAGCCCCTTGGCGGTGGTGATGATATCAGGGGTGACGCCGAAGCGCTGCGCCCCGAACGGTTTCGCGAGACGACCGAATGCCGCAATGACCTCGTCGAAAATCAACAGGATGCCATGCCGGTCACAGATCTCCCGGAGCCGCTCCAGGTAGCCAACCGGTGGCGGCAGTACGCCGGTGGAGCCTGCAACGGGCTCGACAATGACGGCCGCGATATTGCTGCCGTCGTGCAATCCGCACAGGCGCTCGAGATCGTCCGCGAGGTGTGCGCCCCAGGCCGGCAGCCCGCGAGTGAATGCGTTATGTTCGAGATCGTGCGTATGGCGAATGTGATCCACGCCCGGAATCAGGTTTGCGCTGAACACCTTGCGATTCGGCACAATACCGCCGACGGACATGCCGCCGAAATTCACGCCGTGGTAGGCGCGTTCACGACCGATGAGACGCGTGCGATTGCCCTCGCCGCGGGCGCGGTGATAGCCGAGCGCGATTTTGAGCGCCGTATCGACCGACTCGGAGCCGGAGTTGGTGAAAAAGCAATGCGTCAGTGCCTTAGGAGCCATGCCGGTGACTCGCTCCGCCAATTCGAGGGCCCTGTCGTTGGTCACCTGGAAGCCCATGCAGTAGTCGAGTTTCGCGACCTGTTGCTGCACGGCCTCGACGATCTTCGGGTGGCAATGGCCGAGGCCGCTGGTCCAGAGCCCGGAAAACGTGTCGTAGAGTTTCGCGCCGCCGACCGTGGTGTAGTAATGCCCGGATGCGCCGCTTATGACCCTGGGTTTCTTGCGAAAGTCGCGGTTGGCCGTAAACGGCAGCCAGTAGGCAGGGGACTTTTCAATAGCGGCGTTCATGGTGCGGTCTCCGAAACTTCGCGGGCTTAAGTCTGCCAGTTTACGCCCGCACAGCATTGTTAAACAACGAGTTATGTGGGGAATCATAAGCTATTGATTGTATTGACCGAGCCCTGCAAAATGTTTGTTAATACTAAACACCCCAGGGAGTAAGGATGCACCAGGATATCGGCAGGCGCTTGAAGCACATTCGCGAGACGCTCAGGCTGTCGCAGCGGCAGCTGGCCAGGCAGTCCGGTGTGGCCAATGCGACGATTTCGCAGATAGAGGCGGGCAAACTCAATCCGACCGTCAGCATGTTGAAGAAAGTGCTGGACGGCATTCCCATCAGCCTTGGTGAGTTTTTCGGCGATGCTTTCGAAACCCGCGACCGGGTTTTTTTTCGGGCCGATGAACTCACTGAAATTGCCGACGGCGGCGTGTCGTTTCGCCAGGTCGGCGCGCACCTTGGTAATCGTGCCATTCAACTCATCAAGGAGTGCTATCAGCCCGGTGCCGGTACCGGCAAGCACGCCATTACGCACGAAGGCGAGGAATGCGGGATTGTGCTCAGCGGGCGGCTGGAAGTGACGGTGGACGACGAAACCGCGATTCTCGGCAAGGGCGATGCCTACTACTTCAAGAGCACCCGTCCGCACCAGTTTCGCAATTCCGGGAACACGCCTTGCGAGCTGATTACCGCCTGTACGCCGCCGACGTTTTGACGACTTTTGCGTAAATACGTGGAATTACTCTGGCAAACACTCGCCGGTTAGTGGCACAGTTATACCTTGGATACTACCCATCAAAGCAGGACTACAATGAGCCAATTCGGCACAGAATTTTGCGATCACATCGCGATCGCACGGTACGTCGACGGCGCATGGCAGGCCCCAAATATCGAGCCGCTGGCGCCGTTACCCATGCACCCGGCTGCGCATGTGTTTCACTATGCCAGCAGCTGTTTCGAGGGCTTCAAGGCCTATCACTGGCAGGACGGCAAGGCGCGGATCTTTCGCCTGCACGACCACGTGCGCAGGATGCAGAACAGTGCGGCCTCGCTGCGGCTGCCGGTACCCGAGGCCGACATGCTCGCCGGCATGGTGACAGACGTTGTTGCACACCACGTCAACGACATCCCGGAACCGCCGAGTTCGCTTTATATCCGTCCGACGCTGGTTGGCACGCTGCAGAATATCGGCGCTGCGGCGGCGCCATCGACGGAGGCCACATTATTCGTGCTGCTATCGCCCGTCGGCGACTATTTCTCCAGCGGCGCGGCAACGCTGAAGCTGCTGGTTGAAGATGAACGAGCCAGGACCACGGAGCAACTCGGCAGCACCAAGACCGGCGGCAACTATGCCGCGGCGCTCGGCCCGACGCTGGCCGCGAAGGCCAAGTACGGAGTCGACCAGGTGCTGTTCTGCCCGAACGATGACGTGCAGGAAACCGGCGCCGCGAATTTCCTGCTCATCAGCGACGACGAGATCATCACGAAGTCACTGGATACCTCTTTCCTGCATGGCATGACGCGCGATTCGATACTGAAACTGGGCGCCGAGCTGGGCTACAAGATCAACGAACGCACCTTCACCGTCGGTGAATTGCTCGAATGGGTAAAGACTTACGAAGCGACTTTGTCGGGCACGGCCGCCTGCCTGTCGCCGGTCGGCGCGATCGTCTACAAGGGAGAGGAGATCCCGGTCAGGGACGGCAACCCCGGACCGAACACGGCGCGGCTGCAAAAGGCGCTGCAGGATATCCAGTACGGCCTTGAACCGGACACGCACGGCTGGCTGACCGAGGTCGCCGCCCGCGAGTTTTTGTCGACGGCGACGAGCCAGGCGTAGGAGCGGCCCAGCCGCGATTTCACGATACTTTTTGCGACCGTGGGAACTCGGGTCCTATCGAGCGAAGATTGGACGGGCGATTCGCCCACACTTGCGCCCGCTACTTCAAGTAATTTCGACGATGTTTACCCCAAGGGCACCTGGTCCGCGGTAACGTGGTGCGCGGTAACGCCGGGCGAGGACCAGGTGTTCTTGTGGCAGGCCAATCGTCAGCTTTTGCGGCGAGCGGTCATTCGAATCCGAAAATCTGGGGTCTTTTGACAGGCCGAGATCGGCCAGAAGGAGACATCGCAGAGCATTGTCAGACGGCGAGGTTCGCAGCTACGTAGTCACGTTCATATGTCGTTATTTCGTGACTGTTCCCCCACGGGTCACTGAAGTATAGCGAGTACGCCAACTTGTGATCGGTAACCCGGAGCTTCAAGCCATTATTCTCAAGGTGCGTCCTCCAATTCAGGAACTCCGAACCGGTAGCGCCAAACGCAATCACATTAGTCGTTTCTGGGCTATCTGATTCGAACAAGGCAAGGTGAATCGTTCCTTCCGGATTCTCAATGGTTAGGGGCCCGTCTTTGACTGCCCAGCCCATAAGCGCGTCAACTCGCTTGAAGCCCAGGATTTGCTGATACCACTCCTCTGCCTCGCTCCAACTTCCAACATTGACGTGAAGGTGATCCACGTCCTTCAATATCGGTGCCATAAGCTACTACCTCGTCGCTCCAAAGTGTCGCGGGTCGCGATAAGACGTTGTTACCCGGAGTATCGCCACCGACCGCAACTGGTCACAAGCAGCCTCTCAGGAGTTTAACACTCGGACGGCTGCTATCAGTTGCTCACAAGCCGCTCAGAGCGAACGTTGCGAAAGCGACGATTCTGAGCGTCTGCTTTCACCAATAGCGGTCGTTCAACTGACCAGTAAACCGCAAGACCAACAGTCTGCTATCGGCCAGAAGGAGTCATTCGCGCCTGCGATAATTCTTCTCAATGAGGTCTTGGCCCCACATCCAAACGTATGACCAACCCGTGAAAATCAACGGCCCAACGAGAAGTGGCACTAGGATCAATACAGCCCACGCAGTCGCGCTGACATTGTCGAACCACTGTGTAGGTGGCTTGTTGAAGTCCATGCTCGTTAGGAAAACCATAAAGAGAACAAACAGAAGACAACGCCACGACCAGTAGAAGTACTCTTTCAAGAAATCGCGATCTACCTTTTCTGGTTGCTCGGATAGAAACTTAGCAGCCCTTTCGAGGTTCTCGATCGGTTCTTGTTTGCTGGCCTTGTATTCACTCATGCGGAGAATTGTGCCTAGAATTAGTAGATTGGCGAATGGCTGGTTTGGGTCAGTAGGAGTCATCCTACCTCAAAATGCCTGGATGACGGCTTCCGGCCAAAATCGGCCGGTCGCCGGGCCAAGACTACGGACCTGTGGATCACGACAGGATGAAATCAAGGCCTCGTTCGACGAAAGCGCCGCCTAACCACGAGCCCAAAGGAATCAGCAGGTATAACGTGAAGCGGACCAGAGTCGAGTTATCGAAGGGCCAGTTCCTCAGATCGTCAATCACAGTCCGATACGCCAAGGTATTTGCAATGGGCAGCCCCTCCCTGGAGCCAGATTTCAGCGCGTCCCTGGAGGCCTTGAGGCTCTGCTTGCACCAGTCGAGTTCCTGGTTCTTGGCGAACCTGAACTTCTTGCGAATTGCGCGCAATGGCAGCATCAAGCCTATCCACGCCAACACTATGAAACCAATCCAGAAGCCTACAAGCGTTGGCCAGTAGCGGGATTCGACTCCCAGCAGAGAAATGACCGAGACCAGACCGATTACCAGCAGTGCGTTGGTCAAGCCCTGACGAATCAACGGCTGATACGGGTGCATGTCAAGCAGATCGAGCGCTTCAATATTGTCCGACATTCGCGACAGTCGTGCGGACTCCACGACAATCACGTAGTTGAAGCAGCCGATCCACCATACGAAGAGTACGGTGGTTGCTCGATGCCAGAAGACCTCGTAATTCCAATCCTGCCAGTACCACGGATTATGTGGTTCGGGTGTGGTCGCATTGGTGACGCCGACACCGACGATCAGATAGGTTGCGGCACCAATTAGGGGCAATACCCATCTTGAGTGCTTGCCGGCGCGATCGACTATCGCAGCCCGATCCGGCAGGTCTTGAATGGCCAACGACAACTTGTCCGTCGTTCGACGCGCCGCCGTTAGTAGATAGGCATAAGCCGTCGCGCAGTACGCGGTGATCAAGATCTGAGTGACAGCGACCCGAAGCTCTTCCGGCGTGGCGTTACTGTCACTACCGAAAATAGATCTTCCGACAAAGAACACAATGAGCAAACCAACCGCGAATCCGCTCCCAATAGAAATCGGATTTCCGGGGAGCGTGTCGTAAACCTTTGCTGTCCAGGGCGTTGTATATGACTTGGCCAAGCTGTTTGTCTCGCTACCCATCTCGAAATCACCGCGATATTCCATTGGTAGACGTCCTCAATTCAAGAGACAACTATCAATGTCCGCTTTGGGTCAGTAGCCGTCATTGTAGCTCAGAACACCTGGTCGGCTGCTTCCGGCCAGAAGCAGTCCTTAAGAATCGTCCGCTTCAGTTATCGGCGCCCACATTTTCGCTTCCCGGCTACACAGAGCAAGCTCGTCCGCCGATAGTATTCCTGAATAGTAAGCCTCAGCGTGAGCCAGATATTGCAGGAGTTCATAGTCTTCCGGGCTGGCATACTTACTAGCGCGAGTCGTCCAGAGACAGGCATTGCGTAGATCAATCTCACCAAACTCCCCAGCGCCATACATATTTGCAATGTTCCACATTGCTTCAGCCCATCCTAACCCTGCCGACTGAGAATAAAGTTCAAAAGCCTTTTGCTTGTCTTGGGTTATTCCCAAACCGAGATCATAAAGGTACGCAAGATTATTGATCGCAAGAGCGTGATGTTGCTCAGCGGCCCGTTCGTACCAGACCAGCGCTTCGCCATATTTCCTTTTGGCCTGCAATCCACTCCCTACGCTGTTTTGCGCTTCAGCGTGACCCTGCTTGGCGGCCATTAGATAATATTTCGAGGCTTTCCGGCCGCTCCGACGCACTCCAGACCCGCTGTCATGAGCAAGCCCAAGTCGGAATTGAGCCTCAGCATCGCCTCCTTTTGCTTTGGCCATGAGTGCGTCGGTATCCAGAGATGCCCACGGTTCAGCGACCGAGGCGGGCGCGTGCGCCATCAGAAATATTAGGCAACAAAGACCGAAGGACATTTTCATCTTTAGCAGTACCTTGAAGGCCATTGGCGAGCATCCAGGTTAGTGGCCGTCATCCTACCCCAAAATCCCTGGATGTCTGGGTTCGGCCATTAGCGGTCGGTCAATTCGTTTTAGGCATCTGAATTTCGATGACCTCAGACTCACCCAATTCTCCGACCATTAGTCGAACTACCTTCCCTTCTGCCAAGAGCTGAAGAAACTCTCGGAAATGATCGATGCTGCTCAACGGTCTTTCATTAAATTCCGTCAACAGGTCTCCAGGCTTCAATCCGAGCGAATAGAACAACTCACGATTTGGTCCTGGATACACTCGATATCCAATAACCTTCCTTTCTTTGAGGTAAGGGATTGGCCGGAGTGCATCATCAACCAATTCTCCTGCGGACTTATTGGAAATGGGATCAGCTTCTTGCGCAACGGCAGGCAAGCAAAGCGCAAGTCCCAGAACGAGCAAGTTTCTTCGAGTTAGGGTCAATCCCTCAACGTCCGCTTTGGGTCAGCAGGAGTCATCCTACCTCAAATTGCCCGGGTGGCGGCTTGCGGCCAAAAGCAGTCGTGCGCTAGCAAAGAAAACCCGGCATGTTGTAGATATTCGGCCCCCTTGTCTTTTTCTGATTCTGGAAGTCGTCAATCAGTCGTTCTCGTAAATTGAGCATCACACTCGTTACGCCTGATTCATTCTGAAGTTGCTGAAGCGCTTTCGCCGAGCCGAAAATGCGCGCGCTGTAAACCAGAAACGTAACGGTGGAGAGATCCATCCAATCTTGCGCATCTTTGGTAGGCCGAAGCTTCGCCGACTTCGCGAAACACTTTTGATGGGCGTCAATTACAAAAGACAATCTACTGGAAAGATCGCCTTCTGACGCGAGCAGATCTGACGAGCCAAACAAAATTGACATGACGACACCGTTGTTACCCTGCGGGGCCTTTACATGAGCATCGATTACTTCCAACTGATGCTCGTCCATCAAGAGTTGCAGTTGCTCTGTGGTCAATCCACTGTTGAAGAAAACAGTCGCCGGGCGAATCGAGTCAGGAGAATCTTGTACAAGACGGTATAGACGGTCACGATGCTCTCCGAGCCGCTGCTGTCGCCTCGCCGGGTCTTTCGAAATGACAGGGGATAGAGCTTCCGCTGCCATTTGGCTATCGCTGGCAGGTTCGGCCATCCCGACTATCGGCGTAGCACCCAGAAGAATAACGGCAATGAAAGCACTTCTAGTCAATGAAACTCCCTTTAGCTGCGAACGTCCGCAATGGGTCAGTACCAGCCACTGAGTCTATCACCAGGTGAGCGGCTGGTTACGGCCAGAAGCAGACGGTCAATTCAGCTTTTGTGCAGGTCGAAAAATAGAAATTTGGGAGACTTCGAGAAGATGATTGAATCGCTCCTAGTTTGCTAGACACCTTTCAGCCATCCAAAATGGCAATCAGAGAGGTGATGAATGAGCAGCAAACGATATCCAGATGAGTTCAAGATCGAGGCCGTCAAGCAGGTGGTGGAACTCGGTTATCCGGTGGCCGAGGTGGCCAAGCGATTGGGCATAACGACGCACAGCCTGTACGCGTGGAAGAAGAAGTTCGGTCCGGACTCGGTTGAGCACAACGAGAAGCTGTCGGCGGAGAAAGAGATCCGGCGGCTGAAGAAGGAACTCAAGCGCGTTACTGATGAGCGCGACATTCTAAAAAAAGCCGCGGTGTACTTCGCCAACCAGCCCGACTGAGGTACACCTTTATCCGTTCCCACAGCGACCGTATGCCGGTGCGCCGACTGTGTCGGCTGCTGGAGGTGCATCCCAGCGGCTACTACGCGTGGTGCAATGTGCCGCGCTCGGCGCGGGCGATAGAGGACGAGCGGCTCACCGGGCTCATCAAGCAGTTCTGGCTGGAGAGCGGCGGCATTTACGGCTACCGCAAGATCCACCGGGACCTGCGAGATATCGGCGAGCGCTGCGGCAAGCAGCGTGTGCGTCGCCTGATGAAGCAAGCCGGGCTGCGTGCCCAGGTTGGCTACCGTCGTCCTCGGATCAAGTCGGGGCCGGCCAGCGTGGTCGCACCGAACCGCCTGCAGCAGCAGTTTAACGTCGGCGAGCCGAACGAAGCCTGGGTTAGCGACATCACGCACATCCGCACACACGAGGGTTGGTTGTACCTGGCGGTCATCGTCGATCTTTACTCGCGTCGAGTCATCGGCTGGTCGATGCAAGCGCGGATCAAAAAGGAGCTGGTGCTCGATGCGCTGCTGATGGCGGTCTGGCGCCGGCGACCGAAAGGAACCGTTACTGTGCACACGGATCAAGGCAGTCAGTACACCAGCCACGACTGGCAGGACTTCCTGTCAGATCACAACTTGCAGGCCAGCATGAGCCGGCGTGGCAACTGTCACGACAACGCAGTGGCCGAGAGCTTCTTCCAATTGCTAAAACGCGAGCGGATCAAGCGGCACATCTACTCATCCAGGAGCGATGCACGAACCGACATCGTCGATTACATCGAGATGTTCTACAACAACAAGCGGCGGCACGGTTTTAATGACCTGCTGTCGCCGGTAGAGTACGAAGAGAAATTTACAGAACGGCTGGCGAGTGTCTAGAGAACCGGGAGCGATTCAGATGTCAATCGCAGACGAAGCCCTCGTCAGATGGGTGGCACAGGTCGGGCCAGCCCCGAACCTTCCAATAATCGAGCATGCCAGCTTTGGTTACCTCGGCTTGGAAGGATGGCAACTGTCTTATTGGACTGGCCAATGGGCACCAAAGCATCAGGAACCAGTCCCCTTCCAGGTTACTTAGGTATGCCTCATACTGACGAAGCAACAAGAGAGCCTGCCCCAGTTCACGCACCGGCTCAGCTTCCGGACCAAGAGCGTCGAGATACTCGAGTGTCGACGAGATCATTTCCGGTCGTTTTGAAGCCTCGACCACCATGGTGACCATCTCAGAGTCATGCCCAAGCGCTTCAAGGCCGGCAGTCCAGGCTTTTGCGGCATCTGCAAGTCGTCCATTTCCAAGGTCCACCATAATGTCCGAGGTAAAAAAATAATTGAGACCCAGCTCACGGGCGATAGCTGAATATTTCTTCGCCTCTGTATCTTTATCCAACAGGGCGAGTACAAGGCCCAAGTTGCCGTTGGATACCGCGCTAATCGGGTTCAGGCGCTGCGCCGCTCTCGCCTGAATAAGGGCTTCTTCGAGATAACCTAACCACATAAGCTGGCGTGAGTACCAGCGTCGCACCTGGCTATCGTTAGGTGCGACGGCGACTGCGCGTTTGAAGTTTTCTTCGGCCAGCTGCCACTCGTGTCTATACAACGCCCTGACCGCCAGTATTGCACGAGGACCCGATAGGTTTTCATCCAGGACGAGCGCTTGTACAGCAGTATGTTCAGCAAGATCTAACAACGAATCAGATTCTTCAGCCGTAGTGGCGGTATATGCTTTTTGTAGAAAATAAAGAGTTGCCAGAAATCCTCGGCTCTCAGCATAAAGGGGGTCGATTTCGAGAGACTCCTTAATTAGGCTGACGCTCCTTGCCAGCGATTCGGGTGTTCTCGCTTGTGCAATAGATCTGGCTCGAAGATAAAGATCGTAGGCTTCAAGATGTTCGGTTGGCTCTCGAGCTTTGGTTATCAACTCGTGCTCATTCGTCCCCAGGGCGATTTTCAGCGCCTGCACAATTCTTCCGGATATTTCATCCTGAATAACGAATATGTCTTTCAATTCGCGATCATAAGTTTCCGACCATAGATGCGTGTCGGAACGCGCTTCAATCAATTGCGCGGTGATCCGCACTTTGTTGCTACTCTTCCTGACTGAGCCCACAAGGATGTGGGTAACATTCAGCTTCTGCGCTATCGTTGAAATATCGATGTTTTGTCCCTTGAAAGCGAATGCCGAGCTGCGTGACGTGACCCGCAGTGCGGGAACCTTTGCCAGTAGATTCAACAGTTCTTCCGATAGACCGTCGGAGAAATACTCTTGCCCAGGATCATCACTCATGTTCTCGAACGGCAAAACCGCGATGGATTGCTCAGGCAGATCGAGCACCCACCACTTATCGTAAGCGAACAGAATTACCGCGGCACACAACAGCGAGATGACGAGGAAATCTAACCGTCGGCCAGTGACGCGGGTAATGGACTCGCCCCGTGCTACATCCTTCTCGAGACTGATGCCCTCCGGCGTCAGCTCATAGAACCAAGAGAAGATCAGGGCAATTGGGAAGCCGACGGCGAGCAGCGCAAGAACGCTTGGTCCGATCCACTGGGGCAAGTTCGCGAGGCCGATAATTACTTCTGCCACCTGCATAATTAGCCAGGCCGCAACAATATACAGCGCCAACATGCGGAGCACATTCCGGCGCCTCAGTTCCGACACCAAGCCCATACAGCAATTTATAGTCCAGTTCTACAAGTGCCTCAATACGGATCGACCGCAGAATCGCCAACGTCCGCTTTGGGTCAGTACCAGCCCCTGAGTATAACTCTTGGCGAGCGGCTGGAGTCGGCCCACAAGCAGACGCTCGATGGTGACCCTTCCTGTCAACTAAAGAAGTAAATCGCTTGAGACACGGTATCGACAAATCCGTGCCCGATCATCAAGGGAATAAGAGCACGGCGCCCGCGAGTTAAGAAATATGCGCCTACAACGGCGCCAATCGTACCCGCCATAACCATGCCGCTGGCTCCTTGCGACACGTGGCCGGCACCGAACCAAATGGCCTGCGCAAGAACCGCCAGTGCCAGCGCCCATCGTCCCCCGCCGAATAAGGTTGTAAATTTGCTCAGCAAGAAGCCACGGAAGAAGAGTTCTTCGCCTATCGCGGCACCGATCCAGACACCAAACACGATGTCGAGAAGAAAACCGGAAAGAGATTCCGGCTGCTGTGTGAGCACAGCGGATTGGGTCGGCGGGTAGCCAAGCGCTGTCGCAAGGCCAATCACCGTAAAACCGGTCACGAGCGTCAGTATCGAGAATTCCGTGGCTCTGCTAATTACAAAACGCGCGTCGCCGCCAACATGCAAACCAATGTCGCGCCAGGACTCCTTTCGTATCGCAAGCAGCATCGCACCCGCACCCACGGCTGCCAACATGGTCCAGAGGCCGGTATTCTCTACGCCGGCGAAGCGCAGCGACCAGACACTCCAGAACACGAGCGCCAAAATGGCTATGTCGACGAACGCAAGTCTTCGCATTGTTTATACCTGTCGATCGATGGAAGCGATCGACCTGACGACCCTGTCAGTATGAAGAAATGATCTAGCTGCATCCGGCCTGAAATCTGGCTTTACTCGCTCAATGATTATCCGAAGGTTTGCGGGTTGAGCTGCCAGAGCGCGTAGTTGAGGGCAGCCGCAAAGCTGACCCACAGCAGGTAAGGCACAAGTAATACGCCCGCGAGCGGCCGCACGCGCCAAAAAGCAAGCAGTGTGGCGACGATTAGAACCCAGAGTACTACGACCTCAACAAACGCCAAAGCGCCTAGCTTCCAGGCGAAGAAGAGCCAACTCCATGACGCATTCACCGCGAGCTGGACGACAAACAACGCGAGTGGGATTCGATTGGCGCGGAGGCTCCCTGTGCGCCAGACCAGCCATGCAGCGATCGCCATCAGTGCATACAGAACGGTCCAGACCGGTCCGAATAACCAGGGCGGCGGCGCCCACGCAGGCTGGACCAGCTCACCGTAGAAGGACTTGGCCTCTATTGACGCCACTGCTCCAATTGCCGAAGCGGCGAAGGCCACAATGAGCCAGCCGACCAACCCGAGAATGTCTCTCTGCTTTGAATGTGGCGTCATACTAAACGCACCATCGCGCCTGCGATATTCAACGGCGGCTTCAGATCGCTTTCGAGAATCGGTTGTCGTTCTCGGACTGGTCGATGTAGCGGTCGAAGACCATTGCGATACTGCGGAGCAGCAGGCGTCCTTTCGCCGTGATGACGACACCGGTGTCGTCCAGTTCGATCAGATCGTCAGTGACCAGCGGTTTGAGTCGCTCGATCTCGTTCGCGAAGTAACTGCGGAAGTCGATATCGTGCGCGGCGCTGAAGTCGTCGAACGACAAGCTGTCGTAACACATTAACGCCTGGATAACGTCGGCCCGCAGCAGGTCATCGTCATCGACGAGAATGCCTTTCTTGATAGGGAGTTCGCCGCTTTCGATGATGTCTTCGTACTCCATCGTCGTTATCGCGTTTTGTGCATACATGTTGCCGATGTTGCCGATACCGCTTACGCCGAGCGAAATCAGGTCGCACTGCCTGTGCGTGGAGTAGCCCTGGAAATTCCGTTGCAGCGTTCCGTTCCTGCGTGCATGTACGAGCTCGTCGTCGGGCAGGGCGAAATGATCCATGCCGATGTATACGTAGCCTTCGGCACACAGCTTGTCGATCGTGTGATGCAGCAGCTCCAGCTTGGTCTCGGGCAGCGGTATGTCTTCGGCATTGATCATGCGCTGGCCCTTGAAGCGCTGTGGCAAGTGGGCGTAGTTGTACACGGCGAGCCTGTCGGGCTTCATGTCGATGACGAGGTCGAGTGTCGTGTTGAAGCTCTCGACGGTCTGGTGCGGCAGGCCGTAGATGAGGTCGAACGAGATCGACCCGAACCCCGAGTCGATGGCACTTTCGACCAGGTCACGGACTTCGTCCGGCGTCTGCGCCCGATTGACCGCTTTCTGTACGTCGGGATCGAAGTCCTGGATGCCGAGGCTCAGCCGGTTGAAGCCGAGCTCGGCAAGATGCCGGATGCGACCCGCGTCGACCGTGCGCGGGTCGACTTCGATGGAAAACTCGCGCGCGTCGCTGTCGTCGAAGTTGAATGCCTCGCGCAAGCGGTCCATCAGCCCGGCGAGCTGGTCGCGATCGAGATAGGTCGGCGTGCCGCCGCCGAAATGCAATTGCTCGATCTTGCGGCTGCGGTCGAACAGCGCCGACTGCATTTCGATCTCGCGGTTCAGCATCTCCATGTAGCGAGCCACGCGAGCCTTGTTGTGCGTGACGATCTTGTTGCATCCGCAGTAGTAACAGAGCGAATGACAGAACGGGATGTGCACGTACAGGGACAGGGGTACCGCGAGCGCATTGCTGGCCTCGGCCTGCGCCCGGTAGTCGGCGGCTGTGAGGCTGTCGCTGAACTGCAGCGCCGTGGGGTAGGACGTGTAACGCGGTCCGCGACCGCCGTAGCGGACGATCAGATCCGTGTCGAAGCAGACGCCCGAATGGCCTGTGGCCTTAGTGTTATCCGTACTCATGGCTCCAAATGGTCCCCGAATTTACCGCCTGCGCCCATGGGTATTTGCCGAAACCGCGCTGCGGCAAGGCGCTCAGGCGCGCCGCAAGGCATGCACGACATAGAGTACTACCGTAAACAGCAGCATTGCGACCCCCTGGTGCGCTGCCCCCAGTGCGACCGGCACGGCCAGAAGCAGGGTCGCGATGCCAAGTGCAACCTGCAGGACCGCGGTGTGCAACAAGGCGTTTACGGCAGGGCGGGCGCGTGCCGGCAAACTGGCTTTTCGTGCCCTGAGCCAGTAGATGAAAATGACGACGAATGTCATTATCGCCAGCCAGCGATGGTCGAACTGCACCGTTGTCATGTTGTCGAAGAAGTTCCTCCAGAACGGCTCGAGCGCCATGATGCCCGGCGGCAGCCAGTAATCGCCCATCATCGGGAACGTGTTGTAGATCTTGCCCGCCTTGAGTCCGGCCACGAACCCGCCCGAGATGATAGTCACGGAAATCAGCACGGCCAGTCCCAGCGTTCTTCCGTACCACGGGTGCTTGCTGGCCTCCGGGGCCGCGGGGAACAACAGCGACATCGCCACCCAGAACATGTAGGCGTAGATCAGGAAGGCGGCGACCAGGTGCGCGGTGAGCCGGTACTGGCTGACGTGCGGCACGTCGACCAGGCCGCTCTTGACCATGTACCAGCCGAGCAGCCCCTGTAAACCACCGAGCACGAACATGGACAGGTATTTCGCCCATTCCTGCTTCTGGATGTAGCCCTTGACGAAGAACACGATGAACGGGACCAGGAACACGATGCCGATTGTCCGCCCGAGCAGGCGGTGCAGGTACTCCAGCCAGAAAATTCCCTTGAACGCATTAACGTCCATGTGCGCGTTCACTTTCTGGAACTCGGGCGATTGCTGGTATAGCTCGAACACCCGTTGCCACTCCGCATCGCCAATCGGCGGCAATACGCCGAGCAGCGGTCGCCAGTCCACCATCGAAAGCCCGGATCCCGTCAGCCGCGTGACGCCTCCCAGCACGACCATTACAAAGACCAGTCCGCAACAGATCAGCAACCAGGTCGCGACCGCGCGGTTTGCTGCCTGTCTTTCTTTTATATCGCCCATTGTTGGAGACGCTGTGTTCGAGTGATTGGCGGAAACTACAGGCGATAGCACGCCCGCGTCAATGCAAGCGCAACTATCCGTGATAATCTGCCGCGATGGGATTCAAAGACTGCAATAACATCATGGATTTTCGCCGTATCGCGCGGCGTAAACTCCCCGCCCCGGTGTTTCATTACATCGACGGCGGTGCCGATGACGAGTGGACGCTCGGTCGCAACACCAGCGCTTTCGACGACTACGAACTGCTGCCGTCGCAACTCTCCGACGTCAGCAGTATCAAGCTCAGGACAAGCCTGTTCGGGCAGGACGTCGATTGGCCCGTGATGATTGCGCCGACCGGTGCCTCGAAGCTCTTCCATCGCGATGGCGAGCCGGCCGTCGTCCGCGCCGCCGACAAATTCGGCATGATCTACAGCCTGTCGACGCTTGGTACGACCACCATCGAAGACGCGGCGGATGCCGGTACATGCCCGAAGATGTTCCAGATCTACGTGTTCAAGGACCGAGGCCTTACGCAGGATTTCATCGACCGAAGCCGGGAGAAGAATTACGTGGCATTGTGCCTGACCGTGGATACGCCGCTGGCCGGGAATCGCGAACGCGATCTTATCTACGGGATGTCGGCCCCACCCAGGTTCAAATGGCGCAGCGCGATCAGTTATGCACGACATCCGGGGTGGCTGTATCGCGCCCTGGTCCGAAAAGACCTCGACCTCGTGAACATCACGAGCAGCGATGCCGGCGCCAAGATCGACAGCGGCGTCGTGGAATACATCAACGAACAGTTCGATCGATCGCTGACCTGGAATGATGTCGAGTGGCTGGCCAGTCGCTGGGACGGCCCGCTGGTCATCAAAGGGGTCCAGACCGTCGACGACTGCCGCAAGGCGGCGAACTCCGGGGCCACGGCCGTCATGCTCTCGAACCATGGCGGCCGGCAGCTCGAATCGGCGCCGGCGCCCGTCGATTGCATCGCGCGCGTGGCCGATGCCCTGCACGACAGGCTCGAAATAATCTGCGACGGTGGCATCCGACGTGGCACGCACGTCGTCAAGGCACTGGCGCTGGGCGCGAACGCCTGCAGTATCGGCCGTGGTTACCTGTACCCACTGGCGGCGGGCGGGCAGGCCGGCGTCGAACGCGGTCTCGAGCTGCTGCGCGCCGAGGTTGACCGAACGATGGCATTGCTCGGTTGCAACGATGTCAAAAAACTGGGCACAGGCTACGTACAGCAACGCGTCTAGCCAAAATGTTTCCGTGGTAATCAATGCCCAAATTGCGCAATCGCGGCGAAATTTTTCCTGCGGATCGGCCGGTTGGTATGCGACAACTCGGCCGCGATAGTCGCGAAAATCCCTAAATTTACAGACTTATTCGCGCCACGCGCCATTTGGCGTTTTCGGCCCATGGCGATTCGCGGGCATTGAATTGCAATAGCGGGTACTATTTTCCCAGCTGCGACCGCTACGGCGTGGCGCCAGGGCCGTCAAGAGACGGAGTGTTCAGAAAGAGGTAGTTATGTCAGGCGAAAGAGTTACGGGAACCGTCAAGTGGTTCAACGACGATAAGGGATTTGGCTTCATCGAGCGTGAAGGTGGACAGGATGTTTTCGTACACCATACGGCGATCCAAATGGAAGGTTTCAAGACCCTGAAAGAAGGACAAAAAGTCACGATGGAAGTGACACAGGGGCAGAAAGGACCACAGGCCGAAAACGTAATGGCCGATTAGGTCGTCATTACAAGCCAGGGCCCGGTCGTCGATGTTGAAATTCCGGGTCCGTCGCTGAATTCGTTCAGCGACAAGAAAAACGACAACGATCAGACGAACCGATAGAACGTTCGGTCCGATGTTGTAACGCCAGGTGCCCGGTACCTGGCAGCCCGCGTGCACGCGCGGCAAATCAAAACCAATGCGAACAACAAGAAGACGAAGCGGTGAAACTTAGAATTCGCGACAATTCCATTCGATTGCGTCTTACACGTGGCGAGGTCGAGCTGCTCAAGACCAACGGTATCGTGTCTGCGAAAACCGTTTTTCCCGGGGGCAGGGAATTTCAGTACCAGGTCGAGGCCAGTCCGGCGATCGTCAACCCCACGGCGTTCTTTTCCGAAAACACTATTACCGTTCGCTTGCCGGAAACTGCAGTACTGGCATGGGCAACGACCGAGCAGGTGTCGCTGCCTGGCGAGCAGGTGCTGGACGATGGCGCCAAACTGAACGTTCTGGTCGAAAAGGACTTTGCCTGCGTCGCACCCCGGGAAGGCGAGGACGAGTCGGACATGTTTCCGCATCCCAATGCGGCCACTGGGAACTGCTAGCCGTGGCGTCCCGGTATGCGAAATTCGGCCCGGACACGATCGGGTTCCTCGAGGAACTGGCCGCAAACAATAACCGTGAGTGGTTTAAGGAAAACAAGAGCCGTTACGAGAGCGATGTCCTGGACGTTGCGTTGCATTTCATCCAGTCCATGCAGGACCCGCTCGCCAAAATCGCGCCACGCTTCGTCGCCATGCCGACGCGTATGGGCGGCTCGTTGATGCGCGTCTATCGCGATACGCGCTTTTCGAAGAACAAGACCCCCTACAAGACCAATATCGGCATCCAGTTTCGTCATGAGCAGGCGAAGGACATGCATGCGCCGGGCTATTACCTGCATATAGATCCTGAGCAGGTGTTCATCGGCATCGGCATGTGGCGGCCCGATTCCGATCCCTTGCGCGGCATTCGGGAACGAATCACGGCGAAGCCGGCGGAATGGAAGCGCGTGATAAGCGAGCCGGCTTTCAAGCGACAATTCCAGCTTGGGGGCGAGTCGCTCACGCGTCCGCCGCGAGGCTTCGACAAGGACCACGAGTGCATCGACGACATTCGCCGCAAGAGCTTTATCGCCGTTAAAGACATGGAGGTTGCGGCCTGCCTGAAACCGCAGTTTCAGCGCTCGGTAGAAGCATCGTTTAAAGCGGCGGAGCCATTCATGCGGTTCCTGTGCAAGGCGGTGGGCGTCAGGTTTTGAGCGTCCGCCTGAGTTCGCGCAGCAGCACCTCGGGATCGGGCCGATCCGAAATATGTTTTGAGAGTTCAGTGAAGCGAATGATCCCGGCCTTGTCGACGACGAGGGCAGTCGGCCAGACGGTATCGGCGCCGTATTCCTTGTTGTAATCGCCGGGTACGCCGGACTTTTGCAGCAGGCCTACCTGGTTGGTGACCTCGAGAGCGTCGTCCAGCCAGAAGTCGAACTCGACCTCGAAAAACTCCGCGACCCGGCGCGTCGTCTCCAGCGGCTTTGGCGTGACCAGGATCAGCTTGGCACCGAGATCGATGATGTCCTTGTAATACTTCGTCAGGTTCTTGACCTGTTTGCTGCAGAACGGGCACCAGTTGCCGCGGACAAACAGCATTACCGTGGGTGAGCCATGTAATTGGGTCGAGCGTACCGGGTCGCCCTGTTCGTCGATGGCATTAAAATCGGGCAACGGGCTGCCCGGTTTCAGGACTGCCGGCACGCGCCGCAAGCCCCGGCGCGTGATCCACAACCAGGACCCGATCAGCACGACAGCGACGGCAACGGTAATCGAGAGCAGCGTATTCGACATGCGCCCAGTATGGCTCCGCACGGGACGTGGACACAAGGTTGGATTTGTGGATACTGAGCCGACCCGCCGGCTGAAACCTGCGAAGACAAGTGTGACGAATAATTCAATCATCTGGGCACCCGATGAGTCTCGTGTTTCGGCGTCCGCCATGCACCGGTTCATGGGCTCGGTCGGAATAGAAGACTACGACGCGATGTATCGCTGGTCGGTCGAGGATGCTCCCGTATTCTGGCAGGCGCTCTGCGACTTTTGCGACGTGCGCTTCGACACGGCTGCCGATACCGTGCTCGCCAATCCCGACGACATGATGCATGCCGGCTGGTTTGCCGGCAGCCGTCTGAACTATGCCGCGCACCTGTTACGCATCGCCGGCGACGGTGATGCGATCGTGTTTCGCGGCGAAAACGGAGTCAGGGTAAGTCTTGGTCATGACGAGCTTCGCACTGCAGTGGCGCAGATTGCCGCCGGGCTGCAATTGGCCGGCGTCGGCACAGGCGATCGCGTCGCGGGTTTCCTGCCGAATTGCCCGGAAGCCGTCATTGCGATGCTCGCGACGGCCAGTCTCGGCGCGGTCTGGTCCTCGTGTTCCCCCGATTTCGGCATCAACGGCGTTGCAGATCGCTTCGGGCAGATCGAACCGAAAGTGCTGTTTGCATGCAACGGCTACTACTACAACGGCAAGACCTGCGACACGCGCCCGACTGTCGAGGGCGTAGTGCAGAAAATTGCGGGAATCAAACGCGTCGTCATTGTGCCGTTTGCGAGCGATGTCCCGGGTGAAGTCTCGATCGACGAGGCGGTCCCCTGGAGCGATTTTGCCGTTGTTGGTGCCCTGTACTCGTACGTCCCCGTCGATTTCGATCACCCCCTCTACATCATGTATTCCTCCGGGACGACAGGCGTACCGAAGTGCATTGTGCACGGGCATGGCGGCACCTTGCTGCAACACCTGAAGGAGCACGTGCTGCACACGGATATTGGCAGCGGCGATCGCCTGTTCTATTTCACGACTTGCGGCTGGATGATGTGGAACTGGCTCGTAAGCGGACTCGCTGCCGGCGCGACGCTGGTGTTGTTCGACGGTTCGCCGTTTTACAGTGACGGCCGCGTGCTGTGGCAACTGGCCGAAGATGAACGAATCACGGTTTTCGGAACGAGCGCAAAATACATTGCAGCGCTGCAAAAAGCCGGCATTCGCCCGAAGGACGAGTTCTCGCTGCCGGACCTGCGAGCCGTGTTATCGACCGGCTCGCCACTCGCCGCGGAGAGTTTCGACTATGTCTACGATGCGATAGGCGACGACCTGCAGCTGGCGTCGATTTCCGGAGGCACGGACATTCTGAGTTGTTTTGCGCTCGGCAATCCGGCACTCCCGGTGCGGCGCGGTGAGCTGCAATGCCGCGGTCTCGGCATGGCCGTGGAGGTTTTTGACGAATACGGTAATCCGGTTGTCGCGCAGCATGGCGAACTCGTGTGCACGAAACCGTTTCCGTCGGCGCCAGTCGGGTTCTGGAACGATCCCGACGACGCACGTTACCGTGCCGCCTACTTCGAGCGCTTCCCCGGTATCTGGGCGCATGGCGACTTTGCGGAGCTGACCAGAAGTGGCGGCATGGTCATTCACGGCCGTTCCGACTCCGTCCTGAATCCGGGAGGAGTTCGAATTGGCACCGCCGAAATCTATCGGCAGGTCGAAAAACTGGACGAGGTCGTCGAGAGCATCGCAATAGGCCAGAACTGGCAAGACGATGTGCGCGTGGTTTTGTTCGTGGTATTGCGGGACGACGTCGTACTCGATGAGCGATTGCAGCAGCGCATACGGACCGTCATTCGGGAAAACACGACGCCGCGACACGTGCCCGCAAAGATAATCGCCGTCGCTGAGATTCCTCGAACCAGGAGCGGTAAGATCGTCGAACTGGCCGTACGCTCTGTGGTGCACGGGGAGACCGTAAAAAACACCGGGGCGCTGGCCAATCCCGAGGCACTCGTGCATTTTGCCAACATTGAAGAACTGACTACGGAATGACAAGCAGCGTGGGTGAATCCGCATGAAAGGTGCAAAGTATCTTCTCGCAATAGACCAGGGAACCAGTAGCAGCCGCACGGTCATCTACGATCACGACGCACGCGTCGTGACGAGTTCGCAGCGGGAGTTCGAACAGATCTACCCGCAGCCAGGATGGGTCGAGCACGACCCCGAGGCCATCTGGGAGTCGGTAACGGCCGTCACCCGGGACGCGATGCGCAAATCCGGCGCGACCGCTGCCGACGTGTCTGCCATCGGCATCACGAATCAGCGCGAGACAACTGTCTTGTGGGACCGCGATTCCGGCGCGTGCGTCTACAACGCAATTGTCTGGCAGGACCGCCGCACCGCCGAGTATTGCCAGTCATTGAAGAACGACGGCCGCGAGGCAGCCGTGACGGAAAAGACCGGTTTGCGCCTGGACCCGTATTTCTCGGCGACCAAGATCGCGTGGATTCTCGATAACGTCCACGGTGTTCGTGAACGCGCCGAGGCAGGCAAACTTGCCTTCGGTACGATCGACAGCTTCCTGTTATGGCGCCTCACGGGCGGCCGTGTGCACGCGACCGACGCGAGCAATGCATCACGTACGCTGCTCTTCAATATTCACACGCAGGAGTGGGACGCCGACCTGCTGGATCTGTTCTCGATACCTGCGTCACTGCTCCCTGACGTCCGTGACTGTGCAGCGGATTTCGGTGCCGCCCGCGGTGAGTTCCTGGGTGGCGAGGTGCCCATTCGTGGCGTTGCCGGCGATCAGCAGGCAGCCCTGATCGGGCAGGCCGGGTTTTCGGACGGTATGACCAAGAGCACCTATGGCACAGGTTGCTTCGTAATTGCGAACACGGGCGCCAAAGCGCTGCACTCCGACAATCACTTACTTACGACCGTCGCAATGCGCATCGATGGTGCCGTCACCTACGGTCTGGAGGGGAGCGTCTTTGTCGCCGGGTCGGCCATGCAGTGGTTGCGTGACGAGCTGCGGATCATCGATTCCGCGCCCGAGACGGAACAGATCGCGACACGCACCGGCGTCGTCGAAGACGTCCATGTCGTGCCCGCGTTTGCCGGTCTGGGGGCCCCTCACTGGGACCCGGATGCGCGAGGCGCGATTCTCGGGCTGACGCGCGGCAGCGGCCGGGACGAAGTAGTCACCGCGACGCTGCAATCGGTCGCCTACCAGACCCGTGACCTGATCGATGCGATGTCCGAAGACGGTATCAGGCCGAGCGTCATCCGCGTCGACGGCGGCATGGTCGCCAACGACTGGTTCCTGCAATTCCTGGCCGACGTTCTCGATATTGTCGTAGAGCGGCCCGTCAACGTCGAGTCGACGGTGCTCGGCGCGGCCTGCCTTGCCGGGTATGGCGCAGGCGTCGTGAACTCGGTGCAGGATCTGTCGTCGTTGTGGCAACTCGATCGCTCGTTCGAGCCAGCCATGGACAGGCCCCATCGCGAGCGCTTGCTGCGCGGCTGGCAGGATGCCGTCAATCGCGTGCGGGCCGCTGGCTAGGCCAATGCTCCGTGCCCGACAGAAAATCGGCAAGTACCGGATCCTGGGGCGCATTGCGTCCGGGCCGCTGGCCAACGTCTATCGCGCCTACGATTCAATACAGAAAATCAAGGTCGCGCTGAAGATACCGATCAGGGACCGAAACACAGGGGACGAGGAGTTCCTGCACGAGGTCCGCGTCGCAACGAAGCTCAAGCATCCCAATATCCTTTCTGTGCTCAATGCGAGCTATATCGACAACAATTTCGTTATCGCGATGGAACTCGGCGAGGAATCGCTGGCGAATCGCATCGAACGCCGGACCTCGCCGGCCCGGGCGCTGGATCTTGCCAGCCAGGGCCTGGCCGCGCTGGCCCATGCGCACGAGCACAAGATCATTCACTGCGACATCAAGCCCGAGAATTTCATCCTGTTCAAAGGCGATCAACTCAAGCTCGGAGATTTCGGCTTTGCAAAACTCAGCCTGCGCACGCTCAAGGCTTCCGGGTCCGGGACGATCGATTACATTGCTCCGGAACAGGCCATGGGACGGCCGAAGTTCCAGTCGGACGTGTTTTCGATGGGCCTGGTGCTGTACCGTCTGTTTTCCGGCACTTTGCCGGAATGGCCCTTCGATTGGCCGCTGCCGGGCGACGACAGGCTCAAGTCGCGGATTCGACCGGAGCTGATCGACATCCTCAAGAAAGCCATCCAGCTCGACCCGGGCAAGCGCTACCGCGACGCGGTGCAGATGCAGGCGGATTTCGCTCGCTCGCAAAGCCATGCGCGAAAACAGAAACGACCCAGGGCAAAGAACGGCAGCCAGCGAGGCACGTCCTGGCGGCAGATGCAGTGGCGCCAGTTTCAGCGGCAGTTCAAGCAGCAATTGCAGACGGACTATCACTGCCGCCGATGCGAGGGGCCCGTGTCCGAGAGCATGCAGGCCTGTCCCTGGTGCGGCTTCGACAATCCGGCGCGTGGTTCGGAGTCGAAGATGCCGTCCAGCTGTCCGCGCTGCGAGCGCGGCGCCAAAAATGACTGGGATTACTGCGCCTGGTGCTACGGGCCCGGTTTCGTCGAGGAGTCGACGCGACACTATCCGGACAAGCGCTACGTCGCCCGCTGTGCGAACAAGCGCTGCCGCGGCCCCATGATGCCGTTCATGCGTTATTGCCCCTGGTGTCGTTTGAAGGTGCGGCGGCCGTGGAAACTGAAGGGCAGCAAACACTCCTGCAAGGCTTGCAACTGGGGCATTGCGCGGGATTTCTGGAATTTCTGCGCCTGGTGCCGCGAACCCGTGCGGCGGAACTGAATAGGAGGTTGCCGTCGATGTCCGAGTCACTTGAGGAAATACTGCTGTTGGACGGGGCCACCGAGCCGCAGCAGGTGGAGGCGCAAGTGGCCGGCGGTACTGCCGTCGCCTACACCTGCCGGGATCCCGGCAAGGACACGGAGAACGAGGATTCGGTCGCTATCATCCCCTACGGGCCTGGTGCGGCGGTCCTCGTCGTTGCCGACGGCGCCGGTGGATTGCCCGCCGGCAAGCGCGCTTCGCTGACGGCGATAACGACACTTGCCGAGTCGCTGCATGCGGCCATGGACAAGACGATGTTGTTGCGCACGGCCATTCTGAACGGTATCGAGGCGGCCAACGACGCCGTATTGCAGCTGGCCAACGGCTCGGCGACGACGATGACGGTCATTACCATCGAGGGGCTGCTTGCGCGTTCCTACCAGATTGGCGATTCGGAGGCGATGATCGTCGGGCAACGCGGGCTGATCAAACTGCAGACAACGGCACATTCACCGACCGGATTTGCGGTGGAGGCCGGTTTCCTGGACGAACGCGAAGCGCTGCATCACGAGGAACGGCACCTGGTGTCGAATTTCATGGGCACCGCGGACATGCGTATCGACGTCGGTGCCATGGTGACGCTCAATCCCCGGGACACGGTGCTGCTGGCGAGCGACGGTCTGATGGACAATGTACACCTCGACGAGATTATCGAGTGCGTGCGCAAGGGCCCGCTCACGGATGCGGCGCAGTGCGCCGTGGCGCTCGCCGATCAACGAATGCGTGGTCTCGGCGACGGCCAACCCAGTAAACCGGACGATCTATCGCTGATCCTCTTCAGGAAACCGGAGCGCCCGCCGACACAATGATATGTAAGGTGTTACGGTTGATTGCGTAAAAGGGGCGTATTATCGTCGGGGTACGGAACCCCGGGCTGGATTAGTGCTCAAACCAAAGAATAGGTGGCGAATGCCGTCTGTTTTCGCCGTCGCCCCATCTCGATACGAGAGGCTCAAGACAATGAAGCAAATCCCCGCAAAACTGCGCAGCACGCCCATTTTCAGGTCCGCAATCGTCGCCGTGGCGACCACCGTCATCATGGCCGGATGTGCCTCGTCCGGTGTGGGCAGCGGCAGTGGCGGCGGCTCCGGCGGTGGCATTAGCCTGCCCGGCGGAGGGGGAATCAGTCTCCCCGGTGGCGGTGGCGGCATGCCAGGCGGTTCCTCGGGCGGCGGAATGCCCGGCGGCTCTTCCGGCGGCGGAATGCCCGGTGGCTCTTCCGGCGGCGGTATGCCCGGTGGCTCTTCCGGCGGCGGCATGCCGGACGGCTCTTCTGGCGGCGGCGCTTCCGGAGGCTCCTCCGGCGACGGCGCTGGCGGCTCCGGGGGCATGGAGAGTGTGCAGATTCCGGGTGGCGGTGCCGATGGTTCCGGTAATTGCAGTGACGGCGGCGTGATGGGCGGCGGCATCGGTGGCGGCATGGGTTGCAGTGACCCGGAGCGCGCCGAGCAGCTCGGCAAGGAACTGGATGGATCCGTTGGCGACTTCGACGAGGTCCTGATGGAAGAACAACGCGAGATCGAGACCGTCGGCCGTAACACGGAAGGCTACGGCAGCGGCGGCAGCGGCGGCTCCGGTGGCGGCATCAGCCTGGGCGAGCAGGCAGCCGGCGCGATGTCGGAGGGTGGCGCAGGTGGCGGTGCTTCGGGCGGTGGCGGCGGTGGCGGTGGTGCTGCCGGCGCAAGGAACGATCCGCTTGCCGGCATGAGTGAGAGCGAGATCGAAAAACGCACGCCGGACGACATATCCGTAATGATCGACGACGACATCGTTGCCAAGCAGCTTCGCGAAGCGGCCCTGGCCGAAGAGGACCCGGAACTGCGCGAGCGCCTTTGGGAGGAATACCGCAAGTACAAGGGAA
Organism: uncultured Woeseiaceae bacterium; assembly: GCA_945788625.1. Lineage (GTDB taxonomy): Bacteria > Pseudomonadota > Gammaproteobacteria > Steroidobacterales > Woeseiaceae > UBA1847. Next base: position 33,395 of record CALZMQ010000002.1, read on the forward strand.
TGTAAGAGGACGCGATGCGAAGGATTCTGCTACTGCTTGGAACGGTTTGCCTGACGGCCGCGGGCTGCTCGGTGAAAGAGGTGGTTGTCGCCGAGGAGACAAAACTTCTCGTGGCGGAGTCGCCGGTGGAAGAGGCGATGTTGCTTGACGTCGGCATTGTGGAATTCGGCGACGGAATTCCAGAGAAAAACGACCCGGAGAAATCCGGGGTATTCGAAGACATACGCAAGGCCGAAACGAAGTACCTTGCCTACCACCTGAAAACGACGCTGCAAGGAACCGGCCACTGGGGAGCGGTACGCGTCATCCCGTCCCGCGCTGCGTTCACAGACGTCATCATCAGCGGTGAAATCGACAAGTCGGATGGCGAGTTCATCGTACTGAACATCTCGGTCGACGATGCCGCGGGTCGTCACTGGTTCGACAAGGAATACGAGGCGCAAACCGGCATGACGTCCTATTCCGAGCGCCGCGACAGGCGTCGCGACCCTTATCAGAAGGTGTTCAACGATATCGCCAATGACCTGCAATCTTTCGTGGCGCAGTTGCCGGCCAGGCAGTTGCAACAGACGCGGCAGATATCCGAATTGCAGTTTTTCGCGGACATGTCGCCACTCGCCTACGGTCAGCACCTGCAGGAAGGGCAGGACGGTCTCGTCGATATCGTTCGCTTGCCGGCTGAAAGCGACCCGGCCGTTGTACGCCTGCGGCAGATACGCGAGCGCGATCGGCTCGTCGTCGACACGCTCAACGAGCACTACGCGAACTTCTACTACGGCATCTCGATTCCCTATCGCAGCTGGCGCAAAAATGCGCGCCAGGAGACCATCAACTTCCGCGAGGTCAAGCGATCTGCTCGCATGCAGGCCCTGTTCGGCGTCGTGGTACTGGCTGGTTCGCTGGCCATCGATACACAGAGCTCCGGCAGCAGAACGACGCGCGGAATCAACCGCGGCTTGCAGAACCTGGGAATTTCCGAGGGTGCAAATCGCATCATCGGCGCGCTGCGCCGGCGCGGTGACGCAAACCTGCATCTTGACGCTATCGCCGAATTATCCGAATCGTTCGGAGCCGAGGCAGCGCCGATGATCGTCAACGTCGAGGGGCAGGAGCGACGCCTTACGGGCACTGCCGCGGCGCAGTACGAAAGCTGGCGCAACCTCCTCAAGGAGATCTACGAGGCCGAGACGGGTTTTACCCAGGCCATCGAAGTAGGCGCGCCGGTTCGTGCGCCTGAAGCTACACTATAAGAGTGGGCGGAAACTTATCGGCGCGAGATGCTTGAACTCAGCAAAGGGACCCAACTAGCCGACCGATACACACTCGAGCGACAGCTCGGCGATGGCGGTGAGGCACGCACGTGGCTGGCGAAAGATCGGTTCACAAAAGCGGCAGTCGCCCTCAAGATTGCGGTCGGCACGCCCGGCGACGCTGAGCGCCTGCGCGCGGAATGGCAAACCAGTATTCGCCTGATGCATGCACACATCGTGCGTGTATTCGAATTCCACGACGATCCGCCGAACGCTTACTACAGCCAGCAGTTTATCGACGGCCCGGATATCGGCGTACTCGGAGGCAGGCCCGTCGAGCAGGTGCTCGGTCCTGTCGGCCTGATTGCCGATGCGCTGCGCTACCTACACGCGAAAGGCGTCGTGCACAGGGATATCAAGGCGTCCAATATCCTGTTGGACCGCAACGGCGCGCCGTATCTCGGCGATTTCGGGGTTGCCGCGACGTCCGGTGAGATCAAGGACGGCGGTTCGCCGATAACGCGCAGCCCGCAGGCACTTGCCGGCGAGCCGGCGCAGCCGGCTGACGACGTGTATGCGCTGGGCATACTGATCTACGAATTGGTCAGCGGGCGGCCTCCCGCCGCGCTGACGAAGGCGGATGGGAAAACCGGCGGCTCGCCGATCCCACCGTTGCGCACAGCCGATGGTTCGGCCGTGTCCGAACCGCTGCAACGGCTCGTCGCCGAAATGCTCGATAGTGATGCGGCCCGGCGGCCCGGCGCGGACCAGGTAATCGAACGACTGCGTGCGGCGGGTTACCCGCCCGGCCCCGCAAAGCTCGACCTGGCGGCGCGGCCGCGCGTGTCCGAGGAACTTGTCGAGACCGTTGCATCGATTCAACCTGTCAGCAAGGTCCCCGCGGCAGAGCAACCGGCGATTGCCGCCAAGCCCGCGTCGGGTGTGAGCATCACCACGCTTGGGATTGCCCTGAGTGTCTTGTTGCTGCTGTTGTTCGGGGTCGTTTTCCTGCTGCCCGACAGCGTTACGCCGGACCGCTCGGCACCCGTGGCGGGAGAGGATCCGGCCGGGACAGTGCCGACTGATGAGCTGGCAGAGCCCGATACAACGGCTGGCGATGAGGACCCGACGGGCCGGCGGCGGGTAACCCGGGAGTACGTCCCGGAAGCCACGGGCATCGACGGCGAAGAAATCGAGTTCAACGAAAACGAGGCCGACTACAGTGGCCTCGACGAGACGGGCAAAGCCCGTTTCAACGCCGAGATGATCCTGGGCGAGTTGCTGTCGAATTTCGAAACCCTGAAGCAGCGGGGCGTGCGGCGTTGGGCCGGCGTGCAGTTTCAAAAGGCGGAGGAGTTGTACGCTGCGGGCGACCGCGCTTATCTCGAGAGAGACTACGATGCCGCGCAGCGCAATTACCTCGATGCAATCGCCGTCGTCGAACCCTTGTTCGACCAGATTGACGCCGAATTCCAGAAGGCGCTTAGCGGCGCCCAGGCCGCGTTCGACGTGTCCGACAGGGCCGAATCGCTGCGCTTGTTCGAACTCGCCGTGGCGATTACGCCGAACGACCCGGTTGCCGTTGCCGGTTACGAGCGCGCAAGGAACCTCGACAGCGTACTGCGCCTCGTCGACCAGGGCCTGGAGTACGAAGAAGACCTGGAACTCGAGGCGGCGGAGACGAGTTTCCGGCAGGCCGTGACGATCGATCCGCAATGGGTCCCGGCCCAGGAAGGCCTTGTACGTGTGCAGCGGACGAGGACCGAGATGGAATTCGACCTGCGCATGAGTGAGGGTCTGGAGGCGATTACGTCGGGCGATTTCCTGGCGGCAAGGGCGGCATTTCGCATGGCGCAAAAGCTGATTCCCGAGTCGCGCGAACCCGCGGACGGCCTGTTGCAGGTCGACCAGGGTTTGCGTCTGCAGGACATCAATGTTCTGGAGCAGGAGGCGCTTGCTCTCGAGCATGACGAACACTGGGACGCAGTCGCCGCGACCTACGAGGAGATTCTCAAAATCGATGCCAACCTGTCCTTCGCGATAGAGGGGCGCGACCATGCACAGAAGATGAGCGCCTTGCACAAGCAGCTGGACGATTACGTGGCCGAGCCCGACAGGCTGAGTATTCCGTCCGTAATGCAGAAAGCCACGACGCTGGTCGTCGACATTACACGCATGCAGGACATCGGATCACGTCTCGCCGCACAGCGCGACGAGCTGTCCCGATTGCTGAAGAGGGCAGCAACGCCCGTTCCGGTCGCACTGGTTTCCGACAACCTCACTCACGTCTCAGTTTACAAAGTCGGCAATCTGGGTAATTTTACCAACACGGAACTGGCGCTTCGGCCCGGGACCTACGTCGCTGTCGGCGTGCGGCCGGGCTTTCGTGACGTTCGCCTGGAATTCAGGGTTGCGCCGGAAATCGACATGCAACCCGTCGTGGTGCGTTGCGAGGAGAGAATTTGAGTTTCGAAGACTTGTTCATCAGGGACGTGGAAGGTGAGCGTCGCGTCGACGCGAGCGCGTTACCGCTTCGCGTCGGTACCGGCAGCGAATGTGCATTGCGTCTGCCGGGACCGGGCGGACCGCCCGTCGCCCTGCTGGACTTGCTCGACGGAGTGCCGTTCGTGCAGCCGGTGGGGAAGGACACATCTCTCGAAATCAACGGCGAGCCGCTCGAGGCAAGCCGCCGACTCGGCCACGGCGACGAACTGCAGTTTTTCGGTAGTCGCATCTGCGTAACGACCGACGCAAAGCGCGTGCTGCTGGACGTCAAACTCGAAGATAGCGCCTACGTTACGCGGCCGCCGGTGGACCCGGCCGAAGACGCGCTGCCGGATGACGAGGCGATAGCACCGACCGCGTTTCGTCGCGCCGCCGAGACGACGGCGCAAATCAGCACCACGAAGTTGCACCCATTGCGCGCGATCGTCGGCGGCGGACTGGCGATCCTCTTGTTCGCCTCCTACCTGTTGTTCAGCTCGAAGTCCGTGCAATTCGAAATCGAACCGCCCGGACCGGACGGCTTCGACATCGACGGCGGCTGGTTCCAGCTTCCCATTGGTGATCGCACCCTGCTGCGCAAAGGGACCTATACGGTCAACGTCAACAAGAAGGGCTATTACGACGTCGACCAGAGTTTCGTCGTGGGCGACGATCAGTCGATGACGATCAAGCTGCGCATGCGCAAGAAGCCGGGCAAGTTGCTGGTCATCGCAGACCCGCCGGTCGACGCTGTCGTAACGGTGGACGACGACCAGGTCGGCAAGGCGCCGTTCGGACCGCTGGAATTGCAACCGGGAACGCACGCGCTGCGCGTCGAATCCGAGCGCTATTTACCGTATTCGGGCACGGTCGAGATGGCCGGGCTCGAAAGGCTCGAAAGCGTGCATGTGCAGTTGGTGCCGCAGTGGGCGGACGTCTACGTCGAATCGGAACCGAGCGGTGCGACAATCTTTGCGGGCGACGAGCCGATGGGCGTAACGCCCGGCACGATCCAGTTGCTGGAAGGCACGCATGAGATCACGATTGCGGCGGATGGCTACGCCGCCTGGGACGGCAACATCGTTGCCGAGGCGAACGTTCCGCAGTCGCTGCCGAAGATCACGTTGCAACCCGCCGATGGCCGCCTGCTGGTCAATACCATTCCGCGCGGCGCGAATGTCACTGTCAACGGCCGATATCGCGGCCAGTCGCCGATCACACTGTCACTGTCGCCGGGCGTGGACTACGTGATTGGTATGTCGAAAGCGGGCTACGGAGTCACGAGCCGCAGCCTGCGACTGGAGTCGGCCGCCAGCGAATCGATCACTGTCGATTTGTCGGCGCGTCTCGGGACCGTCACGGTGGATGTGACGCCGGCCGATGCGACCGTGTACGTTGACGGTCGCGCCCGTGGCAGCGGCAAGACCACCGTGCGCCTGAGTTCCGCACCGCACAGCATCGAGGTACGCCGGCAAGGCTACACGTCCTGGAAGCGCACGATTACACCACGGCCCGGATACCCGCAGACGCTGACCGCGCGTCTGCGCTCTCTCGAAGCCGTGGCGCGCGATTCCGTCGCCCAGACGCTCGAAACAGCGGCCGGCCAGACCATGCGGCGCGTCGAGGGAAGAACGTTTTCCATGGGTGCGTCGCGTGCCGAAATGGGGCGGCGCGCCAATGAGGTCATCCGTCCGGTGACCATTACGCGGCCCTTCCTGATCAGCGTGCACGAAGTGACCAACAAGCAGTTTGCCCAGTTCCGCAAGAATCACGACTCCGGCGCTGACGTGCACGTGTCGCTGGCCGCGGATGACAATCCCGTGGCCAACCTGACTTGGGCCGACGCAGTACAGTACTGCAACTGGCTGAGCAAACTGGAAGGACGGACTCCGGCATACAGGCAGGAGTTCGATCAGTGGGTTGCGGTGTATCCGACGCCGGACGGCTACCGGTTGCCTACAGAAGCGGAGTGGGCGCTGGCGGCGCGCTACGCAGGGCGCCAGCAGCCATTGAAATTTCCGTGGGGAGACAAGTGGCCGCCACCGCCGGAAAGCGGCAACCTTGCCGATCGGTCCGCGAGGGAGCTCGTTCCTTCGATTCTCCCGGCCTATGACGACGCCTACGCCTCGACAGCGCCGGTCGGCAAATTCAAGCCCAACCCGATCGGTTTGTATGACACCGCGGGGAACGTTGCGGAATGGGTGAATGACTTTTACACGGTGCCTACTCCGGGCATCACGACCCCTGCCGTCGACCCTGTCGGTCCTGAGCGCGGCAAGAGCCACGTCATCCGCGGGTCGAGCTGGCGTCATGCCGGCATCACGGAGCTGCGGCTGAGTTATCGCGATTACAGTGCGACGCCGCGGCCGGATGTCGGATTCCGTATCGCACGCTATGCGGACTGAATTTTCGTGAGACAATCGTGGATCGGGATGGTCCAATTGTTAACGTGTTGCAGAGGAGCCCGGGCATGCATCGATTGCTGATTATTATTCTGCTGGCGCTGTTTGCGTTTGCACTCGCGCCGGCGCAGGAATCCGAGCCCGCAGCACCCGACACGGCTGCCGGCGAAACGAGCGAATCGGATTCCGCCGCCACGTCTGACGACTCGGTGGACGAAGACCCTGACGAAGATGAAGATCTCGACGAGTTGTACGCCGACGAAGACGAGGATGCTTTTATTCCCAGCGAGGACGTCAAGTTCGGACAGTCCATACCGTTCCCAACGGATATTTGATTCAAGGCCAGGTTGCATCGATGAACAAGAGAAACATCCCCGTTGAATTCGTGTTTCAACTATTTGCACTGATCATCGCAATTATTATTGTGCATGCCTTTTACGTGTCGGTCGTGCGTCCAAACGCAGTTGAGGTCATCGAAGAACAGAATATGATGGCGGCGGCCGATCCGGACTTCATTCGCGAACGCAGCGTCTGGGTGCTGATTAAGGACTTCGAGCAGGAGGCGTGCTTCATTCTCATGTTCTGGGCACTGGCAATCATGGGCTACAAGTCTGTCAAGGTCAGCGGCGAACGGCGCTTGCTGGAGGTCGACCTGGTACCGGTTGCGGAGGGGATGCGAATACTTCCCGAAGACACGCGCGAGTTCGCGCGCCAGGTCCAGGCGCTGCCGGAGGACCGGCAGCAAATGTTGCTGCCGCGCGCTCTTCTGAACGCGCTGCGCCGTTTTGCCTCGACCCGAAACATCCAGGACGTATCGACGAGCACACATACGATCTGTGAATCGGAAGCGGAGCGACTCGAATCGGAACTGTCGATGATTCGGTATATCTCCTGGGCCATTCCGTCGATCGGGTTCATCGGTACCGTGCGCGGTATCGGTGAGGCGTTGGCGCAGGCGGACAAGGCGGTCAAGGGCGACATCGCAGGCGTTACGCAGAGCCTGGGCGTCGCGTTCAACTCGACCTTCATTGCTCTGCTGATCAGTATTTTCCTGATGTTCCTCGTCCACCAGTTGCAGCTCATGCAGGAGCGCCTCGTATTCGACAGCGAGACCTACTGTGATGACAAAGTCATCCGGCACATGAAGGCGGACTAGGAACAGGCGGCGAATAGCAGTGGGCATACTCGCAGCACATTTGAATGACGCCGGTATTCTCGTAACCAGCGACGAGCGGATTCTATACCGAGAACCGGGTTTCGCGTTGCTGGAGGACGACCATTTCACGACCGGGAACGAAGCTTACGCCAGTGCCAGCCTCAAACCGCGCCGGATCCAGAATCACTACTGGTCGAATCTGCAGACCGAGCCGCTCGCCGACCGCCGATTTCCGCAGCTCACCGCAGCAGACCTGGTCAGCCGACAGCTCGAGCAGATCTGGAAACGTGTCGCATCGCCCGGCGATAAGCTGGTGATCGCGGTGCCCGCGTACATGGATAATGACAACCTCGGATTGTTGCTTGGCATCGCGATGGAACTCGACATCCCGATCGTGGGCATGGTCGACGCCGCAATCGCCGCGACCCGCCGCCACTACGAACTCGCGGTGCCCGTGCACATTGACCTCAGTCTGCATGCAACGACGCTGACACGCCTGCTGCAGGAAGGCGAGGTGCAGGTCGAACGATCGGTCGTCATCGACGATTGCGGCATGCTCAATCTCTATGATAGCTGGCTGCGGGTCATCGCCGAAGCGTTCGTGCAACAGTCGCGTTTCGATCCCCTGCACACGGCCGAAACCGAGCAGGCGCTGCAGAACAGCATTCTGGATTGGCTGGGCGTCGCCTCAAGCGAAGACTCGGTGGCGATGCAGGTAGAGTACCGCGGTATCAAGCACGAGGCTGAAATGGCGTCACTCGAGCTGGTCGCGGCCGCAGCGCCGGTGTACCAGAATATCGTGAGCAACCTGCGGGCCCTGTACCGGGCTGAGGATAGGCCGGCCCTGCAGCTCAGCGACCGGGCGGCACGCATGCCGGGCCTGGCCGACACACTGAAGACCCGCGTGGGTGGCGAGGCGTTCCTGCTCGAGCCCGGCGCGACGGCACGTGGCCTGATCAAACGCTGCCGAGAGGATCGGAGAAGCGGCGGCCTTGCACTTGCGCGTCATCTGCCCTGGGACCAGGCGCCCGTAAAGGTGCAGAAAGCAGATTCCGCTAACCACAGCGGGCAGCCGACGCACCTGCTGTTCGGCAACCATGCCCGGGCGCTGGGCAGCCGTCCCCTGGTACTGGGTACGCAACCCGCCGAAGGTGAGCGCTGGCTCGACCTGCAGCAGGAAATGCCCGGTCTGTCGAGGCGCCACTGCGTGATCAATATCGAGAACGGGCAGTGCGTCGTCGCCGATCACAGCCGCTACGGCACGTTCCTGAACGGCCACCGCATCGATGGCTCCGCCGTGCTGCAGGCCGGCGATCTCATCCGTGTCGGCACGCCCGGTTTCGAACTGCGCCTGATATCGGCGGAGAGCAGCGATGGCGCGTAAACGCAGGCCCGCGGAAATATTCAGCATGTCGTTTCTCGACTGCATGAGCTGTGGTTTCGGCGCCGTCATCCTGTTTTTCATGATCATCAACTCGCACGTCAACGCGACAACTGACGACGACACCAAGGAGCTGATGGCCGAGACCAACCTCCTTGAGATCCAGGTGCTGGAAGGCCGCAAGAACCTGGCGCTCGCCCGCAACATCAAGCAAAAGCTCGAAACCGAAATGGAGGATGCCGAGAGCCAGATCGCACAGATTATCGCCCTGATACAGGAGCTGCAGGCCGAACTCGACAAGTACGACAACGAGACGCTCGCCAAGATCAAGCGCATAGAGAAACTGCAATCGGACATCAAGTCGCTCGACGAAGAGGTCAAGCGCTTGCTGGCATTGAAAAAGCAACAGGATGCCGCCGGCCGGCAGATTCGAACCTTCAAGGGCGAAGGCGATCGCCAGTACCTGACCGGGCTGAAGCTGGGCGGCGATCGCACGCTGATCCTGGTGGATCGTTCCGCGAGCATGCTCGCCGACAAACTCGTCAACATCCTGAGGCGCCGCAATCTTCCGGAAGCTGATCAGCTGCGCTCCCGCAAGTGGCGCCAGGTTGTTGCCAGCGTAGACTGGCTGACCTCGCAGTTCGCCCAGGGCAGTGAATACCAGATCTACATGTTCAACAACAAGGCGGAGCCGGTCATCCAGGGCTCGGAAGGTATCTGGCTGAAGGCGGAGGACGATACCCAGCTCGATGAGGCGGTGCGCGTGCTGCGTCGAACCGTGCCGGCAAACGGCACCAACATGCATGCGGCGTTCAGGGTCGCAAAGGAGCTGAACCCACGGCCAGACAACATCATTCTGCTGGTTGACGGGATGCCGACCATGGAGGCCGAATCCACCAACAAGGCCGTCGTCAGCGCCGGCGAACGCGCGAACATATTCACCCGCGCGGTGCGCGAGTTGCCGTCGGGCGTACCCATCAACATCCTGTTGTACCCGATGGAAGGCGATCTGAACGCACCGATCTCTTACTGGTCGCTCGCGCTGACGAGTGGTGGCAGTTTCGTCAGCGTCAGCCGGGATTGGCCATAGGGAGCGGGATGTCATGAGAAGGCGCCGAAACATTGAAGCATTCAGCCTGTCTTTCCTCGACTGCATCTGCTGTGGTTTTGGCGCCATCATCCTGCTGCTCGTGCTCAGCAAGATCTACGAGCCGGTCGTCATCGAGGAGGCGGAACAGAACCTCGAACAGTTGATCGCGCTGTTACAGGAGGAATTGTTCCAGTTACGCGGCGAGTCGACCATTCTCGATCGGGAACTGAAGAAGGTCAGCGAGGATGCGGCGTCCACGCAGTTAGAGCTCGCCGAACTGGAGGGCGACCTGAACAAGGTGCGCGGTCAGTACCAGGCCTCGAAGCAGGACGAGGAGGAAACGATCGACGAAGGCGAGATGCAGGCCGCAAAACAGCGCCTGACTGAAGAAATGCGGCGCCTGCAGCCCTACTACCGCCGTCCGGATGAAGATGCTGTTGCGGGAATCCCCGTCGACAGTGAATACATTATCTTCGTCGTCGACACATCGCCGAGTATGCAGAACTACAACTGGGGGCTCGCGCAACGCAAAGTTCGCGAAACGCTCGAGGCCTACCCGACCGTCAAGGGCATCCAGATCATGAACGACGACGGCCGCTACATGTTTCAGGATTACGTGGCGCGCTGGATACCCGACTCGCCCGGACGCCGCCAGGCGATCGTCAACCGGATGCGCAACTGGCAGGCCACGAGCGACAGTGATCCTGTAGACGGCATACAGGAGGCCATTACGCAATTCTGGGCTGTCGACAAGAAGGTCAGCGTTTATGTATTCGGCGACGACTTCCAGGGCAATGCGTCGATCGACGCAGTCGTTGCCACGATCGACCGGCTCAATCGTGTCGGGGCAGACGGCAAGCGCCGTGTGCGCCTGCACGCCGTCGGCTTTCCGCGCGGCTTTCGCAAAGGCGGCACGATCCCGGCGACCGCCATTCGCTTCGCGACATTGATGCGCATCCTGTGCGAAAGAAACGGCGGCACGTTCGTTGCGCTGACCGACGAGAATCGCTGATCGCATAATCTCGCCCGCCACCTTTCGCCACAATTGATCGCAGGCTTTCCACCATAGCGACCTTTCGCCAACCGTATTTCGCCGTGTAATGAACTCCGAAACAGGCCACAAACGTGGTCATGTATTAAGGAGGACATACAAATGCGTAACACTACTTCGGCAAAGATCATCGGAACCCTGGCGACACTTTCCCTGTTCGCTGCGTCCCCGGCATTCGCAGCCAAGGCGTCGAAAGAAGAATCCATCGGTGTCGGATCGGGTGCCGTAATTGGCGCAGTCGCGGGCGGCCCCGTCGGATTCATCATCGGTGCGGCAATCGGGGCGAAGGTCGGTGACACGATGCACCAGAAGAACGAACAGCTCGACACCCTGGAAGGATCGCTCGGCGATTCGCGAAACACCGTTGCGGTTCTCGAGAGCGACGTCGATGTGCTGAGTGACGAGATCGAGCAACTGCGCGAGTTCGCCCGCCCTGAGCTGGTCAGCCTGATGCAGGCCGGCATCGACATGGATCTCCTGTTCCGTACGGACGAGTTCGCCCTTGCCGACACCACGGGCGATCGGCTGGCGCAGCTGGCGGGAACGCTGTCTGCCATGCCGGAAATCCGCATTCAGCTCGACGGTTTCGCCGACGAGCGGGGTGACGCGGACTACAACCTCGAACTCTCCAGAAAGCGCGTCGAATTCGTGCGCGAACAGTTCGTCATTGCGGGTGTCAATCCCGACCGGATCAAGGTATCGGCGCACGGGGAATCCTTGGCCCAGGATGACTCGATCGACAGTTACGCGCTCGAGCGTCGTGTCAGCGTCAAACTTTTCATCAACGACGCACCGGCCGTAGCTTCGAACCCTCAATAGATTTCCCTGCGACTCATCTCGAGTCTCCGCCTGGCCGGCCCGAAAGGGTCGGCCTTTTTTCTGTAGCGCTTTCGCGGTGTCGTTGTTACCGTTGATCGCAGGCAATGAAGTGGAGTCGTAATGTCTGAAAATCTCGCGGAAAAGCGCTGCAAACCCTGCGAAGGCGGTGTCGAGCCATTGCGGCCGGACCAGGCCGCGGCTTTGCTCGAGGCGCTGCACGAAGACTGGACCTTGAGTGACGACGGCCTGGAAATATCGCGTCGGTTCGACTTCCCGGCCTACAGTCGCACGCTGGCTTTTGCCAACGCGGTTGCGTGGATTGCAATCACCGAAGGTCACCACCCGGTACTCACGGTGAGCTACGGGTCCTGTGGCGTGAGCTATACGACGCATGCGATAGACGGCCTGTCGGACAATGACTTCATCTGCGCGGCGAAAATAGACCGGCTGGCAAAAGCGAGTATTGAGTGATCGAACTCCGTGATATTGAGGCGGCGGCAGAGCGGCTGGCAGGCGTAAGCGTACTGACGCCTTTGCTGCGGAACGCCGTCCTGGACGAGATTGCAGGAGGTGCCGTGCTGATCAAACCCGAGTGCCTGCAGGTGACCGGGTCATTCAAGATTCGCGGTGCTTACAACATGTTGAGCCAGCTGAGCGGCGAGCAACGCCGCCGGGGGGTCGTTGCATGGTCGTCGGGCAACCATGCACAGGGTGTCGCTGCCGCCGGCGGCATGCTCGACGTACCGACGGCAATAGTGATGCCCGAAGACGCACCGCAGGCAAAACTCGCAAATACGCGCAGACTTGGCGGCGAGGTCATTACCTATGACCGCTACAGCGGCGATCGGGAGCAAATTACGCGCGACATCGCCTTCGAGCGCGATGCCGGGATCGTGCCGTCGTACGACCACGAGGAGATTATTGCGGGGCAGGGCACGGTGGGCCTCGAAATCGCAAAACAGGCGCTGGCGATGAACCTGCCGCCGGACCAGGTACTGATTTGTTGCGGCGGCGGCGGGCTGACAGCCGGCAGCGCCATCGCGCTCAAGGCGCTGATTCCGCAGGTCAGCGTGCACTCCGTCGAGCCAGAGGCGTTCGACGACACGGCGCGATCGCTGCAACTGGGTGAACGCGTGAGTGTCGATGCGTCGGCGCGCTCCATATGCGACGCTCTGCAGGCGCACACGCCAGGCGAATTGACATTCGACATCAACCGGCGGCTCTTGGGTGCAGGGCTTGCCGTCAGCGACGAGGAGGTCCGCGATGCGATGCGTTTCGCGTTTCGCCACCTGAAGCTGGTCGTGGAGCCGGGCGGCGCGGTCGCACTCGCGGCGGTACTGTCGGGGAAGATCGAAACACGTTCGAGAACAACGGCGGTCGTAATTAGCGGCGGCAACGTCGACAGGACGCTGTTCGCCGAGATTCAGAACAGCGCGTCAGGCTGATCCGAACTGCGGTCGCCGCAAGATGGAGCGGCGCACGACGGGCGGCCGATCCAATGATCTCGCTTCGCTGGCGCCGCGCCTGCGGTCCGGCCACGCGTCCAGCCAGCGGACGATTTTCTCGATTTGTTCGACATCCTGCCTGACGCGTGAGGGCTGCATTTCACAGAGGCCGACTCCCTTTTCGGCGGCATGCACGTAGTTCTGACTGTCACGCAGGACCGCGATAATCGGAATCCCCAGGGAATCGAGAAAGCGCATGAGCTTGCTGAAGCTCTTCGTGTTCTTACGCGTACGGTTGGCGACAACGGCGAGCTTGCGATCGCGCCGGTCGACTTTTGCGACCAGCAACAGATCCGCGATACAGCGCGACGCGGCATGGATGTCCATCGATGACGGCAGCACAGGAACGAGGATGCTGGTGGAGTCTCGCGTCAACTCGCGCAGGTCGTCGTGCGTGATGCTGGCGGGCGAATCGACCAGCAGGTTGACAGTGTCGTTGGGAACGCGAAGCTGCCAGCTTCGCGTGGCCTGCATCGTTTTCTTGTACGCTGCAATGCCGTGAATTTTGGGGAGATCCGCAGGCCTGCGATCCAGCCAGCCCATCGTCGATCCCTGTACGTCGAAGTCCATGACGGCGGGCGTCTCGCCGCCGCGCGCATAAAGGGCCGCGAGGTTTGTTGCAAGCGTAGACTTGCCGCAGCCACCCTTGGGATTGAGGATGACTATCTTGTTGAGGTTGTCTCTTTGTGGCGTCGCCAGCATAGCTCGGTGACCGATTCCGGGTCCTGTACCCAATCTCACCGAAATCCAGCGAGATTTCCTTGCGCCAGTTCACATAATACCGGACTGCGCTGCTTTAGGAAAATCCAGATAAATCGGCGAGTTAGCCGGTACAGCCGTCGTTGCGATGCATTCCTCCCGGTCAGGACGTCAGGTTGGCCCAGGTGGTGTCGATGGTTTCATCGACGGTGCCGTCGCCATTGCTGTCGACTTCGATGCGCACATTGACATCGTCAATTGCGATCAGGCGTGCGCTTGAGTTCTCGCCCGAAATCGTCATCTCGCCCGTGTGCGGGAAATTGTCGCCCATGCCCTCGAACGTCACTGGCGTCGCGTAGCTGACTGATCCCGACAGTTGCGTCGATTGCAGGGCGCCCGAGGCGACCAGCGTATAAGGAGGCTCCGCCTGGTTGCCGTCGACGGTTTGTGTCGATGCGTAATTCGATAGTGTCTCGGAGCTCGTATTGGTGTCCGTTGTCATAGAACCGCCGGAGACGGACGCCGTCACGAACGGCAGGGCTGTGGTATCGAGCGTAACGCCCGCGTCGCCGTTGCTGGTAACCGTGTCTTGTGCAGTCGTAACCTGGAGGTCATCCGCGACGGCATCCATCGAAACGGTATAAACGCCTGCCAGCGCATCGCCGCTGAATGCGATGACGGTGAAACTGACCGAGCCGTCGACCACTTCGCCGAGGCCATCGTTGCAGGCCGTGGAGACGACGAGGAAACTGTCGCCCGCAGTCAGGGTCAGCGGATTGGCGATATCGCCGGACAATGTAACGCTTCCTGAAACGGCGCAGGGAAAAACTTCCGGGCCGAACGGGATGTTTTGCAGGGCCTCGGCCACGATACCGGGAATCCCTGCAGTCGCAAATGGCTTGGAGAACGATCCCGGCGCCGTCGCCGTGACGCCAATGCTGCCACCGAGGTCTGCCAGTTCGCTGCTGCCGAGAGCAGCCTCGTAAGCGACTTTCGATGCGGCCTCGGCATTGGCGCTCGTAATCTCGAAGTCGGCGACGGGTGTCGGGCCTACGGTTCCACCGCCGCCACCGCAAGCGGTGATCAGCATGGTCGCGGCCACTATGGCGGTTGGCAGGGGTTTCATGGCACCACTCCGTGTCTGATTCTGGAAAGCGATTGCCAGTCTATAGGCTGCCGCGGAGGACGCCGTGACGCCGCTCACACATATGGCGCCTGCGGGCGTGCCGGGTTATGTCTTGTGGCGTTGAACGCGCAGGAAGCCTCGCGCTTCGCGAATCCACTGGCAGGCATCGCAACGACAATCGTGCTCATGCACCGGCTGTTCGCGAGTTGGCGATTGCAGGTACTCGACGGCTGCCGCAAGCGCCTGCAGGAGTTCAGGCAGCGGAGCGTTCGCGGATGGAGGCGTGCGATTCAGGTTCAGCCAGCGACAGGCCTCCCCGAAGCCGCAAGAGGTGCACTGCACCTCGTTCGAGTCGTAATCGCCGCTTAAGCGGCAGTTGGTGAAATCAACCTCGCGCTCGATCATCCAGCGCGGGTATGCGAGCAGGTTGGCCACATAACCCGTTATCGTGCGTATGTTTCTGCCTGTTCGCTCCGGCACCACGAACTCCGTGAATTCAGAACATCTCGCTTGGTCCCGGCGAATCGTCGCTGGGCTTTTCGCGACTCTTGATGTAATCCCCGGTAATCATACTATCGTAGCCGAGTCCGGGCCCTACCATGGGGTACACGCCCGCATCGCGGTCGATGATGACCTCGAGAAATGCAGGGCCTTCGAATTCCATGAACGCCTTGATAACGGCGGGCAGATCGTCTTTCTTGTCGAGTCGTTTCGCGAACCGAAAGCCGTCTGCCTCGGCCGCCTTGACGAAGTCCTTGCTGTGCAGTGACTTGTCGCTGCCCGACATGCGGCCGTCGAAATAGAGCTTCTGCCACTGCCGCACCATGCCGTCGCCGAAGTTGTTCAGTACGATGACCTTTACCGGCTGGTTGTAGGTCGTGGCCGTTTCGAGTTCGCCGATATTCATCCGAATGCTGCCGTCACCGTCAATGTCGATGACCGTCCGGTCGGGCCGCGCAAACTGAGCGCCAATTGCAGCGGGAAGGCCGAAACCCATGGTGCCCATGCTGCCGGAAGTGAGCCAGAGCCGCGGTTCGCGGAAGTCGAAGTATTGCGCAGCCCACATCTGGTGCTGGCCTACTCCGGTCGCAATGATCGCTTCGCCCTTGGAATGGCGGTTGATCTCCTCGATCACGGCGTAGGGCTGAATCAAGTCGGAGTCGCGATCGTAGTTGAGGGCGTAGTCCTTCTTGAGGGCCGCGATTTCCTGGTGCCAGGTCTCGAATGACTTTTCGAAGCCAATGCGGCGACCGTACGCAAGCATGTCGGTGAGGTCGCGCTCCAGCATGCCAACCTGGTGCCAGTTGACGCGCTTGACCTTGCCGATTTCGGCGAAGTCGACGTCGAAATGGGCGATGTATTTTACGTTGGGCCCGAATTGCCCCGGATTGCCGGCGACGCGATCGTCGAAACGCGCGCCGACCGCAATGAGGAAATCGCAATCTTCGACGGCGTAGTTCGCGGAGGCAATGCCGTGCATACCCAGCATGTGCATGGCCAGCGGGTGTGTCGTGTCGCTCGCACCCAGTGCCATCAACGTGGTCGTCACCGGAATGCCGTATTCGTTGGCAAGTCGTCGCATCGCCTTGGTGGCGTTGGCATTGATGACGCCACCCCCGGCGTAGATCAGCGGGCGCTGCGAGTCCGCCAGCATCGTGTAGAAGCGTTCGCAGGCCGCGTCGTTGAGCACGTTTTCCTCGACCGCGGCCAGCCGGCGGCGATAGCCGTGCAACGGCAGTACGCCGTGTCCCTTGAAAGCGCCTTCCCAGTTCTGAATGTCCTTGGGAATGTCGACGACCACCGGTCCGGGCCGCCCGGTGCGCGCCAGTTCGAATGCGCTGCGCATGGTTTCTTCGAGCGCATCCGCATCGGTCACAAGGAAGACGTGCTTCGCCACGGCACCCATGATCGCGGATACCGGGGCCTCCTGGAAAGCGTCCGTGCCGATGGCTGCTGTCGGTACCTGGCCGCAAATCACGACCAGGGGAACCGAGTCCGCCATGCTGTCGCGCACCGGCGTAACGGTGTTGGTGGCGCCCGGTCCCGACGTGACCATGACGACGCCCACCTTGCCGCTGGCCCGGGCGTAGCCCGCGGCCATGAACGCGGCGCCCTGTTCGTTGGCCGGGACGACCAGTTGCAGCGGTGAGCCGCCATCGGGGCGCCTGTGTCGATCGTTGTAACGGAACACCGCGTCGTAGATCGGCAGGATAGCGCCGCCGCTATACCCGAATATGGTGTCGACGCTTTCGTCGGCAAGGACCTGGATGACCGTATCCGCGCCGGTCATCGTCTGGCCGGCGAGTTGGTGTTCGGTCGCCGGCGCCGTGTTTGCCTGGTCGCTCATCGTTTGGCCATTTGCAATGTAAGTAACGGATTTTTCGCGAGTGTTTACCAATTTTTATGGCATTGCAATACTTGGGCTTCTGCGCCACCATCCGCGATTGATACCGTCAAACCGGTTTCACATGTAATTCACTGTTTCCTGCGGCAAAGAGCATCACATGCGACACGCAATTTCAGTCCTTTTGCAGAACGAGGTAGGCGCGCTGACGCGGATGACGGGCATGTTTTCGTCACGTGGCTACAACATCGAGACACTCAACGTGGCTCCCACCTACGATCCACGGGTATCCAGGGTGACGCTGGTCATTACCGGGTCGGATGCGGCCATCGCGCAGCTCAATGCGCAACTTGCGAAGCTCGTTGACGTCGTCAATATTCATGACATGACGCTGGGCGAACATTTCGAGCGGGAACTCGCAATGGTCAAGATCAAGCTCGGGACGGGCGGTCTCGCCAAAGCCATGGCGCTGGCGAAGCGTCATGGCGCCGAAATACTCGACGAGGCGCAGAAGAGCTGCACCATGCAATTGACGGGCGGCGTCAGGGAAGTAGACGAATTCGTCGAGGCGGCGGCCGAAATCGGTGAATTATCCGCAGTCGCTCGTAGCGGCACGGTTGCCGTATCGAAGGGCGAGGTCACGCTGACGTCCTTCGACCGACAACACTTGCTTGTTGGCTAGCTTATGGCCGACCTGGCGCTTTCTGACTATCGCCGGCTGGTCGTCAAAGTCGGTTCGTCACTGCTGGTCGACAATGCCGGGCGCCTGAACCGTGACTGGCTGGAAACGCTGGCTGAGGACATCGCAAACTTTCAGGCCGATGGCCACCAGGCGCTCATCGTGTCGTCGGGAGCCATCGCGATCGGCAGCTCGGTATTGGGTATCAACAAGAAGCGCGCGCGCCTCGAAGATCTCCAGGCTGCCGCAGCCGCGGGGCAAGTGCAACTCGTGCACGCTTACCAGGAGGCATTGGCCGGGTACGGGATAACGGCGGCACAGATTTTGCTCACGCCCGACGACACGGAAAACAGGCGCCGGTTTCTCAATGCGCGCGGCACGCTCGGGCGCTTGCTCGACCAGTCGGTCATTCCTATCGTCAACGAAAACGATACCGTCGCGACCGAAGAAATACGCTATGGCGACAACGACCGCCTGGCGGCGAGAGTCGCGCAACTGCTCATGGCCGATGCGCTGGTCCTGCTGTCGGATGTTGACGGTTTTTATACCGACGACCCCGGGACCAACGCCGCGGCGGAACACATTCCGGAAGTGACGACGATCACACCGCAGATGCTCGCAATGGCCGGTGAGACGCGTTCGGACATCGGTAGCGGCGGCATGGCGACCAAGGTGCAGGCGGCGCGCATTGCCACCCATGCGGGATGTTCGACGATCATTGCCAGCGGCGCCATTGAACATCCCTTGCGCGCACTGTCCACCGGCGGCCGCTGTACCTTGTTCCGGGCCGAGGGTACGCCCGCTGCCGCACGCAAACAGTGGCTGGCCGGGGTCCTCGAACTGCGCGGTGAGATACGCATCGATGACGGTGCCGCACGCGCGTTGCGTAACGGTAACAGCCTGTTGCCTGTTGGCGTCGTGGAAGTCATCGGCAATTTCCGTCGCGGCGATGCCGTTGCGGTCGTCGGGCCCGACGGCCTGGAAGTCGGGCGCGGACTCACCGAGTACTCCGATGCGGACGCGCTGCGCCTGCGGGGCTGCCAGTCCGAGCAGATCGAGGAACGATTGGGTTATCGTGGCCGCTCGGTCATGATTCACCGGGACGAGCTGGTGTTATTCGATAATGACAGCTGACATGCAAACCGATATCAACATCGCGGCGACGATGGATGAAATGGGCCGCGCGGCAAGGCGGGCTGCTGCCTCGCTGGCGACTGCCACCGGCGATCAGCGCAATGCCGCTCTCGCGGCATCGGCGGCCGCGATTCGTGCATCGTCGGCCGAGATCATCGGCGCCAACGCCCGCGACATGGATGCTGCAATGGCGCGCAGCCTCAGCGGCGCGATGCTGGACCGCCTGATGCTCGATGCCGGGCGGGTAGAGGCGATGGCCACCGGCCTGGAAACCGTCACGGCTTTGCCCGACCCGTGCGGGCGGGTGCTCGACGAATGGGATCGCCCCAATGGCCTGAGAATCCAGCGCGTGTCGGTGCCACTGGGCGTCATCGGCATCATCTACGAAAGCAGGCCGAACGTAACGGCCGATGCGGCAGCGCTGTGCGTCAAGTCCGGCAATGCCGTTATTCTCCGCGGCGGCTCCGAGAGTTTTCATTCGAGCAGGGCCATCTACGAATGCCTGCGCAAAGGGCTGGCCGCGGCTGGCCTCGATGGCGATGCAGTGCAGATGGTGCCGACGACGGATCGCGCTGCCGTCGGCTATCTGCTGTCCTCGATGGCCGAATGGGTGGACGTCGTCGTGCCACGCGGCGGCAAGAACCTGATCAAGCGGGTGCAGGACGAGGCACGTGTGCCGGTCATCGGTCACCTCGAAGGCATCTGCCACGTCTACGTGCACAAAGACGCCGATGCTGAGATGGCCCGCGATATCGTGATTAACGCGAAGATGCGGCGCACGGGCATTTGCGGCGCTTGTGAAACGGTGCTCGTCGATCGCGACGTCGCCGAATCGCAATTGCCCGAGCTGGTCGGTGCATTACAGGACGCCGGCTGTGAAGTACGCGGCGACGACACCACGGCATCGCTGGCTGCTGACGTCGAGACTGCGGCCGAAGCAGACTGGTCCACCGAGTATCTCGATGCCATCGTATCCATGCGCGTCGTTGATGACATCGAGCAGGCTATCGCGCACATCGCGACCTACGGCTCCGGTCATACCGAAAGTATCGTCACGCAAAACCCGGCCGCGGCCGAACGGTTTTTCCGCGAAGTGGACAGCGCCATCGTGTTGCAGAACGCATCGACGCAGTTTGCGGATGGCGGCGAATTCGGCATGGGTGCGGAAATCGGCATTGCCACGGGCCGCATCCATGCGCGCGGTCCCGTGGGTGCGGACCAGCTGACCAGCTACAAGTACGTGGTGCGCGGCAGCGGCCAGGTCCGGCCCTGATGCCGGCCGGCAAGCCAAAGTTCGACCTCGCAATCATCGGGGCCGGTATCAATGGCGCCGGTATCGCCCGGGATGCCGCGCTGCGCGGCCTCCGGGTCATCATTATCGACAAAGACGACATGTGCAGCGGTTGCTCCGCGATCTCGAGCCGTCTCATCCACGGCGGCCTGCGGTACCTCGAATACGGCGAGATACCGCTCGTATACGAATCCCTGCACGAGCGCCGATGCCTGCGTCTCACCGCCGAGCACCTCGTCAAACCACTGCGGATCTGCATCCCGATTTTCGACGAAGCCCGGCGCGGGCCATGGCTGATACGCCTGGGCATGCTCGCCTACGACCTGCTGTCAATCGGGAAGAAGGTACCGAGGCACGAAATGCTCAATGCAACCGAAACCAGCAAGGCGGAACCCGGTTTGCGTAGCGAAGGCCTCAGGGCGGCGGCGCGTTACTACGATGCACAGGTAACGTTCGCCGAGCGACTCGTACTCGAGAATTTGCTGGCGGCGCGGTCGGCCGGCGCGGAAATCCGCACACACTGCAAAGTCACCGCCATCAGGACGAGTGACGGCGCGGTAGATTCGCTGGTCTACGTGGACAGCTCGGACAACAGTGAGCATGAGCTGCCGGTCACTACCATCGTCAATGCCGCCGGCCCGTGGGTCGACCGCGTTCTGGAAAAGGCGCCGGTGCGGACCGATCGTCACATCGGCGGCACCAAGGGCAGTCACATTATCGTCGGCAAGTTCGACGGCGCGCCGCGCGACGCGTTCTATGTCGAGGCCGCGGCAGATGGCAGGCCGTTCTTCATTATTCCATGGCACGGCCAGTACCTCATTGGTACCACGGATATACGCTACGACGAGGATCTCGACAAGATTCGTGCGAGTCGCGACGAGGTCGACTACCTGCTTGCGGAGACCAATCGTGTTTTCCCGGCCGCGAGACTCTCGACGTCCGATATTCATTACGCCTACGCAGGCGTTAGGCCATTACCGCATCGCGAGGAAGGTCCGGAATCGGCCATCACGCGACGCCATATCATCAAGGTCAACAGGAAGGTCGCCAAAGGCCTGATCTCGATCGTCGGCGGCAAGCTGACGACCTACCGCAATCTCGCCGAGCAGACGGTGAACAAGGTCGCAAGAATCCAGCATCGCAAGCTGCCGCCGTGCCGCACGCGTGACGCCCTGCTGCCGGGCGCGTGGGGCCTCGATCGGGCCGAAGAGAATCTCCGCGACCTGCAGCTGCTGTCCGAGCAGGGCGTGGCGAGACTATTGGCCGTGTACGGCGGTCGTGCCGCGGCTATCTGCGCACTGTGTAAGGACGAGGGCGCGCTGGCGCGGTCCCTCGATACGGAAGAAACCGTGCTGGCGGCCGAAGTCGTGTTCGCCATTCGGGAGGAATTCGCACAGACGCTGACGGACATCGTTTTCCGGCGCCTGATGATAGGGCTCGACGCGGACCAGGGCCGTCCGTTGTATACGGCAATTGCCGACCTTGCAGCAGCCGAGTTCGAATGGAGCCCCGAAGAGAAGTCGCGGCAACTCGACGCAATGGTCGACTACAGCGAGTCGCTGCGCGTCTCCTGACACGGGTGGATTTCGCACACGTTACCGCGGTAACGTCGGGCAGCAACAAGTCGCCACGACATGATTCCGCTTTGCTATGACGCAGCCCGTAATTGAAACAGAACGCCTGGAATTGCGCCCGTTCCGCCGCAGCGATGCACCGGCAGTTCAGCGGCTCGCGGGAGATCGGGCAATAGCGGATACGACACTGAGAATCCCGCATCCCTACGAGGATGGTATGGCGGAACAGTGGATCGAAAGCCACCAGCCGGCATACGAAGCGGGTTCGCTCGTGACGTTCGCAATCGTGTTTCGTGACGATCCGCAGCTGATTGGGGCAATCGGGCTGACGCTCGAGCGCGAGATTGACGTTGGCGAACTTGGCTACTGGATAGGAAAACCGTTCTGGAATCGGGGCTACGCCACGGAGGCGGTGACAGCTATGCTGCAATACGGCTTCAACGACCTGGACCTGAACAGGATCAGCGCCAAACACCTGGCCCGCAATCCCGCCTCGGGACGCGTGATGCGAAAGGCAGGCATGTCGATCGAAGGCACGGTGCGACAGGGCGTCAGAAAGTGGGAAGTTTACGAAGACCTGGTGTTGTACGGCATGCTTCGCGAAGACTAGCGCGGCGCGTGCAAGTACTGCAGCTCGATGAAGAGCTCGCGATCGCGCCCCGGGAAATAGCGGTATTGCCCGAAGGCGTAA
This sequence comes from uncultured Woeseiaceae bacterium, assembly GCA_945788625.1. Taxonomy (GTDB): domain Bacteria; phylum Pseudomonadota; class Gammaproteobacteria; order Steroidobacterales; family Woeseiaceae; genus UBA1847. The sequence goes on from CALZMQ010000002.1 coordinate 56,071, forward strand.
TCGGCGCGGTCGGCGTAGGCTTCGTCCAGGACGTTGTTGAAGCGTGCGGTAACGGTGAACTTCGGCGACAGGTCGATGCGCGCTCGGAGATTCACGAGACTGTGGCCCGGGTATTGGAACCGGTTTTCGGCATCGAGGTAGTAGTCGCCGGTGCTTGTCCATTGCAATGCGAGGCCGAAGTTGTTGCCGGGTTCGAAAAAGAGTTCGGCACTGCCCAGCCAGCGTGGCGCGGTATCGACGTCACTACCTGACACGAAGGTTTCGCCGCGCGCCGCCACAGTATCGAAATCATAGGTGTGACGTGCATAACTCAAGTCGATTTCCAGCGTGACCTGCGAGTTGGCGGTCCAGTCAACCGATGTCTCGATGCCGCTGTGCAGACTACGGCCGCCGCTGATGTTGAAACCTTCCGCATCTCTGAATACGCTGCCACGCTTTTGCATCGAGAAGGCCACGGCCTCGCCGGCCCAGTTCGCGGTGCTAATCCGCAGGCCGAGTTCGATACTGTCTACAGTCTCCGAGTCGAGGTCGGCGACAGACTGACCACTTTGCAGCCGGTACAACTCGGTGGCCTGCGGCGCGCGAAACCCTCGCGCGATGTTGCCGAAGAAAGACGTGCCGGAGCGGAGTTTGTAGTTGAACGAGAACTTCGGCGCGAGGTTGGTGAACGAGTCACTACGGCTTGCCGGGCGAGAGTAGAGGCAACCGCCAAAACCGCAAGGCGTGCCATCGTCGCGCGTGTTTCCGGACAACATGCGATTGTCGTAGTCGTAGTGCAGGTACTCGAGCCGCACGCCGCCGCCGAGAACCAGCCTGTCGCCGAAACGGAAATCCGCCTGCAGGTAGGGAGCAAGACCGACACTCCTGACGGTGTAATCGTAATGCTTGCCCTCGGGACGTGTTTCGCGCAGGAAATCCGAACCTTCGGTCGGCCCGAACTGTGTCTCTTCCAGGAACAGGTCGCTCCATTCGACATCCAGGCCGACAACGTAGCGGGATGCTTCCCTGCGGAATGACAGCGCGGACAGCACGCCCGCACTGACGTGACCGTTGTCCTCGAGCGGCTGCCCCGGCAGGAAATGCTGCAGGAAGCGCATGTCCGAGTGCCTGAGGTACGGTCGAACGTCGATATCGAATCGCTCCGCCGGTTTTTTCCAGATGCCGTACAGGCGCTGACTCGACGCATCCCGAAACGCCTCGGGGTTCAGGTTAGCCCGGTTCAGGCTCGGGTCATCGTAGGCGTTTTCGCCGAAAATGAAGCCCGCCGTTTCCTGGTCGAGGTCAGTCGCCGAGAATACGGCCGTGAATCCGGCGTCTCCCATGTCCCAGTCACCCCGGAGACGCAGTTTTCCCTGCCGGTATCCCGAGTCGTCGCGAAAGCCGGCGTCATCGGCGAAGACCAGCGATGCGACCAGCGGCGATTCCGCGCCACCCGACAGCAGGCTGCGCAAGCGAAAGAATTCGTTCGAACCTGCCTCGAGCGCGAACGCGCCGGCGGGCAGTTCGTTTGCCGGCTGCGTAAGCACGTTGACGATACCGTGCAGGGCGTTCGAGCCGTACAGTGCGTTGCCTGGCCCACGGATGACCTCGATACCGCCGACCTGCTCAGTGTGCATCTCGAACATCTGGTTGACGTTGCAGAAACCGGCTGGTCGAATCGGCACGCCGTCTTCCAGGAACAGGAAGCTGCCGCAGGAGCCGGCGCCGGTCAGCACCGGCGAACGTATAGCTGTCAGGTGTTCCTGTCCGCTGCCACGACTCAGCCAGACACCCGCGACCCGCGTCATGAGATCGTGAATATGCTGATGGCCGATCGCGGCGACAGCCGCGTTGTCGAGTCGCGCGATATTGCCCGCGTGCTCCGAAAGCGGCTGCTCGCTCCGCTGACTCGTTACGACGACCTCATCGATAGCGACTTCGGCCCCGGCGACGCCGGCCATTGCCGACAATGCCACCGCCGTCAGCAATGTTTGTCGAATTCCGATCATTTCACCCTCAGCAAAGCGGGATCATTATAATCGTCCGCACTGCTGCGTACGTCACTAAAAGAGTCTTCACATGACTGATCGAAGTCGGCCCTTCGGGCTGTATTGCCTGCTCCTGTTCACTGTTTCGCTGTTCGGAAACGATGCTCTGGCGGAACAGGCTGCTGTCGACGCGCCGCCAAGTGCCGAGCGCCCGCGCGTTGGCCTGGTGCTCGGTGGAGGCGGTGCCCGCGGCGCCGCGCACATCGGTGTATTGAAGGAACTCGAACGCCTGCGCGTGCCGGTGGACGCGATCGCGGGAACCAGCATGGGTGCAATTGTCGGTGGACTGTACGCGACCGGCATGAGCGCCGCGGAACTGGAGGAACTCGTCAGTTCGCTCGATTGGGCGGCTGCGTTGACGGACAAGCCGAACCGCAAGGACTTGAGTTTTCGGCGCAAACAGGATGACAGCGAGTTCCCGATCGACTTCGAAATCGGCGTGCGGGGAACCGACCTCGTGCTGCCGAAAGGCGTCATCCAGGGGCAGAAGCTCGATCTCCTGCTGCGCGAACTGACCTTGCGCTCATCACACATTACGGACTTCGACCGTTTGCCTGTCCCGTTTCGCGCTATTGCCTCGGATATCGAGCGCGGTGAAGCGTATGTCATGGGGTCGGGTGACCTGGCGATGGCGATTCGCGCGAGCATGTCCGTGCCCGGCGCGTTCGCGCCCGTCCGCATCGACGGCCGTCTCCTGGTTGACGGCGGTCTGGTCGGCAACCTGCCGGTGGACATCATGCAGCAAATGGGCGTGGACGTCGTTATCGCCGTCGACGTCGAATTCCCGCTGTACGATGCCGAGGAACTGGGGTCTGCCCTGACCTTCTCGGAGCAGATGCTGACGATCCTGATCCGCAAGGAGACCTTGCGGCAGATTGACCGGCTCTCCGAGCGGGACGTGTTGATTCGCCCTGAACTCGGAACTTTCGCGTCGACGAATTTCGGTGAAATCGTCGAGACCATCGAGCCGGGCCAGCAAGCGACGCGGGCGCACGCGAACAAGCTCCGCGCGATTTCGCTGGATGAATCGGCTTACCGGAAACACGTTGCAAGTCGCCAACCCGACACGCATGAGGAACAGCCGTTGGCATTTGTCCGCGTCGTGCACGACGGCCAGCTTGCACCCGAAGTGCTGGAGTCCCGGCTCAGCATAGCGGCCGGCGACCCGATCGATCCCGCGGCGCTCGCGGCGAACGCGGACAGGCTGTATGGACTGCAACTGTATGAGCGGGTTCGCTATCGCCTGGTCGAAGAGGACGGAACAACAGGTGTCGAGTATCGCGCAACGCCGAAGAGTTGGGGGCCGAATTTCCTGCAATTCGGAATCAACCTCGAAGACGATTTCGAAGGATCGACCGGCTTCGGCCTGGAGGCGCGCATGACACGCGCGGGCCTCAACCGCCTCGGCGCGGAATGGCGCACCGACTTGCGGCTCGGGACGGACCCGTTGCTGTTTTCCGAGTTCTACCAGCCATTGAGTTTCGACTCGCGCTGGTTCGTCGCGCCGCGCATCGAGATGACGCAGAACAATGTCAATGCGTTCGCATTGGACCAATCAATCGCGCGATACCGGGTCTCGGCGGCGGAAACGGGTCTCGACGTGGGGCGTGAAATCGGCACGTTCGGGGAATTCAGAATCGGTGCTTTTCGCGGCTTGGGAGAAGCGCGTGTCAAGGTCGGAGATCCACTGCTGGCCAACGTAGACTTCGATTCAGGCGGCGCTTTCGCCCGACTGCGTCTCGATACGCTCGACAACGCCGGATTCCCGCGCAAAGGCGGCCTGGCGGACCTGCGGTGGACCAGTTCCCGTACCGGTTTCGGCGCGGACGCCGATTTCGACACGCTCGAGGGCGAGGCATCGACTACCTGGAGCCGTGGCAAGAACAGCCTGCAGTTGAGGCTGGCATACGCTACGACCTTCGAATCCGACGATGCATTCCAGAACTTCTTCCCGCTCGGTGGCTTCCTGCGCCTGTCAGGGCTCGAGCGCGGCGAGATCAGCGGCCCGCACTCGGCACTCGCGAGACTGGTGTACTACCGGCGCGTCGGCGACACGACGGGCGGAATACTGGACACACCGGTCTATCTCGGAGTTTCGGCGGAGGCCGGCAACGTCTGGCAGTCCCGCTCGGATATCAGCTTCGGGTCGGCGCTCGTGAATGGCAGCGTGTTCGCCGGCCTCGACACCTATATCGGCCCGGTCTACCTTGCCGCCGGCTTCTCGGAGCAGGGCAGAAGTAACTTCTACCTGTTCATCGGTACGCCGCCGCGTTGATCAACGAATGACTTTTTCCAGTATCTGCGTCGGCGCGTCAGTGTCGCGGTAGTAGCCGTGCTTCACTGCCATCTTCTCGTAGGCCGCATCGCGTTCCAGTTCGGTGGCATACCAGTGAAACTGCTCCCAGTCATCGCCGACGACGTTTCTCAGGGTGTCTCCTGAAGGCAGCGTAACGCGAATGCCGAAACTTCGTTCGCGACCGGCGGTGTCGGGGTCGACGAGATTGTGTTGGTGACAGAAATCCACTTGACGGGTCCTCACAGAAGGATAGCGGCAGAAAGATTAGCGAAAAACCAGCGCGAGTATACCGGAAGTCCCGATACGCGGATCAGGTCTGCTGCCCGCGGTCTCCGGCACCTTCGCGGTCCGACCAACCTATCAGCCGGCGCGTGACAAAGAGATAGACCGGTTTGACGATGCCCATCCATGCGCGGGACAAACCGGACGGGCTGTCGAGGATACACAATTCACGCTCTGTCAGGTCGGCCGGGCAATAGGTCCGCTTGTGTTTGAGCAGATGGCGAATGTCTTCGCGCGCCGCGATGCGAAACAGGCGGTTTCGGGTCGTCGAGTGCCAGGCGAGCTGGAAGTCGATGAACGCAACCGAGCCGTCGTCCCGCACCAGCAGGTTCGGCTCCTTGGCAAGATCGTTGTGCACCACACCGGCACGGTGCATGCGTCGCAGCAATCCGGCGGCGCTGGCAAAGTGCGGCCGCTGTGGTGGATCGCCCCTGTGCATCGGCACACCGGCAATATAGCCGCGCGTCAGTCCGTGCCGGTCATGGCTGATCAGAAACGGCACGCCTTCAATGCCGTCGAGGGCGGCGAGGGCGATCGCCTCGCGCTTGGCCAGCCAGCGGGCGAGCCACCGAACCCACCAGCGTGCGGAGCGCGTTTTGCGCCGGATTACGGGTCCGGTCCCCGAATCCTCCTGCCAGACCTCGCCGAACAGGTCCTTTTTTAATAGCCTTGATTCGCTCATGGCCCAAGAATACAGCGCCGGCCGCCCGGATTCTGCTGTTCGCACTGGCGATACGGCGAGGAAATGCAGAGAATAGAAGCGCCGACGGTAACGGAGCCAGCAATGGCCGGGGATTCCACCGACAAAACGTCCCGCGAGGAACGCGCGCAACTGGATTCGACGGGCGAGTTCTTCAGTGTCGGCGCGCCGCTGCACGCGGTTCGCGCCGGGTACATTCGCCGCAAGGCGGACGATCTGCTGTTCGACACGGTCATGGCGGGCCGCTATGCACATGTCCTGGCACCGGATCGGAGCGGTAAGACGAGCCTCATCGCGGCGACCGCTGCCCGGCTCGAAAACCACGGCTGCAAGGTTGCGATACTCGATCTCGAACAAATCGGCGTTCGCGACGGCGGCGGTGACGCGGGCCGCTGGTACTACAATGTTGCCTACCGATTGTTACGGCAACTGAGAATTCGCTACGACCTGCAGTCCTGGTGGCAGGACAAGTCCATCCTGGGTAATCGACAGCGGCTACTGGAGTTTTACTCCGAAATCCTGCTGCAATTCGTCCCCGAGCGGATCGTCGTTTTCATCGACGAAATACAGTGCATGGAACAACTGCCGTATGCGGATCAGCTACTGGCAAGTATCCGTGCTGCACACAACGCGCGGACGACCGATCCGGATTTCACCAGGCTGGCCTTCGTGCTGCTCGGCGAATGCGATCCCGTGAGCCTGATCGCCGAAGCGGAATTGTCGCCGTTCAACGTGACGCAGCAGGTACTGCTGGGCGATTTCAGCCGTGAAGACCTGGACCTGTTTGCCACGGAACTCAATATGGACAGGGCTGATGCCACCGTGGCCCTGGACCGAATTTACTATTGGACCGGCGGTCAGCCGTACCTGAGCCAGAAGCTGGCGCGCGCCGTTGCCAGGGAATTCGCGACAGGCGACCTGGAAGAACAAATCGACCGCATCGCCTTGCAGCAGCTTGCGGGCCGTGCCGCGCTGCACAGCGAGCCGCACATGAGCCACATTCATCGCGCCATCGTCAATGACGTAAAGCGATATGAGCCATTGCTCAACCTCTACGGTAAGGTACGCAAAGGCATCGAGGTCGCGGCGGATCTCGGTTCGCCGATTCAACGCCGGCTCATGGCCGTCGGTCTGCTGGAAATCGACGACGACGGCAATTTGCACGTGCGTAATCGCCTTTACGAAACCGTTTTTACCGCGCGTTGGGCCAACGAAAACCTGCCGACACGCCTGCGCGTTCCGGCGATGGTCGTCGGCGTGTTGTTCCTGTTGGCGATGATCCCGTTCTGGTACACGCAGTGGTTGCCGCGCCCGTACCTGAAAATCCTGACGTCGCCGAGCGTCGAACTGGAAGTGGCGAGCGATGCGTATTCGAATCTGCGCTCGTTCCCGGGCCACGGGGATATCGCCGACAGCCTGTACCGCGGCTTCCTTGAGCAACGCGCGCTCGCGGCCGACGACGAAAACACGATGAGCGAAATCGTCGGTCTCGCAAGGGACATTCCGGACGCCGGGCGCCTGCCGGATCGCCTGGAGGCCGAGTTCCGTGATCGCGAGGTTCTCGCGGCAATGCGCGAAGAGCGGCGCGACGATGCGTTGATTGCGTCCTTGCAATCCTTTGTGCTGTCGACACCGAAAAGACGCCAACGCGCCGCGAGCCTGGTCGCCGACGACTATCCGCTGTTGCTCGCGAGCCTGCCGGGCATTGGCGAGACGAAGCTCGTGTTCGACCCGCAAACGCTGTTGCTGACCAGCGCCGACGGGGCCCGCATTTCGCAGTGGTCGTACGCGACGCAGGCGGTGCAACGGCGAGATGACTGGTCGGTGACAGCGCTGGACGTAATTCCGCTGGTGCGACGGGTTATCGTGGACCGGAGCGGTGTGGTCAATCGCATCGGCCTGACGCTGAACATCAGTCACGCACGCCTGTCAGACCTGCGTATCAAGGTAATAGCGCCATCGGGCAGGGCGGTGGAGATCGAGACCGGACTTGAGCGGGCGTCGAGCGGCGACGAGATCACAATCGCGCCGCGCCAGCTTCGCGAACTGCTCGGCGAGGCGCTTTTCGGAACCTGGTCCCTTAGCGTCCGTGACGAGAGTCCCGGAATAGCGGGGCAGTTTGTCGGCTGGAACCTGAAACTCAATTCGCAGGGGGCCGTCGAGAATTTTCAGCGAGGATTGAACATCCCCGAGCCGGCCGAGCGGGAGACCGACAACGTCTGGTTCGATACCGGCGGACGCTATGCGATTGCGCGCGCGACGCAAAGCGACAGCGCGCTGATCTGGGACCTTGCTTTTGCCGAGCCGCTGAGGGCCATTGCCGTCAACGAAAGCGAAAAGCTGATCGGCCTGGATGCCGGTGCGCGGCGCCTGATTACGGCTACGCAGGACAGTGTGAATCTCTGGGACACCGCGTCGGGCGACCGGGTTGCGACCTTGCCGGTTGGCTCGGCAAGCGCCGATGCCGTGCTCACGACAGATGGGACGCACCTGTTTGTCGAACGTCGCAGCGACCTCGAAACCAGGCTCGAGCTCTGGTCGATCGAACAGGGCATTGTGACGGCCGAGATCGTCGTCGCCGGATTGCCGTCACTGGTTGCCGTCGATGCGACAGGTACGCGTGCCGCGATAGCAGACTATGACCGTGCCATTCGAATCTGGGATTTTGCGAGCGCCGAATTGCTGGCAGAGGTTGACGTACCGGCGCAACCCAGTGCGATTCGGCTGGCGGCCGACGGAGCGACGCTCGGCGTGCTATACGGCGATTCGGGCGTATCGCTCTGGAACACGGATGCGCCGCAGCGCCCGCTGCTGGAGGAGTTCGGCGAAGGCCGTTGGGGGCTGGTCTTTTCGCCGTCCGGATCCACGGTCCTGGCCGGCAGGCCCGATATCGGCTTTCAGATGTACGCCAGCAGCGACGGTCGACTAATTGGCCCGCCGATCGGCGTACGCAGGGACGCGTTTTCCGCGGATGTGCTGGCGTACAGTCATGACGAGCAAATGCTCCTGACGGGTTCCCCAGAAAGCACGATCCGCTTCTGGCGCGCGCCGGCAATTCCTGCCGCGATCGATCGGGTTGCCTCGGGCCATTATCACCAGGCTTGGAACCCGTCAGCGGACAGCGTACTGGCTGCAACGCCGGACGCCACCCGACTGCTTATCGGCGATGCGGACGGTGACGTGCATGTCGTACCGGCGGGCGCGAGCCTCGACGATATCGTTGCGATCAGCGAGGACGTCAGCTTTCTCGGCCATACGGCGGACGTTCGGATTCTCGCATTGGACCGGGGTGGCTCCCGGGTGGCGAGCGCTGCTTCCGATAACTCGATCCGGATATGGGACGTCGATACAGGACAGCCGTCGCCGTACTTCGCCGAGGTAGCGGGTGGAGCGATCACGCGGATGGAGTTTTCGCCGGATTCTTCGCTGTTGGGTGTACTGAACAACGACAGGGTTGCGATTCTCGACGTGGGCAGTGGCGAGCACGTGGCGGATTTCGATCTTGGCGAGTCGCAGGCCGATATCGCGTTTGCGAACAACGACGAACTTTATGTCGGCGGCGATGGCGGCTCGCTGCAGGTGCTTAGCAAAGGTGGCGACGGCAACTGGTCCCGCAGGCAACTCTGGCAGGCGGCATCCGCAATCCGCTGGCTCGAAGCCTCACCAAGCGGTGACTACCTCGTGCTCGTCGACAACGACAACCTGGCCAGCCAATTCGTACTTGCCGAGGGCCGGCTGGGCGAAAAGACGCTGCAGCTACCCGGAGCCGTCGAAGACGTTACGTTCAGCAACCGCGGCAGCAGGGCGCTGTTCCGAACCTCGCGTTGGTTGCACAAAGCAAGCTCCTCTCCGGCGGGGCTGGTCTGGCTCGATAGCGCATTCGGGCCGAAGGCAATGAGCGGCGCGAGGACCGTTTTCGGCGCTCCTGACGCCGCCGCCGCCTCCGCCAGCCGGGTTTATCTTCCAGCGATTCGCAACGGCTTTGTCGATCTCGTCGAGGTCACGTTCAGGGGGTCCACAAGTCCCGGCCTGTTCGGCAACAGGCAAGAGCTGCTCGACGAATGGCGCTCGAGACTGCTCGGCGTCACCGATCAGCCCGAGACCTGAGCTGCGCGACCCGCCGGCGTGTCTAACGCATATCGCCGCGTAGGGTCCTGACCAGGAGTTCGAGTTTCTCGGCCGTAACCTCGGCTGGCGGCACCGGTTTGCCGAATGTCACGGGAACACGTGCAAATAGCCGCCCCGGAATTTTTCGGACCCCGCCACTGTGGTGACGACTGAACCAGCTGCCCCACATCCGACCCAGCGAAGCCGGAACGACGGGCACGGGGCGCCGCTTGATGATTTTCTCGATGCCTGGACGGAAGCGCTGAATCTCGCCGTCGCGAGTGATTCCGCCCTCCGGAAAAATGCAGACTACGTTGCCGGCGGCCAGTTCCGCATCGACCTTTTCGAAGGCCTCGTCCATGATTTTCCGGTCTTCCCTTGCAGAGGCTATCGGAATTGCCTTGGCGTTTTTGAACAGGAATTTCAACAGCGGGATCTTGAATATCCTGTACCACATGACGAACCGCATCGGCCGCCGCACCGATCCCCCGAGAATGATCGGGTCAATGTAGCTGACATGGTTGCAAACTACGATCGCCGCGCCTTTGGCGGGGATGTTCTCGAGGCCGGTCGGGCGAATCCGGTAAATGACGTTGATAACGAGCCACGCCAGGAACCGCATCAGGAATTCTGGTAGCAGCGAGTAAATGTAAATCGCCACCAGCACATTCAGGCCAGCGATCACGAGGAACAGCTCGGGGATAGAAAATCCCGACTGCAGCACCACGATGGACACGACGGCCGCCGCTACGATGAGCAGGGAATTGATAATGTTGTTGGCGGCGATGATGCGCGACAGGTGCTGGCGCTTGGAGCGTTTCTGAATCAAGGCGTACAGCGGTACGCTGTAGAAGCCGCCGAATGCGCCAAGCAAGGCGAGATCGGCGAGGATACGCCAGCTTCCAGGCCGGCCGAGGAACTCGCCGATGGACGACACCGCCTGCGTATTGGCGTCGGGTTGCGCGAAATACAGGTCGACCGCGAACAGGCTGAGGCCAATAGAACCGAACGGCACAAGCCCAAGTTCTATGCGATGTCCCGACAAGCGTTCGCAAAGCAGCGAGCCGATTCCGACGCCGACGGCAAAGGCGGCCAGCAGACTGGTCGTGATGGCCTCATTGCCGTTAAGGATTTCGAGCGTGTAACCGGGAATCTGTATGGTCATGGCCGAGCCAAAGAACCAGAACCATGAGATGCCGAGTATTGACAGGAATACACTGCGTTCCTCGCGCGCGAAGCGAACGATGTGCCAGGTCTCTTTCCATGCATTCCAGTTGATTCTGAGCGTCGGATCCACGGCCGGCGTCTTCGGTACCCGGCGACTCGTTAGATAGCCGGTCACCGCGACCATGACCAGGCATGTGCCGAGAATCGTCTGTTTGTCGGCACCGAGACCTGTGGAGACCTGGCCGGTGACGGTGATGCCGCCGATGACGAGTCCGAGAATGATGGCGATATAAGTTCCCGATTCGACGAGGGCGTTGCCGCCGACAAGCTCGTCGTCTGCGAGCTTTTGTGGCAGGTAGGCGTATTTCACGGGGCCGAACATCGTCGACTGGCAGCCCATCAGGAAAAGGACCAGCAATAACAATGAGTAACTCCGCGAGACGAGCGCGATCGCCGCGAGTGTCATCAGGCCGATTTCCAGCATTTTGATGCGGCGTATGAGCATCGACTTTTCGTATTTGTCGGCGAGCTGGCCCGCGGTAGCCGAGAACAGGAAAAAGGGCAGTATGAAAAGGCCCGCTGCGACGTTGGCAAGCTCGGTGTGGTCCATACCGGCGACAAGAACGCCCTGGAACGTAATCAGGATCACCAGCCCATTACGGAAAATGTTGTCGTTCAAGGCCCCGAGAAACTGTGTGGCAAAAAATGGGGCGAAGCGGCGTTGGCCGAGTAACCTGAACTGGCTCGATCCTGACAAAGGTAATCGTCCGTGTAGTGAGCTCGGCGCCACTATAGCGCGAATAATCGATTATCCCGCGCGAAAAGTGCGAACTCGCACGACCTTTGCACGAGGCCGGGTTGCTATTATCGACTTAACATTACGTTCAAAATTCGACCACTTGCCCAACAAATTGGACTGAAAGCCAATAATGACGACGCGCCTGACATTGTTGCTTTGCGGTGTTTGTATCGCGGCCGGCTGTACGAAAGAGCCGCCCCCGCGATCCGTCACTGAATTCGTCGACAACCCGATGTTGCTCGAGGCGGCGATGGTGCGCTGTGCGCAAAATCGCTCCAAGACCCGCTACGAGGCCGAGTGCGTCAATGCGCGCGAGGCCGTGAATCGCATACAAACCAAGGAAGAAGCGGCCCGCAGGGCGGAACTCGAGGAGAGTTCGAGCCGCAAGCGGCAGGCGTTGCGCCGCACCCAGGCGGCGGCCGCGGAGGCCCGGCGTCGTGCCGCGGAGGCCGAACGTCGTCGCGAGGAAGCGGAGTACCTGGCGCAATTTGGTGTGACACCCACCGCCGACGGGCAGGCGCAGGACGCGATGCTCGAAGGCAACCTGCCTGTTGCCGTCGTGCCCGAAGCAGTGGATCAGCCGCAGCCCGTGGCCCGGCATACCGACACGTTGCCCGCGACTGACAGCGGTAACGCGCCGCTTGCGGAAGTTGAGCCGCAGCCCCCGGCATCGGACCTCGAATCAATACGCGACGAATTGCGCCGGCGTAACGAGGAAGCGGAAAACTAGGGGTTCCCTAGCTTTCGGCCGCCGGCATCGACCGCACGTGCAGGTCGCGCTGCGGGAACGGAATCTCGATACTGCTCGCGTTCAGCGCCTTGTAAACCGCGCAATTCAATTCATGCCTGACGCGCCCACGATTTACCGGCTGGGCAATCCAGCCCAACAATTCGAAATCCAGGCTGGAATCGCCGAAGGTGCGGAATCTCACGCGCGGAGCCGGCGTGCTCAGAATGTCCTCATTGTCGATCGCGACTTGCTCGAGCGTCTCGATGACCTGGTCGATGTCGCTGCCGTAAGCGACGCCGACCGCGACCCGAATGCGGTGTTGTTGCGCGGGCCCGCCAGCTTCGTTGATGATCTTGCCGTTGCCGATAATGCCGTTCGGCACGGTGATCTCGATATCGTCGCGAGTCAGTATGCGCGTGCTGCGCAGTCCGATCTCGGTGACGACGCCGCGTTCGCCGGAATCGAGAATGATGAAGTCTCCCGTCTTGTAGGGTGCGTCCATGATGATCGATACACCGGCGAACAGGTTCGATAGCGTGTCCTTGGCGGCGAAACTGAGCGCCAACCCGACGATTCCGGCGGAGGCCAGCCAGGCGGTAGGGTCGATCTTCCAGGCCAGGAAAATGAAATAACCCGCCAGTGCCACCAGCACGACTTTCATAACGTTGTGCAGCAGGGACAGCATGCCGGTCTGCACGATGGCGTTCTCCCGGGTGCCGCCGAACGCGGCGACGGCCAGGTGTAGCAGCTTGCTCAGTGTGCTGTACCAGACGACGATCGCAATCGTCCTAAGGATGCCCAGCGTGATGAACTCTGGAGGGTCGGGCAGACCGAGACGACGCGTGCCGAGCCCGAGGCCGATTAGTACGAACGACAGGAATACCGGGCGGTGTACAAGCTCGATGAGCTGGTCGTCGAAGTTGTTGGTGGACCTGCGGGCGAAACGGCCGATTATCCCGGAGATGATCCAGTCGGCGACCTTGCCGGCGAAAATGAAGACGGTCGCGATTATCGCGGCCTGCAGATATACGTTAGGTCCGATCAGCTCCGCGAGCTGCTGGACCCATGCGATCACTTCGTTCAACAGCTATTCGTTCCGCGTCCTAGTAATTGGGATCGTACTCGGTGTCCGGGTTGTCGGTCTCACCGGGGTCCGGCAGTCCGTAGGTGCGCACTTGCGACGCCTCTTCCCCGGCGGGGCTTGTGCCCGACTGCATGCCCGGCTGCGTCGGCAGTCGGCTGGTCTGCGCGGTCAGAATCTGCACGAAGGTATTGGCAACATCAGGTGCAATATTGGGCGAGCTGACGAAGATCTTCTCCGGGGTCATGCTCGTAGAGCTGTAAAACGCCGCGTTGGCCTTGCGGTCCATCGTGACGCCTGCGCCCTCGAGCGCGACGCCCGCGAACAGGCCGCGGCTGCGCGAATACGACACGACCTCGGCCTTGAACACGAGGTCCGTGGCGACGCCCGTATGGCGCCCGACCGGACCGGCGGCAACGGAGGCATCGGCGCCGAGCGTCAATTTGCCGTTGGCGATACCGTCGACACCTTTGCGCGTCTTGAACACCAGCACGATGTCCGTCGATTGTGCGCCGATCTGCCAGCCGAGGCTGCCGCCGGTGAGGGCAATAAACGCCGGGTTGCTCCACGAATTGTCGTCCTGACGCACGACGAGGATTCCCTTGCCGCGCCGGGCGCCCAGACCGAACGCGGCTTTCACGACGTTCGGGACGACGGCGACTGCGTAGGCACGCGACAGCAGCGAAGGCGGGATCGACTTTTCAGGTATGCGCAGCAGTTGATCGAGTACGTCCGCCGCGTCCGCCACGCGTTTTTCTTCGCGCGTAGCAGCTTCCACGGATGACGTGAATACAAGGGCCAGCAACGATAGCGTGGCGAGGAAACGAGTGCTGTTCATGGTGGTGTCCGACAGGGAAATCGCTCAAGAGTTCTAGTTTATCACCCGGTGTACGAGGATGGGCGGCAATGGGTAGTCGAGCGTCGCGCAGACGGCTCGTATCAATTCTGCTTCGGCGACGGCGAGCTTGCGATCATGCGCGGCCGTCGCGCTGATGGCCCGCAGCAGCGACTCTTTGCCCTTGCTGTTGAGACCGAGCAGGATGTCGAGGCTCTTGTCGAGCACGGGCACCGTGTAAGAGCGGTTCGACTCGTATTCGTAGCCAATGGCCCAGGACCCGAGTGTCGCGATTCCCGCTTTGAACGCTGCCTCGCTTTCGCGCTCGGAGTCGTGCCCGTAGTCGGCCAGCACCCGCAGCAGCCCGATTACCGAGCTGCGCAACTGCGTGCGTCTGGCCCGGGTTGCGCTGCGGCGGCCGCGTGGATCGATGGCCTTGCCCAGGTTGCTCATCAATATGCGGTAGAAACAGTATTCATACAGGTCGATTTCGCCGTCGATCTCGATCATCCTGGTTGCGAGCGTGACCAGGTAACTCAGTTCCTGTGCCGGCCGCAATTTCAGTGCCGGAAACGCGATGGCGAGTAAAGGCAAGCGGTATTCAGCGCCGGTGGTGGCGAGTTCGTCGTAGTAACGGCGCAGCAAGCGCGTTCTCTGTTCCCCCAGTTGCTCCCTGGCCAATGAAAACTGGCGCGTCACGGTGCTGCTGTCCCTGTGCAGGATCAGCGCGATGGTGAGCAGGAAGGCGAATTCCCTCGAATGTGCGGCTTCGTACAGTGTCTCGGGAACCGACTGGCGCAGCTGTTGTGCGTATTCGACGTGCTCGCTCTCCGGCTGTCCGACGGATTCGGCGATGGATTCCGGGAGGACTGCCGTGCCGCCTCCGGCCAACGCCGTGGTTACGTCCCCGGCGAAGGCCGAGCGCGTTTCCGCGGATGCGACCCCGGCACGCTGCCGACGAGGATCGACGCGTGGAAAGTCCGATTCCCTGAAGCTCGGGTCCAGCGCCTGGATTCGTTCGACCAGCGGCGGGTGCGTGGCGAACATCCCGGAAAAATTCGCGCCGGTGCCGAACAGCATATGGCTGACTTCTTCGGGATCGGTGGACTCGATAAGGGAACCGGCACTGTAGCCGCCAATTTTCTTCAATGCGTTCGCGATGCCGCTGCTTTGCCGCGTAAATTGCACAGCGGACGCATCGGCGAGGTACTCACGTTGCCGCGACACGCCGGCCTTGATGATGCGCGCGAAAAAGACGCCGATGCCGCCCAGGATGACCAGTCCGAGGCCGATGATGAGCACGGCCGGTGCGCCACGGTTGCGGCGGCTGGAAACGATGCTGGTATGGTAGCCGCCGCGCACGATCAGCCGTCCGATCAGCCCGAGCACCATGATGCCGAACAGCACACCCATGAGGCGAATATTGAGCCGCATGTCGCCGTTCAGGATGTGGCTGAATTCGTGCGCTATAACGCCCTGGAGTTCATCGCGTTCGAGTAATTCCAGCGTGCCGCGAGTGACGGCAATCGCGGCGTCGCTTGGCGTATAACCGGCGGCGAAAGCGTTGATACTGCCTTCTTCTTCGAGCACGTAGATTTCGGGGACGGGTACGCCCGATGCAATGGCCATTTCCTCAACCACGTTTCGCAGCCGGCGGCGCAGCGGGTCCTGGATGTCCGCGGGCACCAGCGTGCCGCCCATGCTCGTCGCGACGCGGCCGCCGCCGGCCGACAGAACCGAGGTCTTGAACAGGCTCGCACCGAGGATGAATAAAGTGGTCAGCAGTGCGGTGCCAATGAGGATTGGTGCCTGTTGCGCGATAAAATCGGCGGCGGTATGGCCGTAACCCGCCTCCGTAAAACTAAACAGCGCCAGGCCCACAATGGCCGTAACGCCGAGCACGATGGCTAACGTGGCAAGTATGTAGGCGGCAACCAGGCGTCGCGATGCCTTGCGGGCGACGTCTTGCGCGTCAAAAAAGTTCACTTATGGAACCCCGGGTTCCCTGGCTGTCAGGTGAAAGAGACTTCCGGGGCTTCGCGTACCTCTTCCGATTCGATTTCGAGGAAACTGGCCAGTTTGAAGCTGAAGGAATTCGCAATGACGTTGTTCGGGAAATTCTCGGCCGTGTTGTTGTAGCTCAACACCGCATCGTTGAAGGCCTGGCGCGAGAAAGCGACCTTGTTCTCGGTAGTCGCGAGTTCCTCCTGGAACTGCATCATATTTTGATTCGCCTTGAGATCGGGATAAGCTTCCGACAGGGCGAAGAGCCGGCTGAGCACGCCCCCCAGGACACCTTCGGACGCGCCGAGTTTCTTGATGGCTTCTGCGTTGGCCGGATCGGCTTTGGCGGCGTCCAGGCTGGATACTGCGTCGTTTCGGGCTTTTATGACGGCTTCGAGGGTTTCGCGCTCGTGTTTCATGTAACCCTTGACGGCCTCGACCAGGTTCGGAATCAGGTCGTGGCGCCGGGTCAGCTGCACGTCGATCTGAGCGAAGCCGTTTCTGACACGATTTCGTTCATTGATGAGACGGTTGTAGATGCCAATCGCCCAGAACACAATCACGGCTATTACGCCCAGGAAAATCAGGAATGCAGTCACTGTCACGCTCCTCGTCGAAGAATCAGCGCACCAAGCATAACTCCCGGCCAGTGCTAACACTAGCGACGCTCCTGCTGCTGTCGTCCTGGTCCGCGGCGGTTGCGGAATGGGTGAGGGATGCGCGCCCCCTGATGGGCACCGAGGTCAGCGTGCATCTCTGGAGCGACGAACCCGAGGCCGGTCAGCGGGCACTCGAAGACGTTTTCGACGAGGCGGCACGCATCGATCGGCTAATGAGCACTTACAAGGACGAGAGTGAAATATCGGAGATCAACCGCGTTGCCGCTGATCGTCCCGTGGCAGTCGGTAATGAGTTGTTCGGGTTGATACAACGGTCGCTGGATATCTCAGTCCTCACGCTGGGCGCATTCGACATCACCTACGACAGCGTCGGGCAGCACTACGATTTCAGATCGCGACAGAGGCCCGATGCCGACACCGTCGAGTCCGAGCTTGCCAACATCGACTATCGTTACGTGCGGCTCGATCGCGCAGCGGGCACCGTCTGTTTCCAGAAGCAGGGCGTGCGCATCAACCTTGGCGGCATTGCCAAGGGATACGTCGTCGAGCGTGGCGTTGAAATCCTAAGGAAGCACGGCATCGAAAATGCCATCGTCACGGCGGGCGGCGACTCCAGGTTGCTCGGCGACCGCCGCGGGCGTCCCTGGGTGGTCGGTATTCGCGACCCCAGGAACGACGGGCAAGTGGCCATCTCGGTGCCGCTAGCAGACGAAGCCATTTCAACGTCGGGCGACTACGAGCGCTATTTCGACGAAGACGGCACCCGTTACCACCACATTATTCAGCCGAGCACCGGTAATCCTGCGAGCGGCGTGCACAGTGCGACAGTGTTCGGGCCGGACGCGGTTTTCACCGACGCGCTGTCGACCTCGGTATTCGTCATGGGCGTCGACAAAGGCCTCACACTGATCGCGACGCTGCCGGATTACGAAAGCATCGTGATCGATTCCAACGGCAACGTTTACTATTCCGACGGGCTGCAACAGCCCGAAGCAGAGTCGTTCGAGTAGTCAAAAAAAATCCCCGAATGTCGCCGAAAGGCGACGGATTTTCACTTCAAATTCAGCTTCATACGCCTATTATAGGTTGAAGATTCCGGCTGAATAAAAACTTCGGGAAGAACCGCAATTTAACGTAATCTGTGACGTTTGCGGGGCTTACCTGTCTGAAAAGCCGGGGCGTCATTATGTTTAGGAAATACGGGCATTTGTGACGATTATCACGGCCCGGGGCGGCGGCGACTGTCACCATTCAGGATTGAATAGTGCCGCGAGTGGCGCATTCCAATGGAAGGAATCGGGCAAGCAAAACAAGGAACAGACGGATGAAAATCAGAAACTCAATTCTCGGTCTCGTATTCAGCGCATTCGCGGTAACCAGCCTTGCATCATCAGGCATGGAAGGCCAGCAGGCGCCGGACTTCGCACTCAAGAGTTCGTCAGGTGACAACCTGCGGCTCTCGGAGTATCGCGGCGACGTCGTGATGATCAACTTCTGGGCAACCTGGTGCGGCCCCTGCCGCCAGGAAATGCCGCTGCTCGATGAACTGTACACGCGTTACCAGCGTGTCGGTTTCAACCTTCTGGGCGTCAACATCGACGATGACTCGAGACGCGCAATGAAGATGATCGACGAGCTCGGCGTCAACTTCCCGGTACTCTTCGACGCCCGCAAGGAAGTCAGCAAGCTGTACGAAGTCGAGGCCATGCCGGTAACCGTGCTGGTCGATCGCGAGGGTACGGTTCGCTATGTACACCATGGCTACAAGCCCGGCTACGAAGAGAAATACCTGGACCAGATTCGCTCACTATTAAGAGAGTAAAGCGGTGACAAAGACACTTATCGGCCTCACGGCACTATTGACACTCGCGTTCAGCACGGCCGCGTCCGCACAAGACGTGGCGCCGATGGACGCCGATTCGGCGTTGGCGGAGGCACAGAGTGCAGAGGCCGCCGAGTCTGAGTCACGCGAACAATTCCGCAGCCTCGACCAGGATGTGCAGACTCTCAAGAAGGAAGTCCTCGATCTCAACCGGGACCTGTTCTTGCTTGAAGAGGAGCTGCTGTTTCCGGCGAACTCACAAGTCGCTTTCTTCATCTCCATGGACGTCGGCGAGTACTTCGAGCTCGATTCCGTGAACATCAAGATCGATGGCAAGGAAGTCGCGAACTACCTGTATACGGCGCGCGAGGCCGACGCGCTTATTCGCGGCGGTGTGCACCGTGTTCACATGGCAAACCTGAAAACCGGTGAGCACGAGCTGGTTGCAATTTTCACGGGCGAGGGTCCTCACGTTCGCGATTACCGCCGTGGCGCCACCATGACCTTCGACAAGGGTATCGGCGCCAAGTATGTCGAACTCGAGATCACGGACCGCGTCAAGAAGCAGCAGCCTGAATTCGTCATCAAGGAATGGGAGTGATCTTTGCCTTCAGGCCGCGCAATAGTTAGTTGCTTGTGTTTGTTGTCGGTGCTGGTCGGGCCGACGCAGGTCGCCCGGGCAGCCAGCGATGGATCCGATCCCATCGTCGTCAAGGACCCGCATTACGGCGAGGTCCTGTTTCATTTCTATCAGGAAGACTATTTCCCTGCGATCGTCCGCGTAATGGCGGCGAAAGAACGGCAACAACTCGATGATCACGTAGACGAGGCGGAACTGCTGCTTGGTGGCATGTACCTGTCGTACGGGCATCACCTCGAAGCCGCACAGATTTTCGAACGCCTGCTCGCCGACAACGTTGCGCCGGAGATTCGCGATCGCACCTGGTTTTTCCTCGCCAAGATCTGGTATCAGCGCGGCTATCTCGACAAGTCGCAGGAGGCTCTGGGTTATATAGAGCGCGAATTGCCCAAAAACCTGCAGCGCGAAGCGTTGATGCTCGAAGCCCAGATACTGATCGATGCCGGCGACTACGACGGCGCCATTGCGTTGCTGCGAAACTGGAAGGGCAGGACGGAATGGGCGAGCTACGCGAAATTCAACGTTGGTGTCGCGCTGGTGCGCAGCGGACGCGTTGACGAAGCGGCTCGCCTGCTCGACGACCTGGGAGATCTCAATCCCTTCAACGAAGAACTGACGTCGTTGCGCGACAAGGCCAATCTGGCGCTCGGTTACGCCCTGTTGCAGGACGGCCAGCCCACCGCCGCGAAATCGCCATTGCAACGCGTGCGCCTCGAGGGCCCGTTTTCGAACAAGGCGCTGTTGGGGGTCGGCTGGGCCGATGCCGAGGTGCAGAACTACCAGCGCGCCCTGGTGCCGTGGATGGAGTTGCGCAGCCGAGACCTGCTCGATTCCGCTGTTCAGGAATCCATGCTCGCGATCCCGTATGCGATGGCGAAGCTCGATTCGATCAACCAGGCCGCAGACCACTACCTGAACGCCATCGAAGCGTTTTACGAGGAGACCAATCGCCTCGACCGGACGATCCGGCATATCGAGTCGGGCGACATGTTCGAGGAGTTTCTCGAGGACGATCCACTCGACAGCACCGGCTGGTACTGGCGTCTCGAGGAACTACCGGAAGGCCCCGAGGCTCGCTACCTCTTTCACGTTCTGGCGACGCATGAATTCCAGGAAGGTCTCAAGAACTACCGTGATCTGAGTTACCTGTACCGGAACCTCGATGACTGGCAACAGAACGTCGACGTATACGCGAATATGCTGGAAACGCGCAAGGAAGCGTATGCGCAACGTTTACCGCGAGTCCAGGATGCGCTCGGGCGGGCCGATCTCGACGGCATGGTCAGCCGCAAGCTCGAATACGATTCATTGTTGAACAACATCGAACAAAGCCGCGACTGGCTCGCACTGGCGACCCGGTCCGAGTTCGAGATGTGGGGCGAAATCACGGGACTCGAGAACACGCCGGCGCTACGCGCCGACATTCCCGAGGCGCGGGAAGTTCGTGACAAGATCGCCCTGTTGAAAGGTGTGTTGCAGTGGCAACTCGAACGCGACTTCGGCGACCGCCTGTGGCGCATACGGCGTAATCTTCGCCAGGCAGGAGAGGCGCTGGTCGCAACGCAACGCTCACGTCGCCAGATCGATGAGACGATGCGGCTCGAACCGCTGCGCTTCGAGGAACTCAGCGACCGCGTCTATGGACTCGGGCCACGGATCGAGAGCAGGAAAATGCAGGTGGAAGACGCGCTGTCCAAACAGCGTGTATTCCTGCAGTCGATTGCGGTCGGAGAGCTCCAGGCGCAGAAGCAGCGTCTCGATATCTACACCGTGCAGGCGCGCTTCGCGCTGGCCGCGATATACGACATTGCCGCGACGGTGGGCGAGGTATCGGAATGAAGATGCATCGCTACCTGATGATGACGTTGCTGGCACTCGTGTTGAGCGCGCCGTCGGCGAACGCAAAGGTCAAGGAAAAGGACACGATCAAGAGCCTTGAGAAAAAGACCGTGAAGATTCGCCCCGGCAAGGTCATTCTCGACAGTTCCGACCTGGCGCGTGACAATTACCGCGCTTTCCTCGACCTGGTGTCCGACGACCCGGAATTGCGTGCCGAAGCAATGCGTCGTCTCGGCGACCTCGAACTCGAGGCAACCGAGGCGGACCAGCTGGCGGACAACATCGAGTCACTGGACATAGCCGGTTACGACAATGCCGTCGGTCTGTACCAGCAGCTGCTCGAGGCGTATCCCGATTATCGTCGCAACGACACGGTGTTGTATCAACTGGCGCGCGCATATGAGATCGGCGGGCGCACCGACGAAGCACTGACGGTCCTGGACGAGTTGGTAACCAAGTTCCCGGATACCGCATTGATCGACGAGGTGCAGTTTCGCCGTGGCGAAATGCTGTTCCTGCGCAAACGCTACAACGATTCCGAAAAGGCCTACCAGGTCGTCCGGCAATTCGGCGAAGAGTCGCGGTTCTATGAGCAGTCGCTATACAAACTCGGTTGGTCGCAGTTCAAGCTGGCCTGGCACGAGGACAGCCTGGAGCCGTTCTTCGAACTGCTCGACCGGAAGATCAAGGACGTCGAACTGGGCGAGGGCGACGAGAGACTCACCGGCCTGAAGCGTGCAGAGCGTGAACTCGTTGAAGACACCTTCCGTGTCCTGAGTATCAGCTTCTCCTACATGGAAGGAGCGGAGAGCATCGACGCGTTTCTCGACAAGCGCGACAATCCTGAATACAGCTATGTCATCTACAGCAATCTCGGCGACCTGTATCTGGAGAAAGAGCGATACGTCGACGCCGCCGAGACCTACGAGGCATTCGTCGCGCAGGATCCTTTCCACCCCAAGGCTCCCATACTCCAGGTCGAAGTCATCGAGGCCTATAAACGCGGCGGATTTCCGACGCTGGTCCTCGAAGGCAAGAAGGGCTTTGTCGAGCGCTACGGCATGGACGGAGAGTTCTGGGTGCGCAATCCGCCCGAGGAAAACCAGGCGGTGGCCGGGCACCTCAAGAACAACCTGAACGACCTGGCGCAGTACTACCACGCCGAAGCGCAGCGGGATGGCAAGAAGAGCGACTACCAGCAGGCGGCAAACTGGTATCGCAAGTACCTGGCCTATTTCCCCGGTGAGCCGGACAGCGCGAATACGAACTTCCTGCTCGCGGAAATCCTGTTCGAAAGCGAGAACTACCGGGCTGCGACCGCGGAATACGAGCGTACGGCCTACGGTTACATCGATCACGAGAAGTCGGCCGAAGCCGGCTATGCAGCCATCCTTTCCTATCGCGAGCACGAAAAGTCACTTTCCGGGGCACAGAAAGACGAATGGCACCAGCAGTACCTCGACAGTGGCCTGAAGTTTGCCGATACCTATCCCGAGCATCCGGAGTCGGGCGCGGTATTGACGACCGTCGCCGAGGACCTGTTCGGCCAGGACCAGTTCGACCTGGCGATCGCCGTGGGCCAGGCCGTGGTCGCCAAGCAACCTCCGGTGGGTCCCAAGCTCGCACGCACGGCGTGGACGGTTATCGCACATTCGCAATTCGACCTCGATAACTTCGCCGCCGCCGAGACCGCGTACTACAGCCTGAGGAACTTCACGCCGGCCGACGATGCCACGGCTTCCCAGGAGATCAAGGATCGCGTCGCGTCGTCCATATACAAACAGGGCGAGCAGGCACGAGATGCCGGCGACCTGGAGACGGCAGTCACTCATTTCACGCGTCTTGGCCAGGCCGTGCCGGATTCGGATATTCGGGCGACCGCCGAGTACGATGCGGCGGCGGCGCTTATCAATTTGCAGGCATGGGACCGGGCGTCGGGCGTTCTGGAAAAATTCCGGCGCGACTATCCCGACAGCGAATTTGCTGACGACGTGACACAGAAACTGGCCGTCACCTACCTCGAGTCGGGGCAGGCGGACCAGGCGGCTGCCGAATTCGAGCGCATTGCCGCCACCGATTCGAGCCCGGAAGACGTACGGCGTGAGGCCTTGTGGAAAGCGTCCGACCTTTACAAGCAGACGGGCACGATTGCCAGCGAGCGGCGCGTGCTGAACGACATTATCGTGCGTTACCCGAACCCTCTGGCAGAGTCGATCGAGGCGCGTTTCCGCCTGCTCGAGATTGCCAGGCAGACTGGCAACGAGCAGGAACGCGTGGCCCGGCTCGAGGACCTCGTGAAGGTCGACGCGACGGCGGGTGCACAACGATCGGATCGTACGCGCTTCCTGGCAGCGACAGCTTCCCTGGAACTCGCCGAGCCGGTGCGCAAGCGATTCGAAGTCGTGAAGCTGACGCAGCCGCTTGCCGACAGCCTGAAACTCAAGAAATCCTTGATGGAAGACGTTATTAGCGCCTATTCGGATGCGGCCGATTACGGCGTCGCGGATGTGACCACGGCAGCGACCTTCCGCCTGGGCGAAGTCTACGAGCAGTTCAGTTCCGATCTGCTGGATTCCGACCGCCCGGCGAGTCTCGAAGCCGACGCACTCGAGCAATACGAGTTGCTGCTCGAGGAACAGGCATACCCGTTCGAGGAAAAAGCGATCGACCTGTACAAGGCGAACGCCGCCAGGGCGCCGGACGGCGTCTACGACGAGTGGGTACGCAAAAGTTTTCACCGACTGGCCGGCCTGATGCCGGCGCGGTACGCAAAGAGGGAGCGCAGCGAAGATGTTGTTACAGCGCTTTATTGAGAACGGACGCATTGCGACAGTCTTGCTGATGTCGTTGATAGTTGCGGCTTGCAGCAGCTCTGGACCGGCACGGGCCCCGGATTCGGGGACGTCTGCGGGCACAGGTGAGGTCATCGACGGGGAGCAGGCAGGCCCGCTGATTCCGCCGCAGGTGCAGACACTGTACGAACAGGCCGCGGCCTCAATGGCGGCCGGCGATTACGTGGACGCGGAACTCCGCTTCAAGGAATTCCTGCTGCAGTACCCGCAATATCCGGGTGCGCACGTGAATCTGGCCATCATTCATGCGACCAACGAGAATGACGCCGCCACACGGTCCGCTTTGGACGCCGCGCTGGCGCTGGACCCCAATCACCCGGCCGCTTTGAACCAATTGGGCATGCTACTTCGCAGAAATGGGAATTTTCTCGAAGCAGAGGCTGCTTATTTGAAGGCCGTCACAGTCAACCCCGACTACGCCTTGGCACACTACAACCTGGGCGTCCTTAATGAGTTGTACCTGCAGCGCCTGGACCTGGCACTGCAGCATTTCGAGACCTACCAGAGGGTCGTCGGTGAAGACAAGCAGGTCGAGAAATGGATAACGGATCTGAGGCGTCGCGTAGCGGCGAGTCAGCGTACGGCAAACGTGGCGGATTGACGGACATGAATACTGGCGCAACCAGGGTATTCGGAACCGGATTCATGCTCGCCATGTTGTTGGCAACGTTTGCCACTTTTGCTCAGGAGGGTGTGGACACGGATGAAGACCTGATGCCTGCGGTCGACACGTCGGCCAGCGAGCAGGGCCCTGCGGAGAACTCCGACCCGGCCCGCAGTGACGAGATCGATGCGCTGCAACCCGGTGTCGAATCGCCCGTACTGGCTGCCGACGTCCGGCGCAGCACGAGCGGCAATCGGGTCATGGACGAGATCGAGCTTGGTCGTACCGAGATTACGGGCAACCAGGAACTGCCGAAGGTGCTTTACATCGTGCCGTGGCAAAAGTCAGACCCGGGTGACCTGATGGGCAGGCCCGTCAACACATTGCTCGACGAGGTGCTCGCACCGATCGACCGGGAAGAGTTTATACGGCAGGTCGACTATCACGGTGACCTGTACGGAAACGATCAAAAGTAGGCGCGGCATTTTGGCCGCGAATTGAACATTCTGTTTTTAGAGGAGCAGACAAATGAGCACAATAGTGCGGTTTTTTCAGGACGGCGGTACCTTCATGTACCCGATCCTGTTTGTATTCGCATTCGGCGCCGCGATCGCAATCGAGCGCTGGATGTACCTGACCATGTCGGGCGCGAGCAACCGCGCTTTGTGGAAGAAGATCGTGCCTTTCCTGAAGGCCGGCAACTTCCAGGAAGCCGCCGCGCACACGGCCAAATCGAAAGCAGCCATCGGCTCGATCCTGACCTACGGCCTTTACCGCGTTAAGTCGGCCCGTCGTCGTGACGATATCGAGAAGGCGATGGAAGAGAGCCTTATGGAAGTATTGCCGCGGCTCGAGAAACGCACGCACTACATCGCGACGCTGGCCAACGTGGCCACGCTTCTCGGCCTGCTGGGTACGATTATCGGTCTGATCAATGCGTTCACGGCCGTATCGAATGCGAACCCTGCAGACAAGGCAGACATGCTGTCGGCCTCGATCTCGGTGGCGATGAACACGACCGCATTCGGCCTGATGGCGGCCATTCCGTTATTGCTTGTGCATGCCTTGCTGCAGACCAAGACCAACGGTCTGGTGGACAGCCTTGAAATGGCGAGCGTCAAGTTCCTCAACGCCGTTACCGAACGTCAGCTGAAGACAGCTGGAGCGTAAGACATGATTCGTAGCCGCAGAGGCGGCCGTCATCATCGCAAAGATACGGCCGAACTCAACATCACGGCATTCATGAACCTGATGGTAATTCTGGTTCCGTTCCTGCTGATCACCGCGGTGTTCTCGCGATTGGCGATTCTCGAATTGAATCTGCCAGGCTCCTCTTCTGAGCCCGTGGACCCGCAGGAACAGGTATTTCAACTGGAAGTCATCGTTCGCCAGGACAAGATCGAGGTGGGCGACCGCAATCAGGGACTGCTCGGGGTATACCCGAACGGCGATGACGGCTACGACTATGACGCGTTGAGCACAAAACTGTCCGAACTCAAGAAGCGCTATCCCGAGAAATCGGACGCATCGATTCTTCTCGAGCAGGACATTCCGTATGACACGCTGGTCCAGGTCATGGACACGGTGCGGGTGGCAGAGGCGGTCGAGGAAGAATCCGTCGTGCGTTCTGACCTTTTCCCGAACATTTCGATTGGCGATGCGCCGGTCATGGACGGGGGAGCCTGAGCAATGGTCAAGTCGGCACGCGCAAAACGAATGGAGAAGCACCACAAGCGCCACAAGGGCACCGGGTCGCTCAACCTCGTTTCGCTGATGGACATATTCACGATTCTCGTGTTCTTCCTGCTGGTGAACTCGTCGGACGTCGAGACCTTGCCGAACGCGAAAGACCTGCAGTTGCCGGAGTCGATCGCCGAGAACAAGGCCAAGGAAACTGTGGTCATTCTGATCGGCGAGACCGACATCATCGTGCAGGGTTCGCCGGTGGCGAAAGTCGACGCCGTGATGGCGACCAAGGGCAATGACATACCGGAGCTGCGAGAAGCGCTGCTGTCGCAGAACGATCGCGTGTTGCGCCGCGATGCGCAGGACGATATCGCCAGCCGCGAAGTGACGATCATGGGCGACAAGGACATACCGTACCGATTGCTGAAGAAGGTCATGGCGACGTGCACGAAATCGGACTACGGGCGTATATCGCTGGCCGTGCTGCAGAAGAGTTCGGACAAGCTGGACAAAATTCAGGCCGCACGGTAAGCGCAGGGACGACGTATAGGAGTCGCAGAATTGGATCTACCGTTTTACAGAGAGTATGACCTGCCATGGACCACCGGCAGCAGCCAGGACAAGAAGTTCCAGCGCCTGCTGGGCATGGTGTTCCTGGTGTGTGCCGTGCTTGGAGTGGTGTGGCCGTTCATTCCTGTGCCGGATCCCGATCCGTACGACATTGAAGAGATTCCGCCACGCATAGCGCAACTCCTGCTGGAAGAAAGAACGCTGCCGCCGCCACCTCCGCCAGTCGTCGAGGAGGAGCCGGAACCGGAGGTAGAGGAGCCGGAGCCGGAGAAAGTCGTGGAGGCCGAGCCCGAACCTGAGCCCGAACCCATTCCCGAGCCCGAGCCGGATCGCGCAGAGATCGCTCGCGAAGAGGCACAGGCTGCGCTTATGCCGTTCGCGGAAGACCTTGCCGATCTCGTCGACACGAATCTTGTTGCGCAGATCGCCGACGACCGCCCGCTGTCAGCCGCGGTCGGTCAGGGGCAACGTAACGAGCGCTCGATGATCACGTCCAAGGTAGGCACTGCGTCCGGTGGTATCAACACGGCGAACATGAGCCGCAATACCGGTGGCACGGGCATTGCGGGCCGCTCGACCACGCAGGTCAAGAGCCCGGTCGCAGGCCTTGCACCCGCAGGTGGCGCTCGCCGCACGGGTACTAGCGGCAAGGCGTCACGTTCTCGCGAGGAGATCGAACTCGTGTTCGACAAAAACAAGGGCGCAATCTTCGCGCTCTACAATCGCGCGTTGCGCCAGGACCCGTCTCTCGAAGGCAAGCTGGTACTGCGCCTGACGATCGCCCCGAGCGGCCAGGTAACGATGTGTGAGGTCGTCTCGAGCGAACTCGGCGACCCGGACCTGGAGCGCAAGCTCGTGCAGCGGATCAAGTTATTCCGCTTCGCGGCCAAAGACGTCGAAGCGATCACGACCACGAAACCGATCGATTTCTTCCCGGCCTGATCGACGTAGATTTTGATGTGCCCCGTGGCGCCGGTCGCGGGGTAAATCTCAGCCGCGATCTCGGTCGGCACCGCGCCAACCTCGTGGGAGCGGCCTACGTACCCTTCGGATATTCCAGCCGCGATCGTACCCCGCCCCATGAATACCGCCTGAGTTGATCGACAAGCAGCGCCGTTTTTGTTGCTATCATCCGAGAAATCGGACTTCTGTGGGGACTGCGAGGATGACAATGAAAACGATGGCTGCGTTCGCTGCCGTTTCCCTGCTCGTTCTGGCGCTGACTTCGCGCGCGCAAACCGAGATTGGCGAACTGATTGCCGAATCCGGTGTTGCGGAAGGTCCTGTCGCCGTACGTGAACATCCTCGCTGGAACGGCGCACGCAAGATTCTCGTGGCACGCGTTCCTGAGGACGACGTCGACGCGATGCGGGCAATGTTACCTGATACGGAGTTCCTGGTGTCCGGGCTCGAAGTTGAAACGGCCGACATTGCCACGGACGTCGATGCGATCGTCGGGGCATGCAACGAATCCCTGGTAGCCGCGGCCAAGAACCTGGTCTGGGTACAGATATTCTCGGCCGGCGCCGAAAGGTGCCTGCGGGTACCCAGGGTCGCCAGCGGCGACGTCGTGCTTACCAATATGCAAAAGATGTCGTCGCCCATGATCGGTGAGCATGCGATCGCCATGGTGCTGGCGCTGACGCGCAGCTTGCCCGTATACGCCAAGGGCATGGCAAGCGGCGCACACCGCGATTTCTATACGGCCAATACGAAAATGACATCGTTGCCCGGGAAGACCATGCTGGTTGTCGGCCTTGGCGGCATCGGCACAGAGACGGCCCGCCGCGCCGCCGCCCTCGGGATGCGGGTCATCGGCACTCGCAACAGCAGCCGGGAAGGGCCGCCCTTCGTGGACTACGTCGGATTGTCCGATGAACTTCTCGAGCTTGCGGGACAGGCAGACGTTATAGTGAACGCCTTGCCGCTGACGGCGTCCACGAAAGGCCTGCTCGACGATGCATTCTTCGATGCCGCCAAAGCAGGGGCCTATTTCGTGAACGTCGGACGCGGTGGCACCGTGGATACGGATGCACTGCTCGCAGCATTGCAAGACGGTCGCATTGCTGGTGCCGGGCTCGACGTCACCGATCCCGAGCCGTTACCCGTCGATCATCCATTGCGGGCCATTCCGAATGTGATCATTACACCGCATGTGGCCGGCCGCGGCGGTGGACGCGAGCGGCACCGCTTGTTGCTATCCGAGAACCTCAGGCGCTATGCGGCAGGTGAGTCGCTGTTGAATGTCGTGGATCCGGAGCGCGGTTACTAGCGATGGTCGATGTTCCGGTCAAGAAATACCGAGTTCGCCGCGCCAAGAAGTGGCTGAAGCGGACGCTTATCCCGTTCGCTGTTCGCGCGCGCAACGTCAGCATCAAGTGGAGCAAGTCGGATCGCAACGACTGGCCGCCGTCGTCACAAGCCAGCGTGCCAGGGCTCGCGCGCTACGAGTACAGCTGGCTGTCGCAAAACGGGGAAGACGGAATCATACGGCACCTGTTCGACGAAATCGGCTACGAGTCTCGCTGGTTCGTCGAATTCGGTTTCGGCGCGGTGCAATGCAACAGCCTGCGTTTGATGAAGCACGAAGCATTCAGCGGCCTGTTGATGGACGGCGCGCATGAGAATGTGAATTTCTTCAATTACACGGCGAGTAAAGTCGGTTTCGAAAACGTCAGGGCCGTGCAAGCCTTCATCACGCTCGAGAATCTCGAGCAACTGATACGCGACAGCGGCGTGCCTCGTGACATCGATTTTCTTTCTCTGGACGTCGACGGGAACGACTACTGGTTCTGGGAGGCACTCGAGTGCATTTCACCACGTGTGGTTTGTATCGAATACAACGCAGGCCTGGGGCCCGACCTGTCGCTGACCGTCCCCTACGACCCGGAGTTCGAGCGGTACAGCAAACACCCCAGCGGGTTTTTCCACGGGGCCTCGCTGGCAGCGCTCGAGTCGCTCGGGAAACGCAAGGGGTATTACCTGATCGGCTGCGACTCGACCGGCACCAATGCATTTTTCCTGCGCGATGACGTGCGCGTAAACGACGTTCCCGCATTGACCCCGAGAGAGGCGTTCCGGCCTCATGCCAACTGGCTGGGGCGGGGAATTTCCGAAGCCGAGCAGCTCGAAATCATGAGGTCGATGCCCTACGAGGAAGTATGAGCGATACAGGAAACAGCGATCAGCAGGGTTTTCGACGCGTAGCCATCGATGGTGTCAACCGTCGCCGTTTGTACCTGTTTCGCCACGGTGCCGTCGACTACCTGGATGATAACGGCGAGTGGGTCGACGACCCGGATGTCGTCGATCTCAACGAACGCGGCCGGGCACAGGCGGTGGCAATGGCCGAGCTGTTCGCCGGAGTGCAGGTGGATAAAGCGATTTGCTCGGGCCTGCCAAGGACCCGCCAGACCGGTGAGATCATCCTGGGCGAGCGATCCATGCAGCTCGAGGTTTTCGCCGAACTCGAAGAGATCCGGCCGCGCAAGGGCGAAACGGCCGGAGGCTACGACGTTTACGCCGATATCGCGTTCTCACACTGGCGCGCGCCGCAGGAGGACGCGAGATTTCTCGGCGGTGAGCGCTACCATGATTTCTACGCACGTATCAGCGCCGCAATGGACGCCCTGCTCGCAGACGATTCGTGGCACAACCTGGCTGTATTCGCACACGGCGGTACCAACGCGGCCGCGCTCGGCTGGGCCACGGGTGTCGGTTTGCAGGCTTTTGGCTTGCTGGACCAATCCATGTGCTGTCTGAACATCATCGATTTCGACACCGAGGACTCCGGGCGCGTCGTCCGCAGAACCGTGCGCGGCATGAATATTACGGCCGACGATCCGGTAATGCGTAACAGGCATTCGGGCGACATGGAGATGCTTGCGCGGCGCATTCTGAAGCATGGAATCGGCTGAGGGATTTCCACCCGTAGCCGATAGTGATGCGCGCATCCTGGTGCTGGGAAGCCTGCCCGGCGTCCGCTCGATCTCGGCGCAGCAGTACTACGCGCATCCACGGAATGCGTTCTGGCCGATCATGCGGGAGCTATTCGGTATCGAGGGAAATTACGCTGAACGATGCCGGCAGCTGGTCGAAAACCGGCTAGCGCTCTGGGACGTACTGGCGAGTTCGCAGCGGCCTGGCAGCCTGGACGCGGACATCCGGCTGGACAGCGCGCATGCCAATGATTTTGCGACTTTTCTCGAGCTGCATCCGCATGTTCGATTGATCACGTTCAATGGTCGTAAGGCGGAGCAGCTGTTCGCGAAATTCGTCGACGTCGATGCGACCGATGACCGAATTCGCTCGGTCGCTCTGCCTTCTACCAGTCCCGCTTACGCGGCAATGTCTTTCCAAGGTAAGCTTCAGGTGTGGCGCGAGGCGATCTGCCCGGGCAATACAAACAAGAAAACGAGGAGTGAGCGATGATCGGTTATGTAACGCTGGGTACGAACATGCTTGAGAAGGCCACGAAATTCTACGACGAATTATTCGGTGTGGTTGGTGCCGGCCGTGTATACGAAGGCGATAACTTCGTCGCCTGGTCCACCGGGCCGAGTGCGCCGGCTGTCTCGGTGATTCGACCTTATGACGGCAACGACGCGACAGTGGGCAATGGCGTCATGGTAGCGATCGCAACGGACGCGCCGGAAAAAGTCGATGCCATGCACGCGAAGGCGCTGGCATTGGGCGGCGCTGACGAAGGCGCACCGGGGCCGAGGCAGGGCGGGTTTTACGCAGGCTATTTCCGCGACCTCGACGGCAACAAGCTCAACGCATTTTACATGGTCAAAGGCTGATGGGCATGAACAACGAACTGATACTCCAGCCCATGCTGGGGATGATGGTCCTTACCGCGGTTGTCTGGTTCGTCTTGTACGCAAGGCGCATCCCGGCGATGAAAAAAGCAGGCGTGCCCGTGCAGACCTACACAACGCCTGACAAGTCGGCCGAATTACTCCCGGACGCGGTCAACTATCCGGCTGTTGTTCTACCCCTTGTGCCTGTACCTGTACGTGAGCGGCAGCGTGGACATCCCGCAGCTTGTCGCGGCCTGGGCATTTGTCGCGTTTCGCGTGCTGCACAGCCTGATTCACTGCACGAAGAACATCGTGATATGGCGCTTTTATTGTTACGCGGCGGCGGCGATGGCCTTGTGGTTCATGTTGGGCAAGGCGGTGCTCGGCGTCCTGATCTAGAGGGCGCTGTCGCCGGTCTCACCCGTACGGATGCGCCAGACCTGCTCGAGATTGGTCACGAATATCTTGCCGTCGCCGACCTTGCCGGTCTTTGCCGCGTCCACGACTGCCTCGACCACGCGCTCGACCAGGTCGTCTGATACGGCGACTTCGATCTTGGCTTTTGGAAGAAAATCAACGACATACTCGGCGCCGCGGTACAGTTCCGTATGGCCGCGCTGACGCCCGAATCCCTTGACCTCGCTGACCGTCATACCCTGGATACCGACTTCGCTCAGGGCGTTGCGAACATCATCGAGGCGAAAGGGTTTTACAATGGCGGTGACAAGCTTCATACGATGGTTCTCCAGGGCGGCACGGCGATGTCGCGTATGCTAGCAATAGGAATTGCCTATGTGTACAACTATTAGGAATTGACGGGCAGGTTCGATGAGTGGATTGACGGGTCTATTGAAAGAACGACAGGGGCTCGGGTACTACGGTATCGCGGTCGGCTATGCCGTGGTGGCTTACGTCGCCGGATTCACGGGCCTGTTTCACGCGCAGCTCGTCGTGAACGTCATTGCCACGCTGCTGCTGGCGCACGCAATGGTGATTGCCGCCTACCTGATACACGAATGCGGCCACAATCTCGTATTCGCACACAGCCGCCACAATGCATCTCTTGGTCGCTTCATGAGCTGGTTGTGCGGCGCCGCGTATGGCACTTACGAGGACATGCGGTACAAACACTTCAGGCACCATGTCGACAATGACGACGTGGTCTGGTTCGATTATGACGCGTTTTTCGAAAAGTACCCGGTCGTTACGAAAGTTACCCGCGTGCTGGAGTGGTTCTACATACCGGCACACGACCTCATCATGCATGCAGTGATGGTATTTACGTCGTTCGTCATTCCACAACGGCGCAACCAGCGTGCGCGGAACGTGACGGTTATCCTGATTCGCGGCGGCATCTTTGCCCTGTTGCTCGTATTGGCGCCCAAAGTCGCCGCGCTTTACGTCGCCGCGTACCTGCTCATGATGCATGTGCTGC
The DNA here is from genome assembly GCA_945788625.1 of uncultured Woeseiaceae bacterium. Lineage (GTDB taxonomy): Bacteria > Pseudomonadota > Gammaproteobacteria > Steroidobacterales > Woeseiaceae > UBA1847. The sequence goes on from CALZMQ010000002.1 coordinate 88,969, forward strand.
GCTTCATGGACAGCCTGCAACACGACTACCCCTATAACACCACGCTGTTCGACTACAGGAAGCCGCCGCACAAGGGCGATTTCGAGTGGGAGCAGGTGCATACGTTCAGCGTGCCGATCAGCCTGCGTTTTCCGAAACTCAATTGGCTCACATTGAACTTCGGCTACCACAACGCACACCATGCCGACATGAACGTGCCGTGGTACCGTCTACCGCAACTGCATTACGAGATGACGGGCAATGACCCGAGTCGAGTCATTCCGTTCTCGTCACAACTTAAGCTGTACCACCGCAACCGTGTGCGGCGCATCTACAACCCGCAACCGGACGATTATCCGCAGGGACCGGATTACCTGAAGACGGCGCAGTCGGGCGTGGGTACCATCGGCGGCAATGCGGCGTCCTTTCTCACGTCTTTTTGACGCCTACGCGGTCCTTGGGAACCGGCAAGAATAAGGAGTAACGAGCATGTCGGACGACAAGCAGGTTGGCAAGATTGGCTGGATAGACATCACCGTCGACGACGCAACGGGTCTGCGCGATTTCTACAAGGAAGTTGTCGGGTGGCAGGTCGACGAGGTGAGCATGGGCGACTACTCGGACTACTCGATGGCCATGCCCGCGACGAGCGAGGCCGTGACCGGAATCTGCCACGCGCGCGGCAGCAATGCGGATTTGCGTGGTGGCTGGCTGATCTACATTGTCGTCGAAGATGTTCATGCAAGCGCAGCGGCGTGCACGGCGAACGGCGGCAAAGTAATCGTGGAGCCTCGAGGACTTGCCGGCGGGCAATTCTGCGTCATCGAAGACCCCAGTGGCGCGACGGCAGCGTTATATCAACCCTGATCGTTCAGGTGCCGCGTGACGACACGTTTCGAAAACCCGGAGTGGCACGCGGCGATCGCCGGGCTGGTGACGGCCGCCAGTGACGGTGTCATCGCGGAAACGCTGGTTGATGTGATTGGTCTCGTGGTCGAACACAATGCCGTGTGCCTGCTGGCTTTTCACAAGGATGCACCGCCCGAGGTATTGCACCACACGCTGAGTCCGCGCCGCGCCAAGCACTACCTGGATCGCTACCTGGCGGGGCCCTACCTGCTCGATCCCCTGTACCAACTGGCTCTGCGCGACAGCAAACCGCCGATGTGCCGCTTTCGCGACGAAACTCCCGACCGGTTTCGATCCAGCGAGTACTACCGGCACTACGTCGACCAGACACACCTGACCGATGAGATGGACTTCCTGCTGGACGTCAATCGCAACAGCACGCTGGCGCTGGTCGTCGGGCGCTGGGATACGCGGTTTTCGAGATCTGATCTCGCGAGGCTGGGTCTGCTGGAGCCGGTCGTCAAAGCCGCGATGACGCGGATCTGGGACGGCTGGGCGGCGCGGCACTCCGCGGAGGAGCGCGACCTCAGCATGCATCAGCGGCTGACTGAATGCTTCGACAACTTCGGCGCAACCTTGCTGACGCAGCGGGAACGCGAAATCACGCAACTGCTGTTACGCGGTCACTCGTCGAAGTCGATAGCGAGAGAACTCGGAATCGCGCCCGGCACAGTGATGGTGCACAAGCGCAACCTGTTTTCGAAGCTCGGCATCAGTTCGCAATACGAGTTGTTTTCGCGCTTTATCGACGAGCTCTCCCTATCGTAAAGAAACTCACTGAATACCCCGCAAATGGTATTCAGCTTCCCGCCTGCCGTCCGGACAATGGTTGTATCCCGATACGTCATAATCGAGGAATGTTATTCCATGTTTGAATTCGACTTCGGCCACGGCGAAGACCTGGACCTGTTACGAGAGACCGTTCGCAGTTTCGCGAACGATCGAATCGCGCCACGAGCGGCGGAAATCGACGAGAAGAACGAGTTTCCCCGCGACCTGTGGCCGGAGCTGGGCGAGCTCGGCCTGCTCGGCATTACCGTCGAAGAGGCCTACGGCGGCTCGGGGCTCGGATACCTGGCGCACGTTATCGCGATGGAGGAAATAAGCCGCGCATCCGGGTCGCTCGGGCTGTCTTACGGCGCGCATTCCAACCTGTGCGTCAACCAGCTGCGTCGCTGGGGTAACGATGCGCAAAAAGAGAAGTTCCTGCCGAAACTGGTAAGTGGCGAAAGCCTCGGCGCGCTGGCCATGAGTGAACCGACAGCCGGGTCCGACGTGATGGCTATGCGCACGACGGCCGTTCGTGACGGTGACGACTACCTGCTCAACGGCACGAAGATGTGGATCACCAATGCGCCGGGCGCAGACGTGATGATCGTTTACGCGAAGACAGACCCCGAGGCCGGTTCTCGAGGCGTCAGCGCGTTCCTCGTCGAAGCCGGCACACCCGGCCTGTCAACGCCACAAAAACTCGACAAGCTCGGGATGCGCGGATCGGACACCAGCGAAGTCGTGCTCGACAACTGTCGTATACCGGCCGCGAACCTCCTGGCCGAGGAGGGCAAAGGTGCCTCGATCCTGATGAGCGGGCTCGACTACGAAAGGGTCGTGCTCTCGGGTGGCTCTCTCGGCATCATGGCGGCATGCATGGATCTCGTCATGCCCTATGTGCACGATCGCAAGCAGTTCGGGCAGCCGATCGGCGAGTTTCAGCTCATGCAGGGGAAGATTGCCGACCTGTACACGACCATGAACGCTTGCCGCGCCTACGTCTACGCGGTCGCGGAGGCCTGCGACCGTGGGCGCACTACCCGTTTCGATGCAGCAGGATGTATTCTCGTAGCTGCTGAAAAAGCGACCTGGATGGCGGGAGAGGCGATCCGGGCCCTGGGCGGCAATGGCTACATCAACGATTTCCCGGCAGGACGCTTGTGGCGCGACGCCAAATTGTATGAAATCGGTGCGGGGACCAGTGAAATACGCCGCATGCTGATAGGTCGCGAATTGTTCAACGCAACCCGCTAATTGCAGCGGTCGAGGACGTATGCCAGTCATAAAAACGAAAGTCGACCGTTCATCGGACGACTTCAAGAAGAACATGGAAGCGCATCTGTCTCTCGCCGATAACCTGCGCGAGGTGAACGACTACGTCATGCAGGGCGGTCCCGAGCGCTCACGGGAACGGCACCTGTCACGCGGCAAGTTGCTGGTACGCGACCGCATCCGCGGCTTGCTCGACGAAGGTTCCGACTTCCTGGAAGTCGGCCGGCAGGCAGCCTGGCAGGTGTACAGCGACGATGTGCCCTGCGCCGGTATCGTTACCGGCATCGGCAGGATCCACGGAATCGAATGCATGGTGGTCGCCAATGACGCTACCGTCAAAGGCGGAACCTATTACCCTCTGACGGTGAAGAAACACCTGCGCGCGCAGGAGATCGCGGAGCAAAACTGCCTGCCGTGCATCTACCTGGTCGACTCGGGCGGCGCATTCCTGCCGCGCCAGGACGAAGTGTTTCCGGACCGCGATCACTTCGGCCGTATCTTTTTCAACCAGGCCAGGCTCTCGGCCATGGGTATCCCGCAAATAGCGGCGGTAATGGGGTCCTGCACGGCGGGCGGCGCCTACGTGCCGGCGATGTGCGATGAGTCGATCATCGTTCGCAACCAGGGCACGATTTTTCTCGGCGGCCCGCCACTCGTCAAGGCGGCGACAGGCGAAGTCGTCGACGCAGAAACGCTCGGCGGCGGCAGTGTGCATTCACGCATCTCCGGTGTTACCGATCACCTTGCAGATGACGACACGCACGCACTGATGATCGCCCGCGACATCGTCGCGAATCTCAACGTGCGGAAGCAGGCAGGTATCGAGCGACGCGAACCCGTCGATCCGGCGTACCCGGCGGACGACGTCTACGGCATCGTGTCGCGTGATTATCGGTATCCCTATGACATACGCGAAGTCATCGCAAGGGTCGTCGATGCATCGGAATTCCAGGAATTCAAGAAGCTTTACGGCGCCACGCTCGTCTGCGGATTTTCACACATCGACGGCTACCCCGTAGGCATCGTGGCTAACAACGGAATACTCTTCCCGGAGTCGGCGCAAAAAGGCGCGCACTTCATTCAGCTATGCAATCGGCGCCGTATTCCACTGGTCTTCCTGCAAAACATTACAGGCTTCATGGTTGGCAAACGCGTTGAACATGCGGGAATCGCGAAAGATGGCGCCAAAATGGTGAATGCCGTTGCAACGGCCACGGTGCCGAAGTTTACCGTCGTCATCGGTGGTTCATTCGGCGCCGGTAATTATGCCATGTGCGGACGTGCCTATGGTCCGCGGCTGATGTGGATGTGGCCGAACGCGCGTATTTCCGTCATGGGCGGCGAGCAAGCGTCACTGGTCCTTTCCACCGTCAGGGGCGAAAGCCTCGAGGCCCGCGGCGAGGAATGGTCCGAAAAAGACAAGGCTGATTACGAAGAGATGATCCGTCAGCAATACGAGACCCAGGGTCACCCTTTCTATGCCAGCGCGCGCCTCTGGGACGACGGCGTTATCGACCCGGTCGATACGCGAGCAGTGCTCGCACACGCGCTGTCGGCTGCCATGAGTCGCCCTGTCGACGAGGAAGCACCGTTCGGCATTTTCCGCATGTAGCTGTACACTCCGTTCGCATGAGCAAACGGCACGATCAGAACACCGGTACCCGAAACGTTAGTGAAGCACATCGGTTCGATGAGCAGCGCCTGCACGACTACCTGGTTTCGCACCTGGAGAGTTTCGAGGGACCCCTGACGATCAGCCAGTTCAAGGGAGGGCAATCGAACCCGACTTACCTGCTCGATGCACAGTCGGGCCGCTATGTCCTGCGCCGCAAACCGCCGGGCAAACTCCTGAAATCGGCACATGCCGTCGACAGGGAGTATCGCGTCATCAGCGCGCTGTACGCCGCCGGGTTTCCGGTGCCACGCCCGCTGCTGCTCTGCGAGGACGACGAAATCATAGGCACTATGTTTTTCGTCATGGAGTTCGTTGACGGTCGTATCTATTGGGATATCGACCTGCCGGGCATGCATGCCGACGAGCGCGCGGCGATCTACGACAACGTCAACGAGACCATCGCCAAGTTGCATAACTGTGACTACGGCGCGATCGGCCTCGGTGACTACGGCAAGCCGGGCAACTATTTCGCCCGCCAGATTTCGCGGTGGACAGGGCAGTATCGCGCATCGGAGACCGGCATCGTCGACGCCATGAACGCGCTGATCGAGTGGCTGCCCGAGCATATTCCGGAGGACGACTCGGCAAGCATCGTGCATGGCGACTATCGGCTGGACAACATGATCCTGCACCCGACGGAGCCCAGGGTGATTGCCGTGCTCGACTGGGAATTGTCGACGATCGGCCATCCGCTGGCTGATTTCACCTACCACGTCATGGCATGGCAGATGCCCGAGATCGGCATTGGCTCGGTCGGCCTGGCCGGCAAGCCGCTCGAGGAACTCGGAATTCCGGGCGAGGACGCCTACATCGAGCAGTATTGCGCCCGTACCGGACGAGAATCCGGTATTCCGGACAGAAATTTCTATTCGGCCTTCAATTTCTTTCGCCTTGCTGCAATCCTGCAGGGCATTGCCGGCCGCGTCCGGGACGGGACCGCGTCGAGCGCGCACGCGGCGCAGGCGGTCAAGGCCGTGCAGCCGCTGGCCGAAAAGGGCTGGCAGTGTGTCGGCTGATCACAACAATGCACGACGGGGTCGTGCCCGCATGGACCAGGTATGGCACTGAACTACGATGAACTGATGTCGAAATCGCAATTCGACATTCCTTTTAGTTATTCGGACCGAGACACCATGCTGTATGCGCTGAGCATTGGCCTGGGCAGGGATCCGGTGAACAAAAAGGAACTGCCCTACGTCTGCGAACAGGGTTACCCGCTTCGCACCGTGCCGACGATGTCCACCGTTCTCGTGCCCGATATGTTTCCGCCCGATCTCGGCTGGGATTACAGCCAGGTGCTGCATTCGGAGCAACGCATGCAATTGTACCGGCCGTTGCCGCCGGCTGCCGATCTGCTGATCGACAAGAAGGTCATCGACGCATACGATCGCGGCCCGACTCGCGGTGCGCTGATACTGCTCGAAGCCGAGGGCAGGCTGGCGAGCAACGACACGGTGCTGTTTACACTGGGCTGCACGATTGTCGCTCGCGGCGACGGCGGCTTTGGTGGTCCTTCCGGCAAAGGGCCCGCTCCGCACAGGGCGCCGCGGCGGGAACCCGATCTTAGCTGTGACATCCCGACGCGCCGCGACCAGGCGCTGTTGTACCGGCTGACCGGCGATCGAAATCCCTTGCACGCCGACCCCGCTGCGGCAGCCCGAGTCGGGTTCGAGCGGCCCATCCTGCACGGCCTGTGCACGTTCGGGACGGCCTGCAATGCTATCTTGCAGACCATCCTTGACTATGACTCCACGTTGATCGAGGGATTCGACGCCCGCTTTTCCGCGCCGGTCATGCCCGGCGATACCATCACTACCGACATGTGGCAGGATGGCAATATTGTCTCGTTCCGCTGCACCGTCAAGGACCGCGGTATCGAGGTTTTGCGAAACGGTAAATGCACGCTCACCGTATGACACACGGAGTAAGGAATTGAACGATCGCCTGAGTATCCGCGTGGAGGGTCACGTCGCCGACGTGATGCTAAATCGCCCGGAGAAATACAACGCGCTGGACATGCGCATGTTCGAAGCCCTGGGCGAGGCAGCGGATAGCCTGGGTGAGAATTCGTCGGTCCGAGCGGTGGTCCTGCACGGGTCGGGCGGGAACTTCTGCGCCGGCATCGACGTACAAGTACTGTCCGATCCGGCGGTCAGGATCGACGAGGCCGTCATGCAACCCGTTGCCCCGTCGCCGGCCAACCTGTTTCAGCGGGCCGCCTATGCCTGGCGAGAGCTGCCGATGCCCGTGATATGTGCATTGAGCGGCGTCACATACGGCGGTGGATTGCAAATCGCGCTCGGCGCCGATCTGCGATTCTCCGACGCGGCAGCGCGCTTCTCGATCATGGAGTCGAAATGGGGCCTGATTCCCGACATGGCGATCAGCACGACCCTGCGCGACATCGTGCGGCCGGACCGGGTAAAGGAACTCGCGTGGTCGGCGAGGATCTTTGGTGCCGCCGAGGCGCTGGACCTGGGCATTGTGACCCAGATACACGACGATCCGCTCGCAGCCGCGAGAGCGGCTGCCGCAGAATACGCGGCCAAATCCCCCGATTCCATGCGCGGAATCAAGCAACTCGTGAACCGGGCCTGGCAATTGGAGGAGCCGGACGCGCTGGCGCTGGAAGCTGAAATCCAGTACAGGGTAATGGCGTCGCCAAACCAGTCCGAGGCCGTGCGGGCCAACCTGGAAGAACGCGCACCCGAATTCAAGGACTGAACGTGATCGGTGTTTTTGGCGGCGAGAATGTGCCAGAGTGGCAGGAACTTTGTCACTGGAGCGTGACTCAAAGGTAGTCAATATGGATGCAGGGCCGTTGCGGTAATTGATTTGAGCAAGATGCTGACAATTCTCTGGTTGGCGGCTGCCGTGCTTGCCAGCCCTGCCGTTGAGGCGCAAAGTGCATCCAGCCTGATCTCGGATTCACGCAGTTCGCGCACGCTTACCGTGCAACACAAGTGCGACAGGTTGTTCGAACGCGGCGAATTTGACCGCGCCTATTTTATCTATCGAAATGAACTCGTGCCGCTCGGCGACAAGTACGCACAGTACATGGTCGGCTACATGCATCTTACGGGCAAGGGCGTGGATGAGGATCCCGTGGTTGCGTCCGCGTGGTACCGGCTGGCAGCCGAGCGCGGCACGCCCGAGTTCGTCGCCGTACGCAATCAGTTGATGCACGACATGGAGGCCGAACAGCACGCCCGTTCCGACGTCGTCTACCGGCAACTGCGAAAAGAGTACAGTGACATGGCGGTGTTGTTGAGGAGCATTAAGGACAAGTTCCGTGACTTGAAACCGACGACCGGTTCACGCTTGTCGACCGAAGGCAGCCCCATGACCGTCATAGAGTCCGGCGGCCTGAATCGCAAAGTATCCAGCGTGGACTACTACGGCCGCATTCGCTCCCAGATCGAGGAACGCCTCGAACTGATGTCGGAGCTGGGCGATTTCCCCGATCTCGAGACGGACCCCGAAAAGGTCGACCTGGACATGCTCGAACGTATGGTCAGCGACCGCCTCGAAGACCGCATGGACTAGGTACCGACAGAGCGCAGCCCTCTCGCGAGTATCTCCGGAAACTCGTCCGCAATGGACCGCCCCGTAGCAGGGTCGCCGTGATGCCATTTCGGGATCCAGTTAATCGACCCCATGATCGCGTTGCCGGTCATGCGCACGTCGCAGGGCGCGATGCTGCCGTCCCCGATGCCCTCGTTGAGGATCTCCTCGAACCACGCACTGTGCTTACGAGACAGTTCGAGCACCTCTTCACGGTGTTGGGTTTTCAGCGAAGGGATTTCACTCATGATCGCGACCGGTCCTCGATCGCCGACCATGATCTCGATGTGGTAGCGCAGGTAGCGCAGCACCGTGTCCAGTCCGTCCGAGCCTTCATCGACCGCGCGCTGCATGGCCTCCCGGCCGACGTCCGCGGCTCTTACGTAGCAGAGGTAGACCAGTTCCTCCTTGTTGCGGACGTAGTAGTACAGCGCGGCATCGGTGAGCCCCAGTATGTTGGCGACGTCTTTGAGTGACGAGCCGCTGTAGCCCTTCTCGTTGAAGCACTTTGCCGCGGCGCGAAGCATGCGGTCTTTTTGCAGCTCGAAGCGGGTTTCTTCTGCCTTGTGGGCCATACCGTGCCGGTCTCCTGCCGCAAACGTCGGGCGCGCGGACTTGAGTTCTGCGCGAATCTGCATTATTTTAATCTAGATTAAAATTTTTTCAACAGCAAAACTGATTGATTTGTAAGAACTTTCCGCCTGACAGGCGGTCGGTTCTGCTGTGTTTTCGCGCAGGAGTCCCCCTATGAGCACCGCTGTTACCGACCTGCCCGGCGTGTCCGGGGAACGCGATTCCACGCCACTGCGCTTCGTCACTGCTGCCTCGCTGTTCGACGGCCACGATGCGGCCATCAACATCATGCGCCGCCTCATCCAGGCGCAGGGCGCCGAAGTCATTCATCTCGGCCACAATCGCAGCGTCGACGACATCGTTCGTGCCGCAATACAGGAAGACGCCGACGGTATTGCGGTCAGTTCCTACCAGGGCGGCCACATCGAGTTCTTCCAGTACATGGTCGACCGCCTGCGTGAACTCGGAGCCGCTCACATCAAGGTATTCGGAGGCGGTGGCGGCACGATCACTCCCGATGAGATAGGCGTCCTCATGGCGTACGGCGTCGAGCGCATCTATCACCCGCATGACGGGATGGAACTTGGGCTCGAGGCGATGATCAGCGACCTCGTCGAGCGCACCGCCGCGTCGCGGCAACCGACTGCGGCCCCGGCAAAGACCAGCTCCGTCGTCGATATCGCCGCCACGATCTCGGCCATCGAGGAGGGCGTCTTTGACGATGCCGAGCTGGCGAGATTGCGCAATGAATGGCAGGTCCAGTCAGGTCAGGTTCCGGTCGTCGGTATAACCGGCACCGGTGGGGCGGGCAAGAGCAGTGTTACCGACGAAATATTGAATCGCTTTCTCGCGTGTTTTCCCGACATGCGCGTCGCCGTGCTCGCAGTGGATCCGACCCGCCGCCGCACGGGCGGTGCCTTGCTGGGTGACCGCATACGCATGAATTCCCTGCGGTCGGAACGCGTGTACATGCGTTCGATAGCGACGCGGCGACAGCATCTTGCGACGAGCGAAATGCTAGGCGATCACATCCTGTTCCTGAAATCCCAGGGGTTCGACCTGGTTATCGTCGAGACGGCGGGCATCGGCCAGAGCGACAGCGAGATCGTCGACATGGTCGATTTTTCGGTTTACGTGATGACCAGTGACTACGGCGCGGCGAGCCAGCTCGAGAAGATCGACATGCTTGATTTTGCAGACCTCGTCGTCCTCAACAAATACGACAAACGCGGTGCGGAAGACGCATTGCGCGACATTCGCAAACAGTGGAAACGCAATCATGTCGCGTTCAACGTCGCGGACGAAGAGGTGCCGGTCTACCCGACCATCGCCAGCCAGTTCAACGATCCGGGCATTAGCTGGATGTTTTCGGAGCTGTGCCGCCGGGTAGCCGAAAAAGCGGGGCTCGACGAGGAAAAATGGACGCCTGGAATCGACACCTCGAATCGCGAGCCGCGATCGGCAGCCATGATTCCCGGCGCGCGAATTCGCTACCTTGCCGAGATTGCGGAACAGGGCAGGGCCACGAACAGCCGGGCCGACAGCCAGGCGGCTACCGCGAGCCTCGCCCAGCACGCCTACGAGGCGCTAAGGTTGCTCGAGGACCCGCAATTGCCGGCGGCGCTCGAGCGCTATGCGTCCGATGCACTGACCGCCGGGGACGATCGCAGCCTCAAGGTCCTGCGGCAACGTTACCAGGAAGCCATCGGCGACCTTTCGGCCGAGTCGTTGCAGCTATTGCGGGAGTGGCCGGAGCGCAAGGCCGGCGTGCGTTCGGAAACCTACAGTTACACGGTTCGTGGCAGGGAGATTACCGGCAACAACTATCTCGAGAGCCTCAGCCACCAGCTGATTCCCAAGATTGCTGCGCCCGACTACGCCGACTGGGGTGAGCTTCTGTCTTTCCTGACCCGGGAGAACCTGCCCGGCGCCTACCCGTATACGGCCGGCGTCTATCCCTACCGTCGTCTCGGCGAAGATCCAACCCGCATGTTTGCGGGAGAAGGCACTCCCGAGCGCACCAATCAGCGTTTCCATTACCTGTCGCTCGGGCAGGACACGGCAAGACTCTCTACCGCCTTCGACTCCGTCACCCTGTATGGCGAGGACCCGCACGAGCGCCCGGACATCTACGGCAAGGTCGGCAACTCGGGCGTCTCGATTGCCACTGTCGACGATATGAAGAAGCTCTACTCCGGATTCGACCTGTGTGCGCCGACGACATCGGTTTCCATGACGATCAACGGACCCGCGCCGATGATACTCGCGTTCTTCATGAACACGGCAGTCGACCAGCAAGTCGAGAAACACCTGCGCGAGACCGGTGGCTGGAAAGCGGCGCAGAAGACGATCGACAGCTATTTCGAGACTCGCGAGAGACCCCGTTACCAAGGCGATTTGCCCGAAGGCAACGACGGTCTCGGGCTCGGTTTGCTCGGTATTTCCGGCGAGCGGGTGGTCGATGCCGACACCTATGCGCGTATCCGCAAGGAAACGCTGGCCACCGTTCGCGGCACGGTGCAGGCGGACATCTTGAAGGAAGACCAGGCGCAGAATACCTGCATTTTCTCGACGGAATTCGCGATGAAGATGATGGGCGACGTGCAACAGTTCTTCATCGACAACAACGTGCGCAACTACTACAGCATATCGATCAGCGGTTATCACATCGCCGAAGCCGGTGCGAACCCGATCAGCCAGCTGGCCTTTACGTTGTCGAATGGCTTCACGATCGTCGAGTACTACCTTGCACGGGGCATGGATATCGACGACTTCGCACCTAACTTAAGTTTCTTTTTCTCGAACGGCATGGATCCGGAATACACGGTCATCGGCCGCGTTGCGCGCCGCATCTGGGCGCGGGCGATGAAGGAGCGATACGGCGCGCATGCGCGTTCGCAGATGTTGAAGTACCACGTGCAAACCTCGGGCCGCAGCCTGCACGCCCAGGAAATCAGTTTCAATGACATTCGCACAACCCTGCAGGCACTGTATGCGCTGTTCGACAATTGCAACAGCCTGCATACGAACGCGTTCGATGAGGCTGTCACGACGCCTACCGAACAGTCTGTGCGGCGCGCGGTTGCGATCCAGCTGATCATCTCGCGTGAACTCGGCCTGAATTTCTGCGAAAACCCCTGGCAGGGTTCGTTCGTTATTGACGAATTGACCGACCTCGTCGAAGAGGCCGTGTACCAGGAGTTCGAGCGAATCTCCGAACGCGGCGGCGTTCTGGGTGCGATGGATACGATGTACCAGCGCGGCAAGATCCAGGACGAGAGCCTCTATTACGAAAGCCGGAAACACGACGGCTCGCTGCCGCTCATCGGCGTGAATACGTTCCTGCCGAAAGAGGGGCAGGAGGACGAGGTGCACGAGCTGGAGCTGATCCGCTCGACGGAGGCCGAGAAGCAGGGCCAGATCAATCACCTGCGCGCTTTCCAGCAAACCCACTGCGATGAGAGCGCCGCCGCCCTCGCGCGTCTGCAGTCCGTCGCGCGCGAACGCGGCAACGTGTTCGCGGAGCTCATGGAGACCGTGAAGACGAACTCGCTGAGCCAGATTTCAGGCGCACTCTACGACGTCGGTGGCGAATACCGTCGCAACATGTAAATCGAAAATACCGGGGTCGAACCGGGGTTTCCGTGCATTAGGTGTGATGGTCGGTACGTGATCAGACAGTGACTGTCAGACAATGTCACGGTCGAGATCAATTCAAGTCCGATATCGGCGATAGACTCGCGCGGACTAATCGTCCGCAATCAGCGCAACGTGACGTTCTTACCAAGGCATCCGAGATACGGGTCAAGAAGCGGCTGCTTTACACGTGTTAGCTGCCATTGGGCTGGAATTGTCCCAAACGGCCGCTACTGACCCCTTGCTGACACTCAGAACAATTGGATTATCTAGGATGGGAAGTCCATTTGATCCAAAATTGCCTGGAACCGGGGATCTTCGCGAACAGAATCATACACAGGCGCCATGCGCAGGAAGATCATATTGGGCGAGTGGTGCCGTAGGCCTTCATCGAGTTGTTGAAACCCGCACTCCAAATCGTCAAGCGCCAAGCAAACCCATGCAAGAAAAACCGGGTCCACATGAATCCCGGCAGGCGGTTCTCGCAACCTTTCAAGTATCTGTTTCGCCAGGCCTTCCTGGCCAGCGGTCGAGTAAACCCACGCGCAACTACTCAGTAACCCGGAATCGAATTTTTGCCCTAATTCGTCGATCAGCGAATCGCAACCTTCATCGGCCAGTTCGAATGACCCATTGAGTACGTGGTCCCACACGATAACCAATCTCGCCCAGTAATTCCCCGGGGCCATTTCGATTGTCTGCTCCATGTGCTTGATGGACTCATCCGCTCTTCGGCAGGAGAAATTGAACATCCCGAGATCCCAGTGTTTGCCCGTACTGAAAGGATCTCGATCCCTTGCCGCCTCTAGCAATGCAATGCCCTCATCGCAGTCCTTGTGGATCAGGACGCGGAAGGCTCCATACGCATTCAGGCCATTGGCGTTGTTTGGATCGAGTTCAAGGCCCCTTTTGAACTCTTTTTCAGCGGCCATCCAGTCCCACTCGAATCGATAGTGGACACGGGCCATTGCGAATCTTGCATCGGGATTATCGGGGCCCAGTTCAATTGCCTTACGAGCCAGTTTCCGGGCACGCAGGTAAGCATCGTCATGGGTTGGATTACCGGTTAAGACCAGGTAACCATACAGATTGGCAAGGAGTGCGTAGCCGGGGGCAAAGCCCGGATCCAGTTCGATGACCCTTTCAGCAGTCTGGATTGCTTGCTCTGGTTTATTGGTGGATTCCAGGTACATGATTTTGACTTTCAGGTAAGCATCATAAGCCTCTGGATTGACAGGTCTCCGCACTACTACGGGGGCATCTTCAGAGCCCATGCTGATGCCAATCCCTGCCACCATCGCACGTGCAGCGGTGCTTTGGAGGGCAAGTATGTCTTCCATCTCCCCTACAAAGCTGTCTGCCCATAAATGATGATCCGTAGCCGCCTCGATTAGCTGTGTGGTTATTCTTACCTGGTTTCCCGAGCGCAGAACTGAACCTTCCACCACCACATCCACCCCCAGCTCACGGGCAATCTCGGGAATCGTTTTCGTAGTGTTTTGGTATTGCATAACAGAAGTGCGGGAGATGACGTCAAAAGCACCAATTTGACTCAACTCAGCGATCAGTGCCTCGGTCATACCCGCTGCAAAATATTCCTGGTTTGGTTCTGCAGAAAGATTGTCGAGTGGCAGTACCGCCAGAGTTTTGACTCCGGTCGAAGGTGCAGTGGCTCTGGCAGGTTCCTTATGTTCCGCCGGTACTAGCCAGACAAGAACAGCAACCAGGAAAAGAGCCAGTGCAGTTGCGCTGACAAAACGCCGCGAGCGCAACCCGAGGTCACGCGACCAGGCCAGATACATGGCTACTGGAAATCCGGCTATAAAAAGGACTGCAAAATATTTGTTTGCGACAGACGCCGATGCCTCTCCCAGGAGTGCCTCGATCAAAAAGGTCAGGATTTCTGTCCCACCCCAGGCAATCGCAATGTACAAGGCGGCAGTTTGAATGACTCCGCGACGTTTTAGTTCTTCGAGGATGACCATTGGTGAGACCGGAAATTAGTGCGCCGGCTTCAATTATAGATGGTTGCCGCTATGACCGTACTTTCTGCGGTCAGTGAAAAGTGCTGGAAATTCCATTCTCGCCCGCTCGTGGCCGAGAGCGAGCAGTCATCGGGAAGATGAATGAACGACTGCAAATTGCAGGAGCCGCCATTCGGAATAGACGTTACTGCGGACCACGTGCCCTCGGGGTAAACATCTTTGAGCGACCGGAATACTTCGCAAAGCAGCCGGTCAATGCAGTTGTAATCAGCCGGCTGCAGTTGACCCACACCAGCCGCTCGGCTTCTTCACTTTGACCGACTCCAATTTAGGTACATCCCAGAATTGACACGACCGTGTCTCTTTGAAATCTTGTGTCCCGCTGAAGGCAAATCCAGCCAAAGCTGGAGACGCAAAGCCACGGGTCCTCGCCTCCTCCGCGACGCATTCCGCTACGCCACGAAGGACCCCAAGATCGCCGGGCTGCCCCTATACACGGATCAGCCAGAGATCCGCAAAGGAGGAGGTAATGAAGAACGTGTTTTCAAAACTGATCATCGCAGCCTGCCTGAGCTTGATCGTATCTTATGCATCGGCAGAGCCCGCGTTCGTATCTATGTTCGATAATTGCCAGGTTGGCTGGGTCAGTGCCGAGCCCCTGGAGCCGGCATTTCTGCCGAATATCGTCTTTATTCGCGGTAGCGGGGTCGGGATCGTCCCCAACAATGGCCTTGGGTACACTCAGTTTCATTGCAGAACCCGGTTTGATTTCTCGCAGCCCGTACCGGCGCTTAATTTCTTCACTTTCGAACCGGTCGTTGTGATGCTGGCAAGCTTTTCCCAGGCCTGTGCTGAAGTCGGGTTCTGTCAGCGCGGAAATAACGGAGCTGTAGTACTCGATGGATCGATCGGATTGCCGTGTGGGACGGCTCTGGGTCCGACCTTCGATTGGCATGCAGTCGTTGCCCCGAGCGGCCAGACTAAAATCGTCTGCAAAGTACATGAATCGCAAGATTAATAGATGTAACGTTTCAGCCACGGTACAGCGCAGCGGGCCTTCGGGCCCACTGCGCCGAACTTTCCGCCGCTGCATTTGCGGTCGGGTCTGAGCTATTGGAAGTACGCTTCGAGCCACCTCCTGGTTCTCGAGGGACGCGACTTGCGTAAGCGACGGCTACGCGTATAATCACTTGCTTGTTGACAACAAGTATCTTGAGCATTGCAGCAAGAAAACAACTCCCTCTCCCAGGCAGAACGCACCGCACTGTCCGATAAAGCCCTTCTCGACGCCGCCATGGACCTGGTGCTCGAGCACGGCCCCGACAAGACGACGCTGGCCATGATCGGTGAGACCGCCGGCTACAGCCGCGGCCTGGCGACCTACCGTTTCGGCAGCAAGGGCGGCTTGTTCGACTCGCTGTGCAAATCGATTTCGCGGCACTGGCTCGAATACCTGAAGCAGGGGGTCGGCGACAAGGTCGGAATTGACGCCATGTGCGCGGCCCTCGATACCATCTACAAGTTCGAGCAGGAATCGCCTCGCGAGGCGCGCACACTGGAAATCCTGTATTGCGGCGCCGCGAGTCCGAGTTCCGAGTTTCGCGACACGGCCATCGGCATTCGACGCCGCCAGAAATCGGATGTCGCCGAGTGGGTAAGACAGGGGCAGGAAGCCGGCCAGGTTCGAAGGGACGTCGACGCCGATGAGGTGGCAGGGCAATACGTCGCCTACATCAGCGGAATGACCTACCTCTGGTTGATGAGTCCCGACTCCTTCGACTTCCACGGGTCGAACGAAGTCATGAAAAAACAATTGAGAGACTCGCTCGCCGTTTGCACGGCAGCGTCGTCCTGACACACACGAAGCAGCAGCACAGGAACACGATATGACAGACGCCTATATTTTCGATCACGTTCGCAGCCCGCGCGGCAAGGGCCGCCCGAATGGCGCGCTCCACGAAGTAACGCCGGTCGACCTGGCCGCACAGGTCCTGACATCACTGCGTGAGCGTAACGACCTCGACACGAGCAAGGTCGACGACGTCGTCTTCGGCTGCGTCTCGCCCGTGGGCGAACAGGGCGCCAATATGGGCCGCTCGGCGGTCCTCAACGCCGATTACGATCAGTCCGTTCCCGGCACACAACTGAACAGGTTTTGTGCCTCCGGTCTCGAAGCCGTCAACTGTGCGGCGGCGCAGGTAATGGCCGGCCAGTCCGACCTGACAATCGGCGGCGGTATCGAATGCATGTCGCGCGTTCCGATGGGGTCGGATTCGGGCGCCATGATCGGCGACCCGGCGTTCGCCTACAAGATGTACTTTGCGCCACAGGGGATTGGAGCGGACCTCATCGCGAGTCTCGAAGGCTTCTCGCGAGACGACGTCGACGCCTATGCCGTTGAGAGCCAGTCGCGCGCGGCGAACGCGTGGGACAACGGCTACTTCGCGAATTCCGTCGTGCCCATACACGACCAGCTCGGCAATGTTTTGCTGGATCGTGACGAGCATATGCGGCCCGGCACTACGGCGGAGGATCTCGGCGGGCTGAATCCGGCGTTCGTGCAGATGGGCCAGCAAGGGGGCTTCGATGCAGTGGCCCTGCAAAAATATCCGCAGGTGGAGGCGATTAATCATGTCCATACCGGCGGCAACTCGAGCGGTATCGTCGACGGATCGGTAGCCGTCCTGATCGGCACGAAGGAGATCGGGGAGGCCATGGGCCTCAAACCTCGTGCGCGCATCAAGGGCTTTTCTTCGATCGGCACCGACCCGACGATAATGCTGACCGGACCGGCGCCGTCGGCCGAAAAAGTCCTGAAACGCTGCGGCATGGCCGTCAAGGACATCGACCTTTTCGAGCTCAACGAGGCGTTTGCCTCCGTCGTCATGCTGTTCATGCGACGCCTCGGCATCGACCACGACAAGATCAACGTCAACGGCGGCGCAATTGCCATGGGCCATCCGCTTGGCGCGACCGGCGCCATCATTCTCGGCACCGTGCTCGACGAACTGGAGCGCCGTGACGAGGAGACCGCGCTCATCAACCTCTGCATCGGCGGCGGCATGGGCACAGCGACAATCATCGAACGCGTTTGAGTCGCGTCTGGACTACGGAAGCAGCGAAATGAAAACGATAGAAATCAACACAGACAGCAACGGCATCATGCTGGTCACGATCGATCTCAAGGATCGCTCGATGAACGTCGTGTCGCCCGAGTTCATTGCGGAATTCGACCAGGTCATCGACCAGCTCGTGAGTGATGAAGGCATCAGGGGCGCGGTAGTGACGTCGGGCAAAAGCTCTTTCGTCGCCGGTGCGGACCTGTTGCAGATCGTCGACGAAATCGATCCGACAGCGGACCCGAAAGATGCGTTCGCGCGATGGAGCGTGCTGCAGCAGCTTTACCGCAAGCTCGAGACCTGTGGCAAGCCCGTAGTTGCGGCTATCAACGGCACTGCGCTCGGCGGCGGGCTGGAGCTTTGCCTCGCCTGTCATCACCGCGTGGCGGCGAACAATCCGAAGGCGAAAATCGGCCAGCCCGAAGTACAGGTCGGGCTGTTGCCCGGCGCCGGCGGGACCCAACGCCTGCCGCGGATGATAGGGCTGGAGGCCGCGCTGCCGCTGTTGGTTCAGGGAACGCACCTGTCGCCCGAGAAAGCGGCGAAACTTGGCATCGTCGAGCAACTCGTCGAGCCGGGCCGCGAGGTCGAGGTCGCGAAGCAATGGATACTGGACGGCGGTGAGGCCGAGCAGCCCTGGGACAAAAAGGGATTCAAAGTGCCGGGCGGAGCCGGGCTGATGCACCCGAAGGCGATCCAGACACAGATGTTCGGTGTCGCATTACTGCAGAAAACCACCAATCACAATTACCCGGCCCCGATCGCGATCATGTCGGCGGTCTACGAGGGTTCGGTACTGCCGATCGACAAGGCGTTGAAAATCGAATCGCAGTATTTCGCGGAAATCCTGACCAGTGTAGAGGCACGCAACATGGTGCGCACGCTGTTCGTCAACAAGGGCGCCGCGGACAAGTTGGCGCGTCGTCCGCAGGGCGTGGACAAGAGCAAGGTCACGAAACTCGGCGTACTGGGCGCAGGCATGATGGGTGCGGGGATCGCTTTCGTCTCCGCACGTGCCGGCATGCACGTCGTATTGCTCGACCGCAGTAAGGATGACGCTGAAAAAGGCAAGGACTACTCCCGCAAGTTGCTGCAAAAACGCATCGATCGCGGCCGTATGAGCGCGGACGCTGCAGCCGACATGCTCGAGCTGATTCAAACGACCGATGACTACGCGAAACTCGATGGCTGCGAGTACATTATCGAAGCCGTGTTCGAGGATCGCGATATCAAGGCGGACGTGACCGCGAAAGCCGAGGCCGTCATTCCCGAAAACGCCATCTTCGGGTCGAATACGTCGACCATGCCGATTACCGGACTTGCAGAAAGCTCCAAACGACCCGAGAGCTTCATCGGAATTCATTTCTTTTCGCCAGTGGACAAGATGCCGCTTGTTGAGGTCATCGTCGGTGAGAAGACGAGTGACGAGGCTATCGCGCGTACGCTGGATTACATCCAGCAACTGCGGAAGACGCCGATCGTGGTCAACGACAGCCGTGGCTTCTACACGAGCCGCGTGTTCGGTACCTGCACGCGGGAGGGCATGTCGATGCTGGCCGAAGGCGTCAATCCGGCATTGATCGAAAATGTCGCAAAACACTCGGGACTGCCGGTCGGTCCGCTTGCGGTGCTTGACGAGGTCTCGCTCGACCTGGCTTACAAGATCGGCAAGCAGGCCCGCGATGATATGGGCGACGCTTACGTCGCGACACCGGCGGACTCCGTCACGGAAAAAATGGTCAATGAACTGGATCGTCGCGGCAAGCGCTTTGGTGCGGGCTTCTACGACTATCCCGCCGATGGCGAAAAGCGCCTGTGGCCGGGCCTGTCCGAACACTTTCCGGTCGCAGCAGAGCAGCCGACGCCGGAAGAAGTAAAGACGAGGTTGTTCTACGTACAGGCGATCGATACTGCGCGCTGCCTGGAAGAGGGCGTGCTTACCCACCCGGCGGACGGCGACATCGGTTCCGTGTTCGGATGGGGATTCCCACCATACACGGGTGGCACGCTGTCGTTCATCGAAACCGTCGGCCTGGAGGCATTCGTCGCTGAAGCGGATCGGCTCGCGAAGCAATACGGTCCGCGATTCGAGGTGCCCGAGGGCCTGCGCGCGATGGCCGAGAACGGCGAGACCTTCTACGGCATGGCTACGCAAGGCGATACGCGTTCGGCCGCCTGAGGAGAGAAGGAATGGGTGAGATCGTCAACTACGAGCAGGACGGTGCAGTCGCGGTCATTACGCTAAATCGCCCCGACGCGATGAACGCGTTCACGACGCAGTTGTCGCTCGACCTGCAGCTGGCGTTGGAGGACGCGGCGGGCGATGACAGCGTGCGAGTCATTGTGCTGACCGGGGAAGGCCGGTGCTTCAGTGCTGGCGCCGATCTAAAGGCAGGATTCGAAGGGCGTAACGTGTTCGGCAAGTTGCAGTACGAGTATCGGCCGGTGTTTTCGGCGATCGCGACGATGTCCAAACCGGTCATCGCCGCCGTACCCGGATCGGCCGCGGGCATCGGCATGTCGCTGGCATTGCATTGCGATCTCCTGGTCATGGCGGAAAACGCGTTCCTGCTGTCGCCTTTCACGACAATCTCACTGGTGCCGGACGGCGGCCTCAACTGGCTCCTGGTCCGGCAGCTCGGTTACCGCCGCGCGTTTCAGCTCAGCATCGAATCCGAGCGCATCCCGGCAGATCGTTGCGTGGAACTCGGGCTCGCCAATAAATCCGCGCCGGCGGAAGACCTGCAGGCCGTTACGCTGGAATGGGCACAGGCACTGGCCCAACGCGCGCCGCGGTCGCTTGAGGCGACGAAGAAAGCGATGCGTCACGCGATGGACAACGACTGGGCGAGCACATTCAACCTCGAAGCGGATTGGCAACAGGCGCTGGTCGGCAGCGAAGACAACCTGGAGGGCGTCGAGGCGTTCTTCGACAAGCGAGATCCGGATTTCAAAGGCAAGTAATTGCCGCGAACTTTGACAGGGCAAACGTTATGGACAGACACATATTCGAAGAAGAGCACGAGATGTTTCGCGATTCCGTGCGCAGCTTTATGAAAAACGAAATCGAACCGCACGTCGATCGCTGGCACGAGCAGGGCATCGTCGATCGCGAGGCGTATCTGAAGGCTGGCGAAATGGGATTCCTGTTGATGTGGGCCGACGAGGAATACGGCGGCATCGGCGTACGGGACTTTCGCTACGAGCAGGTTCTCATCGAGGAAAACGCTCATTTCGGCGATCCGGGATTCTTCATGACGCTGCATAGCCGGCTTGTCGCTCCCTACTTCGACAGCTTTGCGACGGAAGAGCAAAAAGCACGCTGGTTGCCGAAATGCATTTCCGGCGAACACATACTCGCCATCGGCATTACCGAGCCCGGCGCCGGCAGCGACGTCGCCGGCATCCGGACGAAAGCCGAAGACAAGGGCGACCACTACCTGCTCAATGGCTCCAAGACCTTTATCTCGAATGGCATTCTTGCAGACATCGTGATTGTCGTGGCGCGCACGGATCCGAACAACAGCCATGCCCTGTCGCTGTTCGTTGTCGAACGGGGCATGGAAGGTTTCGAGCGCGGCAAGAACCTCAACAAGATGGGCTTCAAGAGCCAGGACACCGCTGAGCTGTTTTTCAACAACGTAAAAGTGCCGAAGGAGAACCTGCTCGGCGAGTTCAATCGCGGCTTTTATCACCTGATGCACGGCCTGGCCGAAGAGCGCCTTCTGGGTGCCTGCGGTTACATTGCCAGCGCCGAGGCTGCTTACAACCTGACGCTCGAATACGTCAATGAGCGCAAGGCGTTCGGCAAACCCATCGCCGAGTTCCAGAATACGCGTTTCAAGATGGCTGACATGCGCACCGAACTCGACGTCGGCTACGCGTTCGTCGACCGCTGTGTAGAAGAGCACAACAAAGGACGCCTGACTGCAGACGATGCCGCGAAAGCCAAGCTGTGGACCAGCGAGGCCGAAGGCAGAATCACCGACGAGTGCGTACAGCTGCACGGAGGAAACGGGTACATGGACGAGTACAAGGTGTCGAGGCTGTATACCAATGCGCGCGTGTCGCGGATTTACGCGGGCAGCTCGGAAATCATGCGCGAGATTATCGCGCGCTCGATCGGCCTGGATCCGCGCAAGCGGCAAAAAGCGGCAAGAAAAGCGAACGCGGCCTGAGACACGGACACGTGCGTACCGCGTTCATTGGTCTCGGCGTGATGGGCTACCCGATGGCGGGCCATCTCGCCAAAGCGGGGCACGAGGTCGTCGTCTTCAACCGTACCGCCTCGAAAGCGAGCCGTTGGTGCGGGGAACATGGCGGAAGCAGCGCGGCAACGCCCGCAGCGGCGGCGCAGGACGCGGATGTCGTCTTCTGCTGCGTCGGTAACGACGACGACGTTCGAGACGTGATACTCGGGGACCAGGGTGCGTTGGGTAACGCCGGGCACGGCTCGATAATCGTCGATCACACGACCGCGTCGGCGAGCATCGCACGGGAGATCCATGCGGCGGCCGCTGCAAGGTCGGTCGGCTTTCTTGACGCCCCGGTGTCGGGCGGACAGGCCGGTGCCGAAGCCGGGCAGCTTACCGTCATGGTCGGTGGTGACGCTGATGTCTTCGAACGTGCTTCGCCTGTTATCGATAGCTTCGCCAAAGCCATTACCCATATTGGTCCGGTCGGCTCCGGGCAGCTCGCCAAGATGGTCAACCAGATTTGTATCTCCGGCATCGTGCAAGGTCTGTCCGAGGGCCTGCACTTTGCGGACCAGGCCGGTCTCGATCCCGCAGCCGTGATCGAGGCGATCTCGAAGGGTGCTGCACAGTCCTGGCAAATGGAGAATCGCTGGCGGACGATGGTCGACGGCGAGTTCGACTTCGGCTTCGCGGTCGACTGGATGCGCAAGGACCTCGGGATTGCGCTCGACGAGGCGAAAAGCAACGGCGCGCAGCTCGAGCTCACGCGGCTGGTGGACGGCTTTTACGCCGAGGTGCAGGCAATGGGCGGCAATCGCTGGGATACATCGAGCCTGATCGCCCGCCTCAAAAAGTAGTATTATTCTTACCCACACAGGGGTGGTTTTTCGACCTGAGATCCTTGTCCGGCCGGTGCCGGACGCCAAGGGAACCCTTAGAACCTGATCCGGCTAATACCGGCGTAGGAAGGGATTCATGAAGTTACTGTTCGTTTTGCGGTCGTTCGCCGCGTCTTGTCTTTTGTTGTTCGCCGCGCAGTCCGGCGCGGACGATACGGACGCTACACTGTTCGACGAAATAATCGTAACCGCGGATTTTCGTGCGCGCAGCGTCGATGAACTCGCGGCCAGCGTCAGCGTTCTGGATGCGGAGTTCATCGAAGAAAACTCGGTGCAGCACTTCGAAGAACTCGTCAGCGTCGTCCCCAATCTGAACTGGTCGGGCGATGGCCATCGCGCGCGCTACTTCCAGATTCGAGGTGTGGGGGAACTCGAACAATACCAGGGCGCGCCCAATCCGTCGGTGGGATTCCTGATCGACGACATCGACTTCAGCGGCATCGGCACGATAGCGACCTTGTTCGACGTCGAATCCGTCGAGGTGTTGCGCGGCTCGCAGGGGAGCCGCTACGGGGCGAATGCCCTGGGTGGACTGATCTACGTGAAAAGTGCGGCGCCGTCGCGCGAACGCGCCGGGCGAGCGCAATTGACGGCCGGCGGCGATGACACACTCTCACTGGGCGTCGCGTTTGGCGGGGCGCTCGACGACGACGAGAAACTCACGTTTCGCGCGAGCGCCCAGAAGCACGAGAGCAACGGCTTTCGCAGCAATGCCCACGTGGGCCGCAATGACACGAACGGCCGCGACGAGGCGGCGGCCCGCGTCCGGATGCGTTATCGGCCTTCAGACTCACTCGTGGCCGACCTGTCGATCCTGTACAGTGATATCGACGACGGCTACGATGCCTTCGCGCTCGACAACGGTTACTCCGTGCTGTCCGACAATCCGGGCAGGGATGCACAGCGAAGTTTCGGTGCCTCGTTGCGGCTGGACTGGTCGGGGCCGGACTTCGCGACTTTAACGTCATTAACGGCCGTCGCCGATACCGACATCGACTTCAGCTTCGACGCAGACTGGGGAAACGACGACAGCTGGTCCCCGGTGACTTACGACTTCGTGTCCCTGAACGACCGCAAGCGCCGCACGATCAGCCAGGAATTCCGATTTGCATCGAGCGATACCGGCCGGTTATTTGCGGACACGACCGATTGGCTCGTCGGTCTGTATGTGCAAAACCTCGAAGACGAACTGTTGACCGTGAACCGCGGCGTATACCAGGATCCACTCAACCCATTGTTCGACCTCTCGGTGGACGATGCATTCGGCAGCGACTACGAGGCAGTGAACACGGCCTTGTTCGGCCAGCTTGATCATGATCTCGGCGATACGACACGGCTGGGCTTCGGCCTGCGTGTCGAACACCGGGCCACCGACTACGACGATAGCGCCGGTTTGGTGGCGGGCCCCTCGGAGAACATGTGGGGCGGGGAACTGAGCCTGAGCCACGATCATTCGGATTCTCTGACCAGTTTCGTAAGTGTCTCGAGGGGCTATAAGGCAAGTGGCTTCAACCTCGGCCTGGTGCCGGCCGAGCGCCGTGCGTTCGGCGATGAGCGGCTCTGGACGGCGGAAGCAGGATTCAAGTCCTCGCTCCTGGACAATGCGCTCAGATTGAACGCTGCGGTTTTCTACAGCCGTCGCGAGGACCAGCAGGTTCGCACGTCCTTCCAGCTGGTGCCGGGAGATCCGGCATCATTCGGGTTTGCGACCGTTAACGTCGACGAGGGCAGAATGCTGGGCATCGAAGCAGACCTGCGCTGGTTCCTGTCGGATGCCTGGGAAATATACGCGAACCTCGGCTTGCTGGACGCCACGCTCGGTGACTTCATTGCACCGCTGGACGGCCCCAGCG
Organism: uncultured Woeseiaceae bacterium; assembly: GCA_945788625.1. Lineage (GTDB taxonomy): Bacteria > Pseudomonadota > Gammaproteobacteria > Steroidobacterales > Woeseiaceae > UBA1847. Next base: position 113,400 of record CALZMQ010000002.1, read on the forward strand.
GGCGCAACCAGGCGCACGCACCACGTTACACGATCGCTGCTGGCATGGCGTACCGCGGCGCAAACGGGTTTTTCGCTCGAGTTGACGCAACGGCGCGTGACGATTTCTATTTCGATGTCAGCCACGATCAACAGTCGAGCGCGTACGAGTTGCTTCATGCCCGCGCAGGGTACGAGCACGACAGCTGGGTCGTGCAGCTCTGGGCTCGCAACCTGTTCGACAGGCGTTATGCCGTGCGCGGGTTCTTTTTCGGCAATGAACCGCCCGATTTTCCGAATACTCTGTACACACGTCTTGGCGATCCGCGCCAGGTCGGTGTGACGATTGAAAAGAGGTTTGACTGATGAAAGTAGCTGTCGACATAAGCCTGTATCCGCTGGATGCGGACTTCATTCCACCTATAAAAGACGTCATAGCCCGCCTGAATGCAAATGAGAGACTCGACGTGTGGACAAACGCAATGAGTACCCAGGTGGTTGGCGAATTCGACGATGTGATGCAGACCCTGCACAAGGAAATCGGTACAACCTTCAAGCAACTGCCGAAGGCCGTGTTCGCGATCAAGATACTCAACAACCCGATACTCGACTAAAGGGCACATGGCGCAGATTCTGCAGCAGTTGCTCGAGCAGGCGCGCGCCTTCTCGCCCCTCGAAGTTGTCGCCGTGCTGCTGGCCATTGCGTACCTCGTCCTCGCAATACGGCAGATCATCTGGTGCTGGTTGTGTGCGGGCATCAGTACCGCGATCTACGTGTGGTTGTTTCTGGATGCAAAGCTGTACATGGAGTCCGCCCTCAATGCCTTCTATTTCGGCATGGCAATCTATGGCTGGAGTGTCTGGTCGTCCGGTCGTACAGCTGATCACGAGCGTCCGGTGGTCGTCTGGCCGATTCGAACGCACGTCGCGGCGATTCTCACGATCATCGCCGTAAGCGCGGTGAACGGATACCTGCTGACCGTGCGGACCGACGCGGCATTCCCGTACATCGATTCGTTCACGACCTGGTCGGCGATCTGGGCAACGTTCCTGGTCGCGCGCAAGGTGCTCGAGAACTGGTGGTACTGGCTCGTCATCGATACCGGGTCGATTTTTATTTACTGGGTCCGCGACCTGGAACTGACCGCCGTGTTGTTTGTGCTGTATGTCATCATGATTCCGTTCGGCCTCATTAGCTGGACGCGCTCCATGCGCGAGCAGGCGGCGTGAGTTTCGAGCGAACACCCGGGGACGTCATTCGCGACTTGCCGGAGTGGCGCGGTGCGACCTGGACCGAGCTCGGCGGCGGGCTGACGAATCGCACCTGGCGCCTGGAAAAGCATGGCCGCAAGGCCGTGCTCAAGATCGACGAATTCGAACGCGAGGCGCCCTACAATTCGCGGCCCGCGGAAGCAGCTGTGCAATCCACTGCTGCGCGCGCCGGGCTTGCCGCTCGCGTGCTGCACGCGGATTCGCAGGTCTACCTGGCCGAATACATGGAGGGCACAGTCTGGGAACCGGCGTGCCTCGAACAACCGGCAAACATCGAACGACTCGCCGCAGCTTTGCGCCGCCTGCATGCGCTGCCGCTTTCGGGACGCCCGTTCGATGCGGCCGTGGCGGCGAAGCGCTACGTGAAGAAGATAGAGAACCCGGAGCAGGAACCGGTCGCGGAGTGCCTGGATATCGTCGACAGCATGCAACTCCCGCAAAACCTGTGCTGCTGTCACAACGACCTGGTTGCGGAGAACATCATCTCGACGCCGGCGCTCAGGTTTCTCGACTGGGAGTACGCCTGTGACAACGACCCGTTCTTCGACCTGGCAACGATCGTGGAGCATCACGAGTTGAGCGAGCAACAATCGAAGATCTTGCTGGATGCCTACTTCGACGGTTGCGGAGAGCGCTGGCACGCCAATCTCAGGCAGCAGCGGACGCTGTATCTTGCCTTGCTGTGGTTGTGGCTGGCATCGCGCCCCGGGGTCCCCGGGCACGAGTTGCAACGGGTCCGGGAGCGTCTGTCTACCAGCGGTTCCTGAGCTCGCGCAGCTTGAGAAAAACCGCACGCGGGTCGGGGTTGTCGCCGATTTCCGGGAATTCATCGGCGAGCTTCGCTACGACCGACGGGCTTTGCAAGCGAAAGAACGTGTTGATGTCGCGTTCCTTGCCGATCGTGGTTACGAGTGCGTTCGCGGGATCCTGGTTCTCGTAATCGCCGATCATCCGCCGCGCGACTTCGTTGTCGGGCTCCCGGTCGAGGGTGAAAGCGAGGTTGTTCAGCAGGTAGTCGTGGCCCGGATACACCAGCGTATCGTCGCCGAGCAAATCGAGTTGTTTTTCAAACGTGTCGAACAGTTCTTCCGGGTGGCCGCCGTTGTGGCAATTGCCCGCGCCGGCATTGAACAGAGTGTCACCACTGAATAATCCGGGCTGGTCTGTCTGCGACAACAGGCAGATGTGGCTCATCGTGTGGCCCGGCGTGTCCAGGCATTGCAGTTCCACGGTCGTGCCCACCTTGATGATGTCGCCGGCGCCGACGCCAACGTCCATGCCCGGTATGCGGTTTTTCGCATTCTTGTGCGCGATGACTTTGGCGCCGGTCGCCTGGACAACGCCTTTGTTGCCGCCAGTGTGGTCGCCATGCTCGTGCGTATTCAATACTTGCCGGATGGTCCAGCCGCGGTCCGCCGCGGTCGCCAGGCATTTGCGAAAATCGAGAGGGTCGATGGCCAGTGCCTCACCTGTCTCGGCACAGGCGATCAGGTAATTGAAGTTTCGATAGGCGTTGCCGGTCCAGATTTGCTCGACGATCATTGCTCATTTGCCTCCATGTCCCGATCGTACACTTTTTCGCCGCCGACCCAGGTTTGCAGGACCACGATGTCGTCGATTTCTGCCGCAGGGACCGTGAAATAGTTGCGATCGATGAGTATGAAATCGGCCCATTTGCCCGGCTCGAGGCTGCCGAGCCGGTCCTCCTGCCGCGCGGCGTAGGCTGCCGCATACGTGAATGAATGCAGTGCTTCGGCCCTGCTCAGCGCCTGGTCGGGGTACCAGCCTCCGTCAGGCTCGCCGTCTCGTCCCTGCCGCGTGACGGCAGCGTAAAGGCCGTGGAACGGGTTCGACCGTTCGACGGGAAAATCCGAACCGCTCGCGATGACGGCGCCGGCGTTGAGCAGGCGCCGCCATGCGTAGCCGCCCTGTATACGCTGTGGGCCGATGCGGTCTTCGGCCATATTCTTGTCGCTGGTCGCATGCGTGGGCTGCATCGAAGCGATGACACCGAGTTCAGCGAAGCGGGGAATGTCCTCCAGGGCGATGACCTGGGCGTGCTCGATACGATTGCGATACGCCGACCGCTTCCCCTTTTGTGCGCGCTCGAGCGCGTTCAAAGCCATCCTGTTGCCGAGATCGCCGATAGCGTGAATCGCAACCTGGAATCCCATGCCGTTGGCCCTGGCGACGAATGCGTCAAGCTCACGCTGCGTCCAGAACGGCAGGCCGCGGTTTTCCGCGTCGTCGGAATACGGTTCTATCATCGCCGCGCCGCGGCTGCCCAGTGCGCCGTCGGCATACAACTTGACGGAGGCGATCTCCAGGCGATCGTTGCCGAAACCGTGCAATGGTTTCGCGATTGCGTCCAACACTTCGCCGGTACCGGATATCATTGCGTAAATACGCAGATCGAGTTCCTTGTTGTCGGCCATCGAAATGTAGACCTCGGCGTTCATGAGGTCGTTGCCGGCGTCATGGACGCCGGTTATTCCCTCTGCTACCAGCGCCCTCTGGGCGCGCAGCAACGCCTCGCGGTAACTCATTCTGTCCGGAGTGGGCACATGACGGCCGATGAGACCCATGGCACTGTCGATGAAGACGCCGGTCGCATGCCCGTTATCGTCACGTATGATCCGGCCACCGACCGGGTCAGGCGTGTCGTCGTCGATACCGGCGATCTGCATCGCTTTGCTGTTTGCCCAACCCGCATGACCGTCAACACGGCGCAGCCATACCGGCCGGTCGTTGACAACCGCGTCGATGTGCGCGGCCGTCGGAAATTTCTTGACCGGCCACAGGACCTGGTTCCAGCCATGCCCGAGTATCCATCGAGCGTGCGGATTCCGCTCTGCGAAATCGCTGATCGAGGCAGCCGCATCGACGACGCTCGGCACACCGGCGAGGTCGAGGTTGATCTTGAGCATGCCGAGGCTCAGGACGTGTGCATGAGCGTCGATCAGCCCGGGCAGTACGGTGCGACCCTTGCCGTCGATTCGCGATGCGTCTTTATTCGCGGCCAGCAGGTCTTCATCGCCGATCGCGACGATCCGGCCCTCGTCGTTGAATACCAGCACCGAGAATTCGCGAACCCCCCCGGCGCTCGACGTGTATCCGCTGATATTGTGGAGCGCCGTGGCGGCCCCCGCAGGGCCACAGAAAACAGCGAGTATCAAGCCGCAAGATAATGATTTGAAAGGCAAATTGAGCAATAGCGTTCCCTGGTCAAGGTGGTCGAAGCAGTAGCGTGTTGCGGTCACCCACGATGCGTCGTGGCGCGTGGCACGATAACATTGACCTCTTTTGCACGCGGCATGTCAAACCCGGCCGTATGGAAACCACCTGGAGTATCGCAATGAAGAAGCTGACCACCAGCTTGATCCTTTTGTTCGCCGTTTCGATTCTTGTCGCCGCCTGCGGCCAGCGGTCGGAAACGCCCGAGGCACCAGCGGCAGAGGCGAGCAGTTCGAAGATATTCGACATACCGTACCTGATGCGTGATCTCGACAATGGCCTGCGCGTCATCGTCGTTCCTACGGATTATCCCGACATCGTGTCGATACAGATCCCGGTGCAGACCGGTTCGCGCAATGAAGTCGAACCCGGCAAATCGGGTTTCGCTCATTTCTTCGAGCACATGATGTTCCGCGGTACGGAGGCGTATCCGCCCGACGTTTACGGCGACATACTGAAGAAGGCCGGCGCAGACCAGAACGCCTACACGACCGACGATTACACCAACTACCACATTACGTTCACCAAGGACGACCTGGAAAAAGTCATCGAGCTCGAGGCCGATCGATTCCAGAACCTGAAATTCTCCGAGGAGCAGTTTCGCACCGAAGCACTGGCCGTCAAGGGCGAGTACCTGAAGAACTTCTCCAATCCGATTCAGAAGTTGTTCGAGCGCGTCAGCGACCTGATGTACACGCAGCACACCTACAAACACACGACCATGGGCTTCATCGAGGATATCGAGGCTATGCCGGACCAGATGGAATACGCCAACGTGTTCTTCGACCGGTGGTATCGGCCTGAGAAGACTGTCGTGATACTCGTCGGCGATGTGGATGCCGAGGAAACCTTCGAACTGGTGAAAAAGTACTGGGGTGGCTGGGAACGTGGCGACTACGATGTGGATATCCCGGTCGAGCCCCCGCTGGACGGTCCGAAGTACGAGCACCTCGTCTGGGAGAGCCCGACCCAGCCCTGGCTCGCCATGACGTATCGCGGGCCGGCCTACGAACCGACCGAGAAGGACATGCCGTCGCTGGACCTGGTTTCGTCGATCTACTTCTCGGAGTCATCCGATCTCTACCAGAAGCTGGTCATACAGGAACAGGCGGTCGACCAGTTGTTCGGCTATTTCCCGGACCAGAAGGACCCCGGTATGTTGATGATTGCGGCGCGCCTGACCGACGTCGCGAACGCCGCCAGCGTGCGCGATGCCATCAATGCCACGCTGGCGGAGGCGCGTACGGAACTGGTACCCGCAAGCAAGGTAGAGGAAACGAAGTCGCGACTGCGCTACGGCTTTACCTCGCGGCTTGATAACTCGTCCGGCATCGCGGAAACGCTCGCGGCTTTTGTGCACTTTTCCCGCACGCCCGAAACCGTGAACGAAGTCTATGATACCTACGACTCCCTGACGGCGAACGACCTGCGCGAAGTGGCAAACCGATATTTCGTCGACAGCCAGCGAGTGACGTTTACACTCGCCAACGACGCAAGCGTCCCGGGCTTCGGTACCGTGGCATCGGTCGACGAACTCGTGGCCTCGGCCGGAATGTCGGATGCAGCCGACGAGCCCACTGCCACGGAAGCAATGTCCGAACTCGTGGTTGCCCCAACTGATGAGCCTGTGCCTGTGTCGTTCATCGCCAATCAATCGTCGTCGTCGCCGCTCGTGGACGTTGCCTTTGTCGTGCATACCGGTGCCGGCTTCGACCCGCAAGGCAAGAAAGGCCTTGCGGCGCTGACTGCGGCGATGGTCTCCGACGCTGGCTCCGAAGCCCTTTCGATCGAGCAGATAAACGACGCGATGTACCCGATCGCCGCCGGTTTCAATGCGCAGGTCGACAAGGAAATGACGCGCCTCTCCGGGCAGGTGCACAAGGACAACCTGGAAACCTGGTACTCACTCGTGCGCGGCCAGTTGCTGTTCCCGGCCTGGTCCGAAAACGACTTCGACCGCATCAAGACGCAACTGACGAATGCGATACGCACCGACCTGGTCGGTAACAACGACGAGGAACTGGGCAAGGAATATCTGTATGCATCCATCTACGGCCCGGAACACCCTTATGGGGCCTACAATCTCGGTGCGTCCGGTGATATCGAGTCGATAACGCTCGACGACGTCAAGGGCTTTTACAACGACAACTATACGGTCACGAATGTCACCGTTGCGCTGGCCGGCGGCTATCCGGATTCGTTCGCTAAAGCTGTCGGTAACGACCTGCAGAAGCTCGCCGCGGGCGAACGCAGCATGTTGCAGGTCCCGCCGGCGCGGATGCCGGAGGGTCGTGAGGCGGTCCTCATCGAGAAGGAAACGCCGGCGGTTGCCGTGTCTTTCGGTTTTCCGATCGAATTGCGTCGCGGCGATCCCGACTGGGTCGCGCTCTGGCTGGTGCGCTCGTACTTTGGCGAACACCGAAGTTCCAATAGCCATCTCTATCATCGCATTCGCGAGACCCGCGGGATGAACTACGGCGATTATGCATATATCGAGTATTTCCCCCGCGGCATGTTCCAGTTTCACCCGGACACCAATCTCGCCCGCCAGCAACAGATCTTCCAGGTTTGGCTGCGCCCGCTGCGGGATAACAATGACGCACACTTCGCGACCCGCACGGCGATGTTCGAGTTGCAAAAACTGATCGACGAAGGCATGAGCGAATCGGACTTCGAAACGACGCGCGCGTTTCTTTCGAAGTTCGTCAGCCTGCTGATGGACGGGCAGTCGCGCCAGCTTGGTTACGCCGTCGACAGCCAGCACTACCAGATCGACAATTTCGCGAACTACGTGCGTGACGGGCTGGAGAGCCTGACGCTGGCCGACGTCAATCGCGTCATTCGGGAAAACCTGGACAGCGATGACATACAGTACGTCTTCGTCACTCGCGATGCCGACGATTTGCGGCAACGCCTGGTCAGCGACCAGGCCTCACCGATCAGTTACGACGGTGAGAGACCACAGGAATTGCTCGATGAAGACAAGACCATTGCCGCTATTCCACTCGGTTTCGCGGACGACAAGGTCACGGTGGTCGCGGCCGAGGACGTATTCAAGTAGAGGCCAAGGGGTCACCACGTGAAGTTAGTCAGTTTCGAGTACGGCGGACAGTGCCGCTTTGGCCATGTGACTGACGACTGCATTCACGAGCCAAGCGAGGGATTGCGGCAGCGTTTCCCGGATCTTCGGGCACTGCTTGCCGCAGGGGCTTGCGACGCACTGCAGCAGGACGCCGGGGGCCGCCAACTCGCGGTCGCCGACGTCCGGTTTCTGCCCGCGATCCCGAACCCCGACAAGATCCTCTGCGTTGGCGTGAACTATCGCCCGCACATCGAGGAAATGGGGCGCGAGATACCGGATCGACCGGTGGTCTTCGTGCGTTTTCCGGGCAGCCTGGTCGGCCATGACGAGGCGGTCGTCAGGCCGGACGTGTCCACGCAGTTCGACTTCGAAGGGGAGTTGGCGATCGTGATCGGAAAGCGCGCGCGGCATGTTCCGTGCGAAAGGGCGCTCGACCACGTCGCTGGCTATTGTTGTTTCATGGATGGTTCCGTCCGCGACTGGCAACAGCATACGATGCAGTTCACGCCGGGTAAGAATTTTCAGAAAAGCGGCGCGATGGGGCCGTGCATCGTCACCGCCGACGACATACCGGAACCCGCTTTGCTGCAACTGTCTACACGCGTCAATGGCGAGGTGATGCAGCGCGCCGAGGTGGCGGATCTCGTCTTCGGTATCCCCGCACTGGTCGAGTATTGCTCGACGTTTGCGGAATTACTGCCCGGCGACGTCATTGCAACCGGCACACCGGGCGGGGTTGGGGCCGCGCGGAAGCCCCCGGTGTGGCTAAAACAGGGCGACACTATTGAGGTTGAAATCCCACGTGTAGGCCTGTTGCGTAACGCCGTTACGGACGAAATACGGGCAAACCCGTCTTAGGTGTTGATTTTGTTGGCAAAGGTTGCCTGAACGAGCTGTTGCATTTGTGCCACAAAAACAACAGTGTTTTGGGCCGTTTAGGTAGATGCGATCTAAAGGATTGACAAACCGCGATATTTCTGCGAATTTCGTCCTCAGTAAACGTAGCCTTTGAGCAACACCTCGGCTACCGAGCGGATGAACGACACCTTCAGGTACGACTTGGCGGGGGATTCAGGGGGCCAGGAACCACGTGCTAACGTAGGTTTGAAAAAGCGGTTTCGCAAGAAGCCGCTTTTTTTTGCGTGTACTATCCGCCTCGCGACGGGTCCATGGCGTCGAGCCAGTCCCTGATAGCTGCCGCAATTTCCGCGGGCGAGTCTTCCTGGATGAAGTGGCTGCCGGCGACGGTAACTTCGGTCTGACTGGCAAACGTGCGGCAAAATTCGCGTTGCGGCCCCGTCAGGATTGCGCCGGGTTCCGCATTGACGAACAGTTTTGGCACGGTGCACCTGCTTAGCCAGCCGGCATAGTTGGCCACGATCTCATGAACGTCCGCCGGCTTCCCGTCGAGCGGAATCTGCCGTGGCCACGTCAATGTCGGACGCCGGTCCTCGCCGGCCGATGCGAACGGCCGGCGATACACCGCCATCTCGTCGTCGCCAAGCTCGCGGAGGACGGAGCCGGGCAACACACGCTCGACGAAAACGTTCTTCTCCAGCACCATTGCCTCGCCTGCCTCGGAGCGAAAACCCTCGAACAACGGGCGAATGAGTTCCGGCCATTCGTGCCAGCCGAGAGGCCGCACGATGCTTTCCATGTACGCGATGCCGCGCACCTTGTCGGGATGCTGGGACGCCCAGTCGAAGCCCAGCGCCGAACCCCAGTCGTGGATGACGAACGTGACGTCGTCTGTGATGCCCAGTTGCCGCCACGCCGCAAACAGGTATTCGCGATGCTCGACATAGCGGTAGCTGTCCGGACCCGGGTCGTCGAGTTTGTCGGAGTCGCCCATGCCAATGAGGTCCACGGCAACGCAACGCCCGTACCCGGCGAGTTCCGGCATGATATTGCGCCACAAGTACGACGACGTGGGATTGCCGTGCTGGAAAACGATGGGCGCGCCTTCGCCCATCTCGACGTAGGCCATCTTCTTGCCGTGTACTTCAACGTAATTCATCAACATCCCCCGGCTGGTTCTCGCACGCCGCTCTGCGGCATTTAGCGAGAAGAACGAGTTATACACCAAGCGGTGTCGCGCATCCGTATGCGGTATCGGCTTCCTGCGCATCCCTTGACGAACGTCATTGCCGCCGGTGGTCAAACGTGCTGCAATTCCGGGTACATGCGCGTTGACGGAATTGAAGAGCAGTAACGGATGGGTCACGAACACGTGCAAGAGGCGAACAACAAGAATCTGAAACGGGTCATGGTCGCGCTGGTTCTGACCGGCGCCTTCATGGTCGTCGAAATCGTCGGCGGCATCATATCCGGCTCACTGGCGCTGCTCGCCGACGCCGGCCACATGTTGACCGACACCATGGCGCTGGCGCTGGCCGCCATGGCGTTTCACGTCAGCAAGCGCCCCCCTGACGGCAGACTGACATTCGGATACCAGCGCTTCCAGATCCTGGCCGCGTTCGTGAACGGTCTTAGTCTGCTGGCGATCGTCGGCTGGATTCTCGTGGAGGCTGTGAACAGGTTCATCAATCCGAACGAGATACTCGCCGAGACCATGCTTGTCGTCGCAGCCGCCGGACTCATCGTCAACCTGGTGTCGTTTGCAGTTCTGCACACCGGCGATCGGGAGAATCTGAACATTCGTGGCGCCGCGCTGCACGTTGCAGGCGACCTGCTCGGCTCGGTTGCGGCAATTGTCGCGGCAATCGTCATCCTTTACACCGGCTGGCTGCTGATCGACCCAATCCTGTCGGTCGCGGTCGCGGCATTGATACTCAAGAGTGCCTGGTCACTCGTGAAGCGCAGCGCGCATATACTGCTCGAAGGCGCCCCGGAGTGGCTCAACACCAGGACGATGCAGGACCGCATCGTCGCCGGCGTCCCCGGAGTGGGCGAAATCCACCATGTGCATATCTGGGGCCTGACGCCGCAACAGCTGATGTTGACGATGCACATGTCACTGGCCGACGGCACAAACGGCCAGGCGGACATCGTTCGCAAAGTCAAAGCTTTCTTGCGCGACGAATACGGTATCGGGCACGCGACGATCGAGGTGGACGTCGACGGCTGTTCGGATCACTGATCGTTGGGTGTGACCGTTCCGATGTAGGGCAGCGTGCGGTTCTGCTCAGCGAAGTCGAGGCCGTAACCGACGACCCATTCATTGCCGATGTCAAAGCCGAGATAGTCGACGTGGACGTCAACCTCGGCCCGGTCGGCCTTGCGTACCAGCGCGCAGGTTTTCACCGACGCCGGCCGGTGTGACTGCAGCATGCCGATTAGGTACTTCAGCGTGTGGCCGGTGTCGACAATGTCCTCGACGACCATCACATGTTTGTTTTCGATGTTTCCCCGAACATCCATGACGAGGCGCACTGCGCCGCTCGACCTGCTGCCGCTGCCGTAGCTGGAAACGGCGATGAACTCGATGACTCGCGGGACCGAGAGTTCACGCGACAAGTCCGCCAGGAAAATGAACGATCCCTTGAGCACGCCGATCAACACGAGTTCGTCGCAGTCGCGGTAGTCGTTCGATATCTGGCTGGCGAGTTCGGCGACTCGCGCCTGGATGTCCTTCTCGCTGATGAGTACCCGGGGGTTCTGCTCTTCGCTCACGTCGATCTCGTGTGTCAATCCTGGCACGAGCATAGGTGATCTTCCGGGTGGATGCCAGACGCGAATACGGTATGGTTGGCGTGCAATGAAACGATCAATAGCAATCGCCGGAAACATGGGCACGGGCAAGTCAACGCTCGTCGATTTTCTGCACCGAACCTACAATGTATCGCCGTTCTACGAGCCCAATGACGAGAACCCTTATCTGGTCGATTTCTACAAGGACATGAAGCGCTGGGCATTCCAGTCGCAGCTGTATTTTCTGAGCAACAAGTTTCGCCTGCACCAGGAACTCGATCGCCAGCCCGGCGTCGTGGCGCTGGACCGCACGATATTCGAGGACGCTGAGGTATTCGCGACGGCGTTGCACCAGATGCGCAAGATCTCGAAGCGAGACTGGCAGACGTATCGAGGTTTCTATCACGCGATCCTCGATGCGATACGGCCGCCGGACCTGATGATCTACCTGCGCTGTTCAATGCGTACTTTGCGCCAGCGCATACGCCTGCGCGGGCGCAAGATGGAGCAGGACGTTCCGTTGTCGTACCTGAGGCGCCTCGACCGGCTCTATGAAGACTGGATAGCCTCTTATGACATGAGCGAAGTGCTGGTGCTGGAGACGGACAGGCTGGACTATATTCACGACCTGGTCCACCGGCTCGACGTCATGGAGCGCATCGAAGCCGTATTGCCCGACGAGTTCGGCAGACCAGGTTGCTAGCTTAAGCGTTCAGTCACTTGTAAAAAACGGGACTTCGGTCAGCGTCTGGTTGCCGGATTCCTCGATGGCGAGCACCTCGACTTTGTATTCCACGCCGGGCTGCAAGAACTCACCGGGTATCGACATCGAAGTGACGTTACCGGGCACATCGGCGCTGAAAACCCGCAAGACGGGCTCTTCCTGCTCAACGATTACCTGGTAAGCGACGATGTCGCCATCCAGGATGCCACCGCCGAATTGTGTGGTTACGGCTTCCCAGATTACCGTGAGCCCGTTCGGCGATACCGTGGCGTCTTCTTCCGGCACGAGAATGTTGGGTCCCGCGGGAAGATTGTGCGTGAGTTCCGCAACGCCCACCAACCAGTCGCGCTCGACAGAGCGCCCGACGAAATGGTACTCGCCTTCCGGGAAGCGCTCGAGGAATTCATCCAGCGGCAACTCATCGAAGCCGGGTTCGGCGCTCTCGAAGAACAACTCGGTAAGGCCGGTCTGGCCGACGCCCCCACGGCCCCTGACGGACAACACTCGCCGCGCCCTCGGGTCGTAGACGGCGAGCCTCTTCCAACCCTCGCCATCGACGAACATCTGAATGCCCGAATCGCCGTCTGTTGCGTTGATTTCGATGATTATTCTGGCGTCGCTGAATTCGATGATCGACCAGCCACCGCGCGCGTCCGCGGTACTCATGGATACTCCGAACAGCAGGATAATTGCCGCAAGCAGTTTGCAGGATCTCATAGCGTTCTCCTTCACAGGGGCACGAGCCGGATGCCGCGCCGGGAATGTGGAGCCTGTTGAATTCACTTAGACGGAGATTGGCGCGGTTTTCGGTCGCGCACGGATGTGCGGAGGACCCCGCCGCAGAAGGGGCTAGTCGATCCTGAAGCCTGCGCGCTGCAGTTGCCGTGCGCTGCGATCGAATTCATCGCGATTTGCATACGTCAGCACGACTTCGAACTCACCTGTACCGCGACGAAACCAGTCGAGGCTCAGGCCGGAGGATTTTTCTTCGAGCCGCTCGACGAACGCCGCGGCACGATACGGCTCACCGAAGGTAAGCAGCGTGGACTGACCGATATCGGAATATAAGGTGTCCGGCACGGGCTTGCGGGTGGATCCCTTGCCGAGCACGTAATTCAGGTGCCGGTAGATGTAACCCGAATACCAGACGGCGCCCGACGGGATGCCGTATCCGTCCGTCGCGATTCGGCCCGGGCCGTAATTGTAAGCCGCTAGCGCCAGGTGCACGTTGCCGTCATAGCGTTGCAGCAGCTCCTTGAGGTAACGCGCACCGGCATCGATGTTGGTGCACGGATCGTAAAGGTCGCTGAGCCGATGGATGCCGAGGTGCCGCGCGGTATCGGGCCAGAGAATCTGCATCACGCCGTGCGCGTTCGCCTTGGAGCGCGCGTGCGTCTCGAAGTCGCTCTCCCCGCGAGCAACCGCCAGCAGCAGCGACTCAGGAAGCCCGTATTCCAGCGCAGCGACGCGAAAGCAGGTGGCGTGGGGGAACGTGTAGGCCGGCTCCAGGGATGCCTGCTGCGTGCTGTAGTTCTGCCACGCGGCATCGAGGTCGGGACGGGCGGCATCGGCGGTCAGTGCCAGTATCGTGAGTACTATGCCGCCGATGATGATTGCCGATTTCTGGATTCGCTGCTGCACGTCAGCCGCCCGTCATCTCGAGGCCGGTCGCCGCCGATATCTGCGCCAGCTTTTCCGCGATGTCCGTGTCGTCGGAATAGGCAAAAGCGACTTCATAGATGCCGGGTTTCAGCTTGACCACGCGGTAGTCGAGTCCTGTCGTTCTCTGTAATTGCGCGATAAATCCGTCGGCCGCGATCTCACTGCGAAATGGGCTCCAGAAGGCATACCAGTTTTGTTCGTTGGGCGCGGGGACGATGTCAGGGACGGGAGCAGCGTCCGGCTCCACGGTGCCAGCCGATGATCGTTGGGGCGCCAGCGCAGCGTCAGGGGTTTCTGCGTCGACGGCCACGGAATCCTGTTCAGCGACCTGCACTGGCTCCGGTTCGGTTTCCGGCGGGGATTCCTGCTCGCTCGCCGGCAAGGTTTCTTGATGAGGCAAGGCAACGGGTACAGTCACCGGTTCGGCGGCAGCCATGGGCAAGTTCGGCTCATTGACCAGCGCCGGCGGCGCTGGCCCGGAATCGGCCTCCTGGCGCGTAACGAGTTCAGGAACGCCCAGCGCGATGATCAGGAATGAAATCGCAACAGCCGAACCGGTCAGTATTCCAATGAGTCGTATCATCGCGGCGCCTCTAGAGTACGTCCTTGACCTGGATGGCGCGCCAATCGACGTTGTTCGATGAACGAGCCGTGAGCATCGCGAAATCGGACATCCACTGACGCAATTCGTCATCCTCGAACCCGGGCCGGATCGACTCCGAGCACCGCAGCGGCAACGCATCGATATGGTTGGCGATGCGTCTCGCAAGGCGGGCGTCGGTAACGACAACCGCGTAGTAAGTATCGAGTTCCGGATCGAGCAGCCAGTCGTAGGTTTCACTCCAGTTGCGCTGCAAGGTTGTCGTACGCGCGATCGGGAAGCTGAGCGATTCGCCGCGGCGTGCTATACGGGCCGTCGTCCGGTCTCGGCACTCGGCTCCCCCGAGTCGCACCAATCCGTGATTCGCCTGGTGCTCCAGGAAAAACACGATGGAATCCAGCTGTGCTTCGGCCTGCAGCAGGGAACAGGACCGCAAGCCACTCATGTAGGCAGCGTCCCGCACCTCCATGCCGCCGTTCGTGCAGTCCCTGACCGATGTCGGCGCGTTGATTCGCAGCGGGCTTATCAGGGCGTCCTTGCCGGCGTTCGGAATCGAAATCGACATAGGTGTGGCAGCCGCGACCGCCTCGGCAGGGCGTTCGGGACGCACTTTCGGCGGATTGTCCGCCAGGATCCGGTCGGCTTCAGGGAGGACAATGTAGGCGCTCGCACTCAACGCGGCGACCTCGTCGCTTTCGCTTTGTGGCGTCACGGTAAGCCAGTACTGGTACAGCAGACCATCGATCTGGTGCGCCTTGCCACTCAACACACTGTTCGTCCTGGCGTCGTCGCTGCTGAGAACGAGTGCCTGGCGGTTGGCGAGGTTGTTGCTGATCAATTCGATCGTTCCCTGCAGACCATTGGCGGCGGGTTCGCTCAGGTCCATTGCAACTACGTATTCGTCGGACAGGCGCTTTTTCAGCGTGCAGGACAACTGGTGCGCCAGGTGAGCCGCGAGCAAGTCAGTCTGGGCCACCGTGAAAGGGACGTCTCGCGCACCGAGAAACGTCTCGTCAATGCGCGACTGTCGCATGGCCTGGCGTTGGCTCGTACTGAGGCGGCCTTGCCAGCGTTTGCCGAATCCCGTGACCCAGTTGCGATCCTCGAGATCGAGCGCGCGCACGTTGACCGAGTACGTGCCGTCGAGCTTCTGCATCAGTTCGATGCCAATGTAGTAGTGCACGTCGTCGCGCTCACAGTCTTGCGGCTGTGACTCCAGTGAATTGCCACTGCGGCCCTGTTGCCAGCCAATAGCCACACCAGGCGTCGCGACCGCCGCCGTCAGGAGGCGGTCCCGCAATGACAATGCCAGTGCGTTGCTCGCCGACGCCGGTGCATTGTCATGCAGTACGACAAACATCACGGTCTCGTTCTTGAATCGCGGATGCACAACGAGTTGCTGCCGGACATAGGGTATGAGATCGCGGTCGAGCCAGCGATCCAGGTCTTTCTCGCGCGACTGTGCGACGGCAGGAATTGCCTGCGCGACTAACAGGGTCATCAGAATGAGAATGCGGCGTGTCATGATGCCTCCCAACGAATGTCACCGCTTGCACCGATGATCAGTGCACCGCCGCGGTGTTCGTGCATGAGCGAATCGAGTTGCGATTTCAATTTGACGGGTAGCGTAACTCCCCAGCTGACGACGTCAGTTGGCGTACCCGTCCGGGCCAAAGCGTCGAGCACCGGCCCGGGTACCGTAGCGACTTCCATTTCGTGAAAGGAGTTTGGAGTAGATGCATCCCAGAAGCTGATTCGACTCTCGCTGACGGTCATGCGCTGTGCGCGGTTGCTGTCGATGGCGTAAAGGCCGACGCGGCTCGTGGCGACCAGCCGCGTCAGCGCCGAGTCGGACTCGAATCGAAGCGTAAAGCCTTCCTTTTCCGTCACGGCGGGAGGAACAGGTTCCACCACCGTCGCGACTGGCGGCACCTCGGGCGCCGAATGTGTTGGTGGTGCTTCGTCAACCGGCCGCGTAGGCGGTGCTGCGATATTTCCGGGCACGAATTTCGGCACCCACTTTGGCCGCGTAAGCGTGATTGCCGGTGCCTGGGGTTCGGCCGCCGCCGGCGCCGCCGCGACCAGAACCGGCTCTGCTTTTACGGGCTCGACAGGCACGGGCTCGACTGGCATGGGATCGACCGGCAGTGGTTCGGCGGGCTCACTAACCGTCGGTGGCGGCGGCACGTCGGCTCTTGTCGGTGTCAGTGGAATACTCTGCACAAGTGCGAATATCGCGACGAGGCACAGCGACAGGATCGCCATGAATCGCATGATGTCGGTTTGCAGGTCGGCGGCGCCTCCGGCGTCCATGTCCGCCGTGCGGTTGAGTGGGTAGGCGAGTGGCGAGCGCGTCACGACGGATCCTCGATCGGGTCATCGCTCGCGACGCCGTCGCTGCGAAGATGTTGCTCGATACGGCTCAGGCTTGCGCGCATTTCGGAGGTGTCGGCGCGCGCTGCCCGGTCGTATTGCTGCTGCAGCAGCGTTCCGAGTGTAATGGTCTTGTACACGCGCATCAGGTAACCGCCGACGCCACCGAAGATGGTCGTCGACAGTGCGAGCAGAATGCCGCCGTCGATCATGCGTTCCAGCATCGCGAAGGCGCCTTGTTGCAGTGCCGCGTCGCGATCGCCAAGTGCGAAGATCAGGGCGCTGCGCATGCCGATCGCGGTCCAGATTACGCCCGTGCCGAAAAACAGCGTGGTCCAGATATCGGTCAGATGATCGAGGTGCACGACCTGGTTGATGGGGCGGTTCTCATCGACCGCGTCGCGCAGCCGCCCGAGGGTGACGAAATAGGCCAGTAGCAGAATCGCGAACACGGGAATGGACGAACCGAGATTCGTGTATGCCCAGTGCAGCCATTCTCCGGGATTGCTGATCTCGCTGTCGGCGAAGCGTATGAAGCCCATACGGCTCAGCAGGTACAGCGCTGCCGAGCCCCCGATCAGGGTGCCGAGTCCACCCGCAGCGAGCCCTTTGAAAAACACCAGATTGCGGCTCATCGTTGCAGCCCTGCTGCCGGGCTACCTGCCCGCGGAGCAGGCTGAGCAGGTGGCTTCGAGTACCAGTTCGACTTCCTGGTACAGTCGATCCGCGCGGTAGTAGCCGTCGCTGTCGAGACTGACCTTGAGCAGGCCGCGTTCCTTTTCCGAAAGTTCACGTTCCATGTCGAACAGCACTTTCTGCTTGTTCGGACAGGTATGGGAGCAGTTGTTGTAGTCACCCTTCAACGACATGAACTTCACGTTGAAGTAGCGATTGTAATAGTCCTCTGCCTGGCGGTTGCTGAGCAGGCCCTTGTCGCTGGACCAGACGAGAAACTGGCTGAATTCGCGTTTATTCTCGGGTTTGGGGTCGCCCTCGGCAATCGACAGCAGGTCGGAATAGTAGCGGTCGAAATGTGCATGGCAACCGTCCATGAGGGACGACTGCACCGAGGCAATTGCCGTGCCCAGGTTCTTGCTCTGCGGGCCGACGCAGGTCGGTGCGGTTGATGCGCATGAGGCGAGCACGAACGAGCTTGCGACGAGGCCCGCAATGACGAGCAGCCGTTGCCTGATTGTATTGGGGATCACGATAATTCTCCTCACTGTACGTTTCTCATTTTTCGAGCGGGCTTCGGTACGCCTGTTCGACACTGCCCGGCGGAGGTCCGGCGACGAGCGCCTGGCTTTCTTCATCACCGAACAGGATCGCCTTGACGCCCCCAACGACTTCGATCATCTCGGGCGTAATGATGCCGAACGACTGGTTAAGCTGTTCCATGAGCGTGGCGCGGGAGATTTCCTGGCGCGTTCGCTGGATCAGGAGGCTGGTCTCCTCCATATCGAGGTAGATGTCCGACGCCAGTACCGCAAGCGACTGGTCGCCTTTGGCGCCGGACGTAGCGACCAGTTGATAGTACTGTTTGAAGCGCTCGCTGAGACGCATGCCCGAGCGGCCGCGCAAGGTCGGCGACGATTGTGTGGCGGTCTTGTTCGCATTGCCGCCGACGAGTGTTTCCTGCAGGGTCCAGGGCGTCATCTTCTTGCCGAGTTCGTTACGCAGACCTTTTTCGAGACTCAATCGCGTGTTGTTGACGGTGTGCTCCATGTCCGGGAGCCGTTCTTCCATGATGGTCAGCATGTCGAGGTAGGTTGCGCCGATCTGGCGTGCGAGGCGCTGGCAACCCGAGTCATCCTCGGCGCCATCGCATTTGCTTTCCTGGTAGAGCTCCTGCTGCTGGTCGAGCCGGCCGATGACTTCCTGCAAGCCGGTTTCCATGTCGCGGGCGACGTTGCCGGTCTGTCGCAGGTCCTCCACGACCGTCGTCGGAAAGAGCCGGATGGTCGGCGTGTTTGCAAGCGTCACGCTGGTCGCCAGGGTGCTTAGCGCGATCAGCAGGACTGACAAAAGCGGGCGGGCGGTTGATCTCATGTCACAATCCTCGCGGTTGGTGTCTGACACGGGCTGGGGGCCGATGTCGAAACACGCTACCGTGAGGTCAATGAATGCAAGCTGAACGCCTGGGTTTTGGCTGCTTTCGTGACACGCGTCACATGCTTTGGCCGGCCATAGGACGATGTCCGTACAATTGCCTATTGCACATAGTAATGCGAATCATTATCATTTCAATCATAGTCAAGGAAGTGTCTGAAAAAACCAATAGTTATAGGCAGTTATGGCGATCAACGGCAGCACACTGGCAACATTGAAGCGGGGCCAAAAGGGCATCATCCAGTCCGTCGACGTGGCCGACCCACAGGTGCAGCGCCTGATGGTGCTCGGTCTGGTGGAAGGTGCGGAAGTCGAACACGCCAGTTCCGCGATCGGCGGGGACCCAATGGAGTTTCGCCTGTTCGGGTGCGGTATCTCCCTGCGCCAGGAGCACGCCCGGCACTTCAAAGTCTCACCTGTAGCGGTTGGTGACTAAGTCCTCAGAAACCCGCATACACGCCAGTGAAATAACCGTTGCAAGGCGCACAGACGCCAGCATCGCGGTTGTTGGCACGCCGAACTCCGGCAAGAGCACGCTGTTCAATCGCCTCACCGGCCTGAAACAACGCATTGGCAACTACCCCGGTGTAACCGTCGAGCGCCACGTCGGCATTCTCAAGGTCGGCGACACGGCGACGGAACTGGTCGACTTGCCCGGCACACATTCCCTCAGCGCTCACTCGCTGGAGGAACACATTGCCGTCGACGTGATCTTCGGCCGCATGCAGGGCACACAAAAACCGGATGGCTTACTCGCCGTGCTCGACGCTTCCAACCTCTACCAGGGGTTGTTCCTTGTGCAGCAGTTGATCGATTTGAAGCTGCCGCTGGTCGTCGCCCTGACGATGAACGATGCTGCCGAACAGAGCGGCATCAACGTCGATGTCAACAGGCTCCGCGACGAACTCGGCGGAGTGCCGGTATACCCCGTGGTTGCGACGACGGGTTCGGGGCTGGAGGACTTGCGCAACGCGGTCGCGGGGATGTCGCAACTGGCTCCGGCAAAGAGAATCGTGGTGTGGCCCGAACTGACCGAAGCGGCTTCGGCAATGGCTGCCGACGCAGATGAGCCGATCCGGTTTGCCGAACTGGAACGACTCCTGATCGATGGCGCGACGGCGGCGAACCGGGAGATCCTCGAAAAGCTCGACGCCAATTCTCGCGAACGACTCGAATCCATTCGTGATTCCCTGTTCGGGCTCGAGCCCCCCATCGCGCGCGATGCGCGTATTCGTTATGCATGGGTCCGCGACGTACTTCGCAATGTGCAAAGTTCGGCGCCGCCGTTTTTTTCCTGGCGAACCCGCGTCACGGACTTCCTGAACCGGCCTGTACCCGGGACGATTGGTTTGTTCGTCGTAATGGCAATCGTATTCCAGGCGGTGTTCGCCTGGGCGACGCCGATTATGGATGTCATCGATGCGGCGACGTCGACACTCGGCGGCAGCGTGGTGCAGACTTTCGGTGAAGGTGCCTTGTCGAGCCTGATCGGCGATGGAATCATTTCCGGCGTCGGCAGCGTCGTGATTTTCCTGCCGCAAATCCTCATCCTGTTTCTGTTCATCATCCTGCTCGAAGACTCCGGCTACCTCGCGCGCGCCGCGTATCTCATGGATCGCGCCATGCGCTCGGTGGGTCTGTCGGGACAATCCATCATTCCCATGATCTCGAGTTTTGCGTGCGCCGTGCCGGGCATCATGGCGACGCGCGTCATTCCGAACCGCCGTGACAGGATTGCGACCATCATGGCGGCGCCGTTCATGACCTGTTCCGCGCGCCTGCCGGTGTATGCGTTGTTGATCGCCGCGTTCGTGCCGGCGGAGCAGGTAGGCTTCATGAACCTGCAGGGCCTCGTGCTTTTCGGTCTCTACCTGTTCGGAATTGTCGCGGGCATCCTGACGGCGCTGCTCATGCGTCAGACCGCGTTGCGGGGGCCCAAACCACCGTTCGCGCTGATGCTGCCGGAATTCCGCCGGCCCAATCTGCAAACCGTCTTCATCCAGTTGCTCGGCCGTGCGAAAGTGTTTTTGTATCGAGCCGGCACCGTAATCTTCGTCGTTGCCGTCATCGTCTGGGCGCTGGCCTATTACCCGCGCTCGGAAGAGATCGCGCCCGAAATCGAGCGGCAGCGGCAACTCGCCGCTTACACGCTATCCGGCCGTGAGCTTGCCGCCGAGTACAAGCGCATCGAAAACGAAGCGGCCGCGGCACAAATGGAACAGAGCTGGCTGGGCAGGGCGGGGCAGTTCGTTGAACCCGTGTTTGCACCACTCGGCTGGGACTGGCGCGTCTCGTCCGCGGTCATCGCGGGTTTTCCGGCGCGCGAGGTCGTGATCGCCGTACTCGGTACAGTGTACGCGGTGGGCGACGAGGCCGACGAAGGAACGTTGTCAGGGCGGTTGCAAGCGGCGACCTGGCCGGATGGCGCCAGGGTATTTACGTTGCCCATGGTGATCGGCTTGCTGATTTTTTACGCGTGTTGCCTGCAATGTGCGGCGACACTCGCCGTCATTCGGCGAGAGACCAATACCTGGCGATGGCCGGTGATTGCCTGGTTGTACATGACCTCGATCGGCTACCTGGGCGCACTGCTCGCGTTTCAACTGGGCAGCAGCTAGCCTTAGAGGGCGTGCAATCGCTGCGCAGCTTCCTCAAGCGTCGCGTCGTCTTTTGCAAAACAGAACCGCAGCCGGCTTCCGGTAAACGGCGATTCGCAAAAGACCGACAGGGGTATTGACGCCACACCGATGTCGCGCGTCCACTGTTTTGCCAGGGTCAGGTCGTCGGCGTCACTGACGTCGGAGTAGTCCAGGATCTGGAAAAATGTGCTTCGCGCCGGCTGAAAACGAAAACGAGAGCCTTCGAGGAGACTGCAAAAACGATCGCGTTTTTGCTGGTAGAACACTGGTAATTTTTCGTAGAAATCGGGATCGCTTTGCAGGAAGTCCGCGACGCCGTGCTGCGTCGGCGTGCTCACCGAGAACGTTGTGAACTGGTGGACCTTGCGGAACTCGGCCGACAACTCGGCCGGAGCGACGCAGTAGCCGAGTTTCCAGCCGGTGGCATGAAACGTTTTGCCGAATGACGCGATAACGAGGGTGCGCTCCCAGAGCTCGTCGTGGCTGAGGAGGCTCAGGTGCGGATGGCCGTCGAAGACGATGTGTTCGTAGACCTCATCGGCAATGAGCAGGCAATCGGTGTCGCGAACGGCGTCGACCAGTCGATCGAGATCGCCCGCCGACAATACGGCGCCTGTCGGATTGTGTGGGAAGTTGGTGACGATCAGCCGCGTCTTGTTGGTGATGGTGTCTTCGAGACGTTGCCAGTCGATGCCGAAATCGTGGCCGTTCGCGGCGACCTGCAGCGGCACGTGCCTCGTTATGCCGCCCGCGAGCGTGATCGCGGGCTCGTAAGAGTCGTAGGCCGGGTCGATGACGATAACCTCGTCGCCCGCGTGCACGACTGCCTGGATGGCACTGAACAGGCCCTCGGTTGCGCCAGTGCAAACCGTGAGTTCGGCGTCGACGTCGACCGCGCGGCCCTGCAGCCGTGCGATCTTCTCCGCAATTGCTTCCCGCAGCGCCGGAATGCCGGTCATCGGCGCGTACTGGTTCGCCCCGTGGTTCAGGTGGTAGCTGATTCGCTCCCGCAATGCCTCTGGTGGTTCGAAACTCGGAAACCCCTGCGCCAGGTTCAGCGCACCGGTTTCGTGCGCCAACTGGCTCATTACGGTGAAAATCGTCGTGCCGACGTCGGGCAGTTTGCTGGATACGCTGCGGCGCTTCTTCTTGTTCATGCGCACCGAGTCTATTCGATACGGACTCGCAAAGTAATATTGAAGCTCGATGGAGTGCCGCCGCTACTGCCGCTCATCGCGCCGGCAGGCGCTATTCGGAAACCGGTGACCGCAGGATCGAAGCCCTGGCCGTCCGGCGTCGGCGAGTAGTTGAAGGGCGGGCCGCCGCCTGGCTGGTTACTGAACGTCACGTCCGTCGCGAAATTGTAGCTGACACCGCTGGAGGGCGTTCCATCCGTGAACGTGATCGGATCGCCGCTCGTCGAATCGACAAACAACGCGGTGAATGCAGGCACTGGATCGGTAATGATGAGGGAATCGGTATCCACGCTCCCGAGTCCCTGGTTCGAAATAGCAATCGTGTACTGGACGAACGCGCCCGGTATCGCTTTGGGTCCGGACGTTCCATTGATCGGATCCGACAGTGTCTGGGAGAGTTTTGCTACCTGCAGAACCGGCGTGATCGCCTGCACGAAACAAACATCATCGATGTGCCAGTAGTCCCAGGTCGCGCCCGATCCGCCGGTCATGCGAAAGCGCAGCCGAAAATTGCTGTGCCGCCCGGACGCGGGCAGGTTGTAGGTCCTCGCGTACGACTGACCGGGCCCACCGGTGCCCGCGAACGTCTCGAGCGCGACCCAGCTTCCGACATCATCGAGGTATTCGATAACGAGGTCCTCGCCATTGTCCGGATCTTCGCTGAAGGTGTCACTGCCGCGACGTATCCAGACGGTCAGGTCCGAGAACGTGACATCGCTTGTGTCGACAATGACCGATTCGACGTCGACGACGCCACCGTTCACGAACATTGAGTTCGTCGGCGATAGTGACGTGGCGGCGCTGGTTCCGGCGAAACCGGTCAGCGGGTTTACGGTCCAGTTCGTCGTCAACCCGTTCTCGAAATAGTCACAAGTCCCGATTGCCAGTGGGCCTGCAGGCGCCATTTCCGTAATGATGACGTCGTCGAAATGCCAGTAATCCCAGTCAAACCCGCTACCTGAGGTTTGTTGAACGCGAACGACAAGGGCGCCATGCAGCGCATCGACCGGTAGCGAGAAAGACGCCTGGTAGATCTGGCCCGGTGTTCCTGAACCGAGATAGGTCACCAGCGGATTCCAGGTGCCATCGGAGCGCTGGTATTCGACAGCGAAATTTTCGCCGGGGTCGGGATCCTCGCTAATCGAGTCGCTTCCCCGCCGTACCCAGATATCGAGGCGTGCAGCCGGAACAGCGGCGTTGATGCTCGGGCTGGTGACAGTGACGGCCGCATTGCTCGTAAAACCGGCCCGCGGATTCGATCCGGACGTCTGGCCGCCCGTGAGAATTCCGGATATGCCGGCGTTCGTCGTGGTCCAGGGCGCCAGGTTATTGCGATTGAAGTCGTCGCTGAACAGGATATCGCCGGGGGCGGCCAACAGCAGGCCCGGCACCAGCATCAGCGGCGCCATGAGCAACGTAACTAACTGTTTTATAGGCGCATGTGGCATTCGTATGCCTGCCTCGGGTCATTCCGATTCCTATTTGACTTAATTCTATTCGGGATGGGACCAGCGCCGAAACCACGCAGGTCACAGATTTGGGTGTACCCTTGGGCGCCATAACAACATGAAAAAACAGGGGAAGGACATGGACCGACGCATATTTCTTCGCTCAGCAGTCGCGGCCGGGGTTGCGGCGGGGGTCGCATCGCCGTATGCGCTGGCGGCGCAATTCAGCGCGCTTACCGAGGTCTCGACCGGCATCGCCGCCGTTACCGGCGATCGCGCGGAAGTCGAACTGGAGGCGGCAGCCGTCCAGGAACTCGCCGACAGCCTGCGAGGCAACCTGTTGTTGCCGGGCAACCCGGCTTATGAGAAAGCCCGGCGGGTACTGAATGCCGGTATCGACAAGCATCCGGCGCTGGTCGTGCAGCCCGAGGGCGCCACCGATATTCGCCATGCAGTGACCTTCGCGCGCGAACGCGACCTGTTGCTCGCCGTGAAATGCGGCGGCCACAGTTACGCCGGCAAGTCGACCTGCGACGGCGGAATGCAAATCGACCTGTCGACGGTGCGACATGCCAGGGTCGATGCAACATCGCGGACGGCCCGGGTAGCGGGCGGGAGTCTCCTGGGTGAACTGGATCGCGAATCGATGGCAGCCGGCCTCGTCACGACGGCAGGCACGGTATCGCACACGGGCGTCGGCGGGCTGACGCTGAGCGGCGGCTTCGGGCGGGTGGGACGCCGCTTCGGTCTCGCGCTGGATAACGTGAAAGGAGTCGACATCGTAACGGCGGATGGCCGGCTGTTGCACGCCAGTGCCGACGAAAACGAAGATCTCTACTGGGGCGTACGCGGCGGCGGTGGCAATTTCGGCGTGGTCACGTCGTTCGAGTTTCAGCTGCATCCGATGCAGCGAACGGTCGTGGGTGGCGACCTGTTGTTCCCGGCGCCGATGGCGCGCAAGGTGCTGGAAACGTATCGCGAACACGGCGTGTCGGCGGCGGACGAACTCTACTGCGACGTGTTCGTCGCCTCCGGCATGGAGGGCACGGACGCAATTGTCGGGCTGCACTTTTGCTGGTCCGGGGCGGAGAGTGAAGCGAGCAAGGTGCTGGCGCCGTTCTATGCCATCGGCGAACCCATCGTCGATACGATAAAGGCATGGGACTACGTTGAATTACAACGCAGCGCTGACAATACCGAGCCGCGCAACGACGCCGCCTACATGAAAGCCGGCTTCATAAACGAGGTCAGCGATTCGTTGATCGACAGCATCGTCGAAGGACTGGAACCGCGAGATCGCAGGGCGGTCTTCCTGTATTGCCAGCAGTCCGGTGGCGCGATCGGGCGGGTGCCCGCGGCCGCGACTTCTTTTGCGCATCGCAAGTCGATAGCCAATATGTTCGTGATCGTGCAATGGCCGGTGGAAGACGACGCGGAGCCGCACGTGGACTATATCCGTCGCTACTGGCGTACCCTGGAAACCGAAACGGATGGCTATTACACCGTGGATACCAGCGATGAGTCCGAGCAGGTCCGGCACGCCAACTACCAGGTCAATTTCAATCGCTTGATGGACGTCAAGAAGAAATACGACCCGACCAACCTGTTCAGGCTGAACGCGAACATCAATCCGGGCTGAACCGCTACTCGTCTAGCGAAACGAGCCGAGCCTGGCGCGGTTTCTGCGGCAGCAATCGGTGCGTGATCTGACACACGTCGTCCGATTGAATAGAGATGGATGACCGCTTCGCGCTCGATAGCAGCCGGCCAAGTGTTAAGATTGCGGCAGGCTGCAGATGATCCTTTCCAGCCAGTCGCCCTGATGCGCACAGAGGAACAATTATGGAGCAAGCAGCGCCGCGAAGACTACTTGGGGCTACTGCAGTAGTTGCAATCGGACTGCTCTCGGATTTCCTTCCTTCCGGGCCTTCGCAGACCTACCTCCTTTTTGGTGAACAGCACGTTTTTATTCCGACAGTCTGGAATATCTTCGAAACTCTCGTGATCTTTGCTGTGGGTGGGTTCATCTCACGGCATGGCTTCATCCCTGTCGCAGTAACGATTGCAGTGCTCTCCATTCTATTCTCTCAGTACTTTCTTTATCAGATTGCGCTACCAACTGGTCAGGCGAGTGTCATAGGCACCGCTGTCGGCAATTTACCGAACATTATTAGTGCACTTGCATCTGCAGTCGTCGGTGCATACCTCGGTGAACAGCTGTACTTTCGCAAGAAGAGATCTTCGGTGAGTGCTATTCAGGGCTGATATCTGGACAGTAGGTGAATGTCTCCTTCTGGCCGGAACCAGCCGCCCAGGCGTTTCGAGTTAGAATGGCGGCTACTGACCCAATGCGGCCATTGGTTGTTATTTGATCTTCGCCCAGTACTCAAGCGATATTCTCTGATTGTCACTAGTTGGTTCACCCAAACGTGTCGGCAGGAGACGGACCATGGGCATTGAACACGGGCACTGGAATCAACTGAAGCCCCTTGCGGGCAGAGTGTTCGGAAGCTTTCTGCATTTCACAATCGCGACTACTAATCACGACGGGACACCGCACGTCACGCCGATTGGCTCTCTTATTCTCACGGACCCGGGTGACGCCTACTTTTTTTGAAGTATTCACACAGCAGCTTTCGAGGAACTTGGATCGGGGCAGTCCGATAGCTGTACTGGGCGTGATATCGAGTTCTCGTTTATGGTTGCGAGCGCTTATTGAGGGTCAGTTCAGTTACCCGCCTGCGTTTCGGCTGCTTGGGACCGCAGGAGAGCGCCGTTCTTCGACGCAGGAAGAACAGGCGCGCTGGAGGCGGAAAGTTCGTTTGCTCAAGTGGACGCGGGGCTACGATCTTCTTTGGGGAAATCTCGACGTTGTGCGCGAATTACATTTTAATAGGCTACAGCCGGTACAGCTTGGCCAGATGTCTTCGTGATTCGAACTGGCCCCGGGGTTCAATCCAAAGCTTGGTGGCAAGAGCGAAACCTAGCGGGTTGCTGATTTGCAAGATGTTATTCTGCTGAATTCATCTGCAACCAAATTCTTCTTAACTCAGAGGGCTATTGTTGTGGTCAAGTTCGGGCTGCATGCCGTTGCCGTTCTTTATACGGGTGGAACGGTCGCTCAGTTACTCAAACTACTTTACGATTTTCCGTGGCAGGAAATGCCATTCATTATCGACTGGCTGATCGTCATTCTAGGGACTATTGGCGGAGTGGCTCTGGCGACGCAGACCCGGCGTATCGATTATCGCGGCCGGTGGGAAAAGCCCATCCACTTCTTGATCATTGCTCATTTGAGCGTATCGGTGATCCTTCACTTATGGACGATCTACGTACACAACCATGATCTATATATAGCGTTCCCACTTGAGTACAGTTATTTTGCGGTTGCATATTTCGCGTTTTTTGCGTGGCGATCATGGACCATCAGGCTCGTAATTTGCGAGCAATCAACAAATGACGCGTAATAATGCGCTGCAGTCGCCTGCTTCAATTACCGTATCTGGCCGTTTTCTATCGGCTTGCGTGCGGTGCGCGAGTGACGGCCCGGTGGCGGAAAGGCGCCACCCAGCCTGAGCTTCAGATTTCGGTCTGTTCGGCCAATTCCAACGCGTCGTCAACCTCAATCCCGAGGTATCGAATCGTACTCTCCAGCTTGGTGTGACCCAGCAGCAGCTGCACGGCACGAAGATTCTTGGTGCGCTTGTAAATGAGCGATGCCTTATTCCACGGCCTCGGAGCCGATTTTCGCTTAGCTAGTAGGAACATCGATGCTTCCTCTAGTGATGGATGGAAGCTATCCTGTACGTGGTTGTCCGCTATGCGTCTGTTACCCGTCCCTCAGGTTTTGAGCCATCGGCGGTAATTTTTGACCCGAAGCAGACATTGCCATGTTACGTTTTCTTGCAGGATCTGGAGTTTCAAAGCGAATCAGTTGTTGTGGTCAATTCACTTACAGCATGGTGATCTGAGTCAATGAATCGATCTGCTCTTGTCCTGATTCTGGGATTCTTAGTCAACGCAGGATCTTGTAACGCAGTTGCCCAGTCGCTCACGGAAGAGCAATGGCAAGGTGATCTCGAATTCCTGGCGACCTCGATCAGGGCCCAGCACCCGGACCCGTTCCATGCCGTCAGTGAAAAGGCATTTCAGAACCGCGTCGACAAACTGCGCAAGGCCATTTCAAGCTTGGAGGACCACGAGATCGTAGTCGAAATGGCGAGTATCGTCGCAATGCTCCAGGACGGTCATACGAAAATTGAGGGCGGATTCAAGTTTCTGAGCGGCCTCTACCCGCTTCGGCTTTATGTTTTTGAGGATGGAATCTTTGTCCAAAGTGCTCCACGCGGACTTAGGGGCGCTGTCGGGACAAGACTGGTGAGATTGGGAGATACACACGCCGAAGAGGCATACGAACGAATTGCTGCCGCAACTTCTCACGATAATGAAATGACGCTTAGAAATCGTGTCCCAGATGCCATGATGATTCCCGAAATCCTGCATGCGCAAAGGATCACGCCGAATCGCGACCGCGCCCGATTTGTTCTCGCGGACCGGACTGGGCGAGAATTTGTCCTAGATCTGGTGCCAGTACCATTTGACGACACGCTCGATTGGATCGAAACTCCAATTGTTAACTCAGTACCCCTGTATCTTCGGCGCAAAAGCCATAACTACTGGCACGAATACCTGGAAGACTCGCAAACACTCTACGTCCAATACAACCGAGTTCGGGATGCGCCCGACCAAACAATTCGAGAATACTTCGCACGCTTGTCGCGGCTTGTGCGGGAACTCTCACTCCGACGTATTGTGTTGGATGTGCGCTTCAATGGAGGGGGCAACGACTACCTGAATGCTCCTGTAGACGACTGGGTGAAGAGCTCCTTGCCGTTAGTCAAAGGGGAATTCTATGTGGTCATCGGACGAGGAACATACTCAGCCGCACAAAAACTTGTTACACGCTTGGAAAGAACCACTAGCGTAATGCTTGTTGGCGAGCCGACTGGCGGCCGGCCCAATCACTTCGGCGATTCTATCCGGTCGAAGCTACCGCATAGCGACCTGACGCTTGCTATTTCATCGGTCTACCATAAGGATGCCCCGGGGGATGATCGTCAATCAATTGAGCCGCATCGCTCGGCGCCATCTTCATCGAGCGACTATTTTTCAGGTCGGGATCCAGCATTTGACGCGATTCTGTCGCACTCGGAAGAGGCTAACCCCTGACCATTTCGCTAATTCCGAAGATATACAGCTCAGCTAAAACCCGAACTTCCGGTTCTGGCCGTTACCTGCCGCCCAGGTGATAAACTGCCGACAGCCTGCTACTGACCCAATGCGGTCGTTCACCGACGCGGGAAATCACCAGCGCGAGGAATGCGCAATAAGCGTAATCTCATGGAATTGGGCTTATATGAGCAATTTGCTCATGTGAATATCTGCCTGATCGATGCCGCCAAAATCACGTCATGTCGCGACAGTGTCGTGTTCCTGCTACTGAACCTCTGTCATAAAAG
Source organism: uncultured Woeseiaceae bacterium (assembly GCA_945788625.1). Classification (GTDB taxonomy): domain Bacteria; phylum Pseudomonadota; class Gammaproteobacteria; order Steroidobacterales; family Woeseiaceae; genus UBA1847. The sequence goes on from CALZMQ010000002.1 coordinate 142,888, forward strand.
GGGCACACATGAGCAAGGGTGAAAGCGATGAACATTCAACAACGCCGCCTGGAAAGAGGATGGTCGCAGGAAGAACTTGCCCGCCATTCCGGTTTAAGCACCCGCACGATCCAACGGATTGAGGGTGGGCAGAAGGCCGGACTGGAATCGCTAAAATGCCTTGCAGCTGTGTTTGAGACTTCCATAAGCACTTTAATGCAGGAGCAGACCATGGCCGACCAAGAACAAGCGGACCAGACGAAGCAACCGATGATCAACAAAATTGAGCGAGACGCGATTGAATTTGCTCAAGCCCTGTTGGCCGAACCCAAGAAAGGACAAGCTGATTCACTTAGCAAAATTGAGCGAGAGGCGATCGCTTATGCAAAGAAACTGTTGAGTATGTTCAAAACATAAGTCAGTCTCTCGCATCCCGGTCTTCCCCAAAGGAGGCGCTAACCTCGCCCTTCAGGGAGAAGGAGTTGTTTGGGTTGTGCAAAAGTTTGCACCCACGGCGAAGGGACCGCTCTTGGCCGACTCCAGCCGTCCAGGTGTTAAACTCGCCAATGACTGCTGCTGACCCGAAGCATCCGTTCGACTTTCCCCCGCTAAATGCTGAAAAACTTTCGAATGCACTGGAATCCAGATAGCTATGCAGAGAACGCTCGGTTCGTTTCCGATCTCGGAATGCCGGTTGTTGAACTGCTATCGCCGCAACCTGGCGAACGAATCCTCGACTTGGGTTGCGGTGATGGCGCGTTAACCAAGGGGTTACTAGAATTGGGTTGCGAGATGATTGGAGTCGATTCTAGCCCCGAAATGATCGAGGCAGCTAAATCGCTAGGCTTGAATGCGCAGGTGATGGATGGGCAAGAGCTTCGATTTAGCGACGAGTTTGACGCCGTGTTTTCCAATGCCGTATTGCATTGGATGAAAGATCACGAAAGTGTTATTGCCGGCGTCTGGAACGCGCTAAAAGGTGGGGGACGATTCGTCGGTGAATTTGGGGGGTATGGGAATGTGTCGACCGTTGTTCTGGCTATAGAGTCCGCGTTGTCGTCCCGTGGTTTGGAAGTCGCAAGTCCTTGGCTTTTTCCACGGCCCGAGGAATACCAAGAACTTCTCGAGTCACGCGGGTTCTTGGTAGACAGCATTTCGCTCTTGCCTCGTCCGACCTTGTTGCCAGGAGATGTGGGCGGTTGGCTCAGGACTTTTGCTCATCGCTACACTTCTGCCTTGCCTGAAACCGAGAGAGGAGGCCTGGTTTCCGAAGTCATAGAAAGTCTCCGCGAAACGCTTTGCGATGATAATGGCGATTGGATCGTTGACTACGTACGTCTACGTTTCTTTGCTACGAAAATCTACAACAATGCTGACGACTGACCGTCTCCTTCTAGCCGAACTGAGACGGTAGGCAGGAACATGAACGAGCGACTGCTAAGCGTCGCATAGCCGCCGGTCGAGAAAACTGAGGTAAAATGTCGCCTTGTGACCCAAAGCAGACGGTCACAACGTATCGCCCTTACTAGAATGATATTCTCCATTTTGGCGCACTAATTATAGTTGGGAGGCAAGTTGAAATATTTCGTAGCAACAGCCGTGATCGCAATTCTCATATCGTGTTCGAACGAAGCGAATCACCTGAGTCGGGACTTCGACTGGCGAGCGGACGACATCACTGCATCTATCGTGCGCGACGACCAGTCCTTGAATATAGGAACATACCTGAACGTTGCGCACAAACGAGCGCCTGGCGAGGCTGGCTGGCAGAACAAGGTGATAAACATTCCTGAATCTTGGATGGTTGGAGAAATCTCAGTAGTCGACGGCATAGTTCGACTAGAAACAGAAAGTTCGGGAATATTCGAGGTGAGCCGTAACAACATTGGCGAGCTGATGTACGAAATCCTCGATGGCGGTGGTGATAAACCGGATTACGTGCTTCAAGAAATTTGGTTCAGGCTCGCCGCAATTGCCTCCTAACAAGGCGCTGCACGCGCAGATCTGACAGGCCGCTCTTGGCCGTACTGAGCCAGTCAGCCCGAGGCGATTTGGGTCGTTTGAACGACCGCTTCGTGTCAAAGCTGCCACTCCGCGTTTCCCCCGAGGGCACGTGGACCGCGGTAACGTCCTCGAATTCACTTGAAGTGTCAGTCGTAAGTTAACTTCGCTCGCAGTCAGCATTCTCGTGACGCCCGAGCTAGCGGCGGTACTTGTCGTTCAAGCCGACGCCGGCCACTATCATCGGGAGGATCTTCTCGATGCGGCTCTGCCTTGTTGCATCGCGCTTCGCGGATGCGATGTAGTCCGCGTATTCACGCTGCAGTCCTCGCCGCAGTTCTTTGTACGCGGCGGTGGCACCCTTGTATCGGCGCATTGCCTTGTTCAGCTCTTCCGGCACTTCGATGGGTGCCGTCCGATCCGCTTTGATTTCGCGGCCGGTGTCGACGAGCGCCATTGCCTCGTTGACGTAACGTTTGATGATGCCGGGCTTGATGTCTTTGGCCGACGACATACGCCACTGCCGCAATGCTTTGGTCTTTCCGGTCTGCGCATTAATGAGAACGTCTTTGTCGTCTTTCAGCAAAGCGCCCTGGTGAAACCAGAGACCGAAATAAGACTTGAACGCGCCAATGCCGACCACGTTCTTGCCCTTGTACGTGTAGCAGGGGGCGCCCCATTTCACTTCCTCGCTCAGCGCAGTACCAAGCAGGATTTCGCGAATCGCGACAACCTCGTCGTGCCAGCTGTCCACGTTCGCGATGTAATCGTCAACTGACTTTGCTCGTCGCATCAGCAGTCGACCTCCTCGCTCAACAGCGCCTGGGTTTCTTCGTCAGGCGCTTTCGCCGCGGCGTTACCCGCGTCAAATACGACTCGCCATTGGCCATCGGGGTTCACGCGCCAGACCGAGTTGAACGTGCCCCAGCGTTCGACAACGTTGCCGTCGGCATCCTTGCTGCGCATGCGATAGGGGCCACGCGTCAACGCCATCGTGCCATCCTCGAGGACCTCGACGAATTTCGGCCGCCACGCTATCTCGGGTCCGTCATCGGTGAAAAAGTCCTGCCATGCCGCGGCAATCTCGTCGGGTCCATGGCGTACGCCGTTTCCGACGAACCGGGCGTCGGCATCGAGAAAGGAGCGAAAAGCGGCAAGGTCGCGAGTCTCGGCGGACTGGCTGAAGGCGATTTCCCGGCAACGCACGTCGTTCGTCATATCGCCCGCCGCGCTGCTGAACAAGCCGAGCAGCACGACGCTGAGCATCATTCCCTTCATGATCCTGGTGTACCCCGGAGGACGTCGAATGCAGTGATTATAGCTGTCCGTTGCCCACCTGGCCCGGCAACCCTTACCGCGTCGTGATTTCATTGACCACTTCGGTCACGTAGCGACGAGGCGATCCTGGGATGCCTCCCTTCGCAATGTTCATCGCTCTGTCCTGCGAGATCTTGGGCAAGTGTTGAGGAAATGTTCCGCCATTGGTTCTTTTTGTCCATGACGTGTTCCGGCAATAGCTACCGGCTTGACATGCAGTAAAAATGCTGCATAATAATAGGCAGGTTTTTAGCTGCCTATTGTCATGGACCCTGTTTTCAAAGCACTGGCCGATCGAAACCGGCGCGAGATGCTCGACCGGCTTATCGCCGAGCCCGGCTTGACGCTGTCGGAGTTGATCCGTGGCCTCGAGATGGCGCGCCAGTCGGCGTCCCGCCACGTCTCGATACTCGAGGCCGCCGGGTTGGTTGCTACGCACTGGAGCGGCCGCGAAAAACTTCACTACCTGAATCCCGTACCCTTAGTCGAGATCACCGATCGATGGCTTGACAAGTTCTCGGAGGAGAAAGCCGTCGCCATGGTGGCACTGAAAAAAGCGCTGGAGGACCATGAGAAATGAACAAGCCTGAATACGTATACGTCGCAGTCATCGCGAAGCCGCCGGAGGATGTCTGGAATGCACTGACCCTGCCTGAATTCACGAGGCAATACTGGCATCGCACGGACGTACAGAGTGACTTTTCAGTCGGATCGCCCATTCGATTCCTGACTGAATCCGGTGGCGTCGGTGCCGAGGGGGAAATCCTCGTCGCCAGTCGCCCGTCCGAGCTGGCCTACACATGGCAATTCCCGAACAACCCGGAGACGAAAGACGAGTCACCGTCACGCGTGACGTTCAAGCTGGAGCCGATTGCAACCGGCACGAAACTGACTGTGATTCACGATCGGTTCCCAACGAACTCCAGGATGCTGGAGCTCGTGCGCCCGGGCTGGCCACTTGTCATCGGCGGGCTGAAAACGCTGCTGGAGACCGGCCGCGCCGTCGACTTTACCAGTTAAGCCGCCAGGTCGGCTGCGGGCCGTGCAACGGCCTCGACGTCGTCGACCGTGATTTTGCGCCGGCGCTGCTCGTGCAAGCGCGTCACCAGTGAAATACAAATTTTCTGGATCAGGTAAGGTTTGCCGGCGGTCAGGGCGATGATCCTCTCGACGACACCGCTGTCGAGTTTGAACATACCGCCGATCGGGCGCTCGATCAGCTCACGCGCCTCGGTCGGTCCGAACGGCCTGACTTCGATTTCCTCGAAGAAGTTGTACCAGGGGCTGCCTTCTCGTTCCCACTGCTTCTTGATCTCGACGCCGGAAACTACTGCGACCAGGTTCTCCGCGAAGCTCTTCATGAACAGGCTGCGAAGCTTCTGGTTGATTCTCGGGTCGTAGTCGTTCAACTCGTCGACTTCGTCAATCAGCAACACCAGCCTGACGTTCTTCGACGTCTGCGCTTTGAGCGTTTTCAGCACTGCCCGCACGTCGGCGACGAAGTCTCGATAGGAATAATCCTCCGACAGGTCCTTGCCAGGCCGCAAACCGTTCAACAGCGGCGAGAGTTCCTGGAAAACGTCTTCTGCAATCGTTTGAAAGAAGCGCGTTTCCGGTGTGCCCTGCAGGTCGACATAAACGGGATGAAACTCGTAGGCCGGGTCGTCGAGATTGCTCAGGCGTTTCTTGAGTTGGTGCTGAATCGAGGTCTTGCCGATTCGGCGCTCACCGTATATCAGCAGACTGTTGTTGTGAATGGTCTGCAGGATCCGGTCGACCAGTGGCTGGCGGCCGAAGAACATCTCGTCTTCGAGGACCGGCGCACCGGCGACATAAGGATTGAAACGGCGCATTCTGAGCTGCGCGCGGCGGCGCGAGCGTTGCCACAAGAGGGCCATTGCCAGTGCGGCAACGCCGCCCAAGAGCGATGCATAGAACCACGGTGCCCGATAGTAGGGGCGGTGGTAAACGACCGAGTATTCACTGCTGGACACCAGGTCTTCAGAATCTGTCGCAACGAGGCGGAACGTCGAGCGCCCGGGGGAGAGATCCGTATCGACGTTGAATTCGGTGAGGTAGATGTCGCCAAGCTGCTGACTGCTGACACGCGCGTCGAGAACCCTGTCGTTATCGTCGAAAAAGACTGCGTCGACCGGCGAATCGTCAATGATGACTCCGTTCAGGCGAAAAACGGGATTGCTGATCGTCTGAGCCAGCGTGCCGTCGTCCTGTTCCTGCCGGAAATCAACGAATCGCACCGCGGGAGGGATGTTCCCTTTTGCCACCGTACCCAGCAGCCTGCGGCTGATTGCGTCGTACGCCCAGGCGACATGCTCGAGCGCCGATGTGTTGCCGGGATCCAGCGCCAGCACGCGATTCGCGGCCGACAGAACCGCCTCGGCCGCCCCGATATCCAACTGAGAGCGTGCTTCGGCCAGCAGTTCGCCGATCATCGTTTGGCGTGCGTTCTCCGCTTCTGCCTCCTTACGTGCCCGTAGCAGCCGGCCCTGCATCGATTGTGCTTCTGCGTTGCCGGGATCGAGCACGAGTACGGACTGAAGTCGATCGAGGGCCGTGACAAACTGGCCCTCCGATTCCAGTTGCAGCGCCTCCAGAAGCATACTGGCTACCGCGGTTCGCCAGTCCCCGAGCTGATGGCTGCCTTCGAGCTTTGCAAGCAGCTTGCCCTGCGCGTCGTCGAGCAGTGCCTGGGTCCGCGGGTCCTGATCGAGCAACAGTGCCTGTCGGAAGAGACTCGATGCCTTAGCGTATTGACCGTCGCGGACGAGGGCATCGCCGTCATCGATGAGCTCGGCGGCCCTTTGACTTTGCCCTTGCGCGCGCTCGCGTTCCGCAACTCGTTCGCGCAGACGGCTCATGGCAGCCACCGCATCGGCGTCATCGGGCGCGACCGCCAGCGCCCGGTCGAGCGCTGCTATCGCTTCGTCGACGCGACCCTGGCTCTCGAGATCGCGGGCATCATCGAGACTCTGCTGGACGATACGACGAATTCGCTGCTGTTCCTCTGCTGCCGCTGTCAATCGCGCTTCCTGTGCGAGGCCGCGGAAGTGTTCCAATTCGGTAGTCGCGGGCTCGGATTGTGAAATGGCGCCGAGCCGCTCTTCCGTCTCGAAAGCCTGTATGGCCGCATCGAACTGATCGAGATGGTAGTAGGCAATGCCCAGCTTCAGGTACGGGAAGTAGGGCGTGAATTTCATTCCGTAGCTGCGCACGCGTGCGCCGGAGTCGCCCTTGCGTTTCAGAGCCTCATTGATTTCCTGGACAGCCAGTGGCCAGTCCTGGTTCTCGAGGGCCGTCTCGGCCCTCGAGTAATGCTCGTACCAGTAGTCACCACTTGCCGGGCAGGTCATCAAGACCATCGCTGCGCCCACAAGGAGAGTCAATCGCCTGCCGGGTGATGGTGGCACCTTCATCTTGGGACTACCTCACAGGGCCGTGTCGAGCGCAATACGAAATTTCCGAACAGAAACGGCCCTGCTGTTTACGTCAGTTCATCGCATTATTGCCTCGTTCCTCCCAGCCTGACTACCGACGAGAGGAAGTCAGTCGTTACGTTTACCGTCACGCTTGTGCCGTAGTAGAACAGCGTCGACACGCCTGTTCCCTGGCCTGTCCCGACGGATCCAGACAGCGTGCCGCCGACATCCATGTTGAGCGTCGCCTGGCTGACACCACCGATATCGACATCCGCGTTGCCAATCGGACGAATGTCGCCAAAGCCCAGCTGGCTGACGCCGGAGACGGTGGCGGTCAGGTTGTTGATTGCCAAGCCACTGCCGTGCAGTCGGCTTACGCCACCAACATTGACGGTCATACGGTCCTGGCTGAAACCGTTCAGGTTTGCATTAACGACGCCGGTCAGGTCGATGCGGTCGAGTATGGGCATCGTGACACGCGCGTGCAGGGTTTCGATATTGCCGTTTCCACTTTGCAGCGCGATCGTGAGTTTCTCGCCTGCCTGGGTCACGTTCACGCGACTCGCGGCCGTCGAGTCTACGTCGACCTCGACGGCGAAATCGGACCCTTGCGTAACCGTTACGTTGAAGACCGTCGTTACGGCAATTTCGGTGAAGTCCCGAAGCGCGAACACGAGCGTTTCGGTCTGATTGACGTGGCGGCCGAATGTGATCCGATCTGCGGCAATACGGTTGCCGGAAGCGAATTCCCCGTCGATGACGATTTCGGCGTTCAAGGCCAGGTCACCAGCATTACCGTTGGTGTAAACCGTGGCGACGTTTGCGATCGCGGCAACATGGCCTACGTCGAAGTCGGCTTGCGAATTGAAGCGCGTAATGACTCCGGCGGATTGAACGCGCTGGCCGATTGGACCACGCAGTGCCGTAGCCGCTACCAGGCGGTCGACCGTGAAAAGGCCGCCGGACAATGAGCCGTGGACCTTGACCATCATGCCGTTGCTCGGGGCTCCGCCCGGCACATCGATCAGCGCCGCGCCGCTGTAGTCAACGGTGAGCCGGTTGATGGTAAAAAGCAGATTGCCTATGTCGAGACCCGCAACCTCGCCGATGAGTTGTAATTCAGCGTTGGCGGCGGCGAAATCGATTCGCGTCGCCCGAATTGCACCGGCAGCATCGGCGAAACCGCTGACCGCGATCGTGTCTCCCGGGGACAGTCCGGCGAAGGTTGCCGGATCGATGGCGGTGTCGAACAAGGTATCCGCGTCGGAAAGCACCGACTGCCCCATTACGATCATTTGACCGTTCGTGGCATCGAGGCTCTCGACGGGTCCCACGAGGTTGGCATCGTAGCGAACGCTGTTGGCCGACCCGGTATTGCCGTCGGCGTTGATTCGGCCGCTTACGGTGACAATCTGGCCATGTCGCAGCTCGGCCAGGGTTCCGGGCAGGCCGTTTATCGTGACGGTCGCGTTGTTCACCGAGTAGCGCACGTCGTTGACCGTCACACCTCCGAGCCCCGTTATTGTCCCGTGTGCCGTGATGGGCTCGCTGTTAAGCGGGGGCAATCCCGTTGCATTGATCGTTATGTCCGGAAAGTTGACATCACCTGACGAACAGCCGGCGAGCAGTCCCAGGAACACCGGGACCAGGTGCTTGAAACGAATCGATCTGGCTTTCATGGCGACACCTCTCAGTTCTATACAGGTCATTACTTGCAGGATTCATTGGACTGCCTTCTTTCGGTTGCCGCTTGATGAACACGTAATATCGACCTGAGATTTATGTCGGGGCCGCGGAGGCCCTAAGTACATCCCCGAGTTGTTGCCGCAGGTGTCTGCGTGTTAGCTAAAAGGATGATCCCCGAACCGTACGAATCGACCAGGTTCACCATCGACCCGCGCGAAGGCACGGCGAGCGGTGCCGGTGGCAGTGTCCGGCTGGAACCCAAGGTGATGAAGGTGCTGGCGGAGCTGGCCAGGCACCCCGGGAAGGTCGTCTCCAGGGAAGAACTCATGGACACGGTGTGGCCGGGTATGGTCGTGACCGAGCATACCTTGAGCCGCTGTATCTACCAGCTGCGGCAGGATCTGGGCAAGATCGCCACCGAACAGGGCGACGGGGCCTACAACCCGATCGAGACACTGCCCAAGCGCGGCTATCGCCTGCTGGCGGGAATAGAGACACTGCAGGACAGATACACTGCGTCGCCGCAGGAGCGGCCCTCAATGGCGCCGGCGATCCCGTTCGTTGTCGGGCAGTGGGTCCGGGGTGAGCGGTTTTACGGTCGCACGGCACAAATCGCGGAGATTCTGGAGGGCCACCGGAACTGCGTCTGGCTGCTCGGCACGCGGCGAATAGGAAAAACCTCGCTGTTGAAACAGATCGAGTACATCGCCGATACGTCATTCGAGCGGCGCTACTTTCCGGTCTTCTGGGATTTGCAGGGCACGGAGACACCGGCCGAACTGCACCTGAACTTCGCCGATGCGCTGCTGGACGCGGATGAGCGCCTGGAGCATGTCGGTATCAGCCTGGACGACGTGCAGTCCGACGACCTGTTCGTCTCGCTCGAGCGGCTTCGTCGACTGCTGCGCGGCAAGAACATGGGGCTATTACTGCTCTGCGACGAAGTCGAGGAACTGATCGGGCTCAACAGCAAAGCGCCGTCTTTGCTGCGCAAGTTGCGCCACGCAATGCAGAGCCGCGAAGATATCCGTACTGTCCTCGCATCCACGATCCGATTATGGACGCTGGCCGACGAGAAACACGACACGTCCCCGTTCCTGCACGGATTTACGCCACCGCTGTATATCGAGCGCCTGTCCGAGGAAGAGGCGAACGCACTGATTGAACAGTCGCAGCTCGGCCCGGAAGAACGGCCGCAGTTCGAACCCGGTGTCGCCGACCAGATTCGAACGCAGTGTGACAGTCATCCTTACCTGGTACAGCTCGTCTGCAAACGCTACCTCGAATCCGGAGCTATCGAGGAGGCCATAGAACAGGTCGCCACGGACCGGATGGTGAGTTATTTCTTCTCGGTAGATTTCGACATGCTGTCTGAAACGGAACGCGGGATTGTCGAGTCGATTGCGGGCGATCCGCTCACTTCCGACTCGATTCGTGACATGTTCTCGATAGGGCCGGATACCCTCATGGGAACGCTGCGCCGCCTGGAAAACCTCGGTTTCATTCGCAAGACGGAAGAACACGCATTCGAATTATCAAACTACTTCTTCCGCCGCTGGCTTAAGGCCATGCAGGACGAATCCCCGCCGGCGGTCGCTGCAACAGGGCCCCCACAGCGAGCCGAAGCAGAGCAGGCGTCAGCGATCGATAGCGACGAACCACCGGCTGTCGGCCTGTTCGATGATCTCAAGCGACGCAACGTATTCCGCGTCGGTTTGGCGTACATCGTAATCGCCTGGCTATTGCTGCAGGTAGGCGAAATCATGTTCGATTTTCTCGAAGTTCCCGTGTGGGCCGGCAAGTTGCTGATCGTGTTTCTCGCACTCGGTTTCCCCGTAGCGCTGGTCCTTGCCTGGGCCTTCGAACTGACGCCGGAGGGTGTTAAGCGCGATAGCGACGTCGACCGATCGAAGTCGGATACCCGCCAGATCCGCCGCAAGTTCAATCACTTCATTATTGCAGCCCTGGTGATCGCGGTTACTTTCTTTGCTCTCGGCAAGTTTTTGTGAATCGAGTCGCAGCCTAGAAGCTGAAGACTGTCGATAGCGACACCGTGTCGACGCGATCGGCGAAATCCACGCCAACATCAATCTGGAAACGCTCCGTTGCGATGCCCACTCCGGCGGAGTAGTGCCAGTCGTCTCCGCTCCCCGGTAGGAGTGCGCGGAGGTAGGGGTCGTCGGTCGTGGCCCGCATCTGGTGATCGGGATCGAGCCAGGTCCCGAACCGCAGGGCAATAATCGGCGTCGAGCGCAGGAAAACGTACTCGGCTCCCAGGTGAAACTCATTGGCGTCGTCGATCGTCTGGTCGTCGAGTTCGAGACTTGCCGGAATGTCCGAGTATTCGACACGGTCCCATTGAAAGCTGATCGTCAGGTTGCCGTCGGGCGCCTGGTAGGCAATCCCGAGCCCATAGATATCCGGAAAATCGACCGACGCCGACCCCTGGCCGAACACCTCTCCCGGCGGAACGCCGAAGTCGACGGCTTCGCCGGCCCTCACTATGATATTGAAATCCGTCTCGAGACCCTGGCGATAGACGGCACCCAGTCTGACGCTGCTCGATAAGCGCCACAGGAGTCCCAGCGTCATCGTCCAGTTGCTGTCGTCGATGAAACTCCGCTGGCTGAGCACCGTTCGCTCGGGGAGGTAGGAATTCAATGCGAAGACACTCGCCACCGAGTCGTCATCCGGCAGGTACTGGGTAACGTTCGCCTCGAGCGATGCATCGTAATGGACAAAGCCGAGACCGACATCGAGAGATTCGTTGACCCGGTACCCGGCCGAGAGCCCATAGCTCACAATATTGAGGTCACTGCTTGCCGTCTGGTCCAGTGCTCGAACCTGGCAGCAATCGGTGCCGCCGCTGAAGAAACCCTGCGTAGCACTCGAGAATTCGAGGTTTGCGTATTGGTGACGAAAAAATGCAAGCGACCAGTCACCTATCGGATAGGCAATAGAGACGAAGGAGAGCCCCGAGCTGTTATTACTTGATTCAGCCATGCGGATACCGACCGTATCATCGATCCCGAAGCCGCTGGGCAGCCCCTCGGTCCTGCCGCCCTCGCTGAACGGCGTGGAGTAATCCCAGTTGCGACCCTCGATAGAGATTTCGGGCGTCAACAACTGCGCCAGTCCGGCGGGATTCGCGAATGCTGCCGTGGCGTCGTCCGCCAGGGCGGCGAACGCTCCGCCGAAGGCCATACTGCGCGCTCCGGGATCGGAGAAGCTGAGTTGCAGCGGCACGATAGGCTGCTGCCCCGAGGCACGGAACGGACCCAGCAATCCCGCAAGGAGCAGAATCAACGCTCCAAAGACAATGGACGGTCGATCAACTCGCTTTGCCATCCGCGTGTCGCCTGTCGGGCAGCTATATACTATTCCAAGCTACTCGTCGTTATACGGCGCCTCAATAGGGACTCTCCGTACTGCGCCATCATTTGAACAGTGGTTCGCCCAAGCGTTATTCTATCGACTGGGCGACCGTCCCTGCCTGGAGATCTACTGCGATCGCGATGAAGTGTACGGAGCGGCGCGCCCCCGGGAATGATGGCACCTACCTGTCCTGTGAACTGGCTGATCAAGGAGAGTCGGAATGAGAAAGAGCAACAAGGGCCCCCTCCGTATTATTTCTCCGGACGTGTCCCAGGAAGTCGTTGTCAAACTGAAAACGACGCGCGCGGCGCGTTCGACGCTGCGGGCATTGACCGGGATGGAAGCGCCCGCCGGCCGTGCACCCAAGAAAGGACCGTTGAAAAAACTCCTCGATTCCGGGCGGGTCGTCTCGATGAAGCCCGTGTTCCGCGATCCGGCCATTCGGCGGGCAACCGCCGTCGAGCGAATGGTGCTGTCCGTTGACGACCGCACCGACAAGGATCTGGCGGGCCTGAACATACTGGCATTCGACTCCACCGACGAGGCTGAGAAAGCCGCCAAACAGCTTTCCGCCGACGATTCGGTGGCCTATGCGCACCAGCCGCAGGAACGATTTCCCGCGCCGGCCAGGAAGCGCCGCGCCAGGCGCAAGCCGAAGAAAGTCGATCCGCTGCAGAATCGCCAGTGGGGTCTCAACGCGATCAACCTGTTCGCCGCTCAAAAAGCGCGTGGATTCAAAGATGCTGTAGACATTCCGATCGCCGTAATCGATACGGGCGTGGATTCCGCGCATCCCGACCTGAAACGGGTCGTCATCGACGAACGGAGTTTCACGACGGGTTCGCTCAAGGACGTGCAGGGACACGGCACGCATGTGATCGGTATCATAGCCGCCATCACGAACAACGGTGTCGGCGTTTCGGGTACCTGCCAGTCCAAAGCAGTGACTTCCCTGAAAGCGCTGGGTCCGTACAACGCAGCGGGGTACTACCAGGCACTGCGGTATGCAGCGGACAACGGCGCCAGGGTATTGAACATGAGTCTCGGCGGAGGCAAAGATCCGACCGAAGAACGCCTGCTTAAAAGGGCGATGAACAACGGCGTCATTGTCGTCGCGGCAATGGGAAACGAGTCGACGTCTGCGCCGAGCTATCCGGCCGCGATCAGGAATGTCATCGCGGTGGGCGCGTCCACGGAAGTCGACGGTCATGCGAGTTTCAGCAACACGGGCAGCCACATCAACCTCGTTGCGCCGGGCGTAAACATCCTCAGTACCGTCCCGACCTATCCGGCTGCGCTCGCCGATACGACCGACTACGAGGCCTGGCCGGGCACGTCGATGGCGACACCGTACGTTGCAGCCGCTGTTGCGCTGATGCTTGCGAAGAACCCGGCCGCGACTCTGGCCGATATAACCGACGCCCTCGAAAGGAGTGCGGACAAGGTGCCGGGGCAGCAAGGGTTTTCAAAGCTCTTCGGGCACGGCCGCTTGAACGTTGAAAATGCCCTCAAGAGAATCTAAACGAAAAACCGGGCCCCGCTCGGGAAAGAAGCGCAAGACCGGCCGGGCCGCGACGAAGAAAGGCGAGGCAGCCGGACCGAGCGTCACGGTCCAGTTCAGCCATGAATGTGACGAGGACGAACAGCTCGGCAATATCCACAGGCTCATCGGCAAGAAGCACATCGCCTCAATGGAGCAGGTGTTCCCGGGGGAGAAAGACCCGGAATTGGGGACACTGGTGGTACTTACCCTGGATGAGTCCGCCCCGGTCGAAGAGACAATAGACACTTTGAACGCGGACGATGAGATAGAAATCGCGCACGTGGCGGCAGAGCGCAAGCCACAACGAAGCATTGGGAGGAATAAGAATGGGAAATAACTTCGTTGCATTGTGGGGGATATCGGCGGTCGTTTTGCTGGTACTGGCCGGGTTTGCCGGAAGGGCCTCGACACACACGTCAATGCTCGGAATCCTGATCGACAGTCGCGGCAGGTTCTCGATGAATCAGCTTCAGCTTGTCACCTGGAACATCCTGATCCTGTCGTCCTTTGCCGCCGCTTTTTTCATGACAATTGAGATACCGTCGATGGACAATACGCTGCTGGCGCTGCTGGGCATCAGCGTCGGGTCGGGCGCCACGGCAGGTGCGGTCAAGAGCGGTAAGGACATGGCCGGGAAAAACATTGCGCGAGTGGGCAAGTCGTTCAAGTCGGCCAGCGGCGAAGACATGACCATAGAGAGAAAATTCAGCCAGGTTTTTCTCGAGGAAGAGGGCGACGAGGGCGACAAGGTGGTCAGCGTCACCAAGTTCCAGAATTTCATCTTCACGATCGTGCTCGCGATCCTGTATGTCGTCCTTGCGGTGAAAGAGGGCGGCATGCCGACGTTCAGCGACCAGGCGATCTGGTTGATCGGCATTAGCCACGGCGGCTACATTGCAGGGAAGATCCCCGACCGGCCGTAGCCGGAGCAAAGGCCGCGTAGACATGCTGTGCTGCTAACGATAAGCGGGAATTTGCAGAGGTTCGGGCGGTAGTAGAAAACCACCTTTGGTCAGCGCGTCTCGACCCGCCAGTTCATAGGTGAAGGCTCTGATCTCTTCGGACACGAAGCCAGCTATGCCGTCCCGGCCACCGAGGGAATACACGTAGACGTTTGTCGTCAGGGGATACATGCCGTTGAACAGGCTCTCGCGATTCGGCGGACGTAAGCCGGCTGGATTCCACCCAAGAGTTACGGCTTTCGTTTTCGCGGTCTGCGTCCAGCGGCCCGTGAAGCCGACACCGTACGGATCGCCGGCGACCATCGTCAAATCGCCGGGTTGTGCCGTACGGCCGCGACAGCCGGATTGATGGGGCGCTATTGACAGCCCCCACCAGTTTGTCCACACCTGGCCTATGGCAAGTTCCTCGGAATAAACATTCACATTCTGGTTCCAGTCAGGCATTCCCAACTGGTTCCAGGCAGGCATTCCGGAATTTGAATCGGCACATAGAATGTCGGATACCTGATGATACGTAAGGCCCGAAACCGGGTTCTTTTCGTTCACAACGACACGCACTGGAGCCGCCGCAATCACCGACACCGTGAGATTCTTCGCACCGTCTCTTTTGAGCCCGAGCTCCTCGACGGTCAGATACCGGTCCGACACCAGTACTTGTGCTGCGCCGCTCGAAAATTCGCCGTATCCACTCAGGGATTGCACGTCGACGCCGGGGTGACGGCTCCTAATCGACGATTCTATGCCGCCAGCGAATTGGCCCGTCCACCCGAGCTTATCGAACCCGGCGAACGAAAAGCCGATGGCTGCGGTTACCCGCGCATCGTTGCGGCTCAAAGAGACGACCAGCGGCTCTTTGCTTTTGCTTGGATCGCGCTTTTTCCTGAGCGGATGCAGGCTGTATCCGTCTCGGCAGAAATGTACAGAGTATTCCTCGGCTTCGAGGTCCGTAAAGCGGTAGCCGCCGTCTTTCTTCGATACAGTTTTTTTGTAGATTTCATCTGAATCCTCGGAGTCCGGGCAGCGCTTGGGAGGTGCGCCGGAATACAGGTAAATGTCCACGTTTTTCAACGGTTGCGCTTCCGGCTCCTCACTGATTTCCGTTACTCGTCCCTCGAGAACGAAGTCCGAAGCCCACGCAGTTACAAGACCGGGTTGAAGCAATACAATTACCCATATAACGTTGAATTTGTACATTTTTATCACCGTTGTCATCTATCGTGGCGAACATCCCAGTTCAATTCGATCGCCATCCGTCAGCCGCGACCAATCGCTCTCTTTTTCTTGTTCAATCTCAAACTGCAGATTGAAAGTGCTTAGACTCGCCAGATCGCCGTCGAAGCGGAACCGTAGTCGATTCTCCCCCGGCAATGAGTCCAGGTTTCGACTGAAGTCGTGGTTGCTGAGAATTTTCAGGCGCGTGATATTTTCGTCTGACACACCGAACGTACAGACCACGCCGTTCACTAATGCATCGCCGACAATGAGTTGCCCGTAAAGCCGGGCTACCAGCGGATTCGGAAGAGGGCGCAGGACCGTGAGGTCGACCGCAGGCTGGCTGCCGAGAACGCGGATTTCCTGCAGGCTAGTGCTCAGCGGCTTATTGCCCGCGACCAAACCTGCGCTCGCCACCGCGTCCAGCCTGACTTCGTAGACTCCCGGTTTCACGTCACCGTGCCACTCCAGCATTAGCGGATTGTCCGTCCAGGGTTTCAGCTTGTGAACGGACTCTGCGCGAGCCAGTATAGGTGTTCGATCCGCGCTGGAATCGACTGTGCCTGCGACCAGCGACAGGTCGCCAAGGCCTCGCAGTGGCAAGAGTTTCGCCTCGAAGTCCGAGACGGTGGCCGACGCCCTTCTGCCTCGGCTAACAAGCTTGATCGGGACCGTGACTCCGGCGCTGCGAAGAAAATTGCGGGGCGCGGGTGCGTCGAATGTGATCGTGACGTCCGGCTCTTCGAAGATATGCAGGAAAACTGTCCATAGAACACCTATAGCGCCCGCCAATGCAGCTAGGCCTATGGCGACTTTGGACAGTACGGAAAGCAACGGCTCCGGGGGGAATTTGAGATTCCGAACGTAACCGGCCTTGATGGGATCTCCAGACGCCTGGATTTGCTTCTCAAAGACAACTTTACTGGCATCGAAATCGGCTCGCCTGCGCCAATAGCTGATGCTGCGGTCGAGGCTTTCGTTTTCTGCGCGATCGTGGTGATGCATGAACAGCAGTCCCGGATACTTCTCCAGGTCCTCGCTGGATACGACCGGTTTGTCGCAGGCAAAAACAACACGGTAGTTGACGTCGCCGGAAACACCTCGCTCGAACAGTTTCTTTCCAGCCTTGGCTTTCATCGGTTATCGGACCCCGGATAGCAGCGGCTCTGGGTTTGCCCAGATTATGTCGATTAGTATAGTTGTCGTGCCCGGATTCGCCATTTTCCGGCCATCGCATAGCTTGGATTTCGCTATACTAAGGGAACGGCAACAATCAGCCGGCAGGGGAATAAAATGTATAAGAATCCCTCTTCGCTCCATTGGTTCTCGTCTCTTTGCGTCGCAACCGCGCTCACGCTTGCAGCTCAGGCCGGCAGTGCCGAGATGTCGCCGCTGCAGATGCAGCGCGTCAACGAATGCGCCGTCGTCCACGCGCGGCACGTCGACAGCCTGATGTCGAATCGCGACGTGATCGCAAGTGGCATTGGCCTCGATGCCAAGGGCGAACCGGTCATCAAAGTGCTAGTCGTCCACAAGAACACCAAGGTTCCCGACAGCGTCGAGGGCGTGCCCGTTCACAAGGAGGTCAGCGCGCGTATCGTCGCCAAGCGCGGCCTCACCTGCGAATCGTCAGGTAACAACATCTGCGGGACCACGGAACGATGGCCGCTACCGGTCCCCATTGGCGTATCGGTCGGGCATCCCGCAATCACTGCCGGCACGATAGGGGCTCGAGTCACCGACGGCAGCAATGTCTTCATACTCAGTAACAACCACGTTATTGCCAACATCAACAACGCAACCCTCGGCGACACGATCGTACAGCCTGGAGCCATTGACGGGGGCGTCAATTCCGACGACGCCATTGCGACGCTGTCGGATTTCGAACCGCTCGATTTCATCGGCACGAATACGATGGACGCTGCTATCGCCTTGTCGACAACGACCGAACTCGGAATGTCGACACCCACGGGCGAATTCGGCTCCATTCCCGGCTACGGCGTACCGAGTTCAACGCTGCATCCGGCCTACGGCGACCCCAATTTCATAGGCGACGAGAACATGGCGTCGCTGCTCGGTGCGGCCGTGCAAAAAGTCGGGCGTACGACCGGGCATACGATGGGCAGCGTCACGACCATCAATGCAACGGTTTCCGTCTGTTACGACTCGCCGGCCTGCACGCAAATTGCGACCTTCGTCGATCAGATCATAATCTCGCCCGGCGGCTTCAGTGGCGGCGGCGATTCTGGTTCGCTGATCGTCACCGATGACGCATTCAACCAGGGTGTTGCGCTGCTGTTCGCCGGCAGCCCGTCGATTACGATTGCCAATCGCATCGACCTGGTATTGAACAGGTTCGGCGTGACCATTGACGATGGCCTGGCGGGTAACGCCCGTCCGGTTGCATCGTTCGTCAGCAACCCGATTACCGGGACGCTGACGGTCGACTTCGACGCCAGCGCCTCGATGGACCCGGACGGCAGCATCGTGAGCTACGACTGGGATTTCGGTGACGGTAACACCGGCACTGGAATAGCGCCGACGCACACGTTCGCAGGCCCCGGCACTTTCAATGTCAGGTTGACGGTTACCGACAACCAGGGCGCCACCGGTGCTGCGCTGCAGTCAGTGACGCTGGACCCGATACCGGGCGCAGTCTGCCTGAACGCGATCTGCGATAACACCGACACCGGCTTCAGCTCCGTGGGAATCTGGGCAGCGTCTTCATCGAGTCCCGGCTTCATCGGCAGCGACTACCTGCACGATCAAAGCAGCGGCAAAGGGACGAAAACGGCGAGTTGGACATACGCAATTGCGGCGGACGGAAATTACGAGATCGCCGCAAACTGGCCGGCGTGGCCGAACCGCGCGAACAACGTGCAGTACACGTACTCGCTGGATGGCGGGCCGCCGCAGAATTGCGGTGTGCCGGTGGACCAGCGACTCAATGGCGGCCAGTTCAACAGCCTGTGTATCCTGCCGGGCCTGACGGCGGGTTCGGAGATCACGATCAGCTTGAGCAATGACTCTTTCGGTTACGTCATTGCCGACGCCGTGCAATTCGACTTCGCGCTTGGCGGGCCGCTGCCGCCGGTCGCTGCGTTCAGCGCAAACCAGGTGCCCGAAACCACGACGATGGATTTCGACGCCAGCGCCTCTTTCGATCCGGACGGCCTTATCGTGGCGTACGACTGGGACTTCGGCGACGGGATAACGGGCACCGGCATTGCGCCGTCGCACAATTATGCAATTGCCGGTACTTACAACGTCAGCCTGACCGTAACCGGCGACTTCGGCGCCACCGACATGATCACCCAGGCGGTGACCGTGCAGCCAGTCGGCGGCGGAGTTTGCCCGGGCACGATATGCGACAACACCGATTCGGGTTTCGATACCGTGGGCAGCTGGAGTACGTCCACGTCGAGCTCCGGTTACTACGGTACCAACTACATACACGATCAACGCAGTGGCAAGGGCGGCAAGACCGCGAGTTGGACGTTCGACGTGATGGCGGACGGTAACTACGAAGTCGCCGCGCAATGGGCGCCCGGTTCGAACCGGGCATGGGCCGTGCAATACATGTACTCTGTGGACGGCGGCTCGCCGCAGGATTGCGGTGCGCCTGCGGACCAGCGTTACAATGGCGGCCAGTTCAATGAACTGTGTATCGTGCCTTCACTTACTGCAGGCTCTACACTCAACGTGAGCCTGCGCAACGATGCCTCCGGCTATGTAATCGCCGACGCGGTACGCGCACAACTCGACCTGGGCGGCCCTTTGCCGCCAGTGGCCTTGTTCAGTGCCATACAGGTGTCCGGCACGCTCACGGTCGATTTCGATGCCAGTGCCTCGTACGATCCGGACGGCACCATCGTGAGTTACGACTGGGACTTCGGGGACGGCACGATTGCCAGCGGCGTTGCGCCGTCACACACCTATGCGGCTGCCGGCAGTTACGTGGTGACGCTCACGGTGACCGGGGACCTCGGCGCTACCGATCAGCTCATACAGTCGGTCCCAGTTCAACCGAGCGGAGGGGGCGTGTGTCCGGGCGAGATCTGCGATAACACCGACCCGGGCTTCGATACCGTCGGCACCTGGTCGGCGTCCACGTCGAGCGCCGGCTACTACGGCAGCAACTACCTGCACGATCAGCGCAGCGGCAAAGGCAGCAAGACTGCAAGCTGGACCTTCGCCATCGCGGCGGACGGCAATTACGAGGTCGCGGCGCAATGGGCCGCAGGATCGAACCGAGCATGGGCCGTGCAGTATATGTATTCGGTGAACGGAGGTCCGCTGCTGGCGTGTGGCGCACCTGCCAACCAGCGCGGCAACGGCGGTCAGCTCAACTACCTGTGCAACGTAACCGCACTGACCGCAGGCTCGACATTCACGGTGAGCATGCAGAACGATGCCAGCGGTTACGTGATTGCCGACGCGGTTTCGGTGAGTCTTCAGTAACGGCGGCGAGATGGGTGGCACGCGGGGCGTGCCGCCTTCCGTCCCGCCTCAAAATGGAATGGCAATACCAATGAGAATAGCGGTCTCGATAGTTTTCGGCATCATGCTGATAGCACCGAGTACGCACGGCGGCGAGGTCGATGCAAAGGTGGCAAAAGACACGCACATTATCGAGCAAGTGCTGGCGGACAACAGGGATGCCATCATGGCACTGCCAAACGTTGTGGGAACGGGTCTCAGCCTGTGCGAAGGCGAGCTCTGTATCAAGGTACTGGTTTCGCACGAGTCTCCCGAGTTGAGACAACAGCTTGACGGGATACTCGGCCAACACCTTTACGTATTGGAACAGACGGACCCTGTGCACACATTGCCTGCTGAGGATCCATGTTAGTTCTGACTGAGTTTTCGGAGAAGTTATGCGAAAGGACGTAGTGACAATCTACTGTTGCGGCACGGGCGGGCATCGCGACAAGCATCCAAAGTGGGCCGTGCCGTATCTGTACACGATCAACGAAGGCGAACGGAAGTTTATCTGCGACGGTCCCGGGTCGGCCAGGTCGATCAGGAAGGTCGAAAACGTCATGAAGGCTGTCGAGTCCGGCGGCAAGGTCAAGATCGACGCCAAACACGGGTCAGGCTGGTTTGCCCAGAAAATTCATGGGGCAACGGGCAAGGGGACTGCCGACAATATTGTCATGTGCATGCAATGGCTGTGGCTCGAGTGGTACAAGCAGCCGTTTGTCGATATCAACCTGGTCGGTTGGAGTCGGGGCGCCGTCACTTGCATCATGCTGGCGCACGCCATCCATGAGTCGGGCATGAATCAAAAGGGGAACCTGAAAGTAAATATATTCACGTTCGATCCGGTACCCGGAGGCAAGAACGATTTTGCTGTCAAGGGAAATTTTGCCAGCAGCGGGCGTGTGGGGACACCGGAAGAGCTATCGCCGGTGGTGGCGAGTTATCGCAGCATCCTGCAGGAGAACATCAAGAAGATGCTGATGGGCATAGGGCCCATAGGTATCAAGAAAGACAAAAACTTCGTCTGTACGGTGCCGAAATACGTTGGCGACCATCCTGCGCGCGAGCCGCTCGAGCTGTACCCGCTGCCCGGAGGCCACGGCGATGCCGGCAAATACAATGAGGCGGAGGGCGGCGGCTGTGTAGGGCGCATTGGTATGCACCTTGCCCAATCATTCCTGCTGAAACACGGCACTGAGTACTCCGAGTGCCACTTGCGTCCGCCGATCGCGCTGGCCGAAGATTACGCTGAAGCCCGCATGCACTACACCAAGGAAGGTTCACTGAAGAAAAAGCCGGCATCGAAGTATCGGCTCGGTGTCGTCGCCAACGCCTACCGAAACGACCGGTTCTACGTCAACTCCCATCATGCGGAATTGGTCGAGCAGGCCATTCCCAGGGTTGCAGCCTATCTGGCCGGTAATGCGCCCGTGGGCGAGGGCCACAGAGCAGCCATTCAGAACACCGCTCCGAAGACCTATGGAGCGCTCACTCAGCTTGGCTTGCTTTAACGGGGGTTCGATTATAGCCCGGTTCAGTGGGACCGGGCTTTTCCGTCGTCATTCATGGGCAATCGGATAGTGAATGTCGTACCGGTGTCGTCCGAGTCGAATTCAATTTCGCCGCCGTGCTTGTCCTTGATGATCGAATACGCAATGGCCAGTCCCTGACCGGTACCCTTGCCGACCTGCTTGGTCGTGAAAAAGGGGTCGAACACGCGATCCGCGATATCGTCCGGTATTCCGCAGCCAGAATCGCCGACGCGCAACTCGACGAAATCGCCGTGCATTTTCGTCGAGATCGAGACTGTACCTTTGCTGTTGCTACCGTCGCCAACCACTGTTTCTATCGCATGCGCCGCATTCACGATCAGGTTAAGCAGCGCCTGGCCGAGTTCCTGCGTGAAGCCCTGGATCTGTGGCAGCGATTCGTCAAGATTCGTTTCGATGTTTGCGACGTATTTCCATTCATTCGTCGAGACCATGACCGTGCTTTCCACGACCTTGTTCAAATCGACCGGTTGCTTCTTTTCGCCGCCCGGATGCGCGAATTCCTTCATCGCGCGGACGATTCTCGTGACACGCTCGATTCCGTCCCGCGCCTCGCTGAATGCGGCCGGTATTTCTTCGACCAGGTAATCCGCGTCCGCTTCTTTCCATAGTGTGTCTATTTCCTGAAACAGGCTCTCGGGTACGTCGCCATGGCGCGCCGAATGCAATAATTCGCCATATTTGGACTGCAACTTGAGCAGGTCGCCGAACGCGCTTTCGAGGAATTGAGCGTTGTCGTGGATGAACTGCATGGGCGTGTTGATTTCGTGCGCGATGCCGGCGGCTAACTGCCCGACCGCTTCGAGCTTGCGGGCTTGCCGCAAAGCCTCTTCCGCATCCCGAGTCTCGTCTATTTGCTTTCTCAGTTCCCTCGTACGCTCCTCGACCTTGGCTTCGAGATCATGGTTGAACTGTTCGAGACGTAACACAGACCGCCTGAGGTCGAGGTGTGTCCTTATGATCGCCATCAGGCCAAGGTAGTTGACGGGCTTGAGGACGTAATCGTTGGCGCCGGCATCGAAGGCGCCGACAAGGTCCTCGGTTTCGTCGGAACCTGTCACCATGAGTATCGGCAGGTGCTGGCGGCTGTGCTTTTCGCGCGTGATCTTGAGCACCTGCATGCCGTCGAGGCCGGGCATCATGTTGTCGAGCAACACCAGGTCGACATCATGCTTTTCGATAATCTCGAGGGCGGCGTTGCCGCTGTTAGCCAGCATCGATTCGTAGCCGGCCTTTTTGACACAGGCCACCATGAGTTTCGAATGAATCTCATCATCGTCAACAACGAGTACCGTCTCCGGACCCTGCGTGATTGTTGCCTCGGCAACTTCCATATAATTATCGGGCGTCTCGCACTTCCGCCACACAATTTCGAATGGCAAATCGGTCGCCCGGACTCTGGTTTATTGGACTACGGGTAGTTATCGGCCGCCAGTCCCTTGCCTTTAGTGCTGCCTGCCATGAAAAAGCACGTTGGCAATCCTGCGGATGCGGCACCGAAACTGTGTACCACGTCCCAGATTATGTCTGGAAAGGTGTTCTATGCTACGGATACTTAAGGCAAAAGTGTGCGACAAGCTGCGGCGCCTGAGAGCCTCGTCGTCGTTCGGCCTGGCCTGATTCCGCCAGCTTACGCGTCGCGCGCACCTTAGATAGGTGATTCCATGCGAGACACTCTGACCGTTTTACTCTCCGTCCTGATCTGCAACTCTGCGTTGGCCGCGCAGGAGATTTCCAGCGCGCCGCTGTCGTCCCAGGGCAACGTGCAGATCGAAATCCAGTCGCCGTCTGCCGACTTCTCCACGGCGGAGGGCAACACGACCGTCGAGGTGGAGGGAATTGCGTCGGCTATCGGCGGCGTACGTTACCTCGACATGATGTTCGTAATGGACACGTCTGCGAGTCTGCGTGGCACGGATCCGAAGGACTTTCGCTCGACAGGCGCTATCGGCCTGGTCAGGAACCTCTCGCCGAAAAGCGATATCAAGGTCGGCGTCGTCAGCTTCGACAACAAAGGTGAACTCGCACAGCCGCTGACGTCGGATCGCGAAATGGCGGTCCGGGCGTTGCGGAACCTGCCACGGTCCGGCAGTACGAACCTCGCCGCCGGCATCAGCGCCGCACTTCGGGAACTCGAGACGAACGGACGGCCCGGTTCATCACGAGTAATCATGCTTTTTACCGACGGCATGTCGAACGAGAAGAAGGCGTACGACGCCGCGGTGCGGGCACACTCGAAGGGCGCTACGATTCAGACGTTGCTGCTGGGGTCGAGCCAGAAGGGTAGCTCCATTCTCGATACGATCGCGTGGGCAACGGGTGGCAGCTTTGTGCAGGTCGCAGACCCCACGATGCTCCCTGAAGCCTTCCTGGACCTGCGCACGACGGGCGTGGACAGCGTTACCCTCAGTGTCAACGGCTCGGAACCGATGCCCGCACGACTTGCCGGTGGAACGTTCGCCGGAGACGTACCGCTCGAAGTGGGTGAGAACCGCATCGTCGCTCTCGCCACGAGCCTCGAGGGGGAGACGCAGGAAGCCTCCCTGATCGTGACCGTACGCGATGCAAGCTGTGCCGCGCTGGAGGTGGCAGCGGTGAAAGACGGGCGCCCGGTGATTTCTCTCGATGACCGGTCGGTCGAGATCGTCGTCGACGCGTCGAGGAGCATGTGGGGCCGCATGGGCGGTGAGCCGAAGATGGCGGTCGCCAAGGAAATTTTGCAGGACGTGTCTTACTGGTTCCCCGAAGACCTGGACCTGGCACTGCGCGCGTATGGCAGCACCAGTCCGAGCGACAATAACGACTGCGCCGATTCGACACTGCTCGTGCCATTCGGTGACGAGAATCGCGAACCAATTCGCCGGGCCGTTGCCGGCTTGCGCCCGCTGGGTCAGACGCCTATCGCTTACGCGCTGAACCAGGCGGCCCGCGATTTCGGCTCGCAACAGGACGATCGTGCGGTGGTCCTGGTTACCGACGGCATCGAAAGCTGTGGCGGCAACCCGATACTTGCGGCTCAAGATCTGAGTGCCCAAGGTATCAAGGTTCATCTGATCGGATTCGGGCTTGGCAATGCCGCCGACGAAGACACGGCGAGTCTGCGGGCTATCGCGGCCGCATCGGGTGGCCGCTATGTCACCGCCGGTAGCGCCGAGGAACTCAAGAACGCATTGACGCAGACGGTAGCGACCGCGTACAGCGTATTCAAAGACAGCGTCGAAGTGGCGAGCGGATCGCTCGGCTCGAGCGAACCGATGCTATTACCCGAGGGCGATTACCTCGTCGAATTGCACAGCTCGCCGCCCAGGGAGATGCCGGTCACCCTGGCCCCGAGGGATCAGCTGACGCTGACCCTGGAGAAGCAACAGGGTGTCGTCTCTCATTTCGAGCGCCGCAGCCAGCTTCCGCACACGTCCTGCGAGGACGCTGTTGCAGCCATGGAGCAAATCATGGACGGCGATGAACTGCAGCGTCCGGTCGCGACCATTACCGACTGAATAAAGAGCGGTCCTGAAGCCGCTTCGTTTGACAGCCGCCAAACCTCGGCTTACCGTTCGGGCTCTCGAGCGGGCTCTGGGTGATTTCAATTATGCAGAAGTTGCGATTCGTTTTTTTCGCAGTCCTGATTTCGGCTCTGTCGATTGGCGCGTACCGACTGCTTTTCGAGCATAGTAGAACACCACTTGGCAGCGGAAGCAGCTCGCCAACGAGCGGCCAATTGGTTTTCGGTAAAGAGTCGCGGCCGGGGACACCTTACCAAGGCTTCACGGATGCTGGCGGGTATGCCGAGTGGTTGTCCGGAACTGGCATCAGCCGGGATGAAGCTGCGGTCCTGGTGCGCACTTATTTGTACCGAGAGTTCGACGTCTCGAACCCCCAGCAATGGCCGGGCTACTGGACACCGGAATGGGACACGTTTCGAATGAAGCGCAGTGAGTTTCTGTTGCAGAGAGATGACTTCGTGCGGGGACGACTGGTGGATATTTTCGGCGACGAGGTCAAACAACTCGGATCAATGCGTGGGTTGTTCGCACCGTTTGCTGATGAGCATCCATTCCTGTCCGGCGACGAGCAGATCGCTTTGCTCAAATGGCGATACGACAGGGCCAGCCAGGTCAGACTGCCGCAAACCTCTCGGCGCGATGTCTCTCCTGGAGACAAGATTACCGCGCCGCCGAACGCCGGCCTGAACGAGACCGAATCATTGGCCGAAGTCCTCGGCGAAGCGTTGGCGTTCGAGTACGGTGTTCGCGATTCATCAACGGCGCGCCGACTTCGCTCGATTGAGGCTGATATGAATGAAGCGCAATTCCGAGAGGCGTATCGGGTTATGACAGAACGTCAGAATATGGCTTCCGTCGAATATCGCCAGAAACTCGAGGCAACGATCGGCCGCGACGACTACTTGAGGTGGTGGGCGACGATCGACCCGGCAATGGACGTCGTGCAAAACACGGCTCGCGATATGGGGCTTGACGACGATCAAATTCTCGGACTATTCGACATTCTCGAGCGAGCCAACTCACAGATTGTCCAGCACGTCTCACAACTCGATGACAATCCAAGTGGCGCGACCGAGTATCTGAAACAGGTAACGGACCGGCGCAACGCCGAGATTGCAGCGCTAATTGGTGAACAGCCGGCGACGAGATTGCTTGCTGCGCTCAATCGTTATTACTCGCAAAGAGGCAGGGCGCCCGCCAACGATTGATCCGACCAATCAGCCTGGCGACGACATAGTCGCTTCATATGAAGCGACTATGTCCGCGGACCCGATACTCAAGACCCATTACGGTCCCAAATGATTGACAACTCGCTACGGCGGGCAAGTCGGCGCGGCGCTGGTGAAGTGCACAGAGGGTACTGGCACGTTACCGCCCGTCAACTGGTTGACGTCGTACTCCGAAACACCGTCAGTTGCTGCGATTAGCCCCGCGGTGTAGCTGTTGGAATTGTAGTTCTGGCCGGCGGTCGGGTATGCATCGTAATCGAGACAGTTGTTGTAGTTGTTACTGCTGCTTCGGATTCTCTGGAAGTACACGACGGGCGGCTCGACGGAGATCGAGCTTTCAACCGTGCCCAGTATGTAATTGAATTGAGGTAGATCTGTCGGCCGATTTTCTTCCGCCAGCAGGATAGCACCAGGTGTCAGTCCAGGTACTTGTACGCAGACGATCGAGCCGTTGATATCCTCACACCTACCCGGTCCCGCACTTACCGTAATCGCTGCAGCAGCGCTCGGGATAGCCCGATACTCAAGAGCGCTGTGCGACCAGAAACCGTACAGGTCGTGCCCGGTCAGGTAAACCACGTTTGCACGCCGGGCATTGCTGGTTTTGTCGTGACCGAGAAGATCGGCCAGGGTAACGATGGAGATTCCGAAGAGAATATCCGGGCACTTGTCATAGTCATCCTCTTCGCCAAGGTCAATGCACCATGGCCAGACTCCGATCGTGAATCCAAGGGTTGAGGAAAAAGCGTCGAGGATGTCCTGTCCGGTTCCCAGTCCCTGCTGGACGTCGAGAATAGCTTCCCAGACGTCAACCGCGTCGGAATTGATGCCTGGATACACCGTGACCTCGACGGGGTCTTCCCAGACGCGGTAGTAATAGCAGACATACTCGAGCGCATCGCCCCAGTAGAAAAACTCGCACTCCCATTCGTAAGTCCAACCGCCGCCGACCTCGATCTCGTCGGAGTTCTCGTCAAAATAATTCGGGTTCTGCGCGTATTCCATCATATCGTCGGAAAAATCGATGAGATTCTGGTTTATGAACCGTGTGCCTTTTGGCGCTGAGTTAAAAATCTCGCCTGATGAAAACACGATCTGGTCCAATGCGCCGGGGATGAAATCACCAATGTTTCGCAACGAAATGTCGGCAAAACCATCCATGTCGCCATCATTGAGAATCAGGTCGATGGCAACGGCGGCCCACGATGAAGCCTGCGCAAGTTGAGAGGCGTTTGGAACGATCGTGGCAAACGTTCCATTCGGGTTCTGTTGGAGGATGACGGAATCGATTGCTCCGTTCCCGCTATCGCCACCCGCGGTCCTGTTCAGAAAGACGTCTTGCAGGCCGTCATAGTTGATATCGCCGCGCCGCGTCTCGTACGAATAGGACACCTGGACCGAAAACGGGTCGACTTCCGGCTGGGGCCCGACAGCCACTGTGGTTATTCCGCTCGTATACGTGTAAGAAATTCCGAATTCTTCGTCTACTTCGACATCCTCAAACCTGTAAGAATGTATCCCGTTCGGCATATTGGTCGCCGTGTAGTTTGCACCGCCCGACGACACCGCCTGCCAGTTTGACTCTCCGAATCGCTTTTCTGCCAGCCAGCAATATTGGGAGCAGCCCAGGTGGGTCGTCGAAACCGTGTAGTTCCCGTTCCCGTCATTGTTGAGGATTATCGGTGCATCCTGAGAGTGAGCGACCGAACAAACCATAAGAAGCGCAAAGACAGCCCCGACTCTTGATGCAAAAGTGCTGATACCGCCAATCTGATGTCGCTCGTGCATGAATATTCCCCTTTTCGCTCCGGTTCCCGATCCCGTCGAATCGGATTCGACCGATCCCTGGGTTGGCAGCGGAGCACGGTGACCTTGTTCTGGTTGTAAAATACGGTTCTCTTTTTCCAAATATAGACGACAAATGAAAGATTTCTACAAGTCTGCGCAATATTCGATAGCAGCGCTTTGATAAGAACCGAAATCGCGGCTGGAACCCGCCTCTACGACAAATTTGCGTGACGACCCGTAGTGAGTGGTACGATTTCGGCGCACTCACTCCGGATATCCACAGAATGCTAGAACAATTGGCCGCGATTCACCCGTTGTTGCCAACCGCCGCCGGCTTGCTCGTGCTGCTGGCGGCCGCTGTCATCGTCAACCTGATCCTAAAGCACGTTATGGTGCGCGCCGTCCGCGCGTTCGCCAAGCGGTCTCGCGCGACCTGGGACGACGCGTTGGTGAGCCACAACGTCTTCGGTCGTCTCGTACAGGTCGTGCCGGCGCTCATCATTTTCACCGGTGCGCCATTCGTCCCCGATTTGCCGGACGGCGGCGTCCAGCTCGTACGCAATGTCGCGATGGGTTACACGGTGTTGATGTTGACCCTGGCCCTGACGGCCGCGCTCAGCGCGGCCAATACGATCTACTCGGCCTCGCCGATGGCCCGGGAACGCCCGATAAAGGGATTCGTGCAGCTCGTGCAGATCGTTGTCTGGATTCTCGGTGGCGTGATGATCATCGCGGCAGTGCTCGACCGATCGCCGCTGCTGCTGCTCAGCGGATTCGGCGCGATGACCGCCATCCTGATACTGGTATTCAAGGACACGATCCTGTCGCTGGTCGCGAGCGTGCAACTCACAGCGCAGGACATGGTCCGCGTCGGTGATTGGATAGAGATGCCGCAGTTTGGAGCGGACGGCGATGTTGTCGATGTGCAACTCCATACCGTAAAGGTGCAGAACTGGGACAAGACGATCACTACGATCCCGACGCACCGCCTGATTACGGACTCCTTCAAGAACTGGCGCGGCATGTCGCAAACCGGCGCCCGTCGGATCAAACGCGCCATTCATATCGATGTGTCGACGATCCGCATGCAGACCGAAGACGAGGTGAAGCACTTCACGCGTTTCGCGCTGCTGAAGGACTACATCAGGAACAAGGAAAAGGAACTGGCCGACTACAATGCGGGACTCGCGAACGAGGTGGATGCCGACGTAAACAAGCGACGGCTCACCAATATCGGCATGTTTCGGGCTTACGCGTACAACTACCTGAAGAATCACCCGAAGATCCACGAGGGCATGACACTGATCGTGCGTCAGCTCGCACCGGGACCAGAGGGGCTGCCGCTGGAAATCTACTGTTTCACCAACACGACCGTGTGGGCCGACTACGAGAGCATCCAGTCGGACATTTTCGATCACCTGCTGGCTATCGTGCAGGAGTTCGGTCTGCGCCTGTACCAGAAACCGGCAGGCTCGGATTTCGCAAGGCTCTAGCCCGGTTCGGACTCCGCGCCGGCCGCTGTCTTCAGCAGGCCGCGAAAGGCGTCGCGGGCCGTGCTCCGGTCCTGGACGACTTGCAGGACTTCCCGGGCGATAGGCATGTCCACGTCGTACTTGTCCGCCATTGCCACCACGGCTGGCGCACTCTTCACGCCTTCTGCAACCATGAACATCTCGTTGACGATTTCCTCGATGGTCCGGCCCTTCCCCAACTCATAGCCAACCGTGCGATTTCGGCTTTGCGGACTCGTGCAGGTTGCGATCAGGTCCCCGGTGCCCGCGAGCCCGGCGAACGTCTGCGGTTCTCCACCCATTGCAACACCGAGGCGCGTGATCTCGGCCAGGCCGCGTGTAATCACCGCCGAACGCGTGTTTTCTCCGGCGCCTTGCCCATCTCCCATGCCCGCCGCAATTGCAATGATATTCTTGAGTACGCCGCCCAGTTCGCAACCGATGACGTCGTGATTCGTGTAGACGCGAAACAGGCCGCTGTGAAACAGCTTCTGCAGTTCCCTGACGATGACTTCGTCTTCCATCGCGATGACGCTTGCGGCGGCGTAGCCGGACATGATCTCCCGCGCCAGGTTCGGTCCCGTCAACACGCCGGCCGGGTGTCCGGGCAGCACCTCGTTGATCAGCTCGGTCATACGCTTGCCGGTGCTGAGTTCGAGTCCCTTGCTCAGGCTGATAACGGGCACCCAGGGTCGAATGTGCGGCTTGATCTGTTCGAGCACACCACGAAACGACTGCGCGGGAATACCCATGACGATTACGTCCATGTTCGCAACGACCTCTTCGATGTCGGTCGTGGCACGAACGCTTTCCGGCAGCACCGCATCGGGCAGGTATTTCGCATTGCTGTGCCGCGTATTGATCTCGTCCACGGTGCCCCTGTCCCTTGCCCACATCGTTACCGGTGCATTCCGCGCGATCAATGCGGCCACGGTCGTTCCCCAGGATCCTCCCCCGAGCAGTCCAGCGTTAAGGTTCATCGTGATCCCCTTCTTGTTGTGCGCCAATGGTTCATGTCGATGCTACAAAGTATATTAAACTCGGTCTTTCACCAATAAGCAGAATCTTAACGAGGCCCTGATAGTGTCCATTACCAAGAACGTCGCTCTGTTGGCGTCGCTGTTCCTTTGCGGCTGCGTTGTCACAGTGAATGACAAGGTCCTCGTTGGCAAGAACCGGGTCGTGGCCTGGGAAAGCAAGCTGGTTATTGCGCACCGAGGCGCCAGCGGTTATTTGCCCGAGCATACGATCGCCGCGAAGGCGATGGCGTATGCACAGGGTGCGGACTACATCGAGCAGGACCTCGTTATGACTCGCGATGGTGAGGTCGTTGTGTTGCATGACCACCATCTCGACACGGTGACCGATGTTCGCGACGTGTTTCCGCAGAGAGCGCGCGCCGACGGTCGTTATTACGTGATCGACTTTACCTTGGCCGAGCTGAGGCAGCTTGCCGTTTCCGAGCGATTTCAGGAGATCGACGGCGAAAGGTCCGCAGTGTTCGAAGATCGCTTCCCGCTCATGCAATCGTCGTTCGGTATCAGCACCTTCGCAGAGGAAATCGAACTCATCCAGGGACTCAACAAGTCGACCGGTCGCCCGGTCGGTATCTATCCGGAGATCAAGAGCCCGGCGTTTCACCGCGAGGAGGGTAAGGATATCTCTGCGGCGGTGCTCGATATTCTGAGCACCTATGGCTATACGACGATGCAGGACAAGGTGTTTCTGCAGTGCTTCGATCCTTTCGAGTTGCAGCGAATTCATGCTGAGCTATTACCTGCGATGAACATGGCTGTACCCCTTGTTCAGCTGTTGGGCAGCGGACCCGACTACGAGCCGTTACTGACGGACGAGGGGCTGCAGCAGGTTGCCGCATACGCCGATGGCATCGGCCCATCGATGTTCCTGATCGTTGGACAGGAGTCACGCGCGTCTGATCTTGCCACTACTGACCTCGTCGAACGAGCACACGGGCTGGGGCTCGCGGTCCATCCCTACACGTTTCGTAATGATCAACTTCCGGCCTTCGTTGACGACTACGAACAACTTCTGCGGATCTACCTGGACGACCTGGACGTCGATGGCGTATTTACTGATTTTCCGGATCTTACGGTCGCTTTCCTCGAGTCCAATTTGTGATCGGCTTTCTGAAGCCGTCGGCTCACCGCGAACCGTTACCTGACGAAAAGGTCGACTCGGCTTATCGGCGCCTGCGCCTGCAGGTGTTTCTCGGCATATTCATCGGCTATGCCGGCTACTACCTGGTACGCAAGAACTTCTCGCTCGCGATGCCCTACCTCGTTGAAGAGGGTTATTCGAAGACAGACCTGGGCTTGGCACTATCGGGTGTGGCCATTGCCTATGGACTGTCGAAGTTCATCATGGGCAGCGTATCGGATCGCAGCAACGCCCGCGTGTTCATGGCCTTGGGCCTGTTCTGCTCGTCGCTGGTCATGATTTTTATGGGCACCGTGCCGTTCGCAACCAGTTCGGTGACCGTAATGTTCTCGTTGCTGCTGCTGAACGGCTGGTTCCAGGGCATGGGCTGGCCACCGTCGGGCAGGGTGATGGTGCACTGGTTCTCGCTCGGAGAGCGCGGTACCAAGATGGCGATCTGGAACGTCGCCCACAACATCGGCGGCGGCATGGTGGGTCCGATTGCAATACTGGCGATGGCGCTGTTCGCCGACTGGCACGCGATTTTGTACGTACACGGTTTTTTTGCGATGGCGATCGCCGCGTTCATATTGTTGATGGTCCGGGATACACCGCAATCGATGGGCTTGTGCTCCATCGAGAAATACCACAACGACTACCCGAAGGCGTACGACTACAGCGAGGCGCAGGAGAAAGAGCTGTCGGCGCGAGCCATTTTTCTCGAGCACGTACTGAATAACCGATTGCTGTGGACCATTGCGTTCGCGAATGCGTTCGTCTACCTGGTGCGTTACGGCGTACTCGATTGGGCGCCGACCTACCTCGCCGAGGCGAAAGCGTTTTCTTTCGCGGACTCCGGCTGGGCGTACGCGTTTTACGAATTCGCCGGAATTCCGGGTACTCTTTTGTGCGGCTGGATGTCTGACACGGTTTTCAAGGGCCGACGCGAGCCGGCCTCGATTCTTTTTTTGCTGCTGACCCTGGTATGCGTGCTGGTCTACTGGAAGAACCCGGTGGGCAACCCGAATGTCGACATCGCGATGCTCATAGGCATCGGCTTCTTCGTTTACGGACCGATAATGCTCATCGGCGTCCACGCGCTGGACCTCGCGCCCAAGAAGGCCGCCGGCACCGCGGCAGGATTCACCGGCCTGTTCGGTTACGTCGGCGGTGCCGTCGCCGCAAATGTCGTCATCGGCATGGTCGTGGATGCGGCGGGCTGGGACGCAGGTTTTACCTTGATTGCCACGTCCTGCGCGCTGGCGATCGTCCTGATCGCCATTGCATGGCGCACCGAGCTGCATGTGCTCGACGACTGAAGACCGGTCGGGCCAGGACGCTCTTCCCTGAGCGTCAACGTAGCAATTTACTCGTAGGTGTACTTGAACCGAACGCCGATCGACCGCGGCGCCAGCACATTGGTTCGATAGTAGCGAACGTTGGCGCCACTCACCGTCTGGTTGAAGAGCGGTGTATTGAACACACTCGACTCCGAGTATTCGTCGAACAGGTTGTCGACGTACCCCGTCACCGACCAGCTTTCCGTCAGGTAGGAAACATTCATGCTTGCCCGACCGTAGCTATCCAACGTAAGGCTGTTGCCGCGCGCACCGGTTACCGACAGTACGTCGTCCTGCCAGGAATAGCCGCCGTCAACGACAATCGAATTGCCGCCTGACAAGTCGTGCGAGTAGCTGCCGAACAACGAGAATTGAGTCTCAGGTGAGCCCGGCAGGCGGTCGCCTGCTACGCCGTCCTCGAAAGCGGTACCGAAGCCAGGCGGTGCAATGGTACGAACCAGCGAAGGTACGGCCTGGGTCAGTTCCGCGTCCGTAAAGCTGAAGTTACCGCGCAAAGCGAACTCATCGCTCATCAACCAGTTGAATGCGACGTCAAAACCCTTTGTTTCGGCCGCACCGGCATTGACGGTAATTGCGGTACCGGCGTTTACAGATGCTGTCGCAACTTGCGGATCTTCCCAGTCGATGAAAAAGACCGATCCATTCACGGTGAGGTTGCCGTCCAACCAGGTGGTCTTTGCGCCAATCTCGAAATTGTCCACCGTGTCCGGGAAGAATTCGCGTTCGTTGATTTCCGCTATATCACCCGGATTGGGGCCGAATTGCTGACCGGGTGCCAGCAAGCAGAGTGACTGGCTGCCCGGCACGAAGATATCCGGGCACGGGTCGCCGCCATTGGAGGCGCCGACGCGATAGCCCTGGCTGAAGGTGAAGTAGAAGAGGTTGCCGTTTTCGAACGTATACGACGTGTTGAACTTGAACAGGTCGCCGTCGAAAGCCTGGTTGCGCGTCAATTGCAATTGGTTGCCAATGTCACTCAGGGGGTATGGGTTGAAGTCCGCCGGCGTGGTGAAGTACGGAAACTCCGTTTGGTTCGCCTCGTCAAACTCGTAATCGTAAAGGCGGACACCAAACGTGACGCTCCATTGCTCTGAAATGTCGTAGCCGATCTCACCGAAGTAGGCCGTTTCCGTGAGCTTGGTCCGGTCGGCCTCGAAATACTCGAGATCGTTGAGATCCTGGCGGAAACCTGGCCCCACGAACGCGCCGTAGCCCGGTGTGAACTCCGACGACAGTGCGTCGTATTCGTTCGTGTTGTAAAAGCCACCGACGATCCAGTTAAGCGGTCCGTCGCTGGTCGATACGAGCCGGATTTCCTGGTTAAACGTCTCCGTCTCTTCGTCTTCGAACGTGAATGCGGTAAAGGTAGGGAACACCTCGTAGCTGTATTCCAGCGTGATCAGCAAGTCCGTCTGGTCGCGCTGGCCGCTTTCTTCCACGCCGCCGATACCGGTAGCCGATGTGAGTTCCGCGAACCCGAGGTCGGCAATGACTTCAAGTGCCAGCAGGTCGCTATCGCGATCGTTCGGCTCGAGAACCCGGTACGGCGACTCATACTTGCCTGCGGGCACGGTACCGCGCCGCCCCGACACGTTTCGACCGCCGTGCTCCGTCTGCTGGAAGTAGTAAGTGAGCGTCGTATCGATCGCATCCGTCGGCACCCATCGCAGCGCCAATCGTCCTGAGAGCGCTTCCTCGGTGTTGACGTCTTCCGCCGGGTTGAAGTTGCCTGCTCGTTCCGCCGCATCGGCGAAATTCGGGTCGGGCTCCGACACGCCAGGAGTCTGAACGACAAACGGGTAGTCGATAAAGCCCTGGTCGTCCGTGTTGTCGATGGAACCGCGAATTGCGAACTGCTCACTCAATGGCACGTTGAACGTAAAGCCGATGTCGGAACTCACGCCGTCACCTTCCGAGTAACTGTAGGCGTCGGCACGGACCTCGAAGGTCGTGTTGTCGAATCCCGGCTTCTTCGGGATGTAACGAATGGCGCCACCCATCGTACCGGCGCCATACAGCGTGCCCTGCGGACCGAGCAGCACTTCCACGCGCTCGAGATCGTTGAGTCGCAGGTCGACGTAAAGCGGGATCTCACCGATGTAGGTCGCCACGGTGCCACCGCCGTTTTCCTGTCCGAACGAGTTGACGATGGGTTCGGCGTTGAGGCCTCGAACAACGATCCTGTTGCCGTCGCGGCCACCCTGGTCCACAACGTTGAGGCCGGGGACATAGGACGACATTTCAGACAGGTCATCGAAGCCTTGCTGCTCGATCTGGCTGCCGCCGACAGCCGATATGTTCACGGCAATATCCTGCACGGACTCCGCGCGACGCGTTGCCGTGACGACGATCTCTTCAATCTGGGCATGTACCGGCATCGATATGCCGGCCGTCGCCAGCCCCGCCGGGATCGCGAGTAATTTAGCGGATCGATTGAAGCTCTTCGCTGATTTCTTCGAGTGATGCCGATGCTTCTTGCGCGCGTTGCGGCGCCTTTTCTTGCTCATGCCGATGCTCCCCGTCCAGATGAGTTTCGCTGTTGTTTGTTTGTATTATACGTGTACCACATAATCACACGGTCAGCGACACGATTTCGGGTCGCTCACGCAATAAAAATGTCTGAAGAACACCTGTCGCAAAAAGATAGCCCGATGGTTACTCCCGAAACACGGCGCTCCTTGAGGCCCGCGGCCTGAAGGCCGACAATCGGGTGATGGACAAGGCATTGCGACAGGGCCTGGCAGACATTGCGGCGCGACGTTTCGAGACCGCGCACGCAAATGCAATTCAACGCATCCGTGCTGATGTGAGCGACCCCATCCCTTACTTTCTGCTTGCCCGGATTGCGCTCGAGCATCACAACTATGCCAAGTCCGGCGAACTGTTCGCGCGGGCCCAGGGGTTCGCACCGAACGACCCGCTGTACATAGCAGCGCATGCGGAGTACCTGGTGACTGTTGGTCGCCAGGTGGAAGCGATGCACCTGGCGGACGAGGCGGCGAGGCTGGACATCGGCGATGCATTCACTGCGGATACGATCGGTGTCGTCTATTCCCGTACCGGGTTTCACGAGAAAGCCGTCCCGTTGTTCGAGCGGGCCGTCGAAATCGACCCGGCCCCGGCGAATTTTCATTACAACCTCGGCGCCTCACTGCAATTCTCCGGACTATTCCAGCGCGCCGAGTCCGCGTACAAAGCATCAATCGAGCGACAACCGGATTCGTATCGTGCCTACTCGGCACTCGTCAGCCTGTCCAGGCAAACTCCGGAGAAAAACTACCTGACCAAGCTCAGGGAATTGTTCGAAAAAAACGAGGCGGACCCGGACAAGGCCCTGCATATCGGACATGCAATTGCGAAAACGCTCGAAGATCTCGAGCAGTTTGAAGAGAGCTTTGACTGGCTGGTGCGTGCGAAGCGTGCAAAACGTAATGCGATCGATTACAACTTGCAGTCGGACCTCGAGCTGTTCGACGCCGCCGCCGATACCGTCAGTGCGCCGGCAGGCGCTGGCGATTCACATACGGATGCGACGCCAATATTCATCGTTGGTCTGCCACGTACCGGTACGACACTCGTTGATCGCATCCTCTCCAGCCACCCGGACGTAGTGTCCGCCGGTGAACTGAATACCTTTGCGGGCCTGATCAAGGCCAGGGTGGGTTCTCCATCAAACCGCGTGCTCGATGCGGAGACAC
Source organism: uncultured Woeseiaceae bacterium (assembly GCA_945788625.1). Classification (GTDB taxonomy): domain Bacteria; phylum Pseudomonadota; class Gammaproteobacteria; order Steroidobacterales; family Woeseiaceae; genus UBA1847. The sequence continues at coordinate 179,679 of CALZMQ010000002.1, forward strand.
TCAGGAACGCGGTCGATTCGGACCTTGCAGACGTGGGTCATACTTATATCAGTGAGACTGAACGACTGACCCGAGGTGCCGAGCGGTTTACGGACAAGATGCCGCTGAACTTCTTTTACGTCTGGCTCATCCATCGTGCTCTCCCCAACGCAAAGTTTGTCGCGCTGCGTCGCGATCCCGTGGACAGTTGCTTGTCGAACTTCCGCCAGCTGTTTTCGACCGGCTTTTCCTATTACAACTACTCGCTCGACATTGACGACACCGCGGCGTACTACGAGGGATTTGACAAGCTCCTCGCAGTCTGGCGGCAACACATGCCCTCGTCACATTTCATGGAACTGCACTACGAAGATATCGTGCATGACCAGGAGAACAGGACCCGCGAATTGCTTTCTTTTTGCGAGCTCTCCTGGAACGAGGCTTGCCTTCGATTTCACGAGAACGCAGCGCCGGTGTCGACCGCAAGCTCGGTGCAGGTCCGGCAACCGCTGTACTCGGGCTCCATCGGTCGCTGGAAAAAATACGGCGATCGCCTGGACGGTATTCGTCGAAGACTCGAACTGATGGATGATGCCGAGTACAGTGGCTGATCGATAAGATCGGGCTGGTCGTCGCATGAACGTAGAATCCGAAGAATTTGCCACGGAACCGGTGCCGCAAGAGCACACGGTCGGCTGGGTTCGGGTCGCCCTGGTCAGCGCCATGGTGGCGTTCTCGTTGCCGACGTTCGTCACCGGTGCCGAAGTTTTCCTGGCCATCGACAACGCCCGCGCCGTGCCGGCAATCCTGGCCGGCTGCGGGATACTGACACTGATCGCATCGATCTGCGGCTCGATTGGCACGCGCACGCACCTCAGTTCCTACATGCTGGCGCGCGTTGCGTTCGGCACGCGGGGCGCTGCTCTGGTCAACATCGCGTTCGCTATTTCCCTCCTAGGGTGGTTCGGCGTCAATATCGACCTTTTTAGCGGCGCAATCCTGCGGCTGCTGCAGGATACCGTTGGCGTCTCGGCGCAACCCTGGGTCATCGAATTGTTCGCCGGCATGGTGATGACGGCGACGACGATATACGGCTTCAAGGCAATCAATACGCTGTCCACCCTGCTGGTGCCGGTCATGATGGTCGTGACCGTCGTGCTGATAGCCAAGGCGCTGGGCAGCCGGCCGCTTGGCGAGACGCTCGCAGCGCAGCAGGTGTCCGAGATTTCGATGGGTCGTGCGATCTCGTCGGTCGTCGGCGGCGTGATTGTCGGCGCGGTCATCCTCCCCGATATCACACGCTTCATCAGGCACTGGCGCGGAGCGCTGTATACCGCGCTGCTGTCCTACCTGGTGGTGCAGTCGATCGTCATGACGGCCGGGGGGCTTGCAGCCGACGTGCTTTCGAACAACGACCTGCTGGACGTACTGATCGTGATGGGCCTGAGCTGGGCGGCCTTCGTTATCATCATCGCCGGCAGTTGGGTGCTCAACTCGCTCAATCTGTACAGCACGACCTTGAGCGTCGAAGCTACGCTGCCAAAAACCGAGAACCGGTTGCTCATTGTCGCGCTCGGCGCCCTGGGAACGGTCGCGGCTTTCTTTAATATCCTCGATCACTTCCTGACGTTTCTCTTCTACCTCGCCATTGTCTTCGTGCCGGTGGCGGGCGTCATCGCGGTCGATCATTTCTTTGCCCGCCCTTCAGCCTATTTCGAGAACCTGCGGACGGCTGAACGTATGGTGTCGCCGATGGCACTGATTTCCTGGGCGGCCGGGAGTGTCGTGGCATTACTCGGGGCCGAGTCGGTTATCGAGATGACGGGAATTGCGGCATTGGATGCGATGTTCGTGTCGGCACTGGCCTATGCGGTCCTCAGCCGTTTCGATACGGCAGCGACTAACGCCGCGGGCGACACGGGCGACCCGGCATGTTGAGGATCGGTATCGACGTCGGCGGAACGCACACGGATGCCGTGTTGCTCGACGGCGATGCAGTGATCGCATCGACCAAAGCCCTGACATCGGCGGACGTGACGACAGGCATCCTGGACGCGCTCGAGACTATCCTGACCGAACATCGCGGCATCGAAGACACGGTGGAAGCCGTCATGCTGGGGACGACGCAGTTCACGAACGCCGTCATCGAACGGCGCGAGCTCGCCGAGGTCGCAGCCGTGCGTATCGGCATTCCGTCCGGTACCGGCATTCCGCCCAAGATCGGCTGGCCAGACGACGTCGCCCGGAGTCTAGGTGACAACGTCTACATGATTCGCGGCGGCTACCTCTACGATGGCTGGGCACTCGCCGAACTGGACGACGCGGAGATGGATGCCGTCGTCGGGGACCTGAAGGCAAAAAAGGTCGACGCCGTCGCTATTTCGTCGGCGTTTTCGCCGATGAATCCCGAGCCGGAACAGATCCTCGCGAAGCGAATCCGGGCCGCGATGCCGAACACCCGGATCACGGAGTCACACAAGATCGGCCGGTTAGGGATCCTCGAGCGCGAGAATGCGGCGCTGCTCAATGCGAGCCTGCTCGGATTTGCCGATCGAGTCGTCTCGTCGTTCGTCGACGCGATACGGCAGCGCGGCCTGACGTGCCGGTTTTTCGTCAGCCAGAACGACGGCACATTGATGGACGCCGAATTCGCGCGCCAGTTTCCGGCGCTGACGTTTGCGTCGGGACCGACCAACTCGCTGCGCGGGGCGTGCAAACTCACCGGACTGGACGATGCAATCGTCGTCGATATCGGCGGCACAACCTCCGACATCGGTATTCTCCAGGACGGCTTCCCGAGAGAGTCCAGCATCGTCATCGAAGTCGGGGGTGTGCGGACGAACTTCCGTATGCCGGACATACTCGCCCTCGGGCTCGGCGGTGGCAGCCTGGTAACCGAAGGCGGCGACAAGGTCGGTCCGCGATCGGTTGGGCATGCGCTGGTCGAGGAAGGCCTGGTATTTGGCGGCGACACGCTGACCGCGACCGATATCGTCGTTGCGACGGGCAACGTCACGATTGGGGACTCATCGCGCGTCGCAGACCTGGATCGCGACCTGGTGTCGTCGGCTGTTCGGCAAATGACCGGCATGTTGAACGCAGGGATCGAAAAAATGAAGCCGAGCAGCGACCCGCTGCCCGTCGTGCTCGTCGGTGGCGGCGCCGTACTGGTCACCGAGAAACTCGATGCCGCCTCGGAGATGCTCACCCCGGAGCATGCCGGCGTCGCCAATGCGATCGGCGCGGCCATCGCGCAGATCGGCGGCGAGACGGAGCGCATGGTGTCCTATGACAAGACGCCGCGAAAGCAAGCGATCGAAGAGGTAACCAGGGAAGCGACGAGCATCGCACTGGCCGCGGGCGCCGACTCGTCGACCATCCGCATGGCGGACATCGAGGAGACCAGTATCTCCTACATGGCGGGCAATACGACGCGGCTGCGCGTGAAGGTCGTCGGCGATATCGGGAGTATCGGGGGAACCACTGCAGGGGAGGATGTCGCGTGAAACTCACGGCTGACGATCTGCAGGACCTGTCATCTGGCGCGGTATTCCTGGCGACCGGGGGTGGCGGTGATCCCTACGTATCCTTCCTGGCAACGCGGAAGGTCCTCGAAGAGCACGGCCCCGTCGATCTGATCTCTGTCGACGAACTCGATGACGATGCGTACATCGTCGCGATCGGCGGTGTCGGCGCACCCACCGTAAGCCTCGAATTGTTGCCATCCGTGGACGACGCATCGATTGCGCTGGCCGAATTCGAAAGGCATGTCGGGCGCAAAGTCGACGCCGTCGTATCGTTCGAAATCGGCGGCGGCAACTCATTGGTGCCGATCATGGCCGCGGCGAGCCGGGGTATCCCTGTGGTCAATGGCGATGGCATGGGACGAGCGTTGCCCGAAGCGCAGATGATGACGTTTCCAATTGCAGGCGTGGCGCCGACACCGGCAATCGGTATCGATTACGCAGGCAACGTCGTGACGTTTTCGACCGACTCGACGGGGACCTACGAGCGGCACGTTCGCGCCATGGCGCAGGCGATGGGAGGCATGATCACAACGGCCGAACATCCCATGACGGGCAAGCAGCTCAAGTCGTCGGTGGTTCCCGATACGATCAGTTTCTCGATCGAGATCGGGCGAATACTGCGCGAGTATCGAGGCAGCGCGCACCGGATATTCGATCCGTTGAGCGCGGCGTTCGCCAATTCGCTTTACGGCGACCTTTTTCATATCTACACGGGAAAGGTGGTGGATTATTCCAGCTCGATCATCGGTGGATACGATATTGGTGAAGCATCGATCGAATCGTTCGATAACGGTGAGCCGCCATTGCGATTGAACATCAAGAACGAATTCCTCGTCGCCCGAATCGGCGATCAGGTCGTCGCGTCCGTTCCTGACCTGATAACGGTTCTCGACTACGAGACGTCGACGCCGATCAATGCCGAGCGACTCCGCTACGGGCAGCGTGTCACCGTTTTCGGGGTTGGGTGCCCGGACTATTATCGAACCGACAGGGCACTGGACGTCGTCGCCCCGCGGTGCTTCGGGTTCGATTTCGAGTTCGTTCCGGTCGAAGACCTGCAGGAACACCATCAGTCCCTGGCCGGAACCTGATCAGGGCAAGAGCGTGGATGCGCGGGTGCGCCGCTTTTAACAGGAGTCCAACACCGGGTTCCTCGGTGGCCAGCACTTCAGCGAATTTGGACTATATTTACCTTATAAGTTGTTTCCGATTTCCATTAGCGATCAGTGGTCCTGCCAGGGACCGCATGATCGCCAATCGACAGGAGAGCGACATGAACACGAGAGCGATCCGATTCCGCGTGTCTGATTCAGGCGTACCCGCATACGACGCGCACCCTTGGCCCGTCTGGCTTGGCCGCATACTCTGCATCGCCATTCTGGTTGCCGCGATACCCGGGCCCGTGTTCGCAAAGATGCTCGAGGAGCCGAGAAGCTTCTCGTTGCCGGACAAAGCACTGGACCAGGTGGATCGCCGGACCCTGAAGGCGATCGACCCCAAACAGCTTCGAGCTGAGGACCGTGCCCGCAGCAAGGACCAGATCCGCCCGGGGCCGGATCGCTTCGCCGTCGCCGAGGAGGTCGGTTTCGATACGCGCAGTGCCGGTACCTGGATGGCTTTACCCGATGGCCGTCTATGGCGCCTGCGCATTCATACGCCCGGCGCGCTCAGCCATAACATCGCCTTCACTCGCTTCGACCTGTCCAAAGGGGCCAAACTCTGGATCTACAATCCGGAGGGCGAACACGTTGAAGGGCCTTTTACCTCCGAGCACCGCGACCAGAAAGGCCAATTATGGACGCCCGTCATCGTTGGTGACGAGATCGTGATCGAGTTGTTCGTGCCCGCCGAGACATCCAAGGCCTTCCTGCGAATCGGCCAGGTGAACAAGGGCTACCACGCTTTCGGCCACTCACATGGCGCCTGCAACAACGACGTCATATGTCCCGAAGGCAACCCGTGGCGCGACGAGATCGCCTCCGTAGCGCTCTACTCCATTGGCGGCACGGGTACATGCAGCGGCCAATTGATGAACAATACCGCCGTTGACTTTACGCCGTACTTTCTGAGCGCCGACCATTGCGGCGTTAACTCCACCAACGACAATACGTTGGTGTTTTACTGGAATTACGACGCCGTGAACTGCGGCGACCAGGACGCCAACCTCGCGCTGGCCGACACCCAGACCGGTGCAACTTTTCGCGCCTCGAGTGCGCCCAGTGATTTTGTCCTGGTGGAACTGAATGCCGCCCCCGCGGCAGCGAACGCGTTCTTTTCGGGTTGGGACGCGACCGGCGCCGCGCCGGCGTCAACAGTCGGGATTCACCATCCGAGTGGCCACGTAAAGTCGATCTCCTTCAACACCAACGCGGTTACGAGCACGGACTATTTCTCGAACACCGTAAATGCGGCGTCGAACCACTGGCGAGTCGATGACTGGGAGGATGGCACGACGGAACCGGGGTCTTCCGGCTCGTGTCTCTGGGACGCGGCCACGCAGCTATGTATCGGTCAGCTACATGGCGGCCTTGCGTCCTGCGCATCGATCACGCCTGACTGGTATGGCAAGTTGAGTGTGAGCTGGACTGGCGGCGGTACGAATGCCACGCGCCTGAGTAACTGGCTCGATCCGGTCCCGACTGGCGCAATGACGCTTAACGGCGACCCGCACATCACGACAGTCGATGGCACTCATTACGACTTTCAGGGAGCAGGCGAATACGTGGTGCTGCGCGACAAAGACGCGGGCGAGGTCCAGGCACGAATGGCGCCCATCGCGACGACCTTTAATCCCGGACCGAATCCATATCACGGTCTCGCGACCTGCGTGAGCCTCAACACGGCCGTGGCAGCACGCGTCGGCGAACGCCGTGTCACGTACCAGCCCAATCTCAGCGGCGTGCCGGATCCCAGCGGTCTGCAACTGCGTATCGATGGTGATCTGGCGACGCTGGGGCCTGGCGGCATCGACCTCGGCAACGGCGGGCGCATCACCCAGACTTCGGCGCCCGGCGGCATCGAGATCGCGTTCCCCGACAAGTACCTGCTGCAGGTGACACCCGGCTGGTGGTCATCCCAACAAAAGTGGTACCTGAATATCGGTGTGGTCCCCGCGCCGTCGACTCCCTCGGTCTCTGGCGCTTCGCCGGGCGATCCGCCGCTTGTCGGTGGCATCGGCGGTCCAATCGCACCGCGCAGCTGGCTTCCGGTCCTGCCGGACGGTTCCTCGATGGGGCCAATGCCTTCCGCACTGACCGATCGCTATGTCGACCTGTACGAAAAATTCGGCAAAGCGTGGCGTGTGACCGATTCGTCGAGCCTGTTCGACTATGCGCCGGGCACTTCGACCAGTTCGTTCACGCTCGCATCCTGGCCGAAGCAGCAACCACCCTGTGACCTCCCGGCCACGATACCCGTCGAGCCGACGACCCTGGCGATCGCGCAAGAGGCTTGTGCGGCGATTCGGGACAACAATATGCGCGCCAACTGCGTATTTGACGTGCGGGTCACGGGCGAACTCGGTTTTGCCAATACCTACGTACTCACCGAGAACCTGACCACGCCGGACGAGGGCCGCAGGCCGCCGCATTTCGAATGCTACAGCGTCGACAAGGCGACCCCGCAACTCAGGAAGAAAGTTGTAACGCTCGAGGATCAGTTTGACCTGGTCAAGACGCGCCTGGGCAAAGTCACGAAGATCTGCACGCCCGTCAGCAAGAACGGCGAGGGCATCCCGGACAAGGATACGCACCTTGTCTGCTACCAGATTCTGGATCGGCACGACCCGAGGCAAGCCGTCGTGACGAACAACCAGTTCGGTACTACAAAGATGTACGTGCGGGAGTCGCAGGAACTCTGCTTGCCGTCCGTAAAGAGGGAGCTGGACTGACGACAGAGAAGGGCGGCTGAAAAATGCCCCGAGCGTCGAGCGGTCCAGCGGGGCGCGACGCTCGAGAATGCTGTATGGATAGCGTCAGGCGGTCGTCCGGGTGGCGACCGCCGACCTCAGCTACTCAGCCGTGGCGGAAAATAATGTTACGGCCTTAGAGTTCGCGAAACCGGCCTCAGTACATCCCCGAATTGATACCGATGTCCGAAGACGGCAAGCATGTAGTCTGCGGCGCAGACGCTTTGCCTGAGGCTGCAGCGTGCATTTGCCCAACGGGGGACCTGTAAACCATGATCAAATCCGCTACTGGCAGCATTCTGATTCTGATCTGCGGTATTGCCATCGCCCAGCAACCGGTCAACCTGCCCCCACCGACATCCACCGGTGTGGTCGTTCCGGACCGGACTGTCACGCTTGCCGCCAAAATCGTCGGCCGTGTCGTCGCGGTCAACGTCGATGAAGGCGATCGGGTCGAGATGGGCGATGTTTTGGTCGATATTGGCGATGCGGAGCTCCGCGCCAATCTTTCCGCCGCCAAGGCGCGATTGCGTATGGAAGAGCTAAACCGGGCACACCAGGAGAAGTTGGCGGAGCGTGTGCGTAGCCTGCGGGAGCAGGGTACCGTGTCAGCTGAGAATCTCGACGACGCGAATTTCAAGGTTGCGGCAGCCGAGCAGGCCGCGGCGAGCGCCCGAGCAGAAGTTTCGCGAGCCGGGGCAATGCTCGACGAAACCAAGATTCGGGCGCCTTTCGACGGCGTGATCATACGCAAGGACATCGAGACAGGTGACGTAACTTCTCCGGGCGAGCCACTACTGATCCTCGAGGATCATGCAGTATTACGGTTTCGAACGAATGTGAAGGAGCAGGATATCCCGCGTATCGAGAAAGGTCAGATAATTACCGTAACGATCGACGCTCTGGACGACCTGGCATTGGACGCCACGATTTACAAGATTATCCCGTCCGGTGACCTGTCGACACATGAATTCCTGGTCGAGGCTACGCTTCCGGCGCAGGACAGACTGTACCCCGGCATGTTCGGCAAAGCGGAATTCACTCGCTAGGTCCTGAGACCAATGAAAAATGCCATCCGGTTTTTCGCGAATCAGCCCACGCTGGCATATGTATTCACGTTTCTGATCATCTTCATGGGCGTTAGCTCAGTCAGCGTCATTCAACGCGACAACTTTCCGAGCGTCGACATGCTCGAGATGACGGTCGCGACGCGTTATCCCGGCGCTTCGCCCGAAGATGTCGAACTCAACGTAACGAATGAAATCGAAGATGAGCTCAAGGAAGTCGACGGCATCGACAGGTATACGTCGTTCTCGATGGAGAATATTTCCATCGTGCACATCTGGATCGATCGTGAGATGCGCGACAAGAACAAGGTCAAGACGGACATTCGCGACGCGGTCTCGCGAGTGTCCGCCCTGCCCATCGAGGTCGATGAGGACCCCGTGGTCGAGGAAATCACGACGTCCGCTTCCATTCCCGTTATCGAGGTAGGGCTGACCGGCGACGTTCCTTATTCGCTACTACGCACCGTTGCACGACGGGCGGAGAAGGCATTGCTCGCCTTGCCGGGCGTACGCAGCGTCAACAAGTATGGTTACCTCGACCGCGAAATAAAGGTCGAGATTTCGAATGACGCGCTCGAGCGCTACCAGGTCTCGCCACACGAGATCGTCAATGCGATTCAGAATCGCAATATTCGCGCGACCGGCGGCTCGTTCGAGTCCTATACCAGCGAGAAGAATATCGTGACGCTAGCCGAGTTCACGGACCCAATGGAAGCTGCGGATGTCATCGTGCGCTTCACCGAGGGCGGATCGACGGTTCGCGTCAGGGATCTGGCGCTGTTGCGGGACGACTTTGAGCCCGCCAAGGTGCTGTCACGTATGAATGGCACGCCGGCGATTTCATTCGAGGTGTTCAAGAAAGAGTCCTCGGACATTATTCGTACCGTTAACGCCGTCAAGCAACTCGTTGCGGATAGCCAGGACCAGTTGCCGGAGGGGATCAGTATCGAGTACTCCAACGACAAGTCGCGTCTCGTGAAGAATCGCCTGAATGTTGTGGTCTCGAACGGTCTCATTGGCCTGGGCCTGGTGATACTGATGCTGTCAGTATTCCTCAATTGGCATTCGGCGTTCTGGGTAGCTCTGAGCATCCCCGTCGTGCTGCTCGGCACATTGTTCCTGCTGCCGATATTCGGTGCGTTTCTGGACACCATCGCGATGGGCGCGATGATCCTCATCATCGGTATCGTCGTCGACGACGGTATCGTGGTTGCCGAAAATATCTGGCGAAGTCGAGAGCTGGGCATGGCGCCACTCGAAGCGGCGGTCGAAGGTGCCGCGTCCGTTGCGAAACCGGTCATTACGACCGTCGTGACGACGGCACTGGCGTTTACCCCGATGTTCTTCATGACGGGAATGCTGGGCGACTTCATCTACGTGATACCGCTCGTCGTCGTTCTCGCTTTATCGATCTCGCTACTGGACACGCTGTTTATCATGCCCGCGCACCTGATTTCGGGTGCACACGGCGGGCGAGCAGTAGAGAGACCTGCACAAGACCGTTGGTTTGTGCGCTTTCGCGAGTTCTTCCGCGTGATCTTGCAGAAGCTCTTGCCCGCGCGTTACGCCGTCATCGCCGTGTTTATGGGGCTGATGATTGCGGCATTTTTGTACGCAGCCAAGTTCATGGATTTCGTGCTGTTTCCGACGCAGTCTGCCGACGAGTTCTACGTATTGGCTGAGTTGCCCAGCGGCTCGTCTCTGCAACATACGGAGGAGAAGATCCAGGAAGTGGAGGCCCTTATCGCAGCGTTGCCCGGGAAGGAACTGGCCTCGTACACGACGCGTATTGGCACTCATGGCTGGTATAACCTGGGTGAGAACGAGAACTGGGCGCTGATGGGTGTCTATCTGACAGCGTTCGCGAAGCGTGACCGGAACGCCGATCAAATCGTCGACTCGCTCCGAGCGCAAACCGGCGAACTCGACGGCTTCGAAAACTTCACTTATATAATCGACAGTGGTGGACCACCGATTGGTCGGCCCGTGCAACTGCGAATTGTCGGCAGCGACGACCAGCAACGCCGCTCGCTCGCAGATACTGTCGTTGCGGAGCTCGATAAGGTTGACGGCGTCAGCGACATCGAGCGCGACGATAAGTCGGGCAAGGAGCAGATCGTCGTCGATCTTGATTACATCCGCCTCGCAGAACAAGGCCTGAGCGTCGCCGACGTGGCCAAGAACCTGCGCCTGGCGTATGACGGTGAGATTGTCACATCGGTTCGCTATGGTGATGAAGACGTCGACTTTCGCGTCATCCTCGAAGAGGCGGCACGAGGCTCGGCCGAGGTTTTAGGCAATCTTGTCATCCCCAATCGTGCTGGTCGTTTCGTTAAGTTGCAGGAAGTCGCGGACTTCCGCCTGGACGCTGGGCCGTCCAACTTCTATCACTACGACAACGAGCGCACGATCACGGTCACGGCAAATATCGACAAGGAAAAGACGACTTCGCTGCTCGCGACCACCGCAGTCCTCAGTCCAACTGGCCAGGCATGCGCATCATCGCCGGGGGAGAAGCGGAGGAAACGCAGGAGTCGATGGGTAGTCTCGTCATCGCGTTTGCGATTGCAGCCGTCGGCATCTATCTCGTGCTGTTGCTTTTGTTCAACTCGCTCACTCAACCGCTGGTCGTCATGTTCGCTGTGCCATTCGGGCTGATCGGCGTAATATTCGCGTTCGCTATCCACGGCGAGGCAATTGGGTTTCTCGCTATGCTGGGTGTTATAGGACTGGTCGGTATCGTCGTCAACGACTCACTGATACTGGTCAATCTCGTGAACCGGATGCGCGAGATGGATCCGGAAGTCTCTGCAAGATCGGCCGTCGTGCAGGCGACGAAACACCGCTTGCGACCGATCTTGCTGACGTCCGTAACGACGGTGGCCGGGCTACTACCGATGGCCTACGGCGTTGGCGGATCGGACCCTTTCTCCGCGCCAATGGCTCTCGCGATGGGCTACGGAATCCTGTTCGCAACGCCGCTAACGCTGATCTTGCTACCTTGCCTGCTGCTCGTGCAGGACGATGTGCGGACGCTCGCCTGCAAGGCGATACGCAAAGTGTCACGTGAGCCGATACGCAAGGCCCCGTAAGCTCGCGCCCATCAATCTGGCATCGACACGAGGGTCTGGCGGCTGTGTTCACGACTTCAAAACCCCCGCGCTAGGGGAAATCCCGAATTGCGCGCGCCGAAAACGAGGCGCGAGAATACACAAGCGGTTGTATCGGACCGGTGATTGGCACTCGGCCGGTGCAGCCGGCTTGGAGGGGCATCATGCAATCACTGAAGCTCACCTACGATGGCGATCAACACGCCACCGGGTCAAAAGAGCCACATCACAACGTCGTGGCCATCGATTGTCCAATTACCGCCAGGGGCGACGAGTTCTCACCGGGACACCTGCTCGGCATCAGTGTTGCCGGCTGCATGCTCTTGTCGATGGGCGCCGTGGCCCAACGGGATAAGCTGGATCTCAGCGGCACAGTCGTCGATATCGAGCTGACCGAGACGAGCGAGCCGTATCCGCACGTTGACACCATTACTCTGGTATTTCGCGTACCGCTGGATTTCGCGTTTACGGATCGGCTGAAAATGGAACGGGCGACGGACCTCTGCCCGATCAAGCACAGCTTTGGAGAAGACACAACCGTCACGGCAACTTTCAACTACGGCGTAGCCATGGCAGCCTGAGCCAGCCGCCGGGGAGCGTTACGATGGCAGCGTTTAAATTCTGGCTGGGGAAGCATCACCGCGGAACTTTTTAACGGGAAAGAGAAATGGAAGAGAAAATGTCAATGTCGACATGCCCGATGGCCAAGGCATGCAAGGGGATGACGGAGAAACCGCGCACCAGTCTGTGGATGATCATTCCAGGACTGGTTTTCGTTGTGTTGGGTATCGCGATCATCTTCTATCCGCAAATCCTGGTATGGCTTGTTGCGATAGTGATGATCGTTATGGGACTCGCCATGCTGATGATGGTCAACTTCATGCGAAGCTTCGGCAAACGGATCCACGACAAGCCCGCTTAGGGCAGGCAAAGATGATCAGCTCGGCAATGTTATATGCGGCGTCGGCCGTCGTCATTTGAAGCTGTGTCCGGCGATCTTTCTCTTAGCAGCCGTTGCGATTTTCCTGCCGACGGTGTTGTAACGTAGATACGTCAGACCGCACTACAGCGAAGCAGATATTGTTCACAGAATCGCGATCGCAGAGTTTACTGCCCGCATTGCCAGTGATTCTGGCGGCTCTGTTGCTCGTTCTGCCTACTCCAGGTCCGACAACCCACGTGGCAAAAATCGCCGCAACGACGGTGCTCTTTGCGATTAACGCGAGGTGGGGCGAGCCGCGCGTGTCTTACGCATTCGTGTTGTACCTGATCGTATTGGCCGTCAGTTTAATTCCGGCGCTCCACACCTGGAATCCGATCGTCGTTCCGGCGACAGCATTCGCCGTTCTCGCTTTCGTGCGACGCGACTGGCTTTCGGCTAATCGCTGGCTCCGGCGCGGCCGTGCGTCACGCGCTACCTGGCTGTTATCTGGTGTCACAATACCTTTGACGGCAGGTGTGCTGGTTGCCTGGGCGTATCTCGTCAAACCGGACCTGACGATTTATGCGGACATGATTCCCGGGAAGGGACTCGGCATCGTCTTGGCAGCAGCGATCTTCTTCTCCGTGTTCAATGCCATCGCCGAAGAAGTCGTATTTCGTGGCGTTCTGTGGCAAGCGCTGGCGGATACGGGGCTTGCGTCCGGCGCTGTGCTCATAATCCAGGCGCTTGCATTCGGTATCATGCACTTCGGCGGAGTGCCCAGCGGCGTTGCCGGCATGGCACTGGCGACGATCTACGGCTTGGCTCTCGGCGGCATCAGGTATCTGAGCGGGGGACTTCTGATGCCCGTTGTTGTACACATTTTCGCGGACATGATGATCTTTTTAATCGTATCGCGGCTGGCACAGGGCTGGTAAATATTACGGTTTCCCACAGTTGTCGGCTTCGAGCGCGCCCGCACAATAGTTGTCTGTATCAGCCGTTGTCCGGGAGGTCGTCGTGAATATGGGGTTTCGAACCGCGTTGATGGGGGTCGGCTTGCTGTGCCTGGCGTTTACGACGCCCGCAGTTGCCGCCAATGTCGACAATGGCCGGCAGGTCTACGACACATACTGCACGTCCTGTCACGGCGCCGACGGCCTGCTGGACACGTCCAGCCCCGTTATTCAGGGTCTTGGGGTTACGCCTGCGGATTTCTCCGATGCATTGTTCAACAGCCGCGAGCCCGCAGACGACTGGCGAATGGTCATCAAGTACGGTGGCCACGCGATGGGTCTTGCCGAACAAATGCCGGCACAGGGTGAGGTGCTGAGCGACCAGCAGGTAGACGACGTCACGGCCTATTTGAAGTCGCTAGTGGACACCAGCGCATTCCCGCCCGGCGAGATGAACCTGATGCTGCCTATCCGGACCAAGAAAGCGTTTCCGGAGGACGAGGTCGTGTACATCGGTCGCTATACGGACCGGGAAGGCAATCATGCCTACAAGCAGGTCCTGGAGATCGAGAAGCGCATTGGTAAGGCCGGTCAGGGCATCCTGGAACTCGTGCACGAGTCGGACGGATCCGTGAGCGAACTGGCCGAAGTGGAGATCGGCTACAAGCAGGCCCTGTCATTTAGCACTTCGCACATCCTTTCCGCTGCCGCGGTCGTCGCTGTCCCGGTCGAAGCTGACGGTGACGGGGAACTGCAATCTTACCTGGCGTACGGCAAGTTGCTGTCGCCATCATGGATTTTCCAGAGCAGCCTGCGGCTGAAGTTTCCGTTCGCGGATTCGAGCGACGGCGAAGTCGAACTGGCGGGCATTGCGCATTACGTCCATTCGCCATGGCCGCGGCGCGTATTCCCGGCGCTGGAAGTTGTCGCAAGCAAGCCGTTCCGCTCGTCCAAGGGTGATCTTGAATGGACGGTCATGCCACAAGTGAGGGTCGGGCTGACTCGCGGTGGCCATGTTGCTCTCAACCTGGGTGTCGAGTTGCCGCTGTCCGATCAATCGTGGGACCAGCGGTACTACATGACTTTGCTGTGGGATTTTGCGGATGGGAGTTTCTTCCAGGGCTGGTAGGCCTGCGACGCAGGGTCGATATCCGAAAGTGCATGTAACTTTTTGTATCCGTGGCGTCAGATGTCACTGAGACGCGATAGCATTGTGCAATCGTAACTTGCATCCAGTACGGAGTGACGAATGTCTATCGAGTTTCCAGAACTTCCTTATGCAATCGACGCACTGGAGCCCTACGTTTCTTCGAAAACTCTCGACTGTCATCACGGCAAGCACCACAAGAGCTACGTCGACAAGCTGATTCCCGCAATTCAGGGCACGGCTTACGAAGACCAGGCACTTGAGACGATCTTATCCGCTGCGCACGAAGCGGGCGATACCGGTGTTTTCAACAATGCGGCGCAGGCCTGTAACCATACATTTCTCTGGCACAGCATGTCGCCGAGCGGCGGAGGTGAACCAACGGCGGTGCTCGCTGATGCGATTATTGCGCGGTTCGGTGACCTTGCGGCATTCCGGGCAAAATTCAAGACGGCAGCGCTCGGTCAGTTCGGCAGCGGATGGGTGTGGCTCGTCCGCACGGCCGATGGGCTGGACATCATCAGCACCGGCAATGCGGACACACCGCTTCTATACGGCGACACGCCGCTACTGACACTCGATGTCTGGGAGCACGCGTATTATCTCGACTACCAGAACAAACGTGACGCGTACATCGACGCGTTCCTGAGCGAACTCATCAACTGGGAATTTGCGGCGCAAAACTACGGGGCCGATCGGGCCGCGGCGTGATCGGTCTTGCGTCCATTATCGGAGGGTTGCTGATGACTTTTCTCGCCCCGGCACTCGACGCCTCCGGCTCTGATACCGGGCCGAGACTCGCGCTTGCCGACTTCACCACGGACCGCGCTGCCCTTGACTGGTTTGTGGTCAACGATAACGTGATGGGCGGCCGTAGTGACGGCAGTTTCGCGATAGAGCAAGGCGAGTTGCGCTTTGCTGGCCGCACGAACACGGACGGTGGTGGATTCAGTTCGATCCGCACAACACCCGTTCAGCTCGACTTGTCGAAATACGCTGGAATTCAGCTGCGAGTGAGCGGCGACGGTCGGCGCTACACCTGGCGATTAACGACTGCCGCGCGCTGGCGAGGCAGGGAGATCAGTTACTGGGCCGATTTCGACACGCGCGATAATGCCTGGAGTACGGTCGATATTCCGTTTTCCAGCTTTATACCCCAGTACCGGGGAAGACAGCTCGATGGACCCGAATTAGATCCCGGGCAGATCACCGGTATGGGCCTTATGATCTATGACAAACGTGACGGCCCTTTCGAAATACGCCTGGCCAGCGTACACGCTTATTCGGCGCATTCGTCCCAGCCAGAGCTGACGGCGCACAGTCGTCGATCCTCGCCCTAGAAGGGCGTCTTCGTCGTCCAAAACGCTTTCGCGTTTTGTGGCTGATGCCTTCCGCTTTAACCCTCGCGGGACCAGCTCGCTTTGCGAATCGCTTTGTCAACTACCGCCTATCGGCGCGGCATGTGCGTCGGATACTAATGCGTCTGCGTTACTGCCGGTCAATGACCGCAGGAACGCCAGCAGATCGTCGATGTCCCTGTCGTTGAGGCCGAGCGGTGCAATCAGCGGATCGAGAACCTCGTTTGGCACGCCACCACGATTGTAAAAGAGCACCACGGCGCGCAATGTCGGCAACGAGCCGTCATGCATGTACGGTGCGGTCAGCGCAACGTTTCGCAGCGTCGGCGTGCGGTATTTCCAGCGGTCGTCTGGGAGGCCAGTGACCTCGTAACGTCCGAGATCGCGGAAGTTCTCGGTGCCCGTCGTGCGGGTCAGATCGGATTCGACTCGCTCGATTCGTCCTGGCGCCAGTGGCACCTCCAGTTGCTCGTCGTCCGGGCGCATGGTGGCGAAGTAGCCGACGCCCGTATTGTGGAACTGACCGTCGCTGAACAGCGCGAACTCCTGCGTAACGGAATGGCAGCCGACACAGCGACCCTTGCTGCGAAAGACCTCGAAGCCTCGTTGCGCCGATTGGCTCAGTGCATCCACGTTGCCGCCGTAAAACCAGCGGTCGAACGGCGAATCTCCGGAAACCAGGACTCTCTCGTAACTCGCGAGCGCCATGCCGATGGTCTGCATATCGGGTCCCCGGTCGAACGCATTGGCAAACTGTTCGACGTAGTCATCCAGGCTCCGGATGCGCTCGATGACAACACCGATAGACACGTTGCCCATCTCGTTGTCCGCGAGCAGCGGCGCCCAGACCTGGTTCTCCAGGCTGATCTCCCGGCCATCGTGAAACAAGCGATCGAGGTAAGCGGTGTTGTAGATCGTGGGTGCATTCCTTCGCACGCTCTTGCCTTCGATACCGACAGGCAGGCGCAGTTCATTCTGCGAGAAGCCCTGTTCGGCAATGTGACACATCGCGCAAGACACGGTGTTGTTTGCCGAAAGACGGCGGTCGAAGAAGAGCTTGCGTCCCAACTGTACTTTCTCGGCCGTGACCGGATTGTCTGCGGGTATCGGGACAGGCGGCAGCCCGAGCGGTGGCGACGCGATCACGGCGAGCAGATCGGCTTCGATTCCTCGCCGCGACATCAGGCTTGCCGAGTTCGTCTGGTAATCGGCACGTTCGTAGCCTTCGCGGTCATCGCCCGGCCCTTGCGTGGTCTGGGCCGAGACAGCCCCTGAGGCGAGCAGCAGCGTCGCCGAGGCGAACCCTCGCAAAAAGCTCCGATAGCTGATAAGACTCACTCCGTTAGTCCGGATCGCGAAATGCCGTAACGCCAACTATACTTTCCGACACCGACAAGAAAAAAGCCCATACGAACAACCTTAGGGGAAATTTTATGAAAAACAAAAAGTTCAGTCGCCTTACGGCGACCTGGATGGCCGCCTCATTGGCGCTGCTGTGCTCAGCCGCGGCGAATGCCGACGAGACCTGCATGTCCCCGTATATGGCAAAGATCGTAGGTCAGGAGGACTTTGTTTACGTCTGGACGCTCGGTGTCGAAGGGCTCGGTGACGAGCAGGACAAGCTCGTCACCATCGATGTGCGCCCCGACGCGGATACCTACGGGCAGGTCGTCAACGCACTTTCCGTTGGGGGTCGCAATGAAGCGCATCACTCGGGACTCACCGATGATCGGCGGTTCCTGTGGGCGAGCGGACTCGATACCAGCAAGATCTTCATCTTCGACGTTCACAGTGATCCGGGTAAGCCGAAGCTCGTCAGGACGATCGACGATTTTGTCGAAAAGAGCGGTGGCGTCGTGGGCCCGCACACCAACTACGCGCTGCCGGGGCGCATGATGTTGACCGGATTGTCAAACAGCGCCGACCATGGAGGGCGCACGGCGCTCGTGGAGTATACGAACGCCGGTGACTATGTCACGACCCACTGGATGCCCACGGACGACAATTTGCAGGGCGCCGTCAAGAGCGGCAATTTCGCCGACGGTTACGGCTACGATGTGCGCGTACTGCCGCGCCGCAATGTGATGATCACCTCGTCATTCACGGGCTGGAATAACTACATGATGAACCTCGGTACGTTGATGGCGGACGCAGAAGCCATGCAGCGTTTCGGCAATACGGTGGTCGTCTGGAACCTGCATACCCGAAAACCACAGAAGATCTTCGACGTGCCCGGATCGCCGCTCGAGCTTCGCTGCGCATGGGGCCCACACAATAACTACTGCTTCACATCCACGGCGCTGACATCGAAGATCTGGCTGATCTACGAAGACGACGCCGGGGAGTGGCAAGCGAAAGCGGTCGCTGACATCGGCGATGCCAGCCTGATACCGCTGCCTGTCGACATTTCCATCTCTGCCGATGATCAGCAACTCTGGGTCAACACGTGGAACGACGGCAAGACGCGGCTGTTCGACATTTCGGACCCGCACGCACCGGTGCAGGTGATGGAAGAGAAGATCGGAGCGCAGATCAACATGGTGTCGCAGAGCTGGGATGGCGAGCGCGTGTACTACACCTCGTCGCTGCTCGCCAACTGGGACAAGGTCGAGGCAGCGGAAGGAGAGGACCTGCAATACTTCAAGGCATACAACTGGAAGGACGGTGCGCTCGAGCATACGTTTACGGTCGATTTCCTCGCGGCGAAGCTCGGCACACCACACCAGATGCGTTTTGGCGCTTATTCGCTGTACGGCCAATAGCCATGCTGATATGTAAATGAGATCGCTTTCGCTCCTGCTGCTGGCGACGCTGCCTGTCGTGGCCGCGTCCCAGCAGCAACCACACCACAAACCGGCCGCGCAGCCGCAAGTGCTGGCACCCGGATACTCGGCACTTGAATTTCCGGCCCCGGCACCCGGCACCTACGATCTGCCGCCACTTGGCAAGGCCGCTAACGGGGCGCTGCTGGACAGCACCGGTGCGGCAGTGAGTCTGCACGATCTCTACGACGGCAAGACAATCGTCCTGAGTTTCATTTACACGTCATGCCCGGACGTGAATGGCTGTCCGCTGGCATCGTTCGTCCTGGGCCAGGTTCAGAAACGACTGGAAAAGGACGAACTGACAGCATCGCAGGTTCGCCTGGTCTCGGTCAGTTTCGATCCGGCGAATGATTCGCCGGATATCATGGCCGATTACGGCAAGCATTTCCGGCGTGGCGACATCGACTGGCGCTTCCTCACGGCCGAATCGGAAACCAGCCTGTCGCCAATCCTCGATAACTATGACCAGGCGGTTATCCGCGACCGGGGGCCGGATGGTAAGGCGTTGTCGACGATGTCACATATCCTCCGGGTCTACCTGATCGACGCCGACAAGCGCATACGCAATATCTACAGCCCTTCGTATTTGCACCCGGATATTCTTTACGCGGATATCCGCACGGTGATGCAGGGTGATGAGTCGTAGGCTGACCTGATTTCGAATTCGTTTTTCTGGAACTGGTCGGGGTGAGAGGAATTGAACCTCCGGCCCCTGCCTCCCGAAGGCGGACCTTGGATGTTAACTGATTGTTTTTATTGACTGATCAGGAGACGTTCACGGACATAATCGCAGCACTGCGCATAACGACGCAGGACTGACTCCCGCAAAAGTCCCACAAACATCTATTGGCGAGTTGAATCTGCCTCCTGACGACGAACCAGGCGGTCGCTTCTATTCGTTCGCCTGGCACCTGCCATACTCAGACATTCGGGCGTATGTAAGCAGTTGTTAGTGATAGGCATACTTGGGACGACCGCGGACGTACGTATCTATCTAGTCACAAACAGTCCGGACCGAGTCCGGCAATTTTCCGGCATGCGGGAGCAACTTTCTATGATCCAGCGTAGAGGTCTGTGTCTGAGGTAAAGTATCAACAAGACTGATGCCACATTAGTAAAGAAGCATCAGTTGTGGAAATTTGCTCAACACTCCGGATTAAGGAACCAAAATGGCATCCATTCAGCCTATTATCCTTGCGGGTGGCTCGGGCACGCGGCTCTGGCCGGCCTCAAGATTAATGTACCCGAAGCAGCTTTTGCCGCTCGTAGGCGAGAACACGATGCTGCAAGAGACTGTGCTGCGCCTAAAAGGAGTTTATGATCTCACCGACGACGTGCTCGTCATTTGCAATGAAACGCATCGCTTCCTCGTGGCTGAGCAGCTTCGCGAGATAGGAATCGGCGCGAAAATCGTACTGGAACCCGAAGGGCGCAATACGGCGCCAGCAGTGGCCCTTGCTGCACTGGTGGCAGAGGTCGATTCGCAGGCTGATTCACCGCTGCTGCTCGTTCTGCCAGCTGATCATGTGATCAGGGATGTCGCGGCCTTTCACAAAGCGGTTGCGACGGGCAAAGTCGCCGCTCAAGCCGGCAAGCTCGTCGCGTTTGGCATTGTTCCCACCCGGGCCGAAACCGGTTATGGGTATATGCAGACCGAGGAAGACGGTGCGCCTGTCAGTCCGATCAAGACTTTCGTCGAGAAGCCTGATCTCAGCACCGCCAATGCCTTTCTTGAGAGTGGCGGCTACTTCTGGAATAGCGGCATGTTCATGTTCAACACTGGGAGCTACGTCAAAGCCTTAGAGGAGCATGCGCCGGAGATTCTTGTGGCGTGCCGTACCAGTGTTGAGAACAGTACGTTTGACACCGACTTCATCCGTCCCGACAAAGTCGCTTTTCTCGGGTGTCCGAGTGACTCGATTGACTACGCC
Organism: uncultured Woeseiaceae bacterium; assembly: GCA_945788625.1. Lineage (GTDB taxonomy): Bacteria > Pseudomonadota > Gammaproteobacteria > Steroidobacterales > Woeseiaceae > UBA1847. Next base: position 200,408 of record CALZMQ010000002.1, read on the forward strand.
GTAATGGAGAAATCTCGATTGGCCGTGATGGTGCCACTGGACGCCGAGTGGAGCGATATCGGCTCTTGGGCGGCATTGCACGACATGACCAAGTCTGGCGATCACAGCAATACGCTGATCGGGGACGTCGTCGTTCAGGACTGTCGTAACAGCTACATCCGAGGTGAGAACCGTCTCGTTGCGGCCGTCGGCCTCGAAAACCTTGTCGTCGTCGAAACGAAAGATACGGTGCTTGTAACGACAAGAAATCGTTCACAGGACGTCAAGCACATCGTCGACGACCTAATAAGGAGCGATCGCGACGAGGCGACGCTGCATCGCCAGGTCTTTCGCCCGTGGGGCAGCTACGACAGTATCGATGGTGACGAGGGCTTTCAGGTTAAACGGCTGATCGTCAATCCGGGCGCTGTACTTTCGCTGCAAAAACACGCGCGAAGAGCCGAACATTGGACCGTCGTGCGAGGCGAAGCGCGGATCACGCTCGACGATAAGGAGTTCGATCTCAAAGTCAACGAGTCAACCTTTGTGCCAATCGGTGCCGTCCACCGCATCGCGAATCCATACGATGAGCCCGTACACATCATCGAGGTGCAGTGTGGAGACTACCTGGGCGAAGACGACATCGTCAGACTAGAGGATAACTACGGCCGCGAAGGCACGAATACTTGACTGGTTGGCAGGCTAACCCCGTCATGACAAAGGCGGTCGGGCCTTCTTCAGGCAGAGTTCAATCAGGTCGTCGATCTTTGCGACGCCAACGCACATGACGCTGTCTGCGCCGCCCCAGTATATTTTGACAGTACCGTCGTCCTCTGCGACAGCACCGCAGGTAAAGACGACATTGTGGACGTAACCGGTGAGCTCCCACGGATCTTCCGGCGATAGTATCCAATCGTCGGCAACGCCGAGCACTTTGGCGGGGTCCGCAAGATCATGGAGCGCCACACCCAGGCGATACACCGCCCCATCCATTGTCGGAAATACACCGTGATAGATGTTGAGCCATCCCTGGGCGGTTTTGATCGGTGTGGCGCCCGGACCTATTTTCATTTCATCCCAGTGATACTGGACAGGCTGGATCACCGGCACCGACTCTCCCCAATGAACCAGGTCCGGAGACCAGGACAGCCAGATACACCAGGGGTTGATCTCCGAATGGGGCCGATCCATCCGCGCGTAACGACCGCCGAACGTTTCCGGAAAAATCACGACATTGCGCATGTCGGCCTGACTGATTAGCGACACTCTTTCGACTGACTCGAAATCGCACGTTTTCGCCAGACCGATGCGCACGCCAAACCTGGAATAAGCGCTATAAGTGATGTAGTACTCGCTACCAATCAAACAGATTCGTGGGTCCTCGACACCGTACTCCTCGTGAATGGAAAATTCGCTGTCGCTGGATGGCACCATGAACGGTTTTGAGTCTGCCCGGAACTTATAACCGTCGTCGCTCCGTGCGATACCGAGTATCGATCGTCCATTACGCAAGTGCGAGCGAAACAACAGTATGTATTGGTCCTCATACTTGGTCGCCCCGGCGTTGTGAACCGTCTCGACGGCGTAGGGAATGTCGTGCTTGGTGAGGATTGGATTATCCTCATAACGCGTTACCAACGGTTTATTCGTCATCAAGTGACTCCCTGCTCAAGATCTTCTCGTAAACGCGAACATAGTCGCGTGCCATGCGTGCGCTTGTAAAGCGCTGTTCAACATCAGCGCGGCATTGCGTCCTGTCGATCGATTTGATCGCCGCCACCGCATTTATCGCGCCCTCAATGTCGTCGACGATATAGCCCGTTTCACCGTGCCGAATGATTTCGGGCATCGAGCCGCGTCGAAACGCAACAACCGGTGTTCCGCAGGCCATGGACTCGACAAGGCTCAAGCCGAAGGGCTCATCAAAACTGATCAGATGCAGTAATGCTATCGCCTGGCCCAGTACGTCTGCTCTTCGGTCAGGCCCGACTGAGCCGAGATATTCCACAGTCACGCCGTCAATATGAGGTTCAACCTTGCTTGCGAAGTAGTCCTGATCCTGAATGATGCCGGCGATAACAAGTTTCATTCCGACGCGCTGCGCGACCTGAATCGCTTCGTACACGCCCTTATCCGGATGGATCCGACCAAAAAACAACAGATACTCTCCCTCCGCTTCGGACATGGGGAATTCCGCGATATCGATACCGTGATGGATGGTCGCGATGTATTCAAGTTCCGGCGATCTGTCTGAGTCACTAATCGCCACGTAATGGCCGCGATCATTGTATTTCTTATAAACGGGTAAGATTCTTGACGAAGAAAATCCGTGTATCGTCGTTACCACTGGGGTCTCAACCAGCCCGGAGTACGTGAGCGGCAGAAAGTCGAAATTATTGTGAATGAGATCGAACTCGGCGGCCCGCTCGAAGATCTCGGATATGTGCAGGCATTCAGCGACTTTCGGATCAACCGAGTGGTCCTCCGAATACGGGCGTGGACATACAGCGACCAGCCTGGCGCTGGTTTGCGAGTCCCCAGTGGCAAAGAGAGTCACGTCCAGGCCCAGATCTACCAGTTCTTCCGTGAGCCGGCTGACCACTGATTCCCACGGCCCGTAGTGGCGTGGAGGAGTGCGCCATGAAATGGGGCTGAGGACGGCGATACGCATGGACATGCTCGAAACCGGCGATTCCTGGGACAGTCAATCTTGATCAAAGCGTCCGGTGGCCATCACGGCTATAATCCCAACGGTCTGCAGCGAGGCCACTGAACCATGAGTATTGTTAGTCAAATTACATCAGTGCGCAATTAAAGATGAGGATTAAGGAACAACGCAAGCAATTGATGCGACGGCGGTCAACCTTGCTGAACGCCGAAAGCTCCCGCGTTATTACCCGGCCGCATATTCCGGGTGACAGCGCACGGATTGCGACTTTAATCGATCGGGTCGCAGTGCTGAGCGACGAAAACGTACAGCACTTGCTCGAGGCTGTAATCCAGGACTTTTCAGGGCGTCATCGGAACTTCCGAGAGACGCTGCAGAGGAACTTTGATCGTATTGCAGAACACGTGCCAGGAAATACGTCACTGTCATCCGAACAAGAATTGCTGCTTGGGGCCTACTTCACCGCGGAATATTCAGTTGAAGCGGCTGCGCTCTTCAATCCTTCGATTGTCCCGCATCCTGACCAGAATGGCGTTGCCAAGGGGTGCCAGCGATTCGTGATGAGCTTCAGGGCGACCGGTGAAGGTCACGTGTCTTCGATCGAGTTTCGCAGCGGGTTGGTTGACGACAACCACGACATATACTTCGATCCCATCAGCCAGTACGTTGCCACGCCTGAAATGCACACAGATCCTGTCTATCATCGCCTTCATTTTCGGCGAAAACTCGAAGAGATGGGAGCGAGCGACCGGATCACGGATAAATTGCTGAAAGGACTCGGTGAGACGTTTTCGTTTGGTCAGCTGGAAACAAAAATACGAAAACTCCGCTCGACCAAGTTTCGACTGAAGGACAAGCAGCACGCAATTGAAACGGTGTTGTGGCTGGCTCGGTCCAATTACGAAGTGATATTCCGGCCTGATGAACAGATCTCTGAGAGAGTGATCTTCCCTGTGTCGGAAAACGAGAGTTCAGGCATCGAGGATGCCCGGTTTGTGCGTTTCCAGCGTGATGACAAATCCATCATCTACTATGCCACGTATACTGCATACAATGGTTTTGCCATACTGCCGCAGATTCTCGAGACGACCGACTTCCTGACGTTCAGAATGCATACGATCAGCGGCAAGGCTGCGCAGAACAAGGGTATGGCGTTATTTCCGAGAAAAATAGACGGCAAATTCGTAATGCTGTCACGCCAGGATGGGGTCAATAACTACATCATGTTCTCGGACAGCCTTCGCCACTGGCCCGAGGCGCAACTCCTGCAGGAGCCTGTTCATCCGCTTGAGTATGTTCAGGTTGGCAACTGCGGCTCGCCGGTGGAGACGCCCGAGGGTTGGCTCGCACTGTTTCATGGTGTTGGACCAATGCGCAAATACAGCATCTGGGCCGAGCTGTTAGACCTCGACGATCCATCGCAGGTTATCGGTCGGCTGGATGAGCCGATACTCACACCTGATGAGCATGAGCGGGATGGCTACGTGCCCAACGTGGTCTATACCTGTGGCAGCATGATTCACGGGGATACGTTAATCGTTCCGTATGGTATCGCCGACCAACGGTGCAGAGTCGCTACCGTTTCTATTTCAGAGCTGTTATCAAGATTCAAGAGACGTTGAGGCGCCTTTAAGCCGCATCAGACTGCCCTGAGAGGCGCTGGTCTGCGTCAGATTCAACAACGTTCTTGTGATTGGCTGTCAATCCGCGAAGATTGTAAATAGCGAGCAGGGAGGACAGGTAGGACAGCGTCGATTCCGCGCCCTGATTCTCATTAACACCCTCCGCTTCGAGGCCGTCGCGGCATCCACCGGTGGCATAATCGTAAAGTTGGATGTGTTGGTCGTTCTTCCCCAGATACCAGTTGAAACAAGTGGATGCCAGCTGCATCCATTCTTCACGTTGCGTGCATTCATAAGCTTCGAGACTGGCGCCAATCATAGCGGCGGCCTCAAGAGGCTGTTGATCGTATTGCGCTTTGCTTCCGGTTTTGGGGTACCAGCCCTGATTGCCAACCGGGGCGAACCTTTGACCGGATGGATCTAGCTGAATGTCCCTCAACCACTCGAGTACATCGATACCGGCCTTCACCATACGATCATCGTTAGTCACACGGCCACAGGCTATCAGTGCTTCGGGCAGGCGCGCATTGTCGTAGGTTAGCATCGGCTCGTGCCAACGCCAGTCTTTGGTGGCGTACTGCCTGAAACGGGCCAGGAGCCTGTCGCCCAGCGATTTGATCAGCGTACGGACTCGTTGATCATTTTCGTGCCTGCGGAGGTACGCCTGCATTCCAAGAATAGGAAATGCAATAGCGCGGGAATGCGAAAGGTTCTCCAGTGCTGGCAGCGCGTCGTGAAAGATTGCAGTAGCGAGAGCGACTTGACCAGAGTTATGCCCCCGGCCAGCCATCACGCCCAGGCCCCACAGTGCGCGTCCGTGAGAATCTTCCGATCCGATAGCCTCCAGCCACTTGCGCTCATAAGACATGAAATTGCGAAATCGCCCCGTCTCTGGATCGAAAGCATCCTGCAGGAAGCTGAGATAAATCGATGACAGATCGATCAATGACCGATCGTTTCGATTCAGCTCGCATGCTCTGGTAACGACTATTAGCGCTCGAGCATTGTCGTCGACACAGTACCCATGGGCTCGGTTGGGAACCGTAAACTTTGCGTGCTGGAGCATGCCAGTGTCATCCGTCATATTGCAAAGATGATTCAGGTTGATCTGCGGCAGTCGTTGTTCCTTTCGACTCAATGTATCGAGTGCCGGGAGATCGCGCGCACGGGCATGTTGCGCTTTGGCCTGCGAGAACAAAGCCAGATAACGGCGGCCCATTTCTTTCATCACCATAGGCCGCGAATAATCATAAGCGGCCTGACGAATCGCCAGACGCTCCTCCGGAAAATCCAGAAGTCGATTGATTTCCTGCGTCAACGCCCTGGGATCTTTGAAGGGCACGAGCCTGCCGCGCCCATCGGCCAACATCTCCTGTGCATGCCAATAAGGGGTGGACACGACCGCCTTACCCGCACCCACTGCATAGGCCAGTGTGCCGGACACAACCTGAGCCTCGTTCAAGTATGGGGTGACGTAGATATCGGCAGCCCGAATGATCTCAATCAATTCGTCGCGTTCCAGGAAACGGTCATGAAACACGACGTTGTCGCCAACGCCCAGTTCCTTTGCCCGATGATGCAGACTCAGGCGGTAGTCCTCCCCACTTTCGCCCTTGCAATGCGGATGTGTGGCGCCAACTACGTAATAAAGTACCTCCGGATGTATGCTGACAATATCCGGCAAGGCATCAATCATGAATTCGATACCTTTGCCCGGCGATAGCAGGCCAAACGTCAGGATTACCGTCTTGTTGCCTGCCCCCAGCTTACTCTTGCAAGGATCCGGGTCCAGAAACGGAACATCGAGAACTCCGTGATGAATCAGAGTGATTTTTCTCTCCGGAACCTGATAGATATCGCGAAGAAAATCAGCAGCATGTTCGCTCATAACAATTAGGCTGGCCGAGAGCTCCGACAATCGGGTAATGATCTTCCGCTCCTCCGACGTCGGCTCCTTCAACACCGTGTGCAGGGTGGTAAAAAGAGGAATCTTCACGTCCTTCGCGAGTTCGACTATGAAGCTGCCGCGTTGGCCGCCGAATATTCCGTATTCGTGTTGTAGACAGATTACCGCCGGGTTCCTCAAGTTCAGGAAGTCCGCAGCGAGTCGGTATTCGTTCAGATTGTCCTGATTGATCTGAAATTTGACCGTGTCCGGATACTCGTAGCCTTCAAGCCGATCGTTCATCGCCACAATCGTGCAGTCAATTCGTGGGTCGTTATCGACAATCGCGTTGGCCAGGTCGGCTGTAAAGGTGGCGATTCCGCACTGTCTCGGCAGGTAGGATCCGATCAAAGCAACTGATTTTGGCGGCGCCGGCATGCTGAGATCCTCCCTATGCTCTGTTTCTAAGTAATCAGATTAAGCAGTTATTCTAACATGCGACGCACTGGACCGAATTTCCAGAGTATGATTCACTGATTCGCAGCAACGACTGCTGTCCCGGGCGATGTGCCGTGAAATCTGGCGAGACAATGTACCGCTCACGAGTGAAGATCGAGCGAATTTCCGAGCAACTCGACCCGGACCCGACGCGTGTCATTCCGCGGTTCTTCGGGCCCGGCGACGAGAAACGGTTGCGTGGAATCATCGAACGGATACGGGCCCTCGACCGCTCCGAGGTCTCGGAATTGGTGAAGGGCCTCGGGCGGAGATTCCAGAAGAAACATCCGGATCTCGCCATGATCGCCAAGAGCAACTACGATGCGGTCAAATACCTTATTACCGATGAGGAATCTGTCGACAAGAAGAGGCGGCTCCTGATCGGTGCCTACTTCACGATGGAATACGCCATCGAGTCTGCGGCGCTGTTTAATCCCTCGATGGTGCCGGCCATTGTGCAGGACGAAGCCGACGTGGGGAGCACCCGTTTTGTCATGAGCCTGCGGGCAACCGGCGAAGGTCATATCTCTTCGGCTGTCTTCCGTCGTGGCGTCATCGATCGCGAAAATAAAATACGGATTGAGCCTGTCAGTCAACACAGCCGTCGGCTTCAAGTCGTCGAGAATCGAGAATTCGAGAAACAGATCTACCAGAAGAGACTCACCGAGATAGGCGCGATCGGAGAATTCAGCGATGATGTACTGGACCAGCTGGGTACGACCTTCGACTTCGTCGAACTCAAATTGGCAATCGACGCCGTGTGGGAGTCACGTAAATATGGCCTGAAGAATTCCGAGACCGTCGACAAGATGATTGCTATCTCACGAGCGAACTACGATCTTCATATGCCAGATCTCTACGATCCGTCGGAGTTCGTCATCTTCCCGAATTCCGACGCCGAGAGTCACGGCATCGAGGACATGCGTTTGGTGCAATTTCACTCCGACGATGGCGGAATTTGCTACTACGGGGTCTATACGGCCTACGACGGTTCGAACATCATGCCCCAGATCCTCGAAACGACCGGGTTTCACACAGCCAAAATTCGAATGCTGGGCGGTCGATACGCCCTCAACAAGGGGATGGCGCTCTTCCCGAGGAAGATCGACGGCCGGTACCTGATGCTCGGTCGGCTCGACAATGAAAATCTGTTCCTCTTGAGGTCCGACAACGTACTTTTTTGGAACGAAGCCGAACTCCTGCTCAAGCCCAAATTTGCCTGGGAAATCATTCAGATTGGTAATTGCGGGTCGCCGATAGAAACCGAGTCGGGGTGGCTGGTGCTTACCCATGGCGTCGGTCCGATGCGCCAGTACTCGATCGGCGCCGCGCTCTTGGATCTGGACGACCCTTCCCGAGTCATCGGCCGTCTTCCGGAGCCGCTCATTGTGCCACTGGAAGAGGAGAGCGTTGGCTACGTTCCGAACGTTGTCTACTCTTGTGGCGGTATGATCCACAACGATAAGCTCGTGATTCCTTACGCCATCAGTGATCGTTCGACCACGTTCGCCCTTGTAACGTTGCCCGAGTTGCTGGGCGAGCTGACCAGGTGAAACCAGAACACTGCGGAACCCAGGCAGTGCTCTAGTGGGTTGACGCTAACCGTATGAATGTTAGAGGGGAAATACCGGTCGGGGTGAGAAGATTTGACTCGGATCGCCTGGGGGCGATCCTCACCCTAAAGGGCGCCATCGGCGTCCAAAACGCTTTCGCGTTTTGTGGTTCACGCCTGCGGCGTGAATTCCTTCGGTGCCGGCTCGCTGACGCGAGCCCGCCGTGATTTGCTTCGCAAATCGCTGAACCTCTGATTCAGTTCCATATCCCTCCCAGCCAACGAAAAAAGGCCGCTTCATTTCTTGCGAAAGCGGCCCTTTTTCTTATGACTGGTCGGGGTGAGAGGATTTGAACCTCCGGCCCCTGCCTCCCGAAGGCAGTGCTCTACCAGGCTGAGCTACACCCCGAACGCGCGCA
>CALZMQ010000003.1 GCA_945788625.1 uncultured Woeseiaceae bacterium
TAAAGCTGTCGCTGTACCTGACTAACCTGGTCACTGACGCGTTGCTTGGTGTCCTCACGAACCTGTTGCCGTTCGAGTTTCCCGAATGGCTGCAGGCGCGCATCAGCTCGGTCATTAACTTCGGCGCAGAGGTGTTTTTTGTGGCTGTGTTGCTGGGCTACGCCTGGTCACGAACACGGCAGCAGTTTATGCGCTTGTAAGATCGCCCCGGGTCTCGCTAATCGACATGCTTGAGCGCGCACTCCAGCGGCTCGCTATAATAGACCCGTGCGTCATTACTCAATGGAGCGACGTCATGCAGGACACTATCCAGAAGCTGCGCAGCATCGCCAATGACGCGACGCTAAGTCCGGCCCAAAAGAGGCACTATCTCTCGCTGGAAGCCGAGAACATGCTGCCCTACCCAACGCTGGATGCCGAAACGCAGGAAGCGCTGGATCAGCGCGTCATCTGCGACATGTATGAGGGGCACGCGCCGTACAAACCGCGCTATGTCCTGCCCGACTACAGCATCGTCCTCGCACAGGGCAGCGAGTACCTGGAATTGCCCGCCCCCGAAACACTGGACGAAGCAATCAACACGTTGATGATCGCCTATCATCACGTGCCGTCCGTAACTGGCATACCCGTGTACATTGGGCGGCTGGATCATCTCTTGCTGCCGTTCTGCGATGACATCAGCGACGAAGATCTCTACGAGAAGATCAAACTGTTCTGGCGCTATCTCGACCGCACGCTGCCCGATGCGTTCATGCATGCCAATATTGGCCCGACGGACAATCGCGTCGCCCGCGCTATCCTGCGGGTCGATGCCGAGCTGAAGCAGATAGCACCAAACCTGACGTTCCTTTATGACCCTCAAGCCAGCGGCGACGAAATCCTGGCTATTGCCAGCAACAACATCGTCGAATGCTGCAAACCACATATCGCCAATCACCCCGTCCACGCTGCTGCCTTTGACGAGCGCGGATACGGCATCGTGAGTTGCTATAACGTGCTGCCAATCGCCGGCGGTGCATCGACACTGACGCGCATCAACCTGAAGGAGGTCGCTTTACGGTCGAGCGGCGAAGACGATTTCTTTGCCCATCAGTTACCGCGCTACCTGGACCTGAACTTCCGACTGACCCAGTCGCGGATCGACTACTTGTTCAACGAATCCAATTTTTTCCAAAGCTTCCTCGTCGAGGAGCGCTGGATCGAAGCCGACCGGTTTACCGCCATGTTCGGCGTGTTCGCCATGGCCGAGGCCGTCAATGCACTCCAGGAAAAAGAAGCGCGTGCCGGCCGCTATGGGTTTGACGAGGAGGCGAATGCTCTCGGGCACAGGATCTCCGCCGTGTTGGCTAAAGCTGTCGACGGTCGGCCATTAAACAACGCGTGGCGAGGTCGCGCGCTGCTGCATTCACAGGCAGGCCTGAGCGATGATGTCAAAGCAACACCGGGAGTGCGAATTCCCTATGGTACCGAGCCGGATCCGGTGACACATGTAGAGGCACTGTCACCACATCACCAGTACTATTCATCCGGAATCAGCGAGATTCTGACAGTGGACGAGTCCGTCCGGAATAATCCCGAAGCGATACAGCAGCTTTGTAAAGGCGCGTTCGCCCGCGGCTTCCGGGAGTTTACGGTCAATGTTGCGAGCAACGATCTCGTTCGGGTGACGGGGTACATGGTCCGCCTGTCCGATATCAGGAAATTCAAAGAGCAGCAGGGCTCTCGAACGAATACCACCGTTTTGGGAGCCGAGGCCGCCGACGTAACCGGGATTCTCGACCGCAAGCCGCGAGTAGTGGGAAATGAGCTCTACCCAGGCCACAGTCAGTAAGATCCTCACCTATTCTATTGTGGACGGGCCAGGCAACCGGCTCGTCATCTTTCTGCAGGGCTGCAATTTCAATTGTGCCTGCTGTCACAACCCTCACACGATCGGTGAATGCAATCACTGTGGCGAGTGTATTCCCGCGTGTCATGTGGATGCGCTGTCCCTGGTCGACGGCCGCATCGCATACGATCCACTCGCCTGCGACCATTGCGATGCCTGTCTCGAGGTCTGTCCGATCAGCGCCAATCCCATGGTGCGCGATTACAGTGTTGCGGAGATCCTGGAGCTGGCGCGCGAGTACCGGCCGTTCTTGACGGGCGTTACGGTTTCGGGCGGCGAGCCAACAAAGCAACTGGATTTCATCATCGAGTTGTTTCGAGCAATCAAGGCGGATAAAGAACTCGCTGAACTCAGTTGTTTCATCGACAGCAACGGCCACCTGGGCGCACCGGGTTGGGAGAATGTCCTTCCCGTCACCGATGGCGTCATGCTCGACATCAAGAGTTTCGACAACCCGACTCACCAGGCGCTGACCGGCATGCAAAACGTGAAAAGCCTGGAATCGGCACGGTTTCTTCATGCGGCGGGGAAGCTATATGAATTACGCTTTCTGCTGATCCCCGGCAAGACCGATAGTGACGCAGAACTGGACAGCCTGATCGGATTTGTGAAGGAGCTTGGAGCCGACACCCGCGTCAAGCTGAACGCCTTTCAACATCACGGCGTCAAAGGTGAGGCGATTGGCTGGGAGAAGATGACCGAAGTCGGTGTCGACAGGGCCGCCGAACGGCTGCGCGCGGCGGGCATCGACAATGTCGCTACGCCGGCCGTTTATCTCTAGCCTGGGGCCGTCGTCCCCGTGACCGGACAGAGTGATGACCTTTCCTGACGCGAATTCCTCATTTATACGGCGGGTCGCCTCGATGCCGTTCAGGCCGGGCATCGATAGATCCATCAGAACGGCCTGGTGACTGAGCAGCCGCTATGCCGGCTGCGGTTCCGGGTGGTCGTCATCCTTGCTCAGGATTTCGTGGATCGCAGCACCTTGCAGCGCATCGAGCAATGCGTGCGCGACGATCGGTAACCAGATCGACCCGCTTACAACGTACAACGCGCCAAGAGCAAACCCGGCCAGGCCAGTCCGCAGGGCGCCGCCTGCGCCCTGGTAGCTGTGCCCGAGACCGAATGCAACGGACGATACGACAACGGCACCCCACACCGGCATGAACTGACCGAGATACCAGATCACGAAACCCCGATACACGACCTCCTCGACGATACCGGCGGTTATCGATACGGCGTAGAAATTGTGAAGCTCGCGCCTGGTATGCGGAAGAAAGATGGCCAGATTGCCGAACGACTCTGCATACCTGGCTTTGTCGGCAACACTCGCGTGCTTTGCGCTTCGCCATGAGTACAGGAGATATCCGGTCAGCGCGATGCAGGGTATGACCCCAATCCAGAACCCCGGACCTCCGGGCATGACGAAGCCGAGATCGGCCATTGGCCGGCCGAAGTCGAGCCAGGCCGCGGCCAGTAACACGAGAAACAGCCACTCCACCATTGCCGTCTGTCGGTAGAAGCGAACCCGCTCGGCAGGCTGACCCGCTTTCACCCGTGCAATGTAGTACCGGGACTCGATCGCACCATGGACGGGTTGCAGCACGAATAACAGCAGTATAAAAACGTGATCGACAAGTTGCATTTGTTTCGTTATCCTGAATATTCACTGGATCGTGAATAATATTATTCACATTTCTGTGAATAATCAACCTCGACCGCGAAGAAAGTGCATCTCTTGTGAAAGACACACACAAAATCAAAGACCTGGACCAGGTTCGCCTGTTGTCCGATCCTCTGAAACTGCGGCTCCTGCAGGCTTTTGCCGAGTCGGCCAGGACGACCAAGCAGGTGGCCGCCGAGCTCGGCGAAAGCGTTACGAAGTTGTACCGGCATGTTGATGCCCTGCACGACTCGGGCCTGCTCGAGGTCGTGGAGGAAAAGCAGAAACGCGGCACGATTGAACGCACGTTTCGGGCCGTAGCGCAGCGATTCGAGGCCGATCATTCCCTGTTCAGCGATGCACCCGGGGACGAGGGCGCAGAAGCCGCACGCGAGATGCTTAGGGTGAGCGAGACCGAGATCCTGAACGCCCTGGCGAATGCCCGTGATGACGATGAGGAACAGGCAATCGTCACACGCATTCGAGGCAAGGCTACTCCGGAAAAGATCGCCGAGCTGCGGACAATGCTCCTGGAGTGGCTTGACTCGGTACCGAATTGCGACCAATTGCCCACCGAAGACGCCAGGGAATTCGGTGGCCTGATCGCGTTTTACCGGATCGACTGAACAGACTGGTCAAGCAACCGTCACAATATCCGCATCACACCGATTGTCAGCAAGTTTCGATCATAAGAAAACTCCGGGTCGCTGGAGTCGTTGTTTGAGTACTGATACTCAACGAGCAGAATCCAGTTCCGGACGAGATGCCTGGTTAACGCGGATCGCGCAGAAAACAGGTTCTCAGTACGAGACACGGCAACATCGTTGAAGCGACTGCGTCGATAACTCGCACCCGCCTCGAAGCCCCAGCCCGTGTCCGGCAAATGGCGATAGTCGACCGAAAGTCCCGTGCGCGTGGGTGATACGCCCGGGTCCAGACGATCGTTGTCTTCGTGGCGAAGTCGCACCAACAGGCGTCGGCCATCGGGAGAATACTGGCGATAACGTGCAACGATGTGATGTCGCCTGCCGCTGATACCGTTGAATATGTCATCGCCATCGTTGATGTCGTCGTAGTAGTAAGAGAGGTTTGCAGATGCGCTGCCCCCAAGTGACCTGTAGCCTTCGACTCCCAGGCCGATCCGGCGATCAAATGCGTCGCCACCCAGCCAGCCTGCGCCGGCGTAAGCTCCGGCAGCGATTCGCCAGCTTCCCTGCTGCCACTCGTACTTGGCGCCCGCGCTGATCTCGTTCTGATCGAAATCATCAGCGTCGAAATAGCGTATTCCGTAGACGCTACCCTCGAATCGCAATCCGCCGGGCGGACCGGGGAATGGCGCAGAAACCGAGGCAAAAACATCGACCATAGGGCTTTCGGTCCTAACGCCTGGCGATATGTCAGCCGTGTCTCGCAGGACAATGTTGTCGTCGTACCCGGCGCGAACTCCAATAGCCCCGGACCAGCTGGACGCTGGCCGTTCCTCGGGCTCGATCGCGGCAAGCTGGTTTGACGCCAGCACCCGAATTGCTTCGTTGTCCTGACTCGCGCGATAGGCGCGGAGGAAATGTTCGGCTGCAGCAGCCGTATCACCCACGCGCTGCGACACGAGGCCCAGGTTGTATTCGGCGAGGCCGGCCATTTGTGGATACTTGCGGGCAATCAGCGCAAACGTTTCGCCAGCTTCAGCGTACCGCTCGAGCTTGTACTGACATACGGCAATGTTGTAATGGACGGCGGGACCGGTCAAACCCGAATCCCGATCTGCCTCGAAGAAGCTGAGTGCCGCGGCGTAATCGCCGCGCTCGAACGCGACGTTGCCATTCGTCCAGTCGTCAGCATACGCATGCACGGTGATCGATAGCGCACTTATCGCGAAAAGAAGCCTGCGTGTCACTGCCCTGTTGATGCGGTTCAACTCCGTAAACGCGCCCCAATGCAACGGTGCCCATTGTGCACTCGCACCGTGGGCATGTCGTTATTGTACCTTCGCCTGCTTTTACTTGTCGGGCGGACCCTTGGGTGGCTCGGGTCGATCCGGCGGTGTCGGACGGTCTTCGAAGCGGCCGCGATTCTCGCGGTTCTTCCTCGCCTGCTCCGCCATTTCAGCGCCGTGCTCGCGTGCTTCGTCTGCACGGGACAGCCCGTTTTCACGACGTTCGCGGTTCTCATTTGCCTTCTGCGAACCGCGCTCAGCTCGCTCGACCGCCGCGGAGTTCTCGACGGCTGCCGGCGGCAGCATGATTTCCTTGGTGACAGCCTCGGGCAATTCAGCCTCCGCCGCGCCCATGAGCCGAATTGTCGACTCCGCCGGGTCTGCGGCACTGTCGTCGTCTTCCTGTGCAAGCACCAGGCTTGTGCTCAGGAGCAGGCACAAAATGCACAGGCCGAGAAATAAGTTCCTGATCTCAACTGCTCGTTTCATCACGTCTTACCCCGGTTCATGATTCTACCTGTAAGCGAACGACGAACACCTGCTCGCTTTGCGGATGCTCCAGCCGTACGACCATCTGCCCACCTTCGAAACCATTCGCGATGACCGGCAGGCTAAGGCGATTTACGCCTGCTTCGAGATTCTCCGTCCAGCTAAGCTCCCTGCGCGGGCCGTAGCCGTCGATCTCGACGCTGCCCGATAAGAGAATCGTAATCCTTGCGCCGTCGAGAACGCGATCCGTCTCGAAGGCCAGGTTCATTTGCCGCGGCTCTTCGAGCGAAACGACAAACTCCGGAACACTGGCGGTCGGCGCGCGACTGTCCGTCCACCCGAAGAACAGTGCGACCGCAAGTAACGATGCGGCTATGGCGCCAAATCCCGCGCCCATCCAGAAGCGATTGTCCCGTGGTGCTCGAGCGGGTCGCGATACGGCTTTCTCGACTACTGCCTCGAATAAACCGGCGGGTGGCGTGCCCGTGTCTCGCGCCGCGAGTTCGGCAAGCGCTTCCGCCCCGCGCAGGGCTGTCCGGCAATCCTCGCAACGATCAACGTGTGCAAGCACGCTATCCCGCTCCGCGCCTGCGAGCGAGCCGCGAGCCAGTGCGCGTAGCCTGTCTTTGTCGAAATCGCAGCTCACTCTGCATCCCCTATGGCTTTCAGTTCAGGTTTCAGGGTCTCGTCACTGGACAAAAGTCGACCGAGCCTGGCGCGGCTGCGGTGAAGCTTTGCCTTGATCGTTCCAGAAGGCGAGCCGGTCATCATTTCGAGCTCCGCGATTGTCAGACCTTCGATATCGCGCAATGCGACAAGGGCGGCTGACTCGCTGTCGAGCCGCTTCATCGCCATGAGAATACGGGTTATGCGGACTTCACGGTCGAGCATTTCCTCGGGCAGCCAGTTGCTGCGCTCGCGATCGTCAGGCTCTTCGGAGTCGAGACCCGTTGCTGCCTGATCGACAGGCGACCGTTTGGAACTGCGGTGTTCATCGATGAATCTGTTGTACATGACTTTTTGTAACCAGGCTCTTGGAAACTCGATCCGCTCGAGTTCGTCCAGTTTCTCGAACGCCTTCAAAGCGACGTCCTGAACGAGGTCCTCGGCGTCATCCGGCGACAGCGTCAACCGGCGCGCCGAGGCATACAGCGCATCGAAATGCGGTCGCAACAACGCTTCAAACCGGGTTTTTCGCGAGTCGTGGGTCATTTCGATAGCGTTACCTTAGGGTTAACGCAGAGACTGGGAATTCGGTTGCGATATTTTGACATAACACAAGAAATAGGCCCTTGCCGATTTATGGACTTTTGCCGATTTTATGTCAAAAAGGTGCAACCGCTGGCTGGTTGGTGACGTTAGGCCGTATATACGCATGTTTTATACGTCCTTATCGAGTTAGAGGGAATGAACCAATGAACAATATTACGAATCGATCGCGTTTCGGGCTCCTGGTCGTAGCAGCGATCACGCTCACCAGCTGCAGTGGCTCCGGCTCCGATCCGATCGAGGAAAGCATGGGCGTCTTCAACCTCAGTGTCAGCGACAGTGGCATCGAAGATGCGGCGAAAGTCTGCATCAAGTTCGACGGAGTCCAGCTGAAGAAGACCGACGAGGGCGCGCCGATCGCGATCGATTTCACCGCACCGGAGATCGTCAACCTGCTGGCCAACCAGGGTGCGAATTCCCAACCGATCACGAGCACACAGGTACCGGCAGGGAATTACGAGTGGATCAGGCTGATGGTCGACGCCAACAGGGGTAATGATGCGGGCTCGGCTGATACCGACCAGGCGGACCCGGAGTGCCTGGCCGACGACGGCTCGTACCTCCTCACCGAAACCGGCCTGCTCTACAGCCTGTTCATCCCGAGTGGCGACCAGACAGGTCTCAAGCTCATCAAGGATATTACGATTCCCGTCAATTCCTCGGGTAACTACACGGCCGAGTGGGATCTGGGCAAGTCCTTCATCGCACCACCGGGGCTTGCGCCCGATGCCATCATGAAGCCGGTCGTCAAACTCGTCGCAAACAACGAAGTCGGCACGCTCCTGGGACGGGTCGCGGATGAACTCGTGGAGGCCGATGACTGCGATGTCGAGTTCGCACCGAAAGTGTATGTCTTCGACGACGGCATCGCACCTAACCCGATCGACTATCCACCGGAAGATCCGGAGGCGCCTTTCGAACCGGATCCAAACGATCCGGTCGCAACCGGCCTCGTCGAACAGCAGGAGCAGGATGACGGCTCGATGCAGTACCGCTACTCGGTCGGTTTCCTCCTTGCCGGCGAATACGAAGTTGCATTCACGTGCGACGGCCAAACCTTCATACCCGAGGCCGGCAAAGAGGCAACCATCGCCATCGGCGAAGTCAAGGAAATCAACTTCGACCTCGATGACCTGCCATTGGCCCAGTGACCAACGGCAGCGGCGCTATACGACGCCAGTCGTTTACTCGGACTCTCACTATGTCCGCAATTGCCGCTATGGCGGCCCCCTGAGGGGCCGCCGTCTTCATACGCTGTCGATAAATCCGGCGTAGTTGCGAGCTGTCTCCGATCAAGAAAGTGACCAGCACGGCCACGTGGCGCGTTCTTGGAATCGGATCATCGATCGCGGCTGGAAGCCGCTCCTACGGGAGGCTTGGACCGGCAGGTCCCTGCCCGGTCAGGCCGCTCCCCGAATGCCCAGCCACCG
Organism: uncultured Woeseiaceae bacterium; assembly: GCA_945788625.1. Lineage (GTDB taxonomy): Bacteria > Pseudomonadota > Gammaproteobacteria > Steroidobacterales > Woeseiaceae > UBA1847. The sequence continues at coordinate 8,673 of CALZMQ010000003.1, forward strand.
CATCGCCGCCGACCCTCGGTTATTCCGCATATCAAAAGGTCGCCGGTAAATGAAGAATATTTGAATCCATAACCATCTGGCACCCTATCGATGAATTTCGATCGGGTCGTCCATGGCTCGGACCAGAGCGTCCAGGCCCAAAACAGAGGATTCACCGAAATGAACGGGCAAATACGAAGCGCATCCATCGGGTTGCTGCTGGCGTCGTGTGCGCTGAGCTTTCCTGCAGCGGCTGTCGAATTTCAATGGGGAGATATCGAGGGCAGGATATTGGTACTGCGTCTACGAGTACCGCGGACGACGGTGATGCGAATTTCAAGGACGGCGACATCTATTCGCTGATCTTCAAAGGCGTTCACGACCTCGAGCTGCGCAAAGGCGACTTCGGCCTGTTCCTGCGCGGCAAGTACTGGTATGACGAGGAACTGGCCAATGGCAAGCGGACGATAGGCAACTCGGCCAACCTGTACACCCCGAACCAGCCGCTGGCTGACTCAGGCTTCGACGATTTCGCACAGGCCTCCGGCATCGAGCTGCTCGACGCGTTCCTGTACGGCACCTTCTATCTCGGTGAGACGGAGGCGCCGCTGGACATCCGGCTGGGTCGCCAGGTCGCCAGCTGGGGCGAGAGCACCTTTATCCAGAACGGCATCAACTCGATCAACCCGATCGACGTGTCCGCTTTCAGACGCCCTGGTGCCGAGATCAAGGAGGGCCTGTTGCCGGTGTCGATGTTGACGATCTCGACCAGCCCCACCGACGCCTTGAGCATCGATATCTTCTACCAGCTCGAATGGGAAAAGACCGTCATCGACGGCTGCGGCACCTATTTCTCGACCGCAGACGTTGCGGCAAGCGGCTGTAACGTCGTTACCGTGAGGAATGATCTTCCCGACGAGTTCCAGATGGCCAACGGCCTGTTCGTCTCCCGGCTGCCCGATATCGAGCCCGATGACGGTGGCCAGTACGGCATCGCGCTGCGCTACTTTGCCGAGAAGCTTGCCGGTTCCGAGTTCGGCATCTACTACATGAACTACCACAGCCGCACGCCGTATTTGGGCGGCGTTACCTCGATGAACCCGACGGTCCCTGTCAGTTCAATCCCTCCTGCGCTGATTGCGGCATTGACTCCGCAGTTGGGCGATCCGCCCTGGCCGTTTGTTCCAGGCGATCTGCTCCGGCCTCTGGGCGGTGCAAACCCGCAGTACTTCGCCGAGTTCCCGGAAGACATCGAGCTCTTCGGCGCGAGCTTCGCCACCAACTTCGCGGGCTTCGCGGTTTCCGGCGAGGTCAGCTACCGGCCGGACTACCCGGTGCAGATCAACGCGACCGAGATCCTGACGGCTGCACTGGGTTACGCGCCGTATTCGACAGTGACACCGTTGGTGTTTGCAGCCGGTTTCGGTCAGCCCGTGTCGGGCTACGATCTGCTGCCGGTTACCCAGGCGCAGGTCACGTTCATTCGCTTCTTCGACCAGGTCCTCGGCGCCAGCCGCCTGTCTTTCGCCGCCGAGATCGGTGGCAACTGGGTGGGCAGCCTGCCTGACCAATCGGTACAGCGCTACGGCCGCAACACGATTTTCGGTATGGGCGCCTTTACGCCTATACCGCTTGCGGCACTGGGCCCCCCGGTTCCGCCTATTCCGGGGGAATTTTTTACGTGCGAGGCAGGCAATGCCCTGATCGGCGCCGCTCCCGCGAATAGCAACGCCGGAAACTGCACCAACGACGGTTACGTCACCGACTCGTCGTGGGGCTACCGTGTGCGGGCGAGCCTCACCTATAATGACGTGATCGCGGGCATCAACCTGACGCCGAACTTTGCCTGGTCGCACGATGTGGACGGCTTCTCGCCGAACACGAATTTCGGCGAAGGGCAGAAAGCGCTGACGCTCGGCATCAACGCCGAATACCTGAATCGCTATACCGGCTCACTGTCCTACACGACCTTCTCCGGTGGCGACTACAACACCATCGAAGACCGTGATTTCCTTTCCTTCAGCGTCTCCATGAGTTTCTGACTCGCCGGCTGAAAATGAATAGCAGGAGCATGAACACCATGAAAAAACTGACAACTATCACCGTAGCGGCGGCGCTGGGCCTGATCACACAGGCCGCGTTCGCGGAACTCACGCAGGAACAAGCGGATCGCCTTGGCGGCGATGAACTGACGCCCATAGGCGCGGAACGCGCCGGCAATGCCGCGGGCACAATCCCTGCCTGGACCGGCGGTCTCTCCGCATTGCCGGCAGGCTATGTCGAGGGCCAGCCGCTGGTCGACCCGTTCCCGGACGAGCAGCCGTCGTTCACGATCACGGCCGAGAACTACGAGCAATACCAGGAAAACCTGTCGCCCGGCCAGATCGCACTGTTGAAACGCTACCCGGACACGTATCGCATGCCGGTCTACACGACCCACCGCACGGCAGCCTATCCGGACGATATCTATGCAGAGATCAAACAGGACGCGCTGACAGCCATCACGACTGACGATGGCAACGGCCTCGCGAACGTCGATTCCTATTGCCCGTTCCCGATTCCGAAGTCCGGCATCGAGATCGTATGGAATCACGTGCTCAGGTATCGCGGTGGCAGCGTGAAGCGCACGTATGTGCAGATCCCGGTGCAGGCGAGCGGCGCATTCAGCCCGGTCGTATTCGACGACCAGCTGACCTTTGCGAACTACCTCCCAAACCCGCCGGAAAACCGCCTGTTCTACTACAAGCAGGCGATCAAGGCGCCGGCACGCCTCGAGGGCGACGTGCTGCTCGTGCACGAGAACATCAACCAGGTGGCCGAGCCACGTGCGGCATGGGTCTATAACGCCGGTCAGCGCCGGGTTCGCCGCGCGCCGGACGTCGCCTATGACGGGCCGGGCACGGCGTCGGACGCCCTGCGCACGGCCGATGATCTCGACCTCTACAACGGCGCGCCCGATCGCTACGAGTGGAAACTCCTGGGCAAGAAGGAGCTCTATATCGCGTACAACGCGTTCAGGCTGCTGGACAAGAGCAAGAAGTACAAGGACATCGTGCTGAAGGGCCACCTCAATCCCGATTTCCTGCGCTACGAGCTGCATCGAGTCTGGGTCGTCGAAGCCACGCTCAAGGACGGCCAGCGGCACATCTACGCACGCAGGACCTTCTTCGTCGACGAGGACACCTGGCAGATCAGCGTTGCCGATCTCTATGACGGTCGCGGCGAGATGTGGCGCGTGAAAGAAGCGCACAACGTGTCTCACTACCAGGTCAAGGTGCCGTGGTACGCCACCGAGACGTCGCATGACCTTATTTCAGGACGGCACCTGCCGATTGGCCTGGACAACGAAATCAAGGGCTACCAGTACCACTGGGATCACAAGGTCTCCGAGCGCGAGTACACGCCCGCGGCGCTGCGTCGGTCCGGTGTACGCTAGTTGCAGACACCTGCCAGGAGCCGCCGCCGCGCGTGCGGCCATCCTGGCCTGTGCGATCGCCTGGCTGGCCGCCAGCCAGGCGTCGACGGTCGATTTTCCGCTGCTACCCGCGCTGAAATCGGACCTTGCAATAGAGAGCCTTCTTCTCGATATCGCACGAGACGGCGACCGGCTGCTCGTTGGCGGCGAACAGGGCAACATCCTGTATTCCGACGACAACGGGCGAAGCTGGATCCAGGCGGACGTGCCTGTATCCCTCGCGATTACGTCCGTGACGTTTGCGCGCCCGGGCGAGGCCTGGGCCACGGCGCACGACGGCTTCCTGTTGCACTCCGGCGACAACGGGGCGACATGGGAAATAAAACTGTCCGGATCGGACGTCGCTAGACTATCTGTTGGCGCTCTCGAATCGCAGATCGAGGTGCTTGAGGAAGCGGTGGAAAATGCCACGCCCGAGACACTGGAGGATGCCGAATGGGCGCTCGATGACGGCCTCTTCGCCCTCGACGAGGCAAAGGCGGCCATCGATGATGGCATGACAGCGCCGATGCTCGACGTCTGGTTTGCCGACGAGAACAACGGCTACGCCCTCGGCGCCTATGGCGTCTTCCTGCGCACCGACGACGGCGGCGAGACCTGGGTGGCACACAGCAATCGGCTGGATAACCCCGACAAGTATCACCTCTACACGGTCGCACGTTCGTCCGCCGGGACCCTGCTCATTGCCGGGGAGGCCGGCACATTGCTGCGCTCGCTCGACAACGGCGATGAATGGGAGCGGGTCGAGTCACCGTATGCCGGCTCGTTCTTCGGATCCATCGCCGCCAGCGACGGCAGCCTGCTGATCTTCGGGTTAAGAGGCAACGTGTTCCGTACGACCGACGAGGGCACAAGCTGGGCGGCGGTCGATACCCGGGACCAGCGCACCTTGATGTGTGGCACCGCGAGCGAAGACGGCTCGGTGATACTTGCGGGAGCCGCTGGTGTAGTGCTTGAAAGCAGCGACGCCGGTGCGAGCTTCAATGCAGTACCCACCGAGGGCAACAAGGTATACAGCGGCGTCGCACTTGCCGACGATGGCAGTGTCCTGCTGGTCGGATTCGGTGGCGTTTCCGCCGTAGCGAGGAATAGCGATGAGTGAAACACACAGGGACCCCACCGGCCTGAACGGGGCCAGGCCGCCGATTGCCGAACGACTGCTGTTCGAATACCGCGTCGTGGTCATCGTGCTGTTCGCGTTGCTGACCGCGTTTTTCGGCTACCAGGCGGCACAGCTGGAGCCGGATGCGAGCTTCGAGAAGATGATCCCGACGTCGCACCCGTACGTTCAGAACTACCTGAGGAACAGGGCGGATCTCGCTAGTCTGGGCAATTCGATTCGCATCATCGTCGAAACGAAGGAAGGCGACATCTTCGACAAGGAGTTCCAGGAAGCGCTGCAGCAGATTAACGACGAGGTGTTCTATATTGCCGGTGTGGACCGCGCCGGCCTGCAGTCGATCTGGACACCAAACGTGCGCTGGAGTGAAGTCACCGAAGAGGGCTTTCGCGGCGGCGCGGTTATTCCCAATGCCTACGACGGATCGCAGGCCTCACTCGACCAGCTCAGGACCAACGTGCTTCGCTCGGGCCAGGTCGGTCGCCTGGTCGCCAACAACTTCAAGTCGGCGACCATCATTGCACCGCTGACTGATACGAATCCGGAGACCGGCGAACGGCTCGACTACCGCGACTTCTCCGCGAGCGTCGAGGAGTTGGTGCGCAACAAGTACGAGACGGACAAAATCGAGATCCGGGTCACCGGGTTCGCGAAGATCGTCGGCGACCTCATCGAGGGCGCCGTGCAGGTAGCACTGTTCTTCGCGGCCGCGTTCGTGATCACGAAGGTCCTGCTGCTCCTGTACTCCCGGTGCTTCTACGCGACGCTGATTCCGCTCATATGCTCTACGATAGCCGTCGTCTGGCAGCTTGGCTTGCTGCACACGATGGGCTTCGGCCTCGATCCGTATTCCATGCTCGTGCCGTTTCTCGTGTTCGCGATCGGCATCAGTCATGGCGTGCAGATCGTCAACAACGTCGTCTCCCGGTATTTCTTCGGAGTAGGCGCGTTCTGGTCTGCCCGGCGCGCATTTCGGGCCTTGTATATCGCCGGCCTGATCGCGCTGGTTTCGGACGGCATCGGCTTCCTGACCCTGATGGTCATCGATATTCCCGTCATCCAGGAACTGGCGCTGACGGCAAGCATCGGCGTCGCCGTGCTGATATTCACCAACCTGTTGCTAATGCCGGTGCTGTTGTCGTACACCGGGCTCACCAAGGCCTGCATGAATTACATCACGCGCATGCAGGCGAAACCGCCGCGCCTGTGGCCATTCATTTCGAACTTTGCCAGGCCGCCGTTCGCGCCGGCGACCGTCATCATCGGCATCGCCCTGTTTGCCGTTGGTCTTTATGGCGGCAGGGACCTGCGTATCGGCGACCTGGATCCCGGTGCCCCCGAGCTTCGCCCGGACTCACGCTATAACCTGGATAATGCCTTCCTGACCGAGAATTACTCCACGAGCACGGACGTGTTCGTCACAATGGTGGAAACTCCTCCGCAGCAGTGCGGCAATCATCAGACCATTGCCGCCATCGATCGCTTCCAGGAGGTCATGCGCAACACTCCCGGCGTTCAGTCGGTGATCTCGCTGGTAAACGTATCGAAGCGCGTGACCATGGCGATGAACGAGGGCAACCCGAAGTGGCACACCCTGAGTCGCAATCAATACATCCTGAACAACTCGCTCGCCCATGTGCCCACCAATCTGATCAATACCGATTGCAGCATGGTACCGGTGCTCATTTTCCTGAATGACCACAAGGCCGAAACGCTCGAGATTGCCGTGCGCGATATCGAAGCGTTCGCCGCCAAATACAACAGCGACGAGATCCAGTTTGTTCTTGCCGCCGGCAATTCCGGCATCGAGTCGGCCACCAATATCGTCATCGGCAAGGCGCAGTACCAGATGCTGGCGCTGGTCTACGGGGTTGTGAGCTTTCTCGTCTTCCTCACGTTCCGGTCCTGGCGTGCTGTCGTGTGCATCGTCCTGCCGCTCGCGCTGACATCCGTGCTCGCGCAGGCACTCATGGCGTTCCTGGGGATCGGCGTGAAGGTCGCGACGCTACCGGTCATCGCGCTCGGCGTCGGTATCGGCGTGGACTACGGCATTTACATCTACAGCAAGATGAACACGTACCTGAAGCAGGGTATCGACGTCTATACGTCCTATATGAAGACATTGCGCACCACGGGTATGGCAGTCGGGTTCACCGGATTCACGCTGGCGATCGGTGTCGGTACGTGGATATTCTCGCCGATCAAGTTCCAGGCAGACATGGGCCTGATGCTGACGTTTATGTTCCTTTGGAATATGCTCGGCGCGCTGACGTTGCTCCCCTCGCTGGCGCACTACCTCGTCAAGCCGGCGGCGGAGCCCGCCATATAGGAGGTGACGGTGGACAGGATCGATCTTCTGGACTCGGGCTTCTTGCTTCTTGAATCCCGCGAGGCGCCGATGCACGTGGCCAGTCTGAACCTGTTCGAGTTCCCCGAGCGCGCAAACCGGCGCAAATTCATGGCCCGGCTAGGTGATGCCTATCGTTCGACCACCGAGCTTCGCCAACCCTTTGCTCATCGAGTTGCCCACGGCGCGCTGGGGCGCTTTGGCCCGCTCTACTGGGAGCACGACCCGGACCTGGACCTCGACTATCACGTGCGGCACTCGGCGTTGCCGAAGCCGGGAAGGTATCGCGAGCTGTTTGGGCTGGTGTCGCGGTTGCATTCCACGTTGCTGGACCGCAACCGCCCGCTCTGGGAAGTGCACTTGATCGAGGGCATAAAAGACCGCCAGTTTGCCGTCTACACGAAGGCGCATCATGCGACGATCGATGGTGTTGCAGGCATACGGCTCCTCGAGGGCAGCTGTTCGCCAGACGCCGGGGCCGAGAGCAATCTATCTCCATTGTCGATGGAGGCGCTCGAACAGTTCAGGGAGCAGCATGGACTTGGCCGCAAATCGCAGGACGCGCCGAGCGAGTTCGAGCTGAAAGCGATCGCCGAGTTCTTCAAGGCCCAGTTCGATACCTCCGCGCATTTCCTGGGCGTCATTAAGAGCTATGCTGCCACGTGGCTGGGTCTGGGCAACGGCCTTGCAGTACCGTGGCGGCATGTTCCGCACACCGTCTTGAACACCGCCGTTTCAGCCGCGCGGCGATTCGTTGCCCAGTCCTGGAGCATCGATCGCGTACGCGCCGTCAGCGAGGCGGCAGACGTAACGATCAATGACGTCGTTCTGGCAATGTGCTCCGGAGCGTTGCGGCGGTACCTCGACGAGCTGGGCGAGCATCCCGATCATTCCCTGCGCGCGCTGGTGCCGGTGTCGGTCAGGCAGAAGGATGACGTCGAGTCACCCGTCGCGATCACTTATATCGTTGCCGACCTGGGTACCCGCCACGAAGACCCGGCCGACCGGCTGGAAGCGATCGTAGAGTCGACGCGTGCCGGCAAGCACATGCTCAGCGAACTTACAGCCCGGGAAGCCAGCCTGTATGCAACCCTGATACAGACGCCGCTGTTCGTTGCCAACATGATGGGGATCGCCGACTGGTTCCCGCCGGTCAGCACGGTCATCTCGAACGTTCCCGGACCAAAAGAAAAGCGTTACTGGAACGGTGCGCCCTTGCTCGGTTCCTACCCTGCATCTGCGATCTTTCACGGCTTCGCGCTGAACATCACTTTCGTCAGCTACGACGGCAACCTCGACTTCGGCATCATGGCGTGCCGACAAACGGTGCCTCGCGTCCAGCGTCTCATCGACTACCTGGAGCAGTCACTGGCCGAACTCGAGGAGATCGCGTAGCCCGGGACAAAGCGTATTGGAGAACATCATGGCGAAATCCGACCGAATTCCCCGCGACCGGGGCAATGATCATACCCGCGAGATGGCCTCGCAACGCGCCGCGTTCGTGACAGCAATGACAGGAACCGCGCTGGATACCGTATCGAGCTACACGATTGATCCGGGCGTAACGCACGGCAACATCGAGAACTTCACCGGAACCGTGCAGATGCCGCTCGGAATCGCCGGGCCGCTGACGATAGTCGGCGAACACGCAAAAGGCGATTTTTACATTCCAATGGCAACCACCGAAGGTACCTTGCTTGCGAGCTACAGCCGCGGCATGAGGGTCATCAGCGAATGCGGAGGCGTCAGGACGACGGTCGTCAAGCACTCGATGCAAAGGGCGCCCGTGTTTCTGTTTGACAACGCGCTGGAGGCGCGTGAGTTCGGCGAGTGGCTAAATGAGAACCTCGATTCGATACGCGGTGTCGTGAAAACCTCCACGCGCACAGCCCGGCTGACCGAAGTCGAGCAGTACATCGTTGCCAACATGATGTACACGCGATTCTGCTATACGACAGGCGACGCGGCAGGCCAGAACATGACCGGCAAAGCCACGCTTTTTGCGTGCGAGTGGATACGCGCGAACCACCCGTCGAAACCGCGCTACATCCTCTCCGGCAACATTGACACGGACAAGAAGCACTCGATGATGAACATGATCCAGACACGCGGCAAACGCGTTGTCGCGGAGTTTGTTCTGAAGCGTGATGTGGCAAAGGAGCTGCTCCGTATCGAACCGGAGTGGTTGTACAAGTTCCGGCAAATTGCGGGTATCGGCACACACCTGTCAGGCGCGGTGTACAGCGGCGCCCATTCTGCGAACGGCATTGCCGCGATGTTCATTGCCTGCGGCCAGGATGCCGCGAATGTCTCCGAGTCCCATGCCGGGATGAATTACTGTGCCTTGCTCGACAATGGCGACTTGTACTGGTCGACCACCCTGCCAGCTTTGATCTGTGCGACCTACGGCGGAGGCACGGGCCTGCCAACGCAGCGCGAATGCCTCGAAATGATGGATTGCTACGGCACGGGCAAAGCAGACAAGCTGGCCGAGATCATTGCCGCCGTAGTTCTGGCCGGAGACGTGTCGCTGTCATCCGCAATCCTCGCCCACGAATGGGTCAGCAGCCACGAGAAAATGGGGCGCAACCGCTAGTTGACGGCCAGAATGAAAATCCGCAGAGATCATGAGTACGCGCACAGCACGGATACCGTGTTTGATTTGTTTACCGATGCAAAAGAGATCGAAGCGAAACAGCAGGCGCTCGATGCACGAAATATGCGTGTAGTGGAATGCGAACGAGATGCTGACGGTGCGGTCGTCAGGTTCGTTCGCGAGTTGCCCGCCGATGTGCCCGGCGTCCTCGGCAAATTCCTGCAGCCCTGGAATACCGTGGAGCAGGCGGAGCAATGGTGCAGCCGCGGCGACGGCGTGTACAAGGCAGACATCGACATCGACATCGCCAACGTTCCGGTCACCATCAGCGGAACACTGGAACTCGAGCCTGTGGAAGACGGCTGCGTCAATCACGTTCGTATGGAAATCGACTGTGGTATTCCGTTCGTCGGCAAGACACTGGCCGAGTTTGTTACAAAAGACTGCAAGCGCATCATTGCCGAGGAGTACGAATACATCCGCGATCGATTGGGGCCCGGCTGAAACGGCTGACGCCCTGCCCTGTCACCGGTCCAGCAATGGCACGAGCCCGTAAGCCTCGCCGCAACTGGCATATCGCCAGACTTTGGTCAATACTGAATACTGAGGGCGCCCTCTAACGGCGCCCGGGATTTGAAACCTTGCGACTGGAGCAGTCGACTATGGTGTTCGGGAACGCAATGCGTATCGGGCTCGTTTGGCTCGGACTGCTTGGCCTGGTCGGTTACGCCTCCGGTGCGGCTACGGGGCTCAACGTCAATCGCGTGGTCTACACGCACGCCGGGGGTACCGGAGAATTCTACGCCGACGGCGCCGGCTTCTGGACCGAGCGGAATCCGGACAGTTCATTCCGCTTCGAGGAACGACGCCGCGACCAGAACGCCGTGCACCTGTACGATCCGGGTCGAGATGTCTGGATCATGCTCGACCTCAGTCAGCGTGTTATCCGCTACAGAAGTGGCGACGGACCCTACTCGACCATATATGCGATCGACGCCAGCGAGCCAAAAGGAACTGTCGCGGCGCCTCAACCTCCAAGTCCTGCCAAACCGCCGGCGCAGTCGAAGTCGGCCTGGACCGTCGTGGGGGTGAGTTACGAGCTGCCCTGGGGTGGGACACTCAGCTACACTCAGAACGCCGACGCCAGTTGGACCAAACGCTCGCCGGAAGGCACCGTCACTTATTTCGAGGAGGCCCGGAACGAAAGTTACGTGCAGCTACACCACCCGGGCCGTGCGGAGTGGGTCAGGCTCAACGTGCAACGAGGCATGATCCAGTTTGGAGACGCTGCGGATGGGCAATATTCAAACGTGTACGGCATAACAGACGTTCAGCACCAGGTTGCCGCCAGGACAGAGGCCCAAAAGCCGGTGCTTCCGCCACGAGCATCCGAGCCCCAGCCTGTTCAAAACGTCCAGGTGCTCATTAGAAATTCAAACCGGGTACAGATGGGGGTCTACATTGATGACCCGCAGGCAGGCCTGGTTCACGATGTCGAATTACCGTTCCAGACATCGTACATGCAGTATTACCCGGTCGGTACGATCCTCGTCTTCGGTCCACAGGGTGGTGCGGCAGTACAAGTCTACACCGTAAATTCCAATCCCGAACAACAGGTGGAAATCGAAGGTGAACAGCAAGAGGCGATTGCGCAGTCGCAGCCGCAGGCGCCGCCGCAAATTCAGACCACGCAGGCGACCATCTCCGGGGACGGATCAAGCCATGCGACGCAGGTAGCCGGTATTGGCGCGGTCGATGAATCCAATCTTGCGATGCAATTCAGGACCCGGATCGTAACACTCAGGAGAGACCTGCCCGATGGCAGCGAGAATCATCCGATCGTCCTCGACTTCAACCCGCAAGTGTATGCCTGGTATGAGAACGGTTCGACGTTCATACGTGTCGATACGTACAGCTCTCGTCTGCGCATCGAAAACTACCGTGCTACGCAGTTCGACCAGGGGCCCTTTATTGAAAAGATAGAGATCCAGGCGCGTTATCCGCAGCATCTGCAACTGACCGATTACTTCCCGCAGAACAACATGAACTCCACGCAGGTGTCTTCCAGCAGATCGCTTTCGATAGGTGGCAATGCCGGTCCGCACCCTTATTCGGTCGGGGTCAGCGCTATGCTCAGCACTTCAAACTCGGCATCCGCCAACGTTCCCGACTTCAGGTCGGAAACCAGTCACTATGCCGGCGCGGTAAACACGAACTGGGCTCTCTGCGGTATTCCGGGTCAGGACGACAGAGGCCGCACTCATTGTGTGTACAACGAACCATTGGACCTGGGATACAAAGATGACGGCCGCTGGATTTCCGGCTTGTCGGAGCTTCCCCCGATGGCCAGGAACTTCTCATCGATGCGCCAGAGTTTCGTATTGAGTGCACCCGGTTTGTTGTCCTCTACGGAAGAAGTCGGATTTACGTTCGGTGTTGACCTGAGAATCGTTCATCTCGCGAAACGCACACATGAGGTGCTAAAGCCCGGAGCGGAAATAGGCACCGCGCTCGCATGCATAGACCCTCAATCAGCGACTTGCAAGCGCATGAAGAAAGGTGACGGGGTTTATCATCTGACTTCCAGAGAGGCAAGCACGAATTTCGATGTGCGTTTGCGTATCGATCTCGCACCACTAGCGAATTCGATCCGCACGTTGGGGCTGTAACAGAATTTAAGGGGTGTAATATGAAAACGTGGATAGCGATCCTTTTGGTACTTGCCCTGCCAGTCAATACCATTTACGCGGCACCACCCGCCACGCCGCCGACGAAACCGAAACCGGCGAAGGCACCCAAGCCTCAAGAGCAACCGCCGCAGCCGGCGCCCGCGGCGGCACCGAAGGGGCAGTATTTCGATAATCCTCCTGCCCCGGGGGCGCAGCAATATCAACAGTTGCCCGTTGCTCCCGCGAAGCGTGGCGAAGGCCAGGTACTCAACAGGGCGAATGCCGCGCGGCAACTGCCGCGAACTGACGAGAAACCAGCGCAACCTGCGCCCGGTGCAGCGCCGACGGGGCAGTATTTCGATAATCCTCCGGCCCCGGGGAATCGCGCACCCGGCACTCAACGTACACCTGCAGCATCGGAATATGGCAGCTTAACGGTCGCGCCACCGCGGCGTGGCGAAGGACAGGTGCTGAACCGAACCGATGCTACGCGGCAATTGCCGGTGCAGAACCGCAGCGGCAATCAATCCGGGCAGTACGACCGCACTGGACAACCGCTCGACCCGAGTGCTACCAGGTATCAACGGCTGCCGGGACCATCGAAAAGTGAGGATTCGCCGGATACAGCAAAAGAAAAACAGTAACAACGTCGGCCGACGCGGTGGTGGCGATGGCGTGTACAAGGCAAACATCGACATCGCCAACGTTCCGGTCACCATCAGCGGAACACTGGAGCTCGAGCCCGTGGAAGACGGCTGCGTCAATCACGTTCGTATGGAAATCGACTGTGGTATTCCGTTCGTCGGCAAGACACTGGTCGAGTTTGTTACAAAAGACTGCAAGCGCATCATCGCCGACGAGTACAAGTACATCAGCGATCGATTGCGGCTCGGTCTATGAACTTCCTGCGAATAGCCCGCGCTATCGGTTTCTCGACCAGGTAGGTGCTGGGTATCGCCAGCGCCATGATCAGCGCAACGGCTATCCAGATCTGGTACGGCCCTATGGTGGGAAAGATCATCAGCGATACATACATGGATATCAGGACGACGCTTTGCCAGATAAAGATGGAATACCCGGTCTCCCCCAAAAAGCCTGTACCGGGCAGTGAAAAGATCTGGGCCAGAAGCCCCTTGCCGCGAGCCAGGTCCAGCACAATCACGATGAAGAAAGGCATCAGCAAGCCCTGGCGGAGAAAGAACTTCAGCGGTTGCTCGATTCCCGGTGTGCAGCCGATGGCGACAACGACGATGAAGGCCACATCGCCCCAGGCGAACCGGGAGGGACCTGACGGCGCCGGGTTGAAGCGACTCAGTGAGAATACGCGGGTCATGAGCATTCCCGCCGCAAAGTACGGCACCCAGAAAAGCGGTGTGTTGGCGACGAACATGTCGACGTTCATGCTCCAGGGAGCACCCGTGGCCATCCTTGCGGTGTATACCAATGTCGGGATGATCGAGATGAATGGCATGGCGATAAGGGCGATGATCATCTGGCGGCGGGACAAGCGGCTCAGCGATATCATCAGCCACGGCATGATCAGGTAGAGAAAGACCAGCGCAGAGATCGTCCAGGTGGGCCAACTCCACAAGGGAATCCACGGCGGGATCCAGGCCTGGACCAGGGCCATCGTAGCCAGCGCGCTCGGGACGAACGTGCTGAGCGGCATACCCTGACTGAGCACCCAGGGCGTCTGCGTCAGGAGAATGATCGTCATCACGATCAGATGGATGGGGTAGATGCGGGCAGCGCGCAATGACCAGAAACGCCGCCTGGTCGTGATCAGTTGCCCGTCTTCGCCCCAGTAGAGGTAGGCCAGTATGAAGCCGGATAAGAGAAAGAAAAGGCTGGTCGATATCCAGCCATTCGACAGGAATACCAAGAGGGTTTGCGGCGCGTCGTTGAAACCCATCAGCAGAGTCGCCATGCCCTCGGGTTTTTCGCTGCGAGACGTCGCCAACAGGTGAAACAGAAAGATGTGAAAGATCGCGAAGAAACGAATACCGGTCAGCGCAGGCAGGTAGTAGTCGTTAGTTCTTTGAGAAGCCGTTCGCCGAGGGTTGTTATTCGGTTTTTCCATCCAGCTTGATCCTGATCGGGCCGATACGCAGGGTAAACGATTCAAGGGATCGAGACACGCCCGTCGATGCCGGTGGACAGACCGAAGATGTGAGCGTGAGTTTGATTCGTGACTGAATATTGCCGAATTACGACGATATCACCTGAGGTATTTTCAGGTCTGGGCTGAATTTTTTTCGTTTGCGGATTACCTCCCGAGTCCCCAGACTTCGGGCATCAAACGCTGAAGAGTGCCGGGAAACCGCTATGGCACTTGAAATCGAAACAGAACCCGGAGTCACACTGACCCCCGACCCATCGCTACTGACATAGCATCTGGCAGCGCACACCGGCACGACCAGACGGCGACGGAACACGCCAGGTTTCAGTGAACCAGCCGCACATCCGAGCCGATCTGTTTTCATTCGTGGGCCTTGTCGCCCCCAAACCAAACTTGCGCCTGCCGGCCCGTGGAATCGGGTCGGTTGCAGTCCACTATCTACTTCGCCAGGGAGATAATCCTATGAATACAAAATACGAGAAATCGCGTGATGCTTTCACGTTTAGTCTGGGCGGCCTCTCGATCAGGAGTTCGTTCGTCCCGATGCCAGCAATCGCAGACGACCGGTACGACCGGGCGCGGGAGGCTGACCCGAAACCATCTCAGGAAGACCAACCGGATACGGATAAGGAAATGAAATTATTCTGGGGGCGGTTCTGGCTCCGGGCCCGGCGCCGGGCGGCGTGATTCGGCATCACCGGAAATTGTATCAAGCTGTTACGGGGCATGGCGTTCAACAAGCCGATTATGATTTCATAACTGGCTGAAGTTCGCCTACCCGCAGTCCGGCGAAGCCGATGCAGAGGAAAATGACAATGAAAGCTATCTGGAACAATCACGTACTGGCAGAATCCGACGACACGGTTTTCGTTGAAGGCAATTACTATTTTCCGAGGACCGCCGTCAGGGAGTCACTCCCGGAAGAGAGTGATATGACGTCATTTTGCCAGTGGAAAGGCACCGCGAACTACTACAACCTCGTCGTTGACGGCAAAGAAAATCCTGATGCGGCCTGGTATTACAGAGAACCAAAAGACGCGGCGAGAAGAATCGCAGGCCGAATTGCGTTCTGGCGCGGTGTCGAGGTTGTCGAACGATAACGACAATTGCCTTCTGCGCCAGCAGCTTGCCGACTGTCGCGATGTCGCTCGAATTGCCAGTCAATTCGAATAGAGCCAGACTCAAACGTGCTCCCTGACACACTCGACGCCGTCCATCGGCATACGGTAGACGTTCGTTACCCCTGCCCGGTCCGAATTGAAATAAATGAATTTCCCGTCCCGGCTCCAGAACGCGTAACTGTCCTTCCAGTCGCCCTCGGTCAGCCGGGTCGTGGTCTCACCGCCCGGGGCCAGAACGTAGAGGTTGTGTTTCCCGTGTTTGCCGCCGATGTCGGAACTGTAAACGATGTGACCGCCGTCCGGCGCCCAGTCCGGATAGCTTTCCTCGTAGTCGCCGTCCGTCAGCCGTGTCTTCTGGCCGGTTTCCATGTCATGAACCATCAGATCGAAGATGTAGCCACCCTCATCCCGCGTGCCTTGCTGGCGATGATAGAGAATCCGTTTCCCGTCGCCGGAAAAACGCGCGTGGGCGTCGTAACGGGGGTCCTCGGTAAGACGCCTCAACGTTTCGGTGGATTTTTCGAACAAGTAAATATCCGACTGCCCTTCCACGCGGTAGGAGTTGAACACGATGAACCGCCCGTCAGGCGAATAACTCGGAAGCCAGTCCCAGGCCTTGTGTGATGCTACCGCACGCAATTCGCCGCTTGCCCGTTCATATTCGAAGATGTCGGTCTTCCCGTTGTCGGTTTCCTGCGCCACCACAATGAACCTGCCATCCGGCGAATATGGGCCCGAATTCGTGAGGATGTGCGAGAGATCCGTCTTCTCTCCGCTTGCCAGGTCCACTTCATAGACCTGGGTAACTGCATCGTTTTCATCCGCTCCCTCCAGCCGGGCGGCCATGGCAAGCAACAGTCCATCCGCGGAAGCCCCATGAACCTGATACTCATCATGATCGGCCGTGGTGATCTGCTCGATGACGCAGCCGCCGGGATCCGTCAGTTGTGCGAACGGGCTGACCGCCCCCGGCTTGGCAACCTGCTCGGGCACGTTGTCAGGAGCCTCGGCAGAACAGGAGATAAACGTGGGCAGGAACACCGCGATCATCAGCGTGAAATAACCAGAACGCCGAACTGTGTGCGTTGCTTTGTGGTTGAGCCGGATCAATTCATTGTCTCTGTTGTCTTGCGTTGCAAGCTGACCCGCACGGACGCCTCAATTTTAGCCCAGGTATTGGCTTTTTTTCCTGGCTTTGCGTTGAAGCGATATCCGAGCACGATGAAGCGCTTTATTACGTTGGCGATGCTCCGGGGCCGTACGGAGTAGATGAGATACCGGGTTGCCTGGCGCCTGGGATTTACCCGATATTGGTGGCAAACGCGGTTTCCTCGTCCCGCATTTCACAAGCCACCTTATATACGTGCACTGGATACATGTGCGCTGGCTGAGCTGTCGAGAACCGGAGCAGGTACCGCGTGAAACAAAATCGCCGCGTAACACTCTAAGGTACATGCTGCACCAGAACCCATTGTAGGTAATAATCGCACTCATGACCTCATTCGTGTCGGAACTCAAGCGCCGCAATGTATTACGCATCGCGGCCGCATATGCGGTGGTCGCCTGGATCATTATCGAGGCAGGCTCAGTGCTGTTGCCTACCTTCGGAGCATCGGAATCGGCGTTTCAGACCTACGTCGTTGTCGTCGTTGCCGGATTTCTCGTATCGCTGGTGTTTGCCTGGGTATTCGAGGTCACGCCCGAGGGGGTCAAGCTCGAGAAGAACGTCGATCGTTCGGCGTCGATTACCCCAAAGACGGGTCGAAAACTCGACTTCAGCATCATCGGACTGCTCGTCATTGCGCTGGCAGTTTCCGTCACGTTGAATGTCACTGGCATGCGGGATGTCGATGTGCCGCCGGTGGCGGCTGTCGACCGCCTGTCCATCGCCGTCCTGCCCTTCACGAGTCGTAGCACTGATCCGGAAAATCAGTTGTTTGCCGATGGCATCCATGACGATCTGCTGACGCGTCTCGCAAACATTGCCGCGCTGAAAGTTATCTCCCGCACATCGGTGATGGAATACCGCGATACCGCCAAGAACCTGAGGGAGATCGCTGATGAGCTTGGTGTCGGGACGGTCCTTGAAGGCGCGGTGCAACGTGTCGGCGACAACGTAAGAATCAACGCTCAGCTAATTGATGCATCGACCGACGATCATATCTGGGCGAAGACCTATGACCGGCAACTCAGCGCGGTCAATTTGTTTGCAATACAGAGCGAGATTTCCGAGGAGATTACGCGAGCGCTGAAAGCGACGCTCACCAACGACGAGCAATTGCGTCTTGCGAACATACCCACCGATAGCCTGGCCGCATACAACCTATACACGCAGGGTCGCGACAACCTCTACAAGCGGCGTCTCGACACACTGCTAACAGCGCGCGATCAGTTCGAGGAGGCGATCGCGCTGGACCCGGATTATGCCGAAGCCTATTCGGGTCTCGCCGACAGCGTTCTGCTGCTCTTGAACAATCATCAGGCAATTTCGGCCGATGAAGCATTCGATGTCGCCGAGACGGCGCTCGATAAAGCACTGGCACTGAATCCCGACCTGGCGGACGCACATGCCTCTCTCGGGCTGTTGAAGCACAAAATGTGGGAAGAAACCCGTACCGGTGACGGATTGGAGGAGGCCGAGGCCTGCTTTGTTTCGGCGCTGGAGCTCAACCCGAACAATGCGAGCGCGTATATGTGGTTTGCATCCACCCGGGGAACGCAGCAGCGAATTGAGGAGGCAATTGAGCTCTATCATAAATCGCTTCAGGTAGACCCGCTTGGAAAAATTCCGTATGCCAATCTTCCGGGTCTGTATGCATTGCGCGGACAAAATGACGACGCGCTCGATTTGTATGTCAAGGCAGTTGAAATTCATCCCGAATGGCCGACAGCCTATCAGAACCTGGCGCAGCACTTGCAGGCTCTTGGCCGGATGGACGAGGCTGTCGCATGGGGAATGAAAGGTCAGGAACTGAGTACCGATCCGCTCGGCGGTGCATCGATGGTTGGTGCGTATATCGAGTTCGGCGAATACGAGAAGATCCTGGATGTCTTTTCCGGCGTAACAACTGGCCATCCGATGTACGAGTATGGTCTCGGCATGGAGAAGGCTCTTCAAGCCGATTTCGCAGGTGCCGCCGAAACCGTTGAGAACGCTATCGAGGGCGTCGAGAATCCCAGGCAGTTTTCGTTAACTCTGATCGCCGGTTTTTCCATGTTTGCAGGCGACTTCGAAAAAGCGCGCAAGTACGCAGAGCTTCGCAACCCGGAATTTGCAGAGGATGCGGATCCGGAGATCGATGCTTTCAACGTCGCCAACCTGATCCGATACGCGTTTATTCTGCGAAACCTCGGCGAGAATCGGCGTTCGGACAAACTGCTCGAGATGGCGTTGAATGTCGTTCGAACGCTGCCCCGGGTTGGCCTCGGCGGGCACGGTATACGTGACGTGCAAATCCTGGCACTACAGGGAAGGACTTTTCAGGCACTGGCAGCGCTCCGAGAGGCAATTGATGAAGGATTCCGGGGCACTGTTGCCTCTAACGGCTGGCCTTTGTCGATCGACCCCTACCTGGATTCGCTACGCAGCGAACGAGAGTTCCAGGCCATGATCAGCGAACTCGACGAAGCAGTCGCGGAAATGCAACAGCGCGTTGCCCGGGCCGAGCAGAGCGGCAACTGGGATGAGCTCAGGGCACTCGTTGAAAGCAGCTGATCGTCGCTGAGGCGCGGTCGCCGAAGAGTGTCTTCGAGAAGGGCCATCGCCCGCGCGTTTGTCGGGCTGTCGGACATGGCGGCCGCTGCGCGACATATTTCGGCCCTGTCCACGGCGGTCGAGGAGTCGCAGACCACGATGGAGCAGTTCTGGCGGCTGGTGGCCGTCGTGCTGCTCACCTTGCTGCAGTCCGTTCCGAGTGCCGATCTCGGCTTTCTGGGGCGCGCCAGCGGCGTGACGACATCGTTGATTGTGTGCGTCTGGATGTTGCTGCCCATCGCCCATTCTCATGACGTCGGGATGCTGTTCAAGTCTGCGTTCGAATCGGGGATCGCCGCGGTGGTGTCCATATTCACGATCAAGCTGTCGCTGTACCTGACTAACCTGGTCACTGACGCGGTGCTTGGTGTCCTCACGAACCTGTTGCCGTTCGAGTTTCCCGAATGGCTACAGGGGCTCATCAGCTCGATCATCAATGTCGGCGCCGAGGTGTTTTTCGTGGCTGTGTTGCTGGGCTACGCCTGGTCACGAACGCGGCAGCAGTTTATGCGGCCGTGAGATCGCTCGGGGTCTCGCTAATTCACGTGCTTGCTTCACACAATGGTGGCCAGGGGCAGACAGTTTCGGAGGCCCACTCACTGGAGGTCGTAGAGTCTAATCGCCCAATAGGTGCCATGCCGCATCCGACGGGTTACTATTCCGTTTCGTCCGGCCCGGAACAATAATAATGACAATCAACTGGGTTCTCGCCGAAGGCTCGCGCATACGCTACGCCGCCGGCTCGTCCATGTATTTCGCACAGGGCATTCCCTACGGCCTGATGAATATCGCCGTGCCGGCGTGGCTGGCGAGCCAGGGGGTTGGGGCTGGCCAGATCGCCTCCTTCCTTGCTGTCATCATCCTGCCGTGGGCCTTCAAACTTTTGTCCGGCCCGCTGATGGACCGTTTTCAGTTCTTGCCTATGGGCAGGCGGCGACCCTGGGTGCTGGGCGCACAACTCGGCATGACACTGTCATTTTTCAGTCTCGTCCTCATCGACAACCCGGCCGACCAGGTTGGCCTGCTGACGGTTCTCGGTCTCTTTATTAATGTGTTCGCGGCCACGCAGGACGTGGCAGTTGACGGCATGGCGATCGACGTCACACCGCTCGAAGAGCAGGGTCGCCTGAACGGCTTTATGGTGTTTGGCAAGGCCATCGGCTGGGCAACGACTTCGGCCGTGACCGGCACTATGCTGGTCACGTTGGGCCTGGGCGTCACGGCGATCGCCGCAGCGGCCGTCCAGGCCATTGTATTGCTCGGCTTTATGCTGACGGTGGAGCGTCGTGACGAACGTCGGCTACCGTGGAGTTCCGGTGATGCGATGTCAGAGCGAGGTATTGTCAATTCGTTCGCGAACGTCCTGAAGAGCCTGAACACGGTGCTGTGGTCCCGGGCCAGCCTGATCGTGATGGCAATCATGCTCTTTGACGGATTCATTGGCGGCTACGGTCACGCCCTGATGCCCATCGCGGCGATCAACCTGTTTGGTTTTACGACGCCTGAGTGGTCGCAACTCGTTGCGGTCATGGGGCTTGTGGGTGCCGCAACGGCCCTGGTGCTGGGTCCGATGATCGATCGCTTCGGCGCCAAACGAATGTTGATGTTCACCATCTCGCTCGTTGCTATTCACGCCTTCCTTCTCGCCGAGACGCAGTACCTGTGGGAGAACACGACCTACGTCAAAGTAATGCTCTCCGCCTGGGTGTTACTCGGCCCGGTGACGATGGTGTGCATGATCGCGCTGGCAATGGCGATCTGCGCCGGCGCGACCTCGGCCACGCAGTTTGCCATTTACATGTCGCTGGCTAATCTCGGCGCGTCGGCCGGCTCAAAGACCTATGGCATGATCGCCGAGCAAACGTCTTACGTCGAAGCCTACGTGCTGCTCGGTGCCGTCACCGTAGCGATGATCGCGATCATATTGTTCCATCGACATAGCGCGGACAAGACGAGAGATCGCAAGCGTGCGCCGAGCTACACGGTTGGCATGGGCACGAGTGGCGCCGGTATGTATTTTTCCGGTGCGATGCGTTGTCCCAAGTGCCGATCGGATATGCAGCAGATCGTGATCGACGGCACGGAAGTCGATCGTTGTTCGAACTGTCACGGCCTGTGGTTTGACGACGGTGAGCTCAGCAAGCTCGGCAACAAGGAGGCGGCTGCCGCGCTCGACATTGGCGACATCAAGACCGGCAAGAAACAGAACAAGATCGAACATTATCGATGTCCACGCTGTGCGGGCCCGATGAATCGGCTGGTCGATCCCGCGCAAACGCATGTCTGGTTTGAACAGTGCGATTCCTGCCAGGGTTCGTTCTTCGATGCCGGCGAGCTGACTGACCTGGCGACTGTATCCGTATCGGACTTCTTCAAGCGCCTTGTGACGCCCGAGCGCAGCTGACTGTCCTTGCCCCGGCGAGGGTACTGACAAGTCAACTGCCACTGAACGATAATCTGGAGATGAACGCTTACAATCGTCACCGATTCCCTCCCGATATCATCAGCTACGCCGTTCGGCTCTGCTTCGGATTCAATCTCAGTCACCGGGATATCGAGGATCTGGCGCCATAGAATTCCCCGACCCCCTGTGGGAAACTGAAAGTCTGCAGGGGAACGCTATGACCAACACCGCCGCCGAATTGCTCGATGGGCTTCGTCAGGATCACCGTAACATGGCGAGGCTGCTCCGATTGTTGCGCGATGAAACCGAGCTCATCAGTGAAGATAAGCTACCGGACTTCGCGCTTTTGCGCGACGTCATGCGCTACATGACCGTCTACTCGGACGCCATGCACCACCCGAAGGAGGACCTGATTTACGAAGGCCTTCGCGCCCTGCAACCCTCCCTTGCAGAGGGTCTCGAGCAGGTCGAAGCGGAGCATGAGGAACTCGCAGAGCTCGGTCAACGACTGCAGGACGATATCGAAGCCGTCATCGCTGGCACGGAGATCGAGTCCGCGCGGGTCGTTGCTGATGCGAAGGCCTACATGCACCGCCTGAACGAACACATGACGTGGGAGGAGGAGGACCTGTTTCGTCGCGCCGATGCCGACATCGACAAGATTGCAATCGATGCCTCACATTTGTCGGCGATCGATCCCGTTTTTGGCGAGAAACACGAGACCTCGTTCACCAATTTGCGAGACAAAGTAGAGCACGACCCACAGTAAGCCGCGCCAAAAAGTACCCTGCGGGCAAGGCACAAAAAGCTGAATTCACTGCGTGTCTCGGCGTTACTTGCCTGATATTATTCGCGCTATGAGCATGGCCGACCACATGTTGCAACCGTTACCGGGTGTCATAGAACCACGCTGGTCTTTGGCAAAGGACGTTCTGCCGCCGGACTCTTATATCGTCGACGGCGCGGAATTTGCCATGGACGACTCGGACCTTGCGCCTGACTCTCCACTCGCCCGCCGCATGAACCGCACATTCGACGAGGTCGGCCTGGTCTGGCTACGCAACACGGGGCTTGAAGATCTTCGGGAAATGAGGCGTTTCGGCAAGCTCGTCGTCGAGCAGGAGATGCGCTACCAGGGTGGCGCAAATCCGCGTGACAGCCTCGAAGCGAACGTTTACGAGGTCGGGGCGCCGCTGACGGCATGGCTCCACTACCACCACGAGATGGCGTACATATCTCATAGTACGCGCCTGCTCGCATTCCTCGGCCACAAGGCGTTACCGGGCAAAGGCGCTACCTACGTCTCCGACAACCTGCAGGCGACGGATGCCATTCTGGAAACCGAATTCGGCCAGAAGTTGAAAGAACTCGGGCTCTGCTATCACCGCAATCTGACCGACCGCGAGAAATTCAAAGACCGCCCGCCAATCGGCGTCTACAACCACTGGCAGAAATCGATGCTGACGGACGACCCGGACGAGGCCGTCCGAATTGCCGAGTCGCGTGGCCTCGAGGTGGAATGGGGCGCCGATCGGCTGTTGAAGACGCGGTATTACGTTTCCGCCTTCGAGTACTTTCCACAACTCGATCGCAACGTGCTCTACAGCAGCGTTGCTGACGACGCAATGTGGTTCGATGCGTGGCCAAACGTCATGCACCTGCCCTATCACGAACGTCCGCTGGCGCTGACCTTCGGTGACGGCAGCGAAATGACTCGTGACGAGAAGCGGCTATTCGTCGACATATACGATCGCTACGGCATCCCGGTGGACTGGGGCGTAGGCGACGTACTCGTCATTTGCAATTATCGCTTTGCGCATGGCAGACCCGGCATTCACCTCGCCGCTGGCGAGCAACGCGAACTCGGCGTGCTGATCGGCGATGCGTTCGAACGCATCGGCGACCGCAGCGATAAGTGGTAACCACAGACCCTCCAGAATCTGGACGATGAAACACGCACTGGCTCCTGTGGCTGCGCTGTTAATCAGCGTATCGATTCTGCTTGCCGGTCAGGGCCTGCAGGGCACCCTGCTACCCGTGCGAGCCTCGCTGGAAGCGTTTCCGACCCTGGCGATCGGCATCATGGGTGCCGCGTATTTCCTTGGTTTTACACTCGGTTGCCTGCGCGGCGGCAAACTCGTGCAACGCGTCGGCCATGTACGCGTATTCCTCGCAATGACCGCACTGGCGTCCGCCGCTCCGCTCGTTCACGGCCTCATGCTGCACCCGGTCGCCTGGAGCCTGTTGAGAGCGTTGACCGGTTTCTGTTTTGCGGTGTTGTACATCGTGATCGAGAGCTGGCTCAACGAACGGTCGACGAATGAGAATCGCGGCATCGTTTTCTCGGTTTACGTCATGATCACATTGACCGTACTCGCCGCGGGTCAGATGATGACCTTGTTGTACGACCCGGCTGGTCTCGAGCTGTTCCTGATTGCATCGGTGCTGGTGTCACTGGGCGCGATACCCGTGGCGTTGTCGCTGTCACCGTCACCGGAGCAACCGGCTGACGTGGAGCTCGACATGCGCCGCCTGTATCGCATTTCGCCAGCCGGCAGTTTCGGCTGCCTGACCGTCGGCCTGGCGAACGGCGCATTCTGGTCGCTGGCGCCTGTGTTCACTGCCGGCATTTCCAGCGATACGTCACTGGCCGCCTGGTTCATGACCTCGGCCGTGGTCGGCGGTGCGCTGTCGCAATGGCCGCTGGGATTTATCTCGGACAGGTACGGTCGTCGCAAGGTCATGGTCGGTGCGTCCCTGTTCGGCGTGGTCATTGCAATCACGGCTGTCCTTTCCGGCAACCAATTGGGATTCTGGTTTGTCAACCTGCTCGGCGCCGGTTGGGGAGCAGTTGCTTTTCCGCTCTATGCCGTTTCCGTTGCGCATGCGAACGACTATGCCGAGCCCGACGACTATGTCATGGTGTCGAGCGGCCTTCTGTTAATGTACGGGATCGGAGCCATCATCGGACCCTTCATCGCCTCGATATTCATGTCTTCCGTTGGCGCGGTCGGACTGTTCGCTTTCGCGGCGATCGTGCATAGTTTGCTGGCGATTTTCGTCATCCATCGGATGCTGCTGCGATCGAGCGCGCCGGATGAGCAGCATATGTCATTCGGCGATGCGTTGGCGACGGCGCATACCGCATCCCAGGTTTACGAAGAAGAATATCAGCAGCACGCGGACGATCTCGTGGAATGATCACGCGTGTGACAACGCCCGATCCTGCACCGTAAGGGCGTTGTCAGGCAGAGTCGACGCGCCTGCCCCGTTCCGCGCTGGGAGCGTAACCGTAGAACTCCTTGTAACTCTTGCTGAAATGGGAACTCGATACAAAACCCGACAACGAGGCGATTTCGACCAGGCTCATGCTGGTCTGGTGCAGCAGCTCGCGCGCCCGCAACAGGCGGATTTGCAGGTAGTGGCGCGACGGCGTGGTCATGAGATAGCGCTGAAAAATGCGTTGCAGCTGCCGCCGTGACAGGCCGATGTACGAGGCAAGTTCAGTTTGACTGACGGGTTCGCGAATATTCGCCTCCATCAATTCCACTGCGGCTATGAGTTTCTCCGACTGGTTTCCAACGGTATGGCGTAATGGCACTCGTTGTTGATCCGCCGATTGCCGCACCCGCTCATAAACAAACTGCTCTGCAACCCCGGCGCTGACGTCAGCGCCGAGTTGCCGTCGCACCAGGTGCAGGATCATATCGACGGGTGCGGTTCCGCCTGAGCAGGTGTAGCGCTCTCGATCGATCGTATAGACGCTGCGGTTCACGGCGACATTGGGAAACAGGTCTGTAAGCGATGCAATATTCTCCCAATGCACGCTGCAACGATAGCCATCGAGCAACCCGGCTTTCGCCAGCATATAGCTTCCGGTGCAGACCGCACCGAGCGAAATATCGTGCTTGTCCGCGGTTCTGAGCCAGCGTAACACCGGCTCGGTCGTGTTCTGATCGATCCGCCGGCCGCCGCACACGATGACGATGTCCAGGTCACTGAACACGTCCGGATCGTCGATGCTGTATTCGGCGTTGACCGACAAACCATCGCTCGCCACGACGTCCTCGCCCGTTTCACCAATCGTCCTCCACACATAGAACGACCGGCCGGACAATCGATTCGCCATCCGCAGCGGCTCAACCGCGGATGACATCGAGATCAACGTGAAATCGTTGATTAAGAGGAAACCGAACCGGCGCGGGAGTGAGTTTTCTGGCGCAGCCAACGTAGCAAGTACTCCGAATAGCTTCGGCGCACGATTATTTCATAGACCGGGGTCTCGCCGATACAGCCGAGGAGCACGTTGGTTTTTGCCAGGCCGCTCTGCGCGCAGTCACCGACGCCGAACAATGACGGATGGAGGTCCAACGTGCATGCCCTTGCGAGCAGTTCCGGCACGTCCGTGCCTGTCAGCTGCAAGGCCACCTGTCCGCCGCTCAGATCGTTAATTGCCACATGTTGTCCCGCGAGCGCAGCCTCCAGCTGACGCACCAGGTCGGCGGCACGGTCAGATTCGGTCACGACCTGCCATTCGTCCGGGCCCAGCCAATAGATACGATGCAGAGATTGCGTCAGTGTATTTGCCGCCAGTGGCAGTGACTGCCCGAGAACCTTTGTGGCGCCGTCAACGAAACGGCTGTCTTCCGCGCTGCCGCGCAGGTTGATGTGGCCCAGATCGACGCGACTGAAATCAGTCATTCTGACGCTCGCTCTTCGGATCATAGAAAACCGGCGAGACGATCTTGACGGCGGTCGAGGAACCGTCGCTTTGCATCGCGTACAGCGTCTCGCCTTTTTTCGAACGGCCGCCGGCAACCAGCCCAAGTGCAATCGGATGTCCGAGACATGCACTGTAATAACTTGACATTACGTGTCCGCACATCGGCACAGGTTGCCGTGCATGCGGGTCCTCGACAAGCTGCGCGCCTTCGCGCAATACCGTCGTCCCGTCTGCAGACAATACCCCGACCAGCTGTTTGCGATCTTCTCGAGCACAGTCCGGTCGCGACAAAGAGCGTTTGCCGAGGAAGTCCTTCTCTTTCGACAGCAGCCAGCTCATGCCCGCATCGACCGGGGACACCGATCCATCCGTATCCTGTCCGATGATGACGAAGCCTTTCTCGGCACGTAGCACGTGCATCGTTTCAGTGCCATACGGCGTAATGCCGAACTCCTCGCCGGCCTGCATCAGGGTGCGCCACATCCGTGGCGCGTCGCTGCTGCTCAGGTTGATTTCGAACGCCAGTTCGCCACTGAAGCTGACACGAAACAACTGCACCGGCATGCCCGCAAGCTCGGCATCTCTAACACTCATGAATGGAAAGCCGGCGTTGTCGAGATCGACATCGCAGCCGATTTTCATCAGAAGGCGCCGGCTGTTCGGCCCGGCGACAGCGATCGTCGAGAACTGGTCCGTCAGTGACGTCAGGAAAACGTCCAGTTCAGGCCATTCGGTCTGTAGCCAAAGTTCCAGCCAGCTAAGGACAGCGGCGGCGCCGCCTGTCGTCGTCGTCAGGTAGAAGCGTTGCTCGCCGAGGCGCGCCATGACGCCATCGTCCATCAGCATGCCGTCTTCACCGAGCAGGACGCCGTACGCACAGCGGCCGACGCTCATCTTGCCTATGTTGTGCGTATAGATACGCTCGAGAAACTCCACGGCATCAGGGCCGCGCACATCGATCTTGCCGAGTGTGGATGCATCCATGATGCCCAGCGAGTTACGCGTCGCAAGACACTCGCGATTTACTGCAGCGTGCAGGTCCTCGCCGGGCTGAGGGAAATACCACGGCCGATGCCACTGACCAACGACCTCGAACGGCGCGCCGGCCGCTTCGTGGCATTCATGGAGCGCCGTCGTGCGTACCGGATCGAAAAGCTCGCCCACGTTTTCACCCGCAAGCGCGCCGAACGTCACCGGCGTGTACGCCGGGCGAAAGGTCGTTGTGCCAACCTCGGGAATCGACTTGCCCAAGGATTCCGCGAGCACAGCCATGCCGTTGATATTGCCGAGTTTTCCCTGGTCGGTTCCGAACCCGAGCGCGGTGTAACGTTTTACGTGTTCCACATTGCAATAGCCCTCGCGGGCCGCCAGGCGCACGTCGGCTACGCTTGTGTCGTTTTGATAATCGATGAACTGCTTCGGACAACGGTCAGGCGGCTGACTCGCCGGTACGCGCCATAACGGTTCCATTGACGCAGGCTCCTCCGTGTCGACGTTGGGTGCTTCGACGTCAACCGGGGTATAACCGCTTCGCGATGCGGCGTCCTTTCCCGCGCCGAGTCCATCTTCAAGGCAGTCGCTCAACGACCACTTGCCGCGTCCGCTTCCGGCAACACGATTCTCCTGTGGGGACTCGCCGGGGACGAAACATTGCAGCTCGTCGTTCCATTCATTACGACCACCGGCCTGGGATTGCAGATGCACGGCGGGGCTCCAGCCGCCGGACATCGCCAGCACGTCGCAATCGATCGTTATCGTGGCATCGACGGTTTGCGTGGCATCGCCCGACCACCTGCCAACGCGAACGGCCTTGATACCTTTGCGCCCGACCGTATCGACGACGACATGACCGGACAGAACCGGAATACCGGTTGCGATCGCGGCGGTGGCGCCGGCGCTCGACCGGCGGCTGTCGACGATTGCGACATCGGCGCCAGCTCGCTGCAGATCGATCGCCGTCTGATAGGCTGAATCGTTGTTCGTGAACACTACCGCACGCTCACCGGTGCGCACCGCGTAGCGATTGATATAGGTAGATACAGCGGACGCCAGCATGATGCCGGGACGATCGTTGTTACAGAACACCAACGGCCGTTCGAACGCGCCCTGCGCCAATACGACCTGCGCGGCTCGCACGCGCCAGACCCTCTCCCTGGAGCCGCTGCGCTCGATCGCCGGCAGGTGATCCGTGCATCGTTCGGCAATGGTGAGGAAATTACTATCGAAGTAACCGAACACCGTGCTGCGCGGCAATGCCGTAACGTTATCCATAGCTGATAATTCAGCCGTCGTTTGCTGCACCCAGTCGCTCGCGGGCGCGCCGTCGAGTGTCGCTGCCGTCGCAAGCAGGTTGCCGCCGAACTCGTTTTGCTCGTCTGCGATGATAACGCGCGCACCTGCGCGTCCGGCGGCCAGGGCAGCCGCCAGGCCCGCTGGCCCGCCGCCTGCAATCAACACATCGCAATGAGCATTCAGGTGTTCGTACTTGTCGGGATCCGCTGCGGCAGGTGCCCGACCGAATCCAGCCGAGCGACGGATGAATTTTTCGTACACGTGCCAAAGTGACTGCGGCCGCATGAAGGTCTTGTAGTAAAAACCGGCACTGAATATTCGGCCAAACACGTCGTTGATGGCGGCGATATCGTAATTGACGCCTGGCCAGCCCTTCGTGGTTCTTGCGATCAGCCCATCGTACAGTTCGACCTGGGTTGCCCGAAGGTTAGGACACGTCGATGCGCCGTTTCCTATCTGCATGATCGCGTTCGGTTCTTCAGCGCCGCTGCCGACAATTCCGCGCGGCCGATGTAATTTGAAGCTACGGCCGACGATGGACACGCCGTTCGCAAGCAGCGCCGAGGCGAGGGTATCGCCCGTGTATCCCTGCAGCTTGCGGCCGTCAAACCGAAAGCCCGCAGGTTTCGATCGATCGATTCGTCCACCGGTGTCGAGTCGATTAGTCTGCACGGCTCTGATTGTCCCTGCTGGTTGCTGGCGTGGCTATTTCATAGCATTCCTTGATCACGTAACTCACCGTGTCACGTTCGACTTCAAACCAGCGCCGGCAACCCTGCGCATGGTTCCACAGCTCCCGGTGCATACCACGTGAATTTTTGCGCATAAACAGGTAGTCCGCCCACTGCTCGTCGCTCAGGGCGTGAGGGTCTTTCGGTCGCGCAATACCGGCCTCACCACCGTAGCTGAATTCGGTTTCGGCTCTTTCGCCACAGTATGGACAGGCAATTAGCAACATCGCTGGCAGGCCTAATGAGCGACGGCGGCTGCGCCGTGCTCGTCGATCAGTGCCCCGGTCTCGAAGCGACGCAAGTCGAACGGCGCGTTGAGGTCATGTGGCTCGTCCCGTGCGATCGTGTGTGCAAACACCCAACCCGAGCCTGGCGTCGCCTTGAAGCCACCTGTGCCCCAACCGCAATTGAAGTACAGGCCACCAACCGGCATCTTGCTGATAATTGGACAAGCATCCGGACAGATATCGACAATGCCACCCCACATGCGCAGCATTCGCACACGGCTGAGGACGGGGAATAACTCGATGATCGCTTCCAGCGTGTGTTCGATCGTCTGGAAACTGCCACGCTGCCCGTAGCCGTTGTACGCGTCGATGCCGGCTCCGATGACGAGTTCGCCCTTGTCCGACTGGCTGATGTAACCGTGCACCGCATTCGACATGACCACGGTATCCAGAACCGGTTTCATCGGCTCGGAGACCAGCGCCTGCAGCGGGTGGCTCTCGATCGGCAGGCGCAACTCGGCCATGTCTGCCAGTACAGTCGCGTTGCCGGCAACGACGACACCGACTTTCCTGGCACGAATGCTCCCCCGAGTTGTCTCGACGCCCGTCACTCGCCCATTCTCGCGATTGATGCCGGTGACTTCGCACTGCTCGATAATGTCGACGCCGAGTGCATCGGCTGCACGCGCGAAACCCCAGGCGACCGCGTCATGGCGTGCAACGCCTGCGCGCCGTTGCAACGATGCGCCGAGAATCGGGTAGCGTGCGGCAGGCGATGTATTGATAATCGGAATCGCCTTTTTGATCTGCGCTGCCGTTACGACCTCGGCATCGATGCCGTTCAGGCGGTTGGCGCCGACGCGGCGTTCGATATCGCGCATGTCCTGCAGGCTGTGGCCGAGGTTATAGACACCGCGCTGGCTGAACATGACATTGAAGTTGAGGTCCTGGCTGAGGCCCTCCCAGAGTTGCATCGACTTCTCATAGAGCAGCGACGCTTCGGTCCAGAGATAGTTCGAACGCACGATAGTCGTGTTGCGGCCCGTGTTGCCGCCACCGATCCAGCCCTTCTCGACGACGGCAATATTGCGTGCGCCGTGTTCCTTCGCCAGGTAGTAGGCCGTTGCCAGGCCGTGCCCGCCACCGCCGACGATAATTACGTCGTACTCGGGTTTCGGCTCCGGGCTGCGCCAAGCCTCCGGCCAGTCACGGTTGTGACTGAACGCGTTGCGCAACAGGCTGAAAGCGGAGTATTTCTTCACGTCAAAGTCCTGGTTCTCCGGCGTGCTGCGGCAGCCCGTCGGCGATGGTGTGGTAATCCGATGCGTCGGCAACGAAGATGTGCTCGATCGCCTCGAGCCCGGTGGGCGGATCGAGGGTACCGGCCATGATACTGATGTGCCTGCCGTGCGCCGGCCGCCAGAAGAGACTCGAGCCGCAAACCTCGCAAAAGCCACGCATCGCGTTCGGCGATGACTCGTACCAGCACAGACTGGCATCGGACGTCAGCGTCAGTTGTCCCGAGTCGCAAGCTGTCGCGGCAACAAAATGGCCGCTGGTCTTTCGGCATTGCGAGCAATGGCAGTAATCGACCGGGCGCAAATCGCCTGCGACCGTATAGGCGACGCCACCGCACAAGCAGCTGCCCGTGTAGTCAGTCGTTCGCGCCGTTGACATCGCGCAGCCTCTCGTTGGTGGGATCAAACGGGCTATCGGCGATCACCCTGGCCGGGTGCAGTTTGCCCAGAATCTCTATGTCCAGTTCTGTACCCTGCTCGGCGTACTGTTTTTCTACCATGCCGAGCGCCAACGACTTCTGGACGCGGAACCCGTAGCCGCCGCCGGTCGCACGACCCACAATCGCTCCGTCCTTGAAGAGCGCATTATTGCCCAGCGCATCGGCGTCCTCGACATTTTGCACCTCCAGCGACACGAGCAGATTGTCGAGACCCGCTTCCCGGGCCGCAAGCAGGCCCTGGCGACCGAGGAAATTGCCCTTGTCCGGTTTAACGAATCGATCCATCGCCGACTCGAATGCCGAGTACTCGATGGACATCTCGGTGCCCACCATCCGGTACGATTTCTCCATGCGCATGGAGTCCATCGCGCGAATTCCAAACGGCTTCAAGCCGAAATCGCTGCCTGCGGCGAACAACGCATCGAAGATGTGATTCTGATACTCGATCGGGTGATGCAGTTCCCAGCCCAACTCGCCGACATAATTGACGCGCATCGCATTCACCGGCGCCATGCCGACAAGGATGTCCTGCGAGGTCAACCAGCGGAATGATTCATTGGAAAGATCGGCATCGGAGACGCGCTCCATTATTTGCCGTGAGCGCGGCCCGGCCAGCACGAGCACTCCGCACGCGCCAGTGAGTTGTGTGAACTGGACGGAGCCATCCGTTGGCATGTGCTTTTTGAGGTAATCATGGTCGAGACGCTGCAGTGCGCCGGCTGATACGAGATAAAAAGAATCACTGGACTCCCGTCGAATCGTAAACTCGGAATGGATGCCACCGTTCTGGTTCAACGCGTGACAGAGGCCGATGCCGCCAATCTTCTGCGGGAGCGAGTTGGCCACCATGTAGTCGAGAAATGCTTCTGCTCCGGGACCGGAAATACGGCACTTCGCAAATGCCGTCATGTCCAGCAGGCCCGCGTTCCGTGTCGTGTTGAGAACTTCCTTTTCGATAGCGGAAAACCACCTCGAACGGCGGAACGACCAATCGTCCTCCTGCGGCATGCCGTCCGTGGCAAAGAAATTCGGCCGCTCCCAGCCGAATTTCTGCCCGAACACTGCACCCATTGCCTTCATCCGCTCATAACACGGGGCAGTACGCAACGGCCGGCCGGCCGGCCGTTCTTCGTCCGGATAATGGATGACGAAGACATGCGAGTACGCTTCCTCGTTTTTCTCAACCAGGTAGCGCTTCGTCGCATAGTCACCGAAGCGTCGCGGTTCGACGCCCAGCATGTCGATCGTCGGCTCACCATCGACAATCCATTCCGCCAGTTGCCATCCGGCGCCGCCGGCCGCGGTAATGCCGAAGCTATGCCCTTCGTTCAGCCAGAAATTGTCCAGGTCCCAGGCGGGTCCGATGATCGGATTGCCGTCGGGCGTGTAGGCGATCGCACCATTGTAGACCTTCTTCATGCCGACTTCGCCGAATGCCGGCACACGGTTCATCGCGGCCTCGATATGTGGCGCCAGCCGATCGATGTCTTCCTGGAACAACTCGTACTCGGCCCGCGGGTGCGGGCCGTCAACGTAGCAACACGGCGCGCCCTGTTCATAAGGGCCGAGAATAAAGCCGCTGTTCTCTTCGCGCAGATACCAGGAACCGTCGGATTCGCGCAGCACGCCCATTTCCGGCAGGCCATCCTGTTTGCGTTTCTGTAGCTCCGGGTGCGGTTCGGTGACGATGTACTGGTGCTCTACCGGAATGACGGGCACGTCGAGGCCGACC
Source organism: uncultured Woeseiaceae bacterium (assembly GCA_945788625.1). Classification (GTDB taxonomy): domain Bacteria; phylum Pseudomonadota; class Gammaproteobacteria; order Steroidobacterales; family Woeseiaceae; genus UBA1847. Next base: position 41,700 of record CALZMQ010000003.1, read on the forward strand.
ATCGCACCGGTCTGTCGTGCGTAGTTGCCGGTCGCCGATATCACGTGCTCGCAGCTGATGTCGCCCTTCTCCGTCTGCACGAGCCACGCACCGGACGACGTTTGTTCTATGTTGACGACCGGTGTGTTGCGATAGATCGTCGCACCGCGTGCGCGCGCACCTTTGGCGAGCGCCTGTGTCAGGTCGGCAGGCTGAATATAGCCGTCGTCGGGGTGCACGATGCCGCCGACAAGCCCGTCGATGTTGCACATCGGCCAGAGTTCGAGGATGTCTTCGGGCGTCAGGAATCGCACATCGACACCGATGGTCTTCGCCGTCGCGGCATACTGATGGTATTCGTCCATGCGATCCCGGTTCATCGCCAGGCGGATATTGCCAACCCGCGAGAAACCGACGGGCTGTCCGGTTTCCTGCTCGAGCTCGCCGTAGAGTTTTACCGAGTACTTGTGAATCTGCCCGACGCTGTAGCTCATATTGAACAACGGCAAGAGACCGGCTGCATGCCAGGTCGAGCCGGACGTTAATTCCGCTTTTTCCAGCAACACGACATCGTCGCCCCATCCCTTTTTCGCCAGCTGATACAACGCGCTGACGCCGACTACCCCGCCGCCTATTACTACTACTCGTGCTTCAGATTTCACGAAACTACTTTCCTTTGCTCAGTTTCAATAGCGCGCTCTTGGCTCGCGTGCGAACAGTTCCCGGACCAGTGGCTCGAAGTGCTCCAGCGAGCGCGTCTCGAAATCCGGATCGAATGAGGCCTGGTCCCAGCGCGCACAAAAATCGACACAGGCATCGTAGTATTCATGGCCTCTAAAACGGTCGCGCGCATTCGGGTCCTGGCCTATATGCTGAAAATAGTAATAGCCCTGGAATAAGCCGTGATGCCGAACGATCCAGTGGTTCCTGTCGCTGACATAGGGCGCCAGCAGCGCAGCGGCGACTTCCGAGTGGTTCGTGGGGGCGAGAATATCGCCAATGTCGTGCAGCAGCGCACAGGCGATGGTCTCATCGTCGGCGCCGTCGTTCTCGGCGCGCGTCGCAGTTTGCAGGCTGTGTTGCAAGCGGCTTACCTGGTAGGGCGAGTCGCCGTCCATTTGTCGCAACCACCCCAGCACCCGATCCGCCTGGCAGGCCGCGTTGGCGGCGTCGTGTGCCGCTATCAGCTCGTATTCCGGCCGAGTACCGTCCTCCATTGCAGTAAAGCGTACTTTATCGCTCATTACTTGTTCCCCCTTTGCGCCGCAGCACAACGAGATGATTTCTGACGTTGTCCAATTCGAAATATGCATCCTGCAAGTGTCGTCGGCCGCCCGGTTCGAATGCCTGTCGGCCATGCAGTACGCGATGCGCGGCGACGATCAGTATCTCGCCGCCGTGCAGCCGAAATGACACCTGCACGGCCGGATCCGTGATTCGCCGGCACAACTCGTGGTAAGCACGGTAGAAGCTCGCTGCTCGCCGATCATTGGGATCGATCATCTGCATCAGCTGATTCGAGAACCGCAACCCCGCGATTTCGCCCTCGGTGTCGCAACGAATGATTGGCTCCACGGCAAAGGTTTCCGTAGTGTCGTCAAACTCGCGAAACGGCACCGGCATGTTGCGCAGGGTCTCGAAGTATTCGGGATGCGCATCGCGAAACTCAGTGAGTAGTTGCCAGCCGTCGACCACGATCGATTCGCCGCCCGCTGTTTCGTTCGCGAGCATATGGAGCGCCTGCACGCTCGGCGGCCAGCTATAGCTCGCGAAATCGTTGTGTGGCGGTAACGGTAACGGTGTATGTGCGACGTTGTAGCCGGACGGGTCGACTGCGACATCGTGGATGCGAGCGAACAGCACCTCTCGTATCGGCCCAAGGCGGTGAGCGAGATGCTCGAGTATGCCAGGTTCCCGCGGCGCGGCAGACAATATGATTGCGCCATGCGCGATGAACTCACGGATTGCCTCGGCGGCAGACTTGTCGTGGTCGAGAAATGCACGGTAGTCGTAACGGCGCGGCACGTAATTCTGCGGCCAGCGCTCCCGGCTTGTTGAATCGTCGCGTCCGAGTGAGCGCAGCAACTCACCGGCGTAGCGGCTCTTGTGGCCGTCGGGCCAGGCAACGTGCAGGCAATCGTCGACAATCTCGACCGATTCGGGCGCGATATCGACGGGCACATTGCAGACCATGAATTTCTTTTCGTCGGTCTGCGCAATTCGGCAATCGCTGCAATTGCAGTTGTCGCGCAACCACAGGTTCGGCAGCGTGCTCAAGACGCCCGAGGCCCATCGAACCTCGACGGCATCCGACGTACAGCGCACTTGTGTCCCGGCTTCGGCCATCAGCATCACGAAACACGCTTGCGCCGCCGCCGGCGCGATGCGTTACGGGTGCCGGAAACTGACTTCCTGGCCGGCCTCTGAATGGCGGAGAACAAGCAGGTAAACGGGTCGCGTTTGTTTGGAATGGCCATCGCGTCGACAAAATAGTCCTGAAATTTTGCCTCGGTGGCCGTCTCGATCTTCTCGATCTCGCGCACGACGGTTTCGATCTCCGCGCGCGCTGCCCGGTTCAGCAACGCGATGCGCGCGCCTGTGCCCGCCGCATTACCGGCCGACTTCACGTTGTCGAGATCGCAATCCGGAATCAGGCCCAGAACCATCGCGTACTTCGTGTCAATGTGGCTGCCAAATGCGCCGGCAAGGCGAATCCGGTCGACCTGGTGCAGGCCCGCCCGGTCCATCAACAGTTTGACGCCGGCATAAAGCGCGGCTTTCGCAAGTTGAATCTGCCGCACATCGTTCTGCGTGACCGATATCGCCGGACAACCGTCATGCAGCACGAACGACCAGGTCCTGCCATCCGGTATCAGGCGCGAGCTGCGTTCCGCCAGGCTGCCGTCGACGACGCCATCTTCGTCAATGAGGCCGGCCAGGTACATTTCGGCGACAGCTTCGATAATGCCGGACCCGCAGATTCCGGTAACGCCGAACCCGGCTATCGAATCTGCAAAATCCGGCTCGTCAGACCAAAGCTCCGAGCCTATAACACTGAACCGTGCCTCGAGAGACTCCGCATCGATGCGCACGCGTTCTATCGCACCTGGCGCTGCACGCTGACCGCAGCTGATCTGGGCACCCTCGAAAGCCGGCCCGGTCGGACTCGAGCAGGCCAGCAATCGTTCACGGTTACCGAGCACGATCTCGGCATTCGTGCCCACGTCGACGACCAGTGAGATGGCGTCGAGAAGATGCGGTTCTTCGGACAGGATCATCGCAGCAGCGTCGGCTCCGACGTGACCCGCGATGCACGGCAGCACGTAAACGACGCCGCCGGTATTTATGCCGAGGTCGAGATCGCGCGCCTGCAAATCGAGCGCGGCGTCAGTCGTTAACGCGAATGGGGCGCCGCCGAGCTCGACGGGACTCAGGCCGAGAAACAGGTGATGCATGATCGGGTTGCCGGCGATCGTCGCTTCGAGTATGTCGTCACGTTCGACGCCGGCGTCTGCCGCGATGTCTGCGATCAGGCCATTCAGGCCGGCACGCACTGCGTCAGTCAGCTCGCCGCAGCCCTCGGGATGCATCATGACGTAAGAGACACGGCTCATCAGGTCTTCGCCGAATCGAATCTGCGGATTCATGATGCCGCCGGTTGCGACAACCTCGCCCGTGGTCAGGTTGCACAGATGGGCAGCGATTGTCGTCGAGCCGATGTCGATCGCGAACCCGTAGGCGTCGCGCCTGAATCCGGCCCAGACCGCAATAATCCGCGACTGTTTGTGAACGGCGACCGTGACTTTCCACCCGCCATCGCGCAACGCGTGCTGCAGGCGCGTGAGGACAGACGGATCGGCGTCGAGTTCGTCAAGCTGCCACTCCCGCGCCAATGCCTGCCGCAAGCGCTCGAGGTCGCCACTCGGCGCGTCAAGGCTGGCCTCCTGTACCTCGACGTAATACAGGTGGATGCTGGTATCGAGTGTAATGTCGCGATACTCCGCACTCTTCCGCACCACCTGGCGATGCATCTGGCTCTCGGGCGGCACGTCGATGACAAGATCGCCGCGAATCTCCGCCTGGCAGCTAAGACGCCGCCCGGCTGCAAGGGGTTTGCGACGTTCACCGTAGTGCCGTTCCGCCTCGCCCGCCGGCGACAGGTTGCCGGCCGACGATACGATGGCATGTTTCGCGAACTCGCCCTCGGCGCAAGTGACCTGGCAGCGGCCGCACAGTCCGCGTCCGCCGCACACGGAATCGACGTCGACGCCGAGGCTGCGTGCTGCGGCCAACAGCTGCGTACCATGCGGAAACCGACCGCGGTGGCCGGACGGCGTAAAAACGATTTTCGCTTCTTTATCGGGCAATGAACTAGGCCGAGCGACGACGACGCCTGCGGCCGCCTCGGCCGCGTCCCTCGCCGTCAGCAGCCGGCTCCCTGTATTTCCTGATCCAGTTGGCGCAATCGGGATCATTCCCCATCATCACGTCCGCGCCCAGAACGGCCTGTATGACCTCGGCATGCAGAGGACTCGTTATCGCAGATGTCATGCCGGCGCCGATTGCCATCGTCAGGAATGCGCTGTTAATGCCGTTGCGATTGGGCAAACCGAAACTGACGTTCGACGCGCCGCAGGTCGTGTTGACATGCAGTTCGTCGCGTAGGCGCCTGACGATATGCATGACCTGTTTACCGGCCGAATTGATGGCGCCTATCGGCATGACCAGGGGATCGACGACGACGTCCTCGTGAGAAATGCCGTAGTCGGCAGCGCGTTGCACGATCTTTTTTGCAACCTCAAACCGGACATCGGGATCTTCGGAGATGCCCGTCTCGTCGTTTGAAATCGCGACCACGGCCGCGCCGTGCTTCGCCACCAGCGGCAACACGGTTTCCAGGCGTTCTTCCTCACCGGTAACGGAGTTGACGAGTGCTTTGCCCTGGTAAACCGACAGGCCGGATTCGAGGGCGGCGACGATCGATGAGTCGATCGACAGTGGCACATCCGTAACCGACTGCACGAGCTTGATAGCGTCGGCGAGGATCGCCGGCTCGTCGGCAAGCGGAATTCCCGCATTAACGTCGAGCATGTGCGCGCCTGCGGCGACCTGCGCCAGCGCATCGGCCTCGACGCGGCTGAAGTCGCCGTTCGCCATCTCCTCGGCGAGTATTTTGCGGCCCGTTGGATTGATGCGCTCTCCGATGATCACAAACGGTCGATCGAAGCCGATTCGGACTTCCTTGCTCGCAGAACTCAATACTGTTTCCGTCATTCTACTTTCTCCTGGCCGGCGCACGGTGCGCCACCAATCGCTTACATTTCAGTCTGCCCGCTGGCGAGGCCAGGGTGCCATGGTGTCCGCCCGCCCAGGACACCGGACCGTTCGACGATCTCCGCAACGCGTTGCTCCTGGCGAAACGCCATGATGTGCACGCCATGCACGCCCTCTATCTCCACGATTTCCTGGATCAGTTCGACACAGACCCTCAGTCCTTCTTCCGTCTCCGACGGCGCTGCCTTCAGTCGATCGATGATGCTGTCCGGAATATGTACACCGGGCACATTCGTCCGAATCCACTCGGCCGATTTCGCAGACGCCAGTGGCCCGACGCCTGCGAGAATGAATGCTTTCTCGTGTAATCCCAGGTCTCGAACCGCCGCCATGTAATCCTTGAATCTGTCGATGTCGAAGCAGTACTGTGTTTGCACGAACTGTGCGCCCGCGTCGATCTTTTTTGCCAATCGTTGCGGCCGGTAATCCAGCGGCGGTCCAAATGGGTTGGCAGCGGCGCCCAGGAACACGCGCGGCGGCTCGGTCAACTTGCGGCCGCTCAGGAAGCATTCGTCGTCGCGCATTTTTCGCAGCATGTTCAGCATCGAGATACTGTCAAGATCAAAGACCGGCTTCGCCCCGGGATGATCCCCGACTTCGACGCTGTCGCCCGTCAGGCACAACACGTTCGACACGCCCATTGCCGACGCGCCCAGCACGTCGCCCTGGATAGCGATTCGATTGCGATCGCGCGCCGACACCTGCATGACCATTGCGTAGCCACGCCGCGTCAGTAAGGAACACATTCCGACGCTCGACATATGGCAGTTTGCGCCTGATCCGTCGGTCGCGTTGATGGCATCGACGTAGCCGTCGAACATCGCGGCCCGCTCGTAGACTTCATGCGGATCGGCCGAATCCGGTGGTGATATCTCGGCGGTAACGGCAAAGGCGCCGGCGCGCAGAACGCGCTCGAGACGTCCGTGCGATACATGACCAGGCAGAATCGGTAATGCTTCGCCGGCAATCAGTGGTTCATCGTCAAATCTCATCGCTGCTCGCCGCCGCTGGATCTCGTGTCTTGAGCCGCAACTCGCGCAGCCACGCGGAATGCCCGATCAACCGGTGGTCCATCGGCGGCTGCACGACCTGGATTGGATACCCGTCGTTGCTCAGTCGTTTGTTGCCTTCCCAGGCCAGCACCCAGACGCATTTCATGTCGGGTTTCACTTCGCAAGTGCCATCGTCGCGGACACCCCCGCATGGCCCATTCCGCATGGCTTTGGGACAGTTCATCGGGCACGACAACCCGGTAAAACTGACGATGCACTGACCGCAGCTCTGCGAATCCAGCAAGACACCCTTGGTCATCTTCTCGATTCGAACGAAAGGGCGATCGAGTCGTTCGTAACCGATCTTTTGCAGTAGAGGGTTGGCCTTGATCAGCAACCATTCCACGCTTGCATACAGCGTTTTCAACCAACGCGCGTTGCGTACAGACCAGTATCGCGTCCGACTCATGCTGATCATCCGCCGCTGGTGCCGTGTGCCTTGACGAGCTCGAGCAGTTGTTGATCGGAATACTTCTGTTCAAACTCCCTGACCGCCAGTTCTGCCAAAGCGCGCAGGTCTTCCGGCGTTTCCACCGTTGTCGACACTCTTCGCCATTCAGACAGGTATGCGTCACTACTGCCCTTACCGGCGCGCATCGCGGCACGATCGATTGCCTCCTGGAATCGCTTGCTCAGTTGAACTTTTTCGCGATACCGGCCTCGTTGCACGATGACCTGCGAAGGAATGTCACGCCAGTAAATGAGTATCTTTTTGACCATGCTCTTGTTTCGATATAAATGAATCGAGGCCTCGCCCCAGGCCACCGTAGCCGCAATGAACGCGTTCGTACTCGAGCCCGAGACGGGCAGCCGCGTGTTGCGCATGCTTTTCCAGGTCTGCCGCGTCGGTTTGCGACAGGTAGACGAGCTTCTCGTAGTTCCCGAAATAGGCGTCGCGAAGTTCCGGATGCGTATCCAGTTTCAGGGGCCGGATGACCAGCTTGTCAAAATGACGGACCAGAAAATCCGTCAGGTAAAACGTTCCCGGCTCTGACTCGGCAAGTTCGGCAAATCGCTCCGCACCGGCGAAGAATTGATAACAGTGGGCACCCGGCAGGCGGTCGACATCTTCCTCGGCAATAACGCGATCTATCGCGCCACCAGTACCACAGTCGGCATAGGCAACGAATATGCGGTCATAGCGGCTGCAGTTGGAACGGATCTTCTGCCGCAGTCGCTCCGGGATCAGCGCCGGACGATTGTGCAAGCGCGCGTCGATGCACTGCATGTCCAGGTGCTGCCAGCCATTACGCTTTCTTAGCGCGCTGATTTCTCGCGCCAGGGCGCCACAGGCTATGACCAATAACTTGTCAGCCACCGGCCGATACTCGCCGCTCATTCAGCAGCCTGGGTCCCATTTCTGCTGCCTGCGCCGCGTCACGGCAATAGCCGTCGGCACCGACAGCGGTACCGAATTCCTCGTTCAGCGGCGCACCACCGACGAGCACGACGTAATCATCACGAATGCCCTGCCGGACCATCTCGTCAATGACGACTTTCATATAAGGCATGGTGGTCGTTAATAGTGCCGACATGCCGAGGATGTCCGGCTTATGCTCCACGAGCGCAGCGAAATAGTCTTCAACCGCGTTATTGATGCCGATGTCGACAACCTCGAAGCCGGCCCCTTCCATCATCATCGCAACCAGGTTCTTGCCGATGTCGTGGATATCGCCTTTGACGGTACCAATGACCATCTTGCCAATTGGCTTGACGCCGGTCTCCGCCAGCAACGGGCGCAAGATCGACATGCCACCCTTCATTGCGTTTGCGGCGAGCAGCACTTCCGGCACAAACAGAATACCGTCTCTGAAATCGACGCCGACAATGCGCATGCCCTCGACAAGCGCCTTGTTCAGCACCTTTTCGGCTGACCAGCCACGCCCGAGCAATATGTCCGTGCCTTCGACGATCTCTTCCTTGAGGCCGTCATAAAGATCATCGTGCATTTGCTCAATCAACTCATCGTCGGGCAGATCAGCGAGGACGATGTCTTCGTCGTCCCCCGCGTCACTCTTGTGATCGTCGTCGTTCACCATTGGTTGTACTCAGTAGTCCCTGTCTTCGAATTCCGACTTACGCCGCTCGATATAGCTCTGCAGCGCCTCGTCGACGGCAGGATCGAGTGGCGGCGGCTCATATTCCTTGAGCATTTTTTTCCAAATCGCGTTGGCCCTCGCAGGCGCGTCCTTCGAACCATCCTGTTGCCATTGCTCAAAGCTATTGTTGTCGGCGATCGATGATGTGCAAAACGCGGTCTCGAAATTCGCCTGCGTATGCGTCGCGCCCAGGAAGTGCGACCCTGGCCCCACTTCGCGAAGCGCATCCAGCGCCTGGCCGTTTTCGGAGAGGTCGACGCCACCAAGCAACCGCGCAATCATGTTCGCCTGGTCCGCATCCATGATGAATTTCTCGTAGCCCATCGAGAGGCCGCCTTCCAGCCAACCGGCCGTGTGCAGCATGAAATTGACGCCCGCCAACGCCGATGCCTGCAACGTGTTGGCGGCTTCGTAGGCTGCTTGCGCATCAGCCACTTTGGCACCACAAAGGCCGCCGCCGCTGCGAAACGGCAAGCCGAGACGGCGAGCAAGCTGCGCTGCGGCATACATGATCAGGCTCGGCTCAGGGGTGCCGAACGTGGGCGCGCCGGACTGCATGGATACGGCTGCCGCGAATGTGCCGAAGATCACCGGCGCGCCCGGGCGCACAAGCTGGATGTAGGCAATCCCGGCCAGCGCCTCGGCGAGAATCTGCGTCACCGTACCGGCGACGGTAACCGGAGACATTGCGCCGGCCAGCAAGAACGGTGAGATCATCGTTGCCTGGTTGTTTTCGGCATACACGGTCGCAGCGCCAAGCATCGTTGCGTCGAACGTCATCGGCGAATTCGCATTGATCAGGCTGGTCACAACCGTGTTGTTTTGCACGAACTCCTCACCGAACACGATCTTCGCCATGTCTACCGTATCCTGCGCACGTTCCGGCGCCGTCACCGACCCCATAAAGGGTTTGTCGCTGTACTTGATATGGCTGTAGACCATGTCGAAATGGCGTTTATTGACAGGCACATCGACCGGTTCGCACACCGTACCCCCGGAGTGATGCAGGCCCGGGCTCATATAGGCGAGCTTGACGAAATTCTGGAAGTCGTCGAGCGTTGCGTAGCGGCGGCCTTCGTCGAGGTTGCGGACGAATGGCGAACCGTACGCCGGTGCCAGCACCGTGCGATCCCCGCCGATCATGACACTGCGATCGGGATTGCGGGCACATTGCCTGTACTCCGATGGCGCCGATGCCTGGATGATCGATCGGCAAAGCCCACGCGGAAACCGTACGCGTTCGCCGTCAATGTCCGCGCCGGCGTCCTTAAAAAGCTGCAGTGCCCGCGGAAACTCGCGAAACTCGATGCCGATTTCGGCAAGCACCGTTTCGGCATTGTGCTCGATAAGTTCGAGGCCTTCTTCGTCCAGCACCTCTACATACGGCAGCTTGCGGTCGATCCACGTAGCCGTTGACACGGCCGCACGTTGCCGCGCGGCACGTTTGGCCGAGCGACCGGCACCTCGTTTGCGTCGTGGTCTTTCTGGCATATCCGTGGCATCTCAGTAACGCCATACGGGCAGGGTCCTGACCCGTTTTCTCAGGTGAGCCGGCAGTTTCCTTGAAAAACGCAGTCCCTGCATCGCTTGCCGCGACGTATTTCTGGCCAATTGCGACATTCACGCAGCTTTTTCGCCTCGTCGTGGCGATGCTGGTCGTCGTTTCCACGAAAACTTTGTCCGATATGGGCAACTTCATGTCGCTTCCAACTAACTTTCGGATCATCGGAATGCTATATTCAACGGGTCCATAAACAAGAAGATTCGGGGGAGACACAATGTCAATCGGCGATCGACCGACCAGAACCGCAGTATCCATCGCAGTGACCGCCGCTTTGGTTGGTGCCGGAAACGCGCACGCCCAGCAGCCAAAACGTCAGATCGAAGAAATCACCGTCACGGCGACCAAGGTCGAGGAATCGCTTCAGGACGTGCCAATAGCGCTGTCGGCCTTGACGGGTGACGCTCTGCACGAGCTGGGCATCACCAATTTCTCCGACTACGTCATGCAGCTCCCGACCGTCACCGCCGGTGGTAGCGGCCCGGGCCAGAACACGATCTACATTCGAGGTGTCGCCTCGACGACGCCGAACCTGACGACCGCCGGCGTTGCGGGATTGGCGCCGAACGTTGCCTTTTACCTGGACGAGCAGCCACTGGCGCAACCGGGTCGCAACCTCGACGTCTACGCCGCCGATCTGCAGCGCATCGAGGTGCTATCGGGCCCGCAGGGCACGCTGTTCGGCGGTAGCTCGCAGGCCGGCAACGTAAGACTGATATCGAACAAACCGGACCTCGGTGATTCGTACGGCAGTATTCGCGTCGGCGCCGCCACAATCACGGACGGCGACACCAGCGGCAATATTGAAGTCATGTTCAACCTCGCGGCCAGCGAGACCTTCGGATTGCGCGGGGTCTTCTATACGGACACCAAAGGCGGCTGGATCGATAACGTTGCCGGCACACGCGATGCCAGCCAGAGCGCGCGTTTCCGGCCCGAGGGCGCTCCACGCGCGAATGGCGTACCGGTCAGTGCCCAGCGCGCCGGATTCCAGTCGACGGCCGATCTTTCCGGTGTCAATTTTCTCGTCGCCGACAACAGCGCGCTCGTGGAGAAAGACTTCAACGAGACCACTTATACCGGCGGTCGCATCAGCGCACGCTGGGACGTCAGCGACGCACTGCGTATCGACTTTGCCCATACGACGCAGGATATGGAGTCGGACGGTGTCTTCTTCTCCGATCCGAACGTTGGCGACCTTGCAGTCGAGCGCTTCAGCCCGGATTCGATTGATGACAAGTTCGGCAACACATCCTGGACGGCGACAGCATTGTTCGGCGAACTCGAAGTGCTCTACACCGGTGCATTTACCGATCGCGAAACCGACCAGATCGTCGATTACACCGATTACCTGTTTGTCGGCCAGTACCTGCCTTACTACATATGCGACGGCAGCGTTACCTATCCGTCAGGCGCACCGAGCGGCACCTGCCAGGCGCCCAACCTGTTCGTTGCCAGCGGCACGGACGTCGAGGTCTTCAGCCACGAGATTCGCCTCACGACCGATCAGGCAAGCGCCTTTCGCGTGACGGCTGGCGCGTTTTTCCAGGACCTGGAACTCAAGGAGCTCAACGACTTCACGTATCCCGGTTCTGTAAATGCAGTGGGTTTCGACGGCGTCTCGACGGGCTTTGCGCCCAATTACCCACTGACAAACATCGCGGTTACGGGTGAGATCGGTAACGCCGCCGCCGGCTACTTCAGCGATCCGGGTCCATTCCCGGCCGACGTAATCTTCCGCAATGATGTACTTCGCACCGACGAGCAGTTCGGCATATTCGGCGAAGCCACCTACGACTTCAGCGACGAATTTTCCGTCACATTCGGCGCACGCTACTACGACATCGAAGTGGACTTCGAGGGCAGTGCCAACTCGTCGTTTTTCAACCTTGGAGCCACCACCGACGCACAGGCATTTGGCACCAATATCTCGGCGCAGTTTGCGCCGGACAACACCGTCGGCGCGCCGGACACGGCATCGACCGACGGCGTGATTTTCAAGCTGACCGGGTCCTGGCGGCCGAACGACGACCACATGTATTACGCAACGTTCTCCGAGGGCTTCCGTCCCGGCTTGCTGAACCGTCCGGGCGGCGCCCAGAACCCCTCCGGCACTTTCACGGTTCCGTACGATCTGGATACGGACGACGTCACGAACTTCGAAGTCGGACTCAAGTCCACCTACCTGGACAGCTCGTTCCAGTTGAATGCGGCATTGTTCTTTGTCGATATCGAAAGATTGCAGACGACCATCTTCGACCCGAGTATCACGAACCTGTTCTTCTCGGACAACGCCGCGAATGCGGAGGTCCTTGGCCTGGAAGGCGATTTCACCTGGCTGCCGGAATTTTCCCAGGGACTTACCGTGACGGGCGCATTATCCTTGCTCGATACCGAGATCACCGACGTCCTGACGCCGACCAACGACGTCAGAAGAGGTGACGAGCTCGCGTTCGCGCCGAGTTTTCAGGGCACATTGCGCGCGCGCTATGAATGGGATTGGGGCGCGTCGGGCCTGGTTGCGCATGTCATGCCCGGCATCAGCTGGTCGTCGGAGGCTTTCAGCGACATCATCACGATCAACCGCGACAAGATGGATAGCTGGGTCATGGGATCAATCAGCGGCGGTGTCAGTGCCGATTCGTGGGATGCCGAGATTTACATCAATAACCTGACCGACGAACGCGCCGAAGTCGCGCGCAATTTCGTATTCGACCGGACCGCTGTGACCTATGTGCAGCCGCTTACGGTTGGCGTGCGCGTAAACTTCCACTTCTGAGCGCTCGTATAGGGTCTGACTGCCAAGGCACGGCGCCCCCTGACCGGGGCGCCGTCTCTGATTCCGGGACGGTAATGTGCAGGCAACTCGCCAAATTGCAGATCTGAAATCCATTCAGGACTCGATTGTCGCGAAACGTTTCGACGACGCGCTTGTAGACCTGGCCGAGATGCTGCGGTCCGATCCGAGGAACGTCGAAGCCCTGTACATGAATGCGGTTTGCCTGCGTTACACATCGCAATTCGATGCGGCACTCGAGTGCCTTGACACACTCAAGGCTGTCGCGCCCGAGCACGGGCGGGCACACCAGGAAGAGGGCCATACGTACCGGGATTGGGGCCGCGCCGACAACGCGCTGCAAGCCTACGCGCGCGCATGCCGCTTCAATCCGGCACTCGAGGCGAGCTGGCGTGGACAGCTCGACATCCTGAGGCGCAAAGGCCTCGAACGGCAAGCCATACAGGTACAGGCGCAGCTCGAGCACCTGGCTAGTGTGCCGCGACCGCTCATCGGCGTTATGGATCTGATCGCACAAGGCCATCTCCTCAAAGCCGAGGAGATCTGTCGGCAGTTCCTGCAAAAAGTCCCGCATCACGTTGAAGGCATGCGTTTGTTGGCGATCATCGGCCTGCGCCTCGGCGTGCTCGACGACGCAGAGTTCTTGCTCGAGAGCGCGGCGAAACTCGAGCCGGACAATAACCAGGTACGCATCGATTACATCCAGGCACTCAGAAAACGCCAGAAATTCGAGCAGGCACTGGATCAGGCACGCCACCTTCTCGAGACGTCGCCTGAGAATGTGCAGTTCAAGTCCCTGTTTGCCGTTGAGAGCATGCAAACCGGTGACTACGAGACCGCCATTCGGGTATTCGACGAAATATTGAAAGAGATTCCCGGCGACCCGGTAACGCTGACGTCGAAGGGGCACGCTTACAAGACCTGTGGCCAATACGAGTCCGCCGTCAGTGCCTACCGCGACGCTCTGGCCGGCCATCCGCAGTATGGCGAAGCGCATTACTCGCTGGCGAATCTGAAGGTCTACACTTTCAGTGACGAAGAAATCCGCAAGATGCAAGTTCAGGAGAGTGACCGGAACCTGGCGTTCACGGATCGTATCTATCTCTGTTTTGCGCTCGGCAAAGCCTACGAAGACACGGGTGATTTTGCTACGTCGTTTGAATATTACCGGCGCGGCAACCAGCTCAAGAAATCGCAAAGCCGTTACACCGCTGAGCAGATGTCCAGGGAATTACTGGCACAGCGCGAGGTATGCAATGCCGCATTGTTCGAGCGCAGATCTGGCGCAGGTCACGGCGCTCCGGATCCGATTTTCATTGTCGGCTTGCCGCGTGCCGGGTCGACGCTGCTGGAACAGATTCTTTCCTCCCACTCGCAGGTCGACGGCACGATGGAACTGCCCAACATCCTGTCACTGTCGCAACGCCTCCGGCGTCGCGGCCGTCAATCAACAGCAAGCGGGTATCCTCAGATATTGGCGGAGCTGTCCCCCGAGGAACTCGAGTCATTTGGCCAACAGTTCATCGCCGATACACGGATTCACAGAGAGGCTGCGCCCTTCTTTATCGACAAGATGCCGAATAATTTTCGGCATATCGGCTTGATCCACCTGATATTGCCCAATGCCAGGGTGATTGACGCGCGCAGACACCCGATGGCGTGCTGTTTCAGTGGCTTCAAGCAGCTGTTCGCCGAAGGGCAGGAGTTTACCTACGACCTCGACGACGTCGGTCGATACTATCGGGACTACGTACGACTCATGGACCACTGGGACGAGGTTTTGCCGGGCAAGGTGTTGCGCGTGCATTATGAGGACGTTGTTGCGGAACTCGAACCTCAAGTGCAACGGCTGCTCGATTTCTGCGAATTGCCGTTCGAACAGGCCTGTGTGGACTATTACAAGACGGAACGCGCAGTGCGTACCCCGAGCTCCGAGCAGGTGCGAAAGCCGATTTTCAAGGCCGGGCTCGAACAGTGGCGTAATTTCGAACCCTACCTGGGCCCGCTAAAGACGGCATTGGGCCCGGTACTGGACCGGTATCCAGTCGCCAGATCACAATAAGGAATCAAACTTGACTGACGAACAGAAATCCGCGCCCGACCCGCAGGACAACGAGCACAAGGTTGGCGAACAGAATATCCAGGTCTTCGGACTGGATATTCACAATCCGGTTTTTGTCGTTTCAGCCTTGCTTGTCATTGTGTTCGTTTTTGCCACACTGCTGTTTCTCGACCAGGCGGCCAGCGTATTCACCGATATGCGCGTCTGGGTGACAACGACGTTCGACTGGTTCTTCGTCATTTCAGCCAACATTATCGTTCTCTTTTGTTTCGCGATTGCTTTCTCCAGCCTCGGCCGGATCCGCCTGGGCGGCCCGGACGCAAAGCCGCGCTACGGTTACCCCGGCTGGTTGGCAATGCTGTTCGCGGCGGGCGTCGGTATCGGACTGATGTTTTTTGGCGTCCTGGAACCTGTCACGCACACCTTGAACCCGCCAATCGGCATCGATCCGGCCGATACGGCCGCGGCGCGCGCTGTCGGCATGTCCGCGGCGATCAATCACTGGGGGCTGCACGCATGGGCGATATACGGCGTTGTCGGGCTATCGTTGGCATTCTTTTGTTTTAACCGCGGCATGCCGCTGACGCTGCGCTCGGCGTTTTATCCGTTGATCGGCGATCGTGTATGGGGAGGCTTCGGCCACTTTATCGACGTTACGGCCGTGCTTGCGACCCTGTTTGGCCTGGCAGTGTCACTTGGTTTCGGCGCTGAGCAAATCGCAGGCGGCCTCAACTACCTGTTCGATATCCCCAACCATAATCTGACAAAGGTCCTTTTGATCATAGCGATCATCAGTATTGCCCTCGTATCTGTCGTGGCCGGCCTCGACAAGGGCGTCAAGCGACTGAGTGAAATCAACATGGTAATGGCAGCAATGCTGCTGCTGTTTGTGCTCATCGCAGGCCCCACGCTGGTCATTGTGGCAACGATGGGCAACGCCGTTGTCGATTATTTTTATTACCTGCCGGGCTTGAGTAACTGGATCGGCCGGGAAGACACCGATTTCCTGCACGGCTGGACTACGTTTTACTGGGCATGGTGGATATCCTGGTCGCCTTTTGTCGGCATGTTCATCGCCCGTGTCAGCTACGGCCGGACCGTGCGTGAATTCATTACCTGGGTGCTGGTTATTCCGACAATTATCGGCATCGTCTGGATGTCGACTTTCGGTGGCACCGCGCTCGAACAACTGTTCGCCGACGGATATCGAGGTGTTGCCGATTCCGTACCGGAACTCGCGTTGTTCAAGATGCTCGAACAACTTCCCTTTACCGAAGTGGTCTCGACAATAAGCGTATTTCTGATTGCGATTTTTTTCGTAACGTCAGCGGACTCCGGCTCGCTCGTCATGGATATCATTACGGCCGGTGGCAAAATGGACGCGCCGGTGCAGCAACGCGTTTTCTGGTGCCTGTTGGCTGGTATCGTGGCGATAGCCCTGATGCTGGGAGGCGGCATGGCGTCGCTCCAGGCATTGACAATTTCGATTGGCCTGCCGTTCGGGGTCGTGCTTTTGATCATGTGTGTCGGCCTGATCAAGGGGCTGCGGGCGGAGCCGGATCGTGGCAAGCGGTAGACAGCCAGGTATCTCGAAGCGGACTGATCGCCGGCCGTAAGAGAAAACTTTTCACGCCCGGACTATCTTGAGTCACGGCATGCGATGCCGGTTCGGCACGCAAGGCGAGCACAGATAGGAAAGGGAATCCGTTTCGACTCTTGTCCCGCTGTTTCCACAAATCACGTGGTCTTGAACTGGAACCACTGGCCGTAGCCTGAACTCGCGTACACGAGGAGGAACGTAGAATGGCTCTGCGTGGACCACCTGGAGACGATGTCACCGTCGCGAAGACGGACCGACCAGATGTATCGGGTATCCGCCTTGAGATGCGTATCCGATTGCCAGCGCGGTTCCTTCAGGCCCTCTTCGTACGCAACGACACGGCCCTTCATATACGAAGGCATCAATGCGCCACCAACGGTGTAGGCCGCTGCCTCGTACAGAACCAGATCGTAGCTTACGTCTTGCCGCGCGCATGCCTTCCAGCGAAATTCCGGCCTTAGAGTATCTGCCATCGGGAAACCGGACTGTGACACGTCTGGCGATATCGGTGTAACGCCGCGGAAGCGCTTGTCACATTCGATTCTCCAGTCAGCGTGGCACTGACCGCGAATCGCAGAGAAATTTCCCAACGCCTGTGGCGCCTGTATCATCTGTCTGATCGCTGTGCCCCGCCGCGACGGGAACTTCGTATCGTATGACCGGGAAACCTGATCGAACTTGTCCGCGAATTGCGGAACCAGAAAAACAGCGTTGCCATGAAACTCGATCGTCCCGAGGTAAACATCCGGTCCAGTCTCCGGCACACTGAATCTTACCCCAATGTACCCTGTTCGTTGCGCTTGAAGGTCTTGCCAGTGGTACCCGAGCAATGTGTACTCTCCCGGAGGGAGCGACCAATAAAACTGCCCGTCTTTGGCTAGCTTGTAAGTCGTGGCCTCATTCGAGTCAGGCGGCAAAATGGCGAGATAAAAATAGTTACTACCGGTGAATTTGATGCCCCACTTTTCCTGTTCTCCGTCCTCGTAAACCTCGACACTGCCGAAGACGACGCGATCACCAGCGGCGATCTGCTCGACGTCCTTCATGGTTGGCGGTACGGCGCAACCCCAGATAAACAGCAGCAGCGCGGAAAGCGCTGTGTAAAATGACCTTTTCATGACTCCTCCTGTGCGAATGGATCTTGTATTCGCAACCGGCGGCAGCCCGGCTATCTTGGGTCCTTCGTGGCGGGAAAGTCGCGGAGGAGGCGAGGACCCGTGGCTTTGCGTCTCAGGCTTTTACATGATTTGCCTTTGTCGCCACAGGCATTTTCGCATTTGACCGGTCTTCGTCAATTCTGGGTTTTACTTAGCGCGCAAAGCGCAGAGTGCACCTGCTTGCGTGTGCGAGATAGCCATGGACTCTCGGAATCAATGCCACCACCGATGCGCTACACACACAGTCGGTCTCAGCTACCGACCGCCACGTCTGCGACATCCTCGATTTCGACGAGCTTCTTGTCGACTCGTGTGTAGTCGTACAGGCCCGCCTCGTCAAAGATGACACGATCTTCGTAGTCGTCAAACCAGATGGCATCCGGGTTGCGTCCGACAATGCAGACCTTGCCGCGATCCGGGGCATCCAGTGCGCTGCGCAGGTTCTTGAAGATCAGCACACCGTTCTCCGTACCCGGAACCCCGGGGACCGGCTCGCTGGTCACTGCAGACACCTCGGTCTTGCCCTTGTAGTGCGTGATCGACAGGCGCGCATGTGTCTCGACCCCGGACAATCCCTTCTGGGATTCGTTGAGGATTCGCCACGCAGTTTCGATCGGCACGTTAAAGGCGCGATACGCCACGATATCCCGGCCGCAGAAGAAGTAGTGGTTGCCGACGCCGGATCGGTAGAGCGCCCGTTGCATAACCCGCAATGCATCCGAATCGTCGTTGATGCCCTTGATGATCGGCGCCTGGTTTTCGACGTGAATCCAGCCGCGAGCGGTGACTCCCTCCATCGCCCGGCGAGTGTCGTCGTGCCACTTGAGCGAGCCGTTGGGGTTCGTCAAATAAGCGCCGTCGTCATCCTTCTGCAGGAACTCGTCCGGGTGGTTGAAATGGATCATGAGACGAAAACCCACATCCGGGTAGGCCTCGTGAAAATTGTCCATCATCGTCAGGAAAGCGCCGTCGAAGCGCTTCGGGTAAAACGACATCTCCTTGGTGCCGAGCCGGATGGATTCGATACCGGCTTCCGCCAGCGCAGATAGCCACGCACCGATCTTGCGGTTCGATAACACCATGGGGTCACCGCCGGACAACAGGATTTCGCGAAGCTTTTCGCGGCCGGTATCCGGGTGCCGACCATCGTTTGCAACCACGATTTTGTTGTGTTCGCGAATGTAGTCGGTGACATCCTTGATGTTCGCCAGCCCTTTCTTCGCCACGGTGCCGTCCTGGCGCTCGACTTCCTTCTGGCCGATCAGCTCTTCGCGATAGCAAAACCGGCAATGGGCCGAGCAGGTAGAGACTGCGTACAACAGGCCCATTTCGTATTTGTGCAGCAGCCCTTCGACGGGCGCAAAGTCCATCTGGTAGCCGGGGTCCTCGGAGCCTGCCAGGTTGAGCGTTTCGTCCGGGTTGGCCTTGACGATTCTCTGCAGCGGCATGCTGTTTTGAGCCATTTCGAAGAAGTGACGCGTCATCTTGACCGGCATGCGCGACTCGACATCCCGCTCGGAACCTTTCAATTCGGCCAGTGCCGCGAGTTCGTCGGCGGAATAGAACTGCTTGATATCGGCCGGCGCCTTGTCCCTGAAAAACGGGGTCAGCCCATTGATGATGTCCCGCTCGTATTTCTGGTTCTCGATGGTGCCCTGGAAGGCCTTTTCCCTCTCCGTCGGCACGTACTTGTCCTGGATCGCCACGTCACACCTCTTGGTTCATGCGCTCTTGGGTACTAATGTAACACATTGTACTATCAATATGTGGTATTGTAACAAGATGAACATAGCGGGATCGGAATCGTCGACCCTGGACCTGGTCGCAGCCGTCAGCAGCGCCCTCACTCCCACGGAACGACGCATCGCGGAGGCCGTACTTGCCGAGCCGACCCTGCTGGCCTTCGGGACGGTCTCGGACCTGGCCACTCGCGTCGGCACCAGCCGGCCCTCTATCGTGCGTTTCGCCAACAAGCTCGGCTTCGAGGGCTACACCCAGCTGCAGCAGCATGTACGCAGCGACCTGTCGCACCGCCTGTCGCGTCCGAGCGAGCGCATCAGGAGCGACGGCGACAAGGTCGTACCCGCAAGGATGGTGGTTAATGACGCCATCGCATCCGTGTTCGATGCGCTGGAAGGCGACCGCGTGGCGGAGCTGGTCGCGCCTGTCGTGCGCGCGGAAAAGGTCTGGATACTCTCCGGAGAAACCTCGCAGGCGGGTGCGCACGCGCTTCACAGTGGCTTGTCCATGGTGCGGCCGGGTGTGCGCACCGTCACGGAGCACTCGTTCGGGACCGACCTGAGCGATGCAGGACCGCACGATGCAGCCGTCGTTTTCGACTTCTATCGATACCGGCGCCAGGTCGCCGGCGCCACCCGGGTTCTGGCCGAGGCCGGCGTTACTGTCGTAGCGATTACCGACAGCCCCCTTTCTCCATTGGTCGAGCTGGCCGACACCTGGTGCCGTATTGAGGTACCGGCCATCGGGCCGTTTGACAGTTCCGTACCGGTCGTTGCGATGTGCGAGTTACTGGTCGCCCGGGTCGCGAAAGAGCTACAAGAGGATGCGACCGACCGAATCGACCGGATCGAGGCGCTGTGGGAGGAGACGGAGGTGTTCCTCTAGGGCCGGTTAACACCAAAAAATTTAGTGTTAACCGGCCCTGGTTCGTCGTTACTCGGGAGGAGTGGCAGGTGATTGACAAGACGTATCCATCGGTTGCCGAGGCGGTAGCGGATATTCCGGATGGGGCGACCGTGATGGTGGGTGGCTTTGGCGCATCGGGCAGCCCGGTGGAGCTGCTGCACGCGTTGATCGACCAGGGCGCGAGCGACCTGACGGTGATCAACAACAACACCGGCAATGCCGAAGTCGGGCTGGCAGCCCTGATCGGCAACGGGCAGGTGAAGAAGATGATCTGTTCGTTTCCACGATCCAGCCAGTCCAGGGTATTCCCGAAGCTGTACCGGGAAGGGAAGATCGAGCTCGAAGTGGTCCCGCAGGGTACGCTCGCCGAGCGGATTCGCGCGGCCGGCGCGGGCATCCCGGCTTTTTACACGCCGACGAGCGTCGGCACCGTACTGGCCGAAGGTAAGGAAGTGCGCGAGTTCGACGGGCGCCCCTACGTTATGGAGCCGTGGCTCAAGGCCGATTTCGCGTTGATCAAATGCGCTGTCGCCGACCCGCTCGGCAACCTCACGTACAACAAGACGGCTCGCAACTTCAGTCCCCTGATGTGCATGGCTGCAAAGACGACCATCGTGCAAACGGGGCAACTGGTCGCGAGAGGCGGCATCGATCCGGAGCACGTCGTCACACCCGGCATTTTCGTGAACCGTATTGTCGAGGTCCCCCACCCTGTCCATGAGGACACCCTCATTGCCGAGGGAAGGAGTTACCCGTGAGCACCGGCTGGACGAGAGAACAAATGGCCGCAAGAGCTGCGCTGGACATACCGGACGGCTCCTATGTGAACCTCGGCATCGGCATCCCGGAACTGGTAACGCGGTTCGTGCCCGAAGGACGGGAGTTCATCTACCACACGGAAAACGGCATGCTCGGCATGGGCCCGCCGCCTGACGACGAGCACCGCGACCTGGACCTGATGAATGCCGGCAAGAAATACGTTACCGCCCTGCCCGGCGCGGCATATTTTCACCATGCCGACAGTTTCAGCATGATTCGCGGCGGCCACATCGACGTCTGCGTGCTCGGCACGATGCAAGTGGCGGCCAACGGTGATATCGCCAACTGGTCCACCGGTGCACCGGATGCCATTCCCGCGGTCGGCGGCGCCATGGACCTCGTGCAGGGCGTGAGGAATATCTTCGTGATCACGCAGCACACGACGAGGAACGGCGACCCGAAGCTGGTCGAACGATGCAGCTATCCATTGACGGGGGTCGGCGTGGTGTCTCGCGTTTTCACCGACCTCGCCGTGGTCGATATCACACCGGACGGATTCCGGGTCGTCGAGCTTGCGCCGGGCGTGAGCTTCGATGACGTACAGGAAAGAACCGGCGCGGCAATTCTGCCGCCGGAAGAACAGTGCGAAGGACGGGAAAATGACTGACGTATTCATCTGTGACGGCATCCGCACGCCCGTGGGTCGTTACGGTGGAAGCCTCGCCGCGGTGCGCACCGACGACCTCGCGGCGATTCCGATTGCGGCCCTGATGCAGCGTAATCCCCAGGTCGACTGGGCAGCCGCCGACGACGTAATGCTCGGCTGCGCGAACCAGGCCGGCGAGGACAATCGCAACGTGGCACGCATGAGCAGCCTGTTGGCCGGGTTACCCCAGGACGTGCCGGCCTGCACGATCAACCGCCTGTGTGGCTCGGGCCTTAACGCGGTAGGTAACTGTGCCAGCGCCATCCGGACGGGGGAAGGCGATCTGATGATTGCCGGGGGCGTCGAAAGCATGTCGCGATCCCCGTTTGTCATTGGCAAGGCGGAGAGCGCGTTCGGTCGGACGCCGAAAATGTACGACACGACCATGGGATGGCGCTTCATCAACAAGAAGCTGGACGGCGAGTACGGCACCGACGTCATGCCGCAGACCGCCGAAAACCTGGCTGATGAAATGTCGATCAACCGCGAAGACCAGGACAGGTTTGCACTGTGGAGCCAGGAGAAAGCAGCCGCGGCACAACACGATGGCCGCCTCGCCGGCGAGATAACGCCGGTCAGCGTGCCGCAGCGCAAGAAAGAGCCGCTGCTCGTCGACACCGATGAGCACCCGCGCGATACGTCGCTGGAGAAGCTCGCGAAACTGAAACCGCTGTTCCCGAACGGCACGGTTACCGCGGGCAATGCGTCCGGCATCAACGACGGCGCCGCCGCATTGCTGCTGGTATCGGAAGCCGGCGCCACCCGCCACAAGCTCGAGCCCCGGGCGCGTGTCCTTGGTATGGCCGTGGCCGGTGTGCCGCCGCGGATCATGGGCATCGGCCCGGTTCCGGCGACAAAGAAGTTACTGCATCGGCTCAACCTGGCACTCGACGACTTCGATGTGCTCGAAATCAACGAAGCTTTTGCCGCCCAGGCGCTCGCCTGTACCCGGCAACTCGGTCTTGCCGATGACGACCCGCGGCTGAATACGCGCGGCGGCGCCATCGCACTGGGTCACCCGCTCGGCATGAGTGGCGCGCGGCTCGCAATTACTGCCCTGGACCAGCTCCGCACCGGTGGCGGCAGGTTGGCGCTTTGCACGATGTGCATTGGCGTTGGCCAGGGTATTGCCCTTGTCATGGAATCACTCGCTTAGGCAGTAACAATGGAAACGCTCAAGCACGCAATTGAAGACGCCCGTTCCCGGTATGTGGCGGCAAATCCGAAGAGCCAGGCCGCAGACGAAAGCGCGGAGCGCTATTTACCCGGCGGCAACACACGCTCGATCCTGCATTACGAGCCGTTTCCGCTGACCATGGTCGGCGGCAATGGCGCGGAGCTGACGGACCTCGACGGTCATCGCTATGTCGACTTCGTGGGCGAATACTCCGCGGCCCTGTTCGGACATTCGAACGACGTGATCAAGTCGGCTATACACGAGGCCCTCGATAACGGTGTTGCGATGGGCGCACCGACACGCTACGAGCGAGAACTGGCCGGACTGTTGTGCGAGCGCTTTCCGTCAATCGCGCAGGTGAGATTCTGCAACTCGGGCACCGAAGCAAACCTCATGGCGCTGAGCACGGCGCGGGTCGTGACGGGCCGCAACAAGCTGCTCGCGTTCAACGATGCCTACCATGGCGGCGTGATCAAGTTCCTGGGCGGACGTTGCTCACTCAACATGCCCTTCGATTTCGTGCTCGCGGATTACAACGACATCGACGGCACGGCGGAGCTCATTGACGAGATGGGCGACGAACTTGCCGGCGTGATCGTCGAGCCGATCCTGGGTGCCGGCGGCAACATCCAGGGCGACCGGAAGTTCCTGCAAATGCTCCGGCAGAAGACCCAGGAAGCCGGCGCATTGCTGATTTTCGACGAGGTGAAGACTGCCCGCCTTGGTCCCTCGGGCACGCAGGGAATGCTGGGCATCTATCCGGACATGACGACACTGGGCAAGTTCATCGGCGGTGGCCTGCCGACGGGCGCCTTCGGCGGCAGCGCCGAAGTCATGGCGCAGTTCAACCCGAAAAAGAACGGGGCACTAGCGCATGCCGGCACATTCAACAACAACGTCTGTTCCATGGCGGCCGGCTGCGCGGCCATCCGCGAGATCTACACACCACAGCGCGCTACCGAGTTCTTCGACTGGTCCGAGGCTTTTCGACACTCACTCAATGGTATGTTCGCGGAGAAAGCCGTGCCGATGTACGCGAACGGCATGGGCTCCATGATTGCCATCCACTTTTCGCGCGAACCGACGAAAAGGCCGTCCGACATCAGCGCCGGATGCCAGTCGCTGAGGCCACTGCTGCACATGGAATTGCTGCTCGACGGCGTGTTGCTTTGCAGGCGGGGCGACCTGTTCCTGTCATTGCCGATGGACGAGTCCCATCTGTCGAAAGCCCGAGCGTCCTTCGAGAAATTCGCGGATCGTTACAAACCGCTGATCGTTGAGGTACTCGCGGCATAAGCTCCAGGGCACTACCCCGGAAATCAAGTAGTGTTGACGGGCTCTAGTCGACGTAGCCCACGCGCTCCCCCTGCAGGTACTTCTTGCCAACCTCGGCATCGAGCACGATGTTCCTGTCCTGGAACACCATCACGATGTCGGAACCGCCGAACATGAAATAGCCGAACTCATCGCCTTTGCGAAGCTCGTCACCGACCCGGGCCGACAGGTTCACCGACGACACGAACGACATACCGATCGGCAACACGGCCACCAACCCGGCTTCAGGTGAATCGAGGACGATCAGGCCGCGCTCCTGGTTGAACTGGTAGGTATCGCCATCGACGACATCCAGTTTGCCTTCGGCGTTTCGCGACACGTCCATGTACACCTTGCCGCTGATGTTGCGGATTTCCCTGACCGTACCCGCGACGGGCACGTGATATCGATGGTAGTCATCGATGTACAGGAAGCTGTGCGTGTAGATGCCGCCCTTGAACGCATCAGCGTACGGGCTGTCGCTGAGCAACTCGTCAATGCGCCATTCGACGCCCTTGGCCATGATCGTCGAGTCGTCGGTTATCGGCCACTGGCCCATGTACACCGCATCGGCCGGCGCGACGATAATCGTGTCATCGTAGGGCTCCGCGATCGGCCGCTTGCCCGGGCGGACTTCGCGGGCGAAGAACTGGTTATACGACAGCCAGCCGCTGGGCCCGACGAAGTAATCTTCTACCCTGTAGTTCGGCCGCGCGATGAACTCGTCGAGGTAGACGGCGGACGCCGGTGTGTCCAGGAATTCGCCGTAGACTTCGATCATGCGATGCAGCCAGGTATTGAACTGCTCGTCCTGGTTCAGCCGGTCGTCGGGCGCCTGGTTGACGACGTAGTAAAGCTCGAGGATATGGGGGACGAAGTCCCGCTCGCGCGGAACCCACGTTGCGAGCTCATCGAGATAGGCGAGGAAGCCGTCGAGGTCCCTGATGTCCTCGAGGCCGGCGTTGTCGATTGCTGCCCGCAGCACGTCACTCAGCGCCGGTTCGGCCTCGAGCAGGGTGACAAGTTCGCTGACGACCGGTTGGTGTTGGACCTGGGTATCGGGGCCTTCAACTGAACAGCCACAGAACACCAGGCAAAAAGCCAACGCAGCAACCAGCAGCGGCTGCTGAAATATTCGGGTATTCATTTCCATTCCCTCGGACTGTTTAACCAGGTTGGTAAAGCATCTGCCTGGCCGGCGGCCGCCGTCAATTCTGGGATCTACCTAAGGTCGTCATCACAGAGGTAATTGTACGTTTGGCACCCGCGACTTAAATTAGTTTTTTCTAATGTATGCCGGATGTAAGTGAAGGTTCAGCCGCGGAGGTACCCATGAAATTGGCACTCGCTGGCCGCCCGTACCAGCCGGTATTCATACAGGAATCAGCTTGTTACTCGCCTGGGTTGCGGCTGGCCGCGGCATCGGCGCGAGTGGCTTAAGCTCCAGGGCTCTACCCCGGAAATCAGGCTGTGCGCATATTGTATCCGCGCAGGCGCATTGCGAACTCGTGCAGCGCTTCGATACGGGTCGCTTCGGCCCTGGCACACCATTCCTGCAGGCGAGCCAGCCGATCGGTGTCCTGAACGGAGGTCTGCATCAGCGCCTTGAGGCGCCGTCTGAACTCGACCACGATCTTGAGCTTGTTGCTTTCGCTGATTGCTGCATCCAGGAATTCTCGCTGCTTGACGTTCAGCGTCACGTCCTCGCGCGTGAGCCACTTCTTGAAACGGCGCATCTGCTTGCGCGCATGACCTTGGCGAAGCTCGACCTTAAGCACTGGCTGAATTACCTGGGCGCCATACAATTTCAATACATGGAATCGATTGCGGAGCACCGCGGCAACCGTTTCGCTGTCGACCGTGTTCTTTGCGGGCAGGAATTCCGTTGTGGGCGCAGAGCGCTTCACGCTTGCCAGCCCGGCGATTTCCAGCAGCCGGATATAGAACCAGCCCAAATCGATCTCCCACCACTTGTTCGACAACTTGGCCGATTGCCGGTAGGCATGATGATTGTTATGCAGTTCCTCGCCACCGACCAGCAGCCCGAACGGAACAATATTGCGAGATGCGTCACCGGTTTCGAAGTTGCGGTAACCCCAGTAGTGCCCGATACCGTTGATGACACCGGCGGCCCAGAACGGGATCCACAGCATTTGCACGGACCAGATGACGATGCCGACCCAACCGAAAAGCATGAGATCGATCAGGAACATCAGAGCCAGGCCCAAACTCGGCCAACGCGAATAGAGGCCGTCTTCGATGGCGTCGTCCGGCGTGCCCTTGCCGTAACGCTCAACCGTTGCGGCATTGCGGCACTCGGCCCTGTACAGACCGACCCCCCCGAACAGCACCGCTGCAATGCCTCGTGTCTGCGGGCTGTGGGGGTCTTCGGGCGTTTCGCACTTGGCGTGGTGTTTGCGATGCACTGCCACCCACTCCCTGGTGACCGTCGCGGTCGTCAGCCACAGCCAGAAGCGAAAGAAATGGCTTACGGCGGGGTGCAGCGTAAGCGCGCGATGCGCCTGGTGCCGGTGCAGGAATACCGTCACGGAAACAATAGTGATGTGAGTCAACAATAACGTGGCGCCAACGTATCCCCACGCCGATAAACTCAATAAACCGTTAAAAATCATCTATATCCTTCTGCAAAGCAGCGAAACGCGCACAACCATACTGGCACTGCGCCGTTATTTTTTCCGAGGTAGGCGTCACGACATTGTCACGCACGCCCATTATGACGGTCGATGAGCTCTTCCGTTATCGAATCCGCGCCAAAACGCAGCGCTGGCTCCTGGTACGTTGGTCAGCCGGTGGGCACGCGGACAGCATCCGCGACGATCTCGTAAGCGACGCCCGCTTTGACCGGCGTCGTTTCGTCTTCGAGGTCGGCGGCGTAATGCGCTGATTCTTCAGCGGATACTTCGCGCTCTATCAGCACGCCCGACACCAGGACGCGGCGACTGCCAATGTCAGTAGGGACGAAGAATGCGTAGTCCTTGAAGGACACCCTGACGACGGCGTCGCCGTCCTGCGCGATGAAGAAGCAACCTTTCTTCTGGCAAACCTTGCCGACGCGGGCCTCGATGATCGATGCCTTGCCCAATGCGCTCTCGGCCCCGGCGATAAGAGCGGCTAGCGGCACCGGCCGTGGATCCTCCGGCAATCTCGCACCGAACTCTTCGTAATCGGCAGTCGCATGGACCGGCTCGGAAAGACGAATGACCTGCTCTTCGGCGAGCAGGACGGAGGCGGCGAGTAGCAGGGCCGGGATGATCAGACGATTCACGGTTTGTTTTCCGATTCAGATACTGTGTTCAACCAGTATATAGAAGTGCTCCGATGGAGTCGTTCTGCGTCGTTCGCATTTCGTCCCTGTTACCACTTGTTACACGGGTCCGGTAGCATGAGCTTCGCACAACGGGGCAAAATGAGGATTACAGTACCGGGCGGCAGGAAATAATGAGCATACGTTCCAACTCACGTGCCAACGCAGTTACGTTGAAAGCAAACGGCAACAGCCAGGGCAAAGGGCTCAGTGGCGTGCTGAGCGACTGGTGGGAAAGCCAGCCTCGAGGCGTTGTTGCGAAACCGCAGCGCCGGATTCTCGCCGAGTTTTTCACATCGATGCTCGTCTTGTCGTCGAAGTTCAAGTACCGGCCCGCCGTCGGAATCCCGAATTATCTTTACTTGATCGACGGAGAGTGGTCGCTCAGTCTTATCGCCCCCCAGGAGTGGTCGACCGACCGCCAGGCAGGTTTCGCCGGAACCTGCGTTTTGCAGCTCGACAGGACCTGGACGATCACTCCATCTGACTTGCTAACCACGAACAATTCCGTGTCCGACGCCGTCGGCCGATCATACGATGCCTTCGCCGAGATCATGGATACCGGTACGACACTCGAGGAAGTATTGCCGTTTTACGTCGCAAAATTGTCGTACTACCAGCGGCTGGGCGCCAGCGCCCTGAGCCGCTCGATTCGCCGGTCGATGGTGCTTGGGGACCAGACGTCGATCAGGTGCCGCGACTGGCGGGCGTTGCTACCGCGGCTCGATCGCAACCTGCTCTTCCATACACGGTGAACTCTGCGTGCAGGTACGAGTTTCACCTGGCTGTCAGCGGCAACCTGATCTCGACACACAGGCCATCTGCGTCATTGTGCGCCTTCACCGACCCGCCGTTCATGGCAATTGCGCGTGCCGCAATCGCCAGGCCGAGGCCACTACCCGTTCCTGACTCGTTGCCGGGCGCCTTGGCAGAGCGATAAAAGGGTTCGAAGATCCTGGCGAGTTCATCCTCTGCCACGCCACCGCCCTGATCCACGATCGAAATAACGGCCTGCGAATCGTCTGCATGCAAACGCACATCTACCTTTCCGGCCGTGCGGCTGTGCTGCATCGCGTTTCGCATCACATTCTCCACACCGCTTCTCAATGCATTCGGGTATCCGTGGACCTCTGCGTTGCAATCGGACTCGAAAGCGATACCCGCCTCATTGCCGATACTTCCGTACTCGAATCGAACGTCCTCCATCACCGACCGGATCAGTTCGTCCAGGTCGATCATTGAACGTTCTTCGTGGGTATCGGCATCCAGCCGGGAGTACTCGAGGATCTGGCCAATCAGATCGTCGAGCCGCGCGGTCTCGGCATCGATCTTGTCGAATTCGGCCAGGTCCCCCTTCTTGCGCCGGGCCAGCTCGAGCGCGACTTGCAATCTCGCCAGCGGCGATCGCAGCTCATGCGACACGTTGCGCGTCAGTTCCGTCTGCCGCAGCCAGGCATGCTGCAGCTCGTTGGCCATGCGGTCGAAGTCCTGCGCCAGCAGGCCGATTTCGTCCCGCCGCTTGCCGACGCGATCCGTGACGCGGGTATCGAGATTGCCGTCGGCTATCGCTACAGCCGACTCGCGAAACCGCCGAATAGGTTGCGAAATTGCCCGGGCCAACAGGTAGGAGATGCCGGCGCTGATGAGGAGAGCAAGAATTGCGATGCTCGTGCCGCCACGCTCGGCCAGCCATCGTCCGGCCGTGCCTTGTGGCGGCAACACGAAGAACGTGTAGACATGATCGTCAGGGCCGATTAACTGCGTGAAAGGTCGCGCCGGCCTCAGATTCCTGAACTCGCGCGCCGGCGGAGGCCGCCGGAATCGCGGATCGCGAAATCGTTTCATGGCAATCTCGACGGGCCGTGGCAAACGCCGGTCGAGCAAGTCCTGGCCGCGATCGTCGAGTACGTACACGAGCGATGCCGTTACGCTCGGCAACGAACGCAACCACTCCGTGAGGCCGTCGCGCCCATCCTCCTGCAACGCGGCGCTGGCATCCAGCATCGCGTCGCTGATCTCGAAGTTCTGCATTGCAGCGCGAGCCCGCTCCGCGTAAGCGTAGCCCAGCCCGGCGGCGGCAATAATCGTGATCACGATGATCGACCAGAACGAGACAAAGATTCGGATCAGGAGACTGCGCATATCAAACGGCCTCGTCGTCCACCAGCAGGCAGTAACCGACGCCGCGCTGGCTCTGGATGGAAGGGCTCTCCACACCAGCACTCGCGAGTTTGCGTCGAACGTTGCTGACGTGCGTATCGATGCTGCGATCGTAAGGCATGTAGCGGCGGCCGAGCGCATGCCGCGAAAGCTGTTCCTTGCCAACGACCTCGCCGGGCGACTCTGCCAGGCAGCGCAATAACTCGAACTCGGTGCCCGTGAGGCGTATCGATGCGCCGCCCGCCGTTACCCGCCGTGATCGAACATCCAGTTCGATGGCACCGACATTAATGACGTGGCGGCGACTCGACGGTGGCCCGGCACGCCGCAGGATGGCTTTGATACGTGCCAGCAACTCCCGCGGATTGAACGGCTTGGAGATGTAGTCGTCCGCGCCGAATTCCAGGCCGAGAATTCTGTCCACGTCGTCACCCCGAGCCGTCAACATGATGACCGGTAAATCGCTGGTTTGGCGAAGCTGTTTCAGCACGTCGATGCCGCTCGCCCCCGGCAACATGATGTCCAGTATCAGCAACTCGTGGTCGCCCTCCTGCAGGGCCTGCAAGCCGTCCTCGCCATTGAGGCAGGCGCTGAGCTCGAAATGATCCGGCGCCAGGAACTCCCTGAGCATCTCACCAAGCTCCCGGTCGTCATCAATGATGAGAATTTTCGCATCCGGCATTCGACTGTTCATTACATTGCATCTCGAGTTCAGCAACATCGTGGAACAAACCCTCCTTGTCTGCAACGGCTTCGCCGCGTTCCTGACAGTTCTTGACAATACTTTTGACGGCGCTGACGTAACTCCATACAGGAAGGCTTAGTCTGACAATCACACCGAACGAGGTGAGTAACGACCCACTGAAAATGACCAGAGGAGAATGACCATGAGGTTCAACAAAGCTGCATTGCTCGCTCTCGTATCGACCGCAATGCTGACGGTAACTGCGTATGCGGAAGATGGCGAGCGGCGACACGGGCCGGGCCGGCATTTCGGCGGACCCGGTTTCGGGATGCCTTTACCCGAAATGATGATCGAGCGCATGGCCGAGCATCTCGACCTGGACGACGCCCAGTATGAAAGCGTGGACAACATCATGAGCGCTGCCAAACCGGAGCTGCAGGCGCTGCGCGAGAAAGTGCGCGCGAATCACGAGGCGCTGAGGGAACTGGACGCGAGTGACCCCGAGGTTCAGAACATCGCCATCGCCAATGGCGAACTCGCGACCGAGGCTACGCTGCTGTTCACGCGGATCCGCGGCGAGATCAACGCCGTGCTGACCGATGAGCAGCGAGCAAAGCTCGCCGAAAGAAAGGAACGCAGAAAGGAGCGGTTCGAGCGCCGGACGGAACGGCGTTGATCGCACGGCCGGCGGCGACGGTCCTCCCCCACCGTACGCCGCCGGCCATTTTTCCTGGAAATCGAGGTAAGACCAGGACGTCCTTGCCCCGGCCTTACCTCTCGCTCATGGTATAGGGCGTTTTGCTAACACTCCAGAAGCGGTAGAAAGCCGTCGCCAGATTCACTATAGGGAGGCGCCCGACTATTCGCTGTCGATTAAGGTGTGCAGAAAATGTGACTTTTGCACATTCGGACTCTATTGCGCCGTTGATTTGCAGGGAACGCCATTCCACCGCACTTAACGTCGCGCGTGCTGCCGAGGCAGTTATTGGGGTCTTTGCGGCAGGTGCAGCGGCCGGTCGCAGATGATTTATGCTGCTCGTTTCACCGCTCGCCGGGCAAATCTCGTTCGATCACCAGGCGCTTGCCGTCCATGGAAACGTAACCAGCGTCTTTCAGACTCTTCAGACTTCGGCTGATCATCTCGCGCGATGAGCCTATGGCATCTGCGATCTCCTGCTGTGTCATCGGCGGCGTGATTTTTCTACTGCCATCAAGTCTGGCTGACTTGTTCAACAGTCGCACGACACGCGCATTGACATCCTTGAAGGCAAGAGCGCCGACCTCCTTTATCAATTCCTCTACGCGCTGTACAAGGTGGTTGATGATACGCGTGCCCACTTCGGGATACTTTGCGATACATCGCTCCAGGTTATAACGCGATATGATCGCAACCGTGCTGTCTTCCAGCGCCACCACGTTCGAGGGACGCCCTGCACCGCCCAGTGAAGCGATCTCACCAAAAAAATCGCCGGCCTCGAGTATGCCCAGCGTCATCTCGCGGCCTTGTTCGTCATCGATGTAGTTACGTAACCGGCCCGACAAAACGGCGTAAAGCGAATCGGAGTTATCGCCCTGAGTGAGTATGATCGTGTTCTTGCGATAGCGCTTGTTGTACGAGTAGCGGATGACGGTTTCCGTGTCATCGTCCAGTACGCCGGCGAACAGCTTTATATCACGCAGGTCCACGAGGCTTTCCGATCATACTCATCACGCGACCTTTCAGTCATTATTTTCAAACTGCAGATTAGCAGGGTCCATTCGCCCATGCACAAATGAGCCGGTGCCGCGACGGTAGCTCCGAAAGGAGTCCGTGTGCCATGCAATCCGCCAATGTCACGCAACTTGTAGTAACGCACGTATCACCCTGCATCTTCTCAACTTTTTTGCCCGGCGGCCGATTACTTGACAAGGAGAGAGTCCCGGCCACCCTGGCGCACCGCGACACGCTCCGATTACGAGGGGCACTTAACATGAATCTCAGCCGCAAGACGCTGTTGTTGCAGCTAACAGTATCGGCACTGTCGGTCGTGCTGAGCGTGCTTGTTATCCGGACCGTGGTCTTTCCGCTGTTTGTCGAAATGCAGCATGGCCTCATCGAGGACAACCAGCGACGGGCTATCGAGGCTATCGCGGAAGACCAGGACTTCCGAATGTCAATGGCCGGCGATTACGGAGCCTGGGACCAGACTTACGTGTTTGTGCTGGATCCGGTATCACACCAGGAATTCGTCTACGAGAACATGTCGCTCGACGCTCTCCGGAATCTGCATGTCGACGTACTCGTTGTTTTCGACGCGGCAGGCCGTATTGTACACGGCGTCGTCATCGACCCTCATACCGGAGAGATGGGCGACTTTGTCGACATCCTCCTGGACGCAGACAGGGCCGCCGTTGCGATGAACACCAGTGGTGACTCCAGCGTACGAACAGCCGGGGTCATCAGAACCCGATTGTATCCGCTGGATTTTGCGTCACACCCGGTCATCCAGACGGACCGCAGCGGCAAACCGAACGGATCTTTCGTCCTGGGCAGCTTCCTTACCGAGGAGTACCTCCTCGATGTCGGTGCCCGGCACGCCATACGAATGGGGCCAGTGTATCCGGGGTCTGCCGGCTGGCCGTCGGCTATCGAACGTCGCGATGGCCTCGCGACGAGATCCCTGGACGGTGACAGCCTGACTCGTGTCGTCATCGACGACGTTTTCGGGGAAGCAGCACTGCTACTGGAAATCCGGACGCCGGAGTCGACGATGATTGCGGGCCAGCGCGCCAGTCTCACGGCGATCGTCTTTCTCGTGTTGGTTTCGTTACTGCTGCTGGCAATAACCCAGTTGTCGATGAAGCGCCTGATTGTGGGCCCACTGGACGCTTTGACGCATCACGTAGGTTCATTGCAGGACGGCGAAGATCTTACGAACCGCGTGCATGTCTCACGAGAAGATGAGATCGGCGTTCTGGCATCCGAATTCAACGCTTTGATGGATCGGCTCGAAATTTCCCGGGATGCTCTCGTGGCAACTCGCGATGAAGCCATGCAAGCGACGCGGGCAAAAAGCCAGTTCCTGGCCAATATGAGCCACGAAATTCGCACGCCGATGAACGGCGTGATCGGTATGACCGAGCTCCTGCTACGGTCGGATCAGCTACAGGATGCCGACCGTCATCACGCAGAAACGGTTCAATCGTCTGCCCAGTCGCTGGTCACCATCATCAATGACGTGCTGGATTTCTCGAAGATCGAAGCTGGCAAGTTCACGTTGCATCCAAAGCCGTTTCGGCCGCGCGAGTGCCTCGATGAGATCACAGAAATGCTGGCGCACAGCGCGGACGAAAAAGGACTGGAACTCTGCAGCGAAGTAGCTCCGGACGTACCGGAATACCTCGTCGCTGATTCTGCACGCCTTCGACAGGTAATGATCAACCTTGTCGGCAACGCCATCAAGTTCACCGAAACCGGTACGGTCAAAATCTCGATCACATCGGAAATTTCGAATCCGGATCGCACTCGGGTCCGATTCTCGGTTAGCGACAGCGGAATAGGTGTACCGGAAATAGACCGGGAACTGATATTCGACTCATTTTCACAGTCGGACGATTCCAACAGCCGGCACTTCGGTGGCACCGGACTGGGGCTCGCTATCTCGAGCCGCATCGTCAGATTGATGGGTGGAACAATCGAGCTCGACACTGCGGTTGGACAAGGGTCGACATTCAGTTTTGCCATCGATCTCGAAACCGCCGACGGCCGCGCGGTCGCCCGGAGTAATCCACCACCGAAAGAGAGGCTGAAGTCGATTGGTGCCGACTTGCTGTTGGTCGAAGACAATCCCGTCAATCAGAAAGTGGCGCTCGGCATGCTTGAAATGCTCGGTTGCCACTGTGATGTTGCTGCCGACGGCATAGAGGGCGTCGAAGCGGTCAAGATGGGCAACTACGACCTTGTGTTGATGGACTGCCAGATGCCGCTGCTGGACGGGTTCGAGGCGACCAGGTTGATACGTGAATGGGAAGGCCATCAGGATGCCAAACCGAACACCATCATTGCCGTCACCGCAAACGCGCTGGAAGACGACCGGCAGCGTTGCGTCGATACGGGGATGGATGATTACCTTCCCAAGCCGTTTACTGTTGACCAGCTTCGGCAAATACTCGCGAAGCACCTTGATAGCACTCGTTCAAACGCCGAGGCTATAAAGGCCTGAATACCCGCCTGTTCGTACATCTTCTTGCTTGCCTGCCGGCGCGCCCTGTTTACGCGCGTTTCGTCGTAGCGCGATAAACTCAGAATCCCGCGGTCAGCATCAGCCACACCTTCGTCGTGTCGACGAACGGTGGGTCATCAGCGTCGAAAGCCGCCATCTTGAGCAGCAGTCCGTACTTGTCGCCGAGTTTCCTGCCCGCCGACAAATCGATTTCGCTCCCGTAGCTGCCGCCACCCGTCTCCGCCGAATAATCGTGGTAAACGAGCTGCAGATTCCACTTGCCGGGCTTGTAGCCGAGTTTGACGTAAACATCGTCGAGGCCACCAGGCGGCGTCGCAAGGAACTGGTCAGCCCAGCCATTGAACGCATGCAATGTTGCTAACGGTGTCCGGAAACCCTGCCCGTTGTCACTGCCAAGCGACTCGAATCCCACACCAAACCTCAGCGCTTCGTGCGACCATTCGGCCTGGACGCGGAAATAGTCGGCATCGTAGTTCGTGGGGTTGTCCGCATTGTCGCCCTGCGAGGCGAACTCGCCCAGCAGGTTCACTTTGGCCTCACCCAGCTTCAAACCGCCGTTGACACGTACGCCGAACGTGGTTGTGGAAAACGCGGGCGCGTCGTCATTGTCGATAATGTAGGCGTAGCCCACCAGCTTCCAGGCATCCGTGAGCTGGGCACTGGCATTCAGCAGGTGCGTATCCTGGTTATGATCGCCCGCCGATACATCCTCACCGAATATGCGGTTTACGTTGCCGACATAGCTGTAGAAGATCTCACCCTTATCGAAGCCGGCATAATTTATGCTGAAGCCGTCGTATGTCTGTTCGTTCTGCCGCCACCCGACGCCTCCGACGAAACGCTGATCGTCAAGCAGTATCCGCTGCCGCCCGAACCGGGCACGCCAGTCATCACTGGGCGAATACTGGAAGTAGAACTGGTTGAGGTCCTCGCCTTCCGGGTCCGCAACATCCGGATACACGTTGCGATCGGGACTGCTCGTTCCCGCTCCGCTATTGAAGTCATCGAGCAGCACCTCGAACACATAGTCGAATTCGAGGAATGCCGACCACGCGTTCCAGGCGCCCGTCTTGTAGTTCAGGCGCAGCTTCAGCGTTGATGCGTTGGCGTCTTCACTGAAGGAATCCTGGTCGACCAATTCGTAGCGGTAGCGCAGATTCAGGTGCGTCTCGCCGGAGGATATGGCCGTTACGAGGTCCTGATCCTGGGCGTCGGACGGCTCCGCCACCAGCGCCACGACTGCAGTCAATAGGACAACGAACACGCTCCGCCTGAATTTCATGGTCTTTCCTTGTGGTAACGGGGCCGGCGAGGCCGGCCCCTGGCAGTCATCAGTAAACGTCGTTAAGCGTGTTGTAAACGTTGAACTTGCCGGTCGGCGTGATCATTTCAGGTCCCTTGATGACGGCTTTCAATTCGCGCGTCTTGTCGTCCACGACGACGATTGCCGACTCCTGTTCCTTGCCGCTCCAGACGGAGAACCAGACTTCATCACCCGCCTTGTTGTACTCGGGCTGCACGATACGTTTCGGACCCTCCCCGAGGTCGGCCCATTCGCCTATCGGTAATTTCTCGAAACCGGCATCGAGATTATTGATATCGAAAACAGCGACGCTCTGGCTGATTGCCTCGTCCGGGTTCAGCGGCGCATCGACCCACAGGTTGGTCGAGTTTGGATGTGACTTGACGAACAAAGAGCCACCACCCATTCCGTCAAGTACGCGCACCGTTTCCCACGCATGGTCCGGATTCCCTTCCGGGTCGGTGCCGAGGAACGTCACGTTGGCGTTACCCAACGCGCTGGTCACCCAGACCGGACCGAACTCCGGGTCCTCCAGGTTGGCGCCACGACCCGGGTGGGGCGTCTTGGTGACGTCGGCAAGGGCGACAAGCTTGCGTTCCCTGGAGTCTACAACGGCAATCTTGTCTGACTGGTTTGCAGCCGTCAGGAAATAACGCTTGCTGCGGTCCCAACCGCCATCGTGGAGGAACTTGGCAGCACCAATGTCGGTGACCGACAGATCGTCGATATTACTGTAGTCGACGAGCAGGATATGGCCGGTTTCCTTGACGTTAACGATAAAGTCCGGGTGCTCATGAGAAGCGACGATAGCTGCGACGCGTGGTTCGGGATGGTATTCCTGGGTATCGACGGTCATGCCGCGCGTCGAAACAATCTTCAGCGGCTCCAGCGTATCGCCGTCCATGATTACGTACTGGGGTGGCCAGTAAGAACCGGCTATTGCGTATCGATCCTCATAACCCTTGTACTTCGACGTCTCGACCGAACGCGCTTCGAGGCCGACTTTGATCTGCGCGACGGTTGCTGGAGGATCCATGTATAAATCAATCATATTGATCAACGCGTCGCGGCCAATCGTCAAGACATAGCGGCCTGACGCCGACATGCGCGAGATGTGCACCGCATAACCGGTCTCGACGATATTGACGATCTCCTTCGTGTCACCGTCGATAATTGCGACCTGCCCGGAATCGCGCAACGTTACCGAGAAGAAGTTCTCGATGTCGCGATCGTGCTGCGGCGCCGTCGGTCGGTCTTCCGGCGCTATGAGCACTTCCCACGTCGCTTTCATGTCGACCATGCCGAATTCCGGCGGTGCCGGTGGTTCCTGCTGCAGGAAGCGCGCCATGATGTCGATGTCGGCATCACTCATCTCGCCCGAGGTTCCCCAGTTCGGCATGCCGGCCGGTGAACCATAGGTAATCAGCGCCTTGAGATACTCGGTGCCCTTCTCCGACGTGATGTCAGGCGTCAGGGCCTTGCCCGTTGCGCCTTTGCGCAGTACACCGTGGCAACCCGCGCAGCGTTCGAAATACAGCTGTGTCGCGGTCCCGAACTCGGCCTCACTGAGGACCGGCCCGCCGGCCGCCATCAGTTGCCGCGCCTCGTCTGCCGGAATGGCCGATGGCGCGCCCTGGTACGTGAGCTCACCTTCAGTTGCGCCCGGGTGCCGTTGACCCGCCGCACGGTCGGTCTGCCCGAGTTCTGCACGCAAGGCGGCGACCTCCTCGGTCGTTACCGCAGCGAGATCATTCCCCCAAGAACCGAATACGTAGGTAATCGCAGCGGCCAGGTCTGCGTCGGGCAGGTGACCGAGAGAAGGCATTACGCCGTTGTATTCGACGCCGTTAACGGTGATCGGACCGGACAATCCGAATAGCGCAGCCGCCAATACCTCCTTGCGATTGCCCTGCAGGAAGTCCGATTCGGCCAGCGGCGGAAATGCACCGGCAAGGCCGACACCTGTCGGCTGGTGGCAGGCTGAACAGTTGGCCAGGTAGACCGCCTCGCCTTTTGCCATCAGTTCATCAGCACCGGCTGCTGCGACTTCAGCCTTGTGAACCGCTGTATCGTCGCCTGCCGCAACAGGATCTTCAGCCTGCTTCGAGCAGGCACCGACTGCGAACCCTGTAAGGGAGAGAACCAGCAACAGGCTCAGTTTATTAAATAGCATGACTTTCACTCCTGTCATTGCAGTGTTACCAGGACACGTTCAGGCTGACCGACGCACTGCGGCCCGCCTGCGCGAGATAGGGAAGAATCGGGTCGCCAGGAGACAACCCACGAACATCGGACCAGTTCCAGTAGGTTCGATCTGACAGGTTCTGCAGGCCGGCACGCACTATCGTGCGCGCACCAAGTTGCTGCGTGAAAAAGAAATCGAACACGGCATGGCCTGCGGGTTTGAACAACTCACCGGACGTCTCGTCGAGATCTGACCAGTCATTGGTCAGCGTCGTCCTCAGGCGAAGGTGCCGCCGCTGATCTCTCGAATGCCAGCTCACACCTATCACAGCTTGTGGCGGTCCGACCGAGTTCAAAGGCTTGTCGGCCTCTGTGTTCGTGCCACGCGCGTAATAGGCGGAACCGTCGAAACCGAATGCGCTTCCGCGCAGCGACCAGCCTGCCTCGACACCCTCAATGCGGGTCTCGTTCAGGTTCAGCGACTGGAACAGAATCCGGCCGCTGACAGGGTCCTCGCCGAGCCGGACTTTCGACTCGATAAAGTCGTCATAGCGCGTATGGAATACGGACAGCCTTGCCGAGGACCGCAGACCCTGCCAGCGCAGTCCGAGATCGACGCCACGGGAGGACTCGGATTTCAGGTCCGGATTCGGAATGGCACGCACGTTGAACAGCGGCAGTTCGAGACCGATATTGGCGTCTGCATAAGGCGGCGCACGGAACCCGTGCGAATACTGCACGTACATATCGACGCCGGGAGAGAGGCCGTAAATAACTCCCAGTTTCGGCGACAGGTCCGTCTCGGTCACAGGCACGATGTCGGCGAACGGATAGTCCTCGAGGTACATCGGGTCCTGCGTCGGCGACAGTTTGAAGCTGTCCGCCCTCAGTGCCGCAATAACGGTCCAGTCACCGATGCTCATTGAATCCTCGAAATATGCGCCCGCCTCTGTCGTCGTCGAAATCGGGAAATCACGTAAGGGGAATACTTCACCGAGCAGCACATTGGTTTGCTCGCCGGTCGTCATGTCCGTGGACAAGCCGTCGCGAAACTCCTCTGTCCGGCGCTCACGGTACTCGAGCCCGAATCCCAGGCGATGCGCGATGCTGCCGATTGCAACGTCATTCCAGAGATTCAGTTCGACACCACGGATTTCCTGTTCGAAGCTGAAGAAGCGATCGATGGACACGGGTGTCCGGGCCGACCCACGCTCGTCGAGAGTCGACTGCTCGATGTCGGCAATCTCGTAGTAAGCCCGGGCGATACCGCTATCGAACAGCCCGGCATCAGCCTCGAACGCATACGACAGGATCAGCACATCCATACTGTGCTCATCGTCACCCTCAAGCGCGGTCGTCGACCGATAGCGCCCCTGTCCCAGCATGGAGTTCAGGTCGGACAGCGTGTTGGCATCCTGGTGGATCAGGCCGGCACGCCAGGTGTTGCCGAAAGAATCGTCGGCGACAAACTTCAACAGCGTCGTTCGGCGATCGTAGTCGCGATTGTCGAGGCTGTCAGGCGCCGCCGCTGAATCGATCTCGCTACCGTCGCGCCAGCTGAAACCGGCCAGGACTCCCAGTTCGCGCCCGCCGAGAGCCAGCATCGCCTGGCCATGCGTGCTCTGATCGATGCCGCGCCATGTTGCCAGGATTTCGCCACCGTGCCTGCGCACCCCGACAAGATCGAACGGGTCCGGCGTCCGGACCGCCACGACGCCGCCGATAGCGGAGCTGCCGTACAGTGCTGAGGCCGGGCCGTGCAGGACTTCGATGTTCTGGATCAGTCCGGCGTCGATGAAATCCCGCGTGGCATTGGAGAAGCTGCCGACGTCGAAATGGTCGGAGAGCGGTACGCCGTCGACGACGATTGCCACACGATTGCCGCCGATGCCGCGAATATTGATGCCTTCGTTGCCGAAGCGCGTGCCCGCAGCCTCGTAATCGACACCAGGCACGTAGCGAAAAACGTCATTTATGGAAGTGGCCAGCTCGTCATTCAACTCGGCCCGCGAGAGAACGGTCACGTTCGCAGCGATGTCGCGAATGGATCGTGCGTCCTTGTGCGCCACCACCACGATCTGATCGATCGGCTCCTGACCCGACTCGGCCACAGCTTCCTCTGCCCGGCCTGCGACCGACGCAAGAACGCCCAACCCCAGACAGAGTAAGGCCTTCCCCAGTTTGTTCATGTGTGCCTGCCTTAGCAAAGAGATCTAGACCCGCGGAATCAGGCCGAAAGTCCTCGGCGAAATGTACGGTAGGCCCATGCGAGCAGCTCTACCTTGATCCAGATCAATGAAACTCCAGTAGGGCGCCTTAAACTAGTACGTAATTTCCGAAGGAATGACGGGACGATGCTGCAGACACCCGCAATGCGTGAAACAAATCCGATGCTAGACTCAATAGATATGAAGCGCGGTAATTGTGACTTGGAAGGGATGCGACAGCATTACCTGTTTTCCGGGCTGGAACAGGAAGACTTCGACGCGCTTATGCAGCATGTGTCAGTCGTCCAACTTGAAAAGGGCGAGATTCTCTTTCATCGCGGCGATAAGGCGGAATTCTTTTATTTCGTCGACGCAGGACAAATGGAACTGAATATCATTGCCCCTACAGGACAACGGAAGGTTTTAGAGGTCATCGGGCCTGACCGGACCTTCGCCGAAGCCGTTGCCTTCATTCGCGAACACAAGTATCCAGTCACCTGCGAGGCGCTGAGTGACTCTGTTGTTTGCCGCATACCCAACGATGCTTACGTCGACCTGATTCACACGAACCCCGATGCGTGCATGCGACTGCTCAGCGATCTCAGCCGGCATTTGCATGCGCGTGTCAGGGAGATTGAGCGGCTGACGGTCCAGAACGCACGCGACCGCCTCATTGGTTACCTGCTCGAGCATGTTGTAGCATCGAACGACGACGAAGCCACCATAAGGGTTGAACTGCCCCGCCACGTAATCGCGTCGCGCCTGTCGATTACACCCGAAACCCTGTCCCGGCTACTTCGAAATCTCGTCGAAGAACGCATTCTGACGATCGAGGACCGGGTGATATTCGTCCACAGCTTGTCACGCCTGCGCCCTTACGACTGAGCGGGAGAGAAATCATGAGTGCGATTCTGTTCACCATCGTCGGAATCGTGCTGTATTTCGTCTCCGACTGGCTGCTGCTGCGCGTCGAGGCAAGCGCGGGCCGGCGATTCGAACATCGCTCACTGATCTTTTTCGCGATCCTGCTAACCCTGGCATTGATCACCTTTTCATTCATACAACAACAAACGGGAGTGTCCTGATGAGCGAAAACAACGACGGCGAAAGCCGTACGGATCCTGCTGACCAGGAACCGATACCGATGATGCAAAGGCTGCTGGACAACCCGTTCCTCCTGCTGCTGCTCGGCATATTGGTTCCGGCGGTGTTCTACATTATCTGGGGAATTATCGAAATCACCCAGATACCGATCGCTGAATAAGGGGAAAAGCCATGGCTATAACACCTCCGAGCGAGCGAATCTGGTGGAAAGAACCGATCGCGAAGATCGAGCTCATCTGGATCGTGGTTGCCTTTACCTGGGGTCTCATCATGTTCTTCATGATGATCTACTGGCACGGCGCCGGCGAACAGAATCTTTCCAACGAGGCTTACAAGACCACGGCGCTCAAGTTTTCGCAGAAAGCGGAGGCCATGATCGACGAGTACACCGTGCGTGAGGAGAACGGCTTTCCGGTCGTGCATCCGCCGCCCGGCAGCGAGGTCTATCTCATTGCCCGGCTCTGGCAGTGGTCGCCGATACTGGAACTGGAGAAGGATCAGAGCTATCGGTTGCACCTGTCGTCCATGGACTGGCAGCACGGATTTTCGTTGCAACCCGTCAACATCAACGTCCAGGTCCACCCGGGCTACGACATGGTGGTCACTATCAAGCCCGACCAGGCCGGCGAATATGGCGTGGTCTGTAACGAATACTGCGGGATCGGTCACCACAACATGGTCGGCAAGATCTACGTGGTCGACTAGGGGGGAGCGGACATGGCAAACACGACAGAATTCAGAACCTGCCCGACGACCGGCCTCAAAGTCGACCTGGCTGCCGAAAATCTGATCAAGGCGAATGCCGTCGCCGCGATTGTGTTTCTCGCGGTCGGCGGCCTGTTCGGCCTGCTGGTAGCCCTGACGCGCTGGCCGGCCGTGCATTTCCTGCCAGCCGACTGGTTTTACCTGGCGCTGACTGCACACGGACTCGACGTTTTGCTGGTCTGGATCATCTTCTTCGAGATGGCCGTCCTGTATTTCGCTTCCGCCGTGTTGCTGGGCTCCCGCCTTGCGGGCCCGAAGTGGGCCTGGGCCGGATTCGGCCTGATGCTCGTTGGCGCCATCATCACGAACATTGCGGTCCTGCGTGGCCAATCCAGTGTGATGTTCACGTCCTATGTGCCGATGATGGCCGAGCCACCCTTCTACCTGGGCATCATACTGTTCGCCGTCGGCGCATTGATCGGCTGTTTTGTGTTCTTCGGCACGCTGGTGGTCGCCAAACAGGAGCGGACCTACCAGGGATCGATACCGCTGGTCACGTTCGGTGCGCTGACCGCAGCCATCATTGCCGTATTCACGATTGCGTCCGGCGCGATCATCCTCATCCCCACGTTGCTATGGTCGCTGGGATTCGTCAGCTACATCGATCCGCTGGTCTACAAGACGATCTGGTGGGGTATGGGGCATTCATCGCAACAGATCAACGTGTCGGCACATGTGGCTGTCTGGTATGCCATCGCCGCGATGGTTTTTGGCGCCAAGCCGCTGTCCGAGAAAGTCAGCCGCATGGCGTTCCTGATGTATATCCTCTTCCTGCAGCTCGCCAGCGCGCATCATTTGCTGGTCGAGCCGGGCTTCAGCTCGGAGTGGAAGATATTCAATACGAGCTACGCGATGTATCTCGCCGTGCTCGGCAGCATGGTGCACGGCATGACCGTGCCGGGTTCGATCGAAGCCGCACAGCGCGCGCGGGGACTGACCAAGGGCATGTTCGAGTGGCTGCGTAAGGCGCCATGGAGCAACCCGGCCTTTGCCGGCATGTTCATGTCGCTCGTGTTCTTCGGCTTCATCGG
Source organism: uncultured Woeseiaceae bacterium (assembly GCA_945788625.1). Classification (GTDB taxonomy): domain Bacteria; phylum Pseudomonadota; class Gammaproteobacteria; order Steroidobacterales; family Woeseiaceae; genus UBA1847. The sequence goes on from CALZMQ010000003.1 coordinate 84,930, forward strand.
CGGTATCTCCGGTGTCGTCATGGGCACGGAGCAGATCAACCTGATCATGCACAACACCCTGTATGTACCCGGTCACTTCCACGGGACTGTCGTTGCCGGCACGACATTGGCGTTCATGGCGATCACCTACCTGCTAGTGCCGCTGATATTCCGGCGTGAGCTGATGTTCAGGAAACTGGCCCAATGGCAGCCGTACGTCTTCGGTATAGGCGTGGCGGGTATATCCCTGTTCATGATGGGCGCCGGCACGCTCGGCGTTTCACGCAGGCACTGGGACATGACCTTCGCCGATGCGCAGCTTCCGTTCGACTACCCGGCGGCGGCGTTCCTGATGATGGGTCTCAATGGCGTATTCGCCGTGCTCGCGACGCTGGGCGGCATCATGTTCGTCGTCGTTGTCGTCGGATCGGTTTTCTTTGGTCGTAAACTCGGCCGTGACGAGAAGCCGAGTTATCCCGAGGTTCCACCACAGGCGGCTGCCGTCAGTCACTATGGCAGCTCCGAATCGCTGAAGATTCCGGGCACGGTCATGCTCGTCGGTATTTTCTTTGTGGCGTTCGTGCTTTACTACTTCGTCAACTGGAAATATCTATCGGAGATCTGGCCGCTGAGCTAGCATAATGCGGTGCCGGTCCCTGGCCGGCACCGTATCGATCCCATGCCATTCCGCTATCTGCTAATACCGCTTGTTATCGGTGTCTTTACCGCCGCCGCGAATGCCGGCGAGGTCGAGTACGATCGCCAGAGCGCACTCGACACCAGCCAGGCAGTTATCGGCGAGGTTGTCCAGGCCCACACGCTGCGCGATATCAACGGCCAGTTCTTCGAGCTGTCCGGGCTGCGGGGCAAACCGCTCGTCGTGAATATGATTTACACGAGCTGCCATCACGTATGCCCGACGATCACAAAGAACCTGGCCAGCGCGGTCGATATAGCGAGCGAGGCCCTGGGAGACGACACATTTTCAGTCATCACGGTCGGCTTCGACTGGGCTGTCGATACACCGGATCGCATGCGTCTTTATGCCTCGGACAGACGTATCGACGCGCCAAACTGGCACTTCCTGTCCGGTGATGCGACATCGATCGAGGCCCTGAGCAAGGACCTCGGATTCCTGTTCTATCCCAGCGCCAAGGGCTTCGATCACCTGACGCAGACGACGGTGCTCGATGCCGAAGGGGTCGTCTATCGCCAAATCTACGGCGTCGACGTGGAGCCGCCGTCGCTTGTCGAGCCGTTGAAGGAACTCGTGTTCGACACGCCACGCCAGGCAGGGCTGCTCGAACACTGGCTCGATACGTTTCGGCTCTTCTGCACGGTCTACGACCCTAACTCCGGCCGCTATAAATTCGACTACTCGATCGCGACCACTATCTTCGTGGGCATCCTGTGCCTGGGTGCAATCGGGACCTTTGTCATCAGGGAATGGAGGCGGGCTCAGTGAATCGCCTTGCAGCAGCGCTCCGTTGGCCGCACTGAAGCGCCTGTTCCGCATCCTGTTCGACCGCGCGGAGGCGTTTTTCGATTTCGCGTTCGGTCAGCAGCTAAACCCGTTTGCCTGGCTCGGTGCGCTCGGTTGGTTTTTCTTCTGGATCGTGGCTGGCTCCGGCGTCTACCTCTATATCTTTTTCGACACCGGGATTACAGACGCCTATGCGTCGCTCGAGTACATCACCCATGAGCAGTGGTACCTAGCCGGCGTCATGCGCAGCCTGCATCGTTATGCTTCGGATGCGCTGGTGGTCGTCGTAGTGTTGCATTTGCTGCGCGAGTTCTCTCTCGATCGTTTGCGTGGCAAGCGCTTTTTCGCCTGGATTACGGGCGTACCGTCGATCTTCTTCATTTATATTTGCGGCATCAGCGGCTACTGGCTCGTCTGGGACCAACTGGCGCAGTACATCGCGATCGCCACGGCCGAGTGGCTGGACGCCATGCCGATTTTCGCCGAACCGATCGCGAATAATTTCCTTAACAGCACGACACTTGGCGGCCGCTTCTTTACATTGATGGTCTTCATCCACATATTCGTGCCGTTATTCATGCTGCTCCTGATGTGGGTTCATATTCAGCGGCATGCGCATGCGCGGGTGAATCCACCCCGCCCTCTCGCGATCGGCACTGCATTGATGCTGCTTGTTCTTTCACTGTTGCGCCCGGCGGTCAGCCAGGCGCCGGCAGACCTCGATGTTGTGCCGGGTGAACTCGGCTTCGACTGGTTCTACCTCGTTGCCTACCCGTTCCTCGATACGATCCCGGGGGGGCAACTTTGGCTGTTCATCGCCGCGGGATTCCTGCTCCTTACCCTTATGCCGTGGCTGCCACCCGCGAAACCGTCGCGACCGGCAATCGTGTCGCTCGACAACTGCAATGGCTGTGGCCGTTGCTTTGACGACTGCCCTTTCGCTGCAATAACGCTGGTCCCGCGCAGCGACGGCAAGGCCTATGATGCCGAAGCAGCTGTCAACGTCGACAATTGCGTAAGCTGCGGCTTGTGCGTCGGATCCTGTCCAACGGCGACGCCATTCCGGCGTGCAACGGCGATCGTTCCGGGAATCGAACTGCCCGACCATCCCATCGCCGGACTGCGCGAGGACTCGCTGGCCGCAGCGACACGATTTGGTGACGGCCCGCGCGTGCTGGTGTATGCCTGCGAGCATTGTGGAATGAACGCCGTCAATGCCGATGACACGCAAGTACTCACGATGCCGTGCGTTGCCATGCTGCCGCCGTCGTTCGTCGATTTTGCGCTGTCGCGTGGGTTGGCGGATGGCGTTGTGCTCGCCGGCTGCGCGTCGGGCGACTGCAACTATCGCCTGGGTGATACCTGGACGAGTCAGCGCCTGGAAGGTCAGCGCGACCCGTATCTGCGAAATCGCGTCGATCGTGGCCGACTGCGACACCTGCACCTTCGAGCAACGAGCGCCCGGCAGCGATTCCGGCAGCTCGAGAACTTCAAAGCCGCGCTCACAGACCTGCCGCGCAATGAGCCGAAAGGGAGTCAGCGCGATGCGTGACGCGTTCCGACTGCTCCTGCAAATCCTCGCCTACGCGGCCATGGCGGCGCTGCTCGGTTACTTCGCGACAATGCCGCCGTATCAGTATGGCGACCCCGGGCTGGCCACGATCAAATTGTCGCTCAGCCACGCAACCGATCGCGTCAAGCCTTGTGTAAAACTCACACAAGAAGAAATTGCAGAACTCGCGCCCAACATGCGGCATACCGAAGCGTGCGAGCGGGAGCGATTACCTTTGATCATCGAGCTCGATATAGACGGCGAGAACGTCGTCGGTCTCGTTGCATCTCCATCAGGGCTGTGGAGCGACGGGCCTGCGTCCGTTTATGAGCGATTCGACGTTCCCCCGGGCCGGCATACCGTGTCCGTGCGCATGCGCGACACGGCACGTACCGAAGGCTGGGATTACGAGAAAACACAGACCGTCAACCTGCAGCTGGGCCGTTACTTCACCGTGACGTTCAAGGCTGAGACCGGAGGATTCAACTTCCGATGAACTTGATCGAATGGAAAGACGAATTCAGCGTCGGCGTTGCTTCGGTAGACCTCGAGCATCGCGAACTCATCGACCTGATCAACGATTTGCATAGCCTCCTTGGCGAAAACGCCACGTTGGAACAGGTAGCAACGATGCTCGGCGAAATCTTCGCGCAGATCTCCGCACACTTTGCGCTGGAGGAAAAGTTCATGCGCGAGACACGCTATGCCCACTACTCCGATCACAAGAACGATCACGAAGCATTGCTGGACGAACTTCGCAGCATCATGGATAGAGTAGAAGACGATGGCGGTTACGACGAGGCATCCCTGTCTAAAGAGCTGGGCGACTGGTTCACCGAGCATTTCCGTACACATGATGCCCGGCTGCACAGACATACCGGCTGAGGGCTGATGCGGTTACCTGGAGGCAAGCAATCTCCTGGCGCCGTGACAACGCCACCGGTATTGCAATATAGCTAAAGGCCCCCACCTTTCACTCCAGCAACAGCGCAGCATTGCGAGATAGGGAGTGAAACATGGCCGATTCGCCTTTCATCATCGACGTCACCCGAGAGAACTTCCAGCAGGTCATGGAGGCCTCGTTCAAGGTCCCGGTGCTGCTGGACTTCTGGGCTGCCTGGTGCCAGCCGTGTCACATTATAATGCCGATCCTCGCGAAGCTGGCCGAGGAATACGAAGGCAACTTCCTGCTGGCCAAATTGAACACCGAGGAAGAACAGGAAATCGCAACCCAGTTCGGCATCCGCAGCATTCCGACCGTCAAGCTGTTCCGTGACGGGCAACCCGTGGACGAGTTTATGGGCGCGCTGCCGGAGGGGGCGATTCGTGAGTTCCTCGATCGTCACGTGGCCTGCGAGTCGGATGCGACAGTAGAACAGGCGCTTGAGTACCTTCGCGCCGGAAACGTCGACGGCGCGATCGCGCTGTTGAACGAAGCTCACCAGGCGGACCCGGACAACCCGCGGGTGGCCCTGTCACTGGCCCAGGCGCAGGTGGCTGCGGGCGACATCGCTGCGGCTGAGGCTACCCTGGACAGCCTGCCGCCGGACGAGCAGGACAAGCCGGAAGTCGCTGCCCTGCGCAGCCTGCTGTTCTTCGAAGGCCAGGTGGCCGGGGCCCCGGACGCGACCGAACTCGCGGCCAGGCTCGCGGCCGATCCGGAGGATCACCAGGCCCTGCTCCAGCTGGCACTGCGTAAGGTAGTCGACCAGGACTACGAGACGGCCATGGAACTGCTGCTGCAGTTAATGCAGAAAGACCGAGGTTTCGGGGACGACGCCGGCCGCCGCAGTCTGTTGAAAGTGTTCGAGCTGCTCGGTGACGACCCACGGGTAAGCCTGTATCGCCGCCGCATGGCGAGCCTGTTGCACTGACTGCGCAGTACCGGCGACGCCGATACGGTTCGAAACACGACTATTCTGTGAAGGAATTATCCATGCGGGAGCAATTCGCCGCTTCCTGCGAGGCCCCGAACGTCGAGCTCTTCGCAAACCGAACTACATCGATTCGGCCATCTCCCATATTCTTGTCGAGCCGGCACCCGAGCGACTGAAAATCAGGAGAGGTCGCTCGAGCTTGTCAGTCGCCTTCGCAAATTCGTCGGCGTCCTGCGGGGTAATCGACTTCGGGTCGACGGGGTAATGTACGAAAGTCATCCCTAGTTCCTCCGCAACCCTTGCAAGATCGGCTGGCGATGGCTGTCCCACCGACTCACTGTCAGGTCTGTTGTCCATGATGCTGCGAACTCCCTGTTTGGCCAGGAGCCTCACATCATGTTCGAACAACTGCCCGGAAACATAGACCTCGGGCGCCAGTTCGAGAACCCGTATCTGCAAGTAGTCCTGCCTCAATTTCTCAGCCTCATGTCGCGTTACAATTCGATACTACACTTTACGTTGACCTTGTCTCGCAGCAAACCACAGCATGGCTACCGCTCACGATCCATATTGCCGACGTCAAGCGGCTACGGCGTGCCGCAAAACGACGTCTATTGGAATAAATCCGGCAACCAACCCGTCTTGTATGATTAATGCATAGTACCTTTGCAAATCGTCCTCACTATATCCGGTGGGCAACCGGCAAGGCCCCGGCGCTTGCCGCGTTGCTGCTTCTGCTGGCGTCAACGGCGGGTGCGGCCTCGGATACGCGTGTGGCAGAGGGAAAATCGCTGGCTACCGAGCGGAGCAAGGGTAATTGCCTGGCCTGCCACATGATTGAAGACGGCGAACTGCCGGGTAACCTGGGACCGCCGCTGCTCGCGATGAAAGTTCGCTTTCCGAGTCGGAGCACCCTCAAGGAGCAGATCTGTAATGCGACAATACGCAACCGGGATAGCCGAATGCCGCCGTTTTGCCAACATGGCATTCTTACGGAAGATGAAGTGGAATTGATAATCGACTACCTGTACACGCTTTAGGTCCACGCGGCCTGTTGGAGAGATTGAGCATGAGGTTGAGCAGAAGACTGATGTTAAAGGGCGGCCTGGCGTTGGCGGCCCTGGCGGCGATGCCGCGAGCGTTGTTGGCGGCGGCCTGGCCGGCGTCCGCCTTTTCGGAGACAGCAGCAACGGATGCCATGACGGATTTATTCGGCACTGACCAGACTACTGCTTCCGACCAGATCAGGCTGAAGGTCCCGCAAATCGCGGAAAACGGAGCTGTGGTGCCGGTCACAATTACTACGACTCTTGCAGATGTCGAGTCAATCAGCATCGTCGTTGAGAAGAATCCGAGACCACTTGCGGCAACGTTCGAACTACCGCCCGGCACGCTCCCCGATGTGGCCAGCCGCATCAAGATGGGACAAACGTCCGATGTCATGGCTGTCGTCAAGACGAAGTCGGGACTTTTCAGCACCTCGAAGGAGGTCAAGGTTACGATCGGTGGTTGCGGCGGCTAGCGCTGGCGGAACTTCGGGAGACGAATGATGGCAAGCAAGATAAAGATCAAAACCAAACTCTCAGGTGACGTCGCGGATGTCAAATGCCTGCTGCTGCACCCGATGGAGACTGGCGCCCGCAAAGACCCGGATACCGGGGAACTGGTGCCCGCACACCACATTACGCAGCTGACTTCTACGAACAACGATGTGACCGTGATGCTGGCAAATTTCAGCACGGCAATATCCGTGAACCCGTACTTCGGTTTCAAATTCCGCGGCGCCAGGGCCGGCGATACGCTGAAGATCAGCTGGGTCGATAACCTGGGCGGCAGCGACGAAATCGAAACCACTCTGTAGGCGCCGCTTGTGCTTGAGCGCACATATCGCATCGTAAGGACCGGCGTGATGGCTGCTTTCCTCGCGGCCTTATCCCTGCCTTGTACGGCGTTTGCCGGGCCGGAAGAGGACCGGCTCGCTTTCGTCAGCTTCTTCCAATCGCGCTTCCCTGACATCCTATTCGACGAGTTTGCGAACGGCATCTACGCCATCGACGCCGACTCGCGCGCACAGTGGCTGGAGATCGAGGAGTTTCCACCCTACGAGTTCGCTATCGAGCACGGCCAGTCGCTGTGGCAAAAGCCGTTTTCGAACGGCAGTGCCTATGCAGACTGTTTCAAACAGCCACTCGCCGAAGTCCGCGCTGCGTACCCCGCGTTCGACGCCGGGAGGGCCGAAGTAGTCACGCTGGAAGTGGCCATCAACGATTGCCGAGTTGCGAACGACGAGACGCCGTTTGCCTATGATGCGAGCGAGTTGATCGACCTGACTGCATACCTTGGATATACGGCGCGCGGCAAAAAGATAGATGTGCAGATTCCGGCTGATGAGCCCGGCGCGCTGGCGGCCTACGAATATGGCAAGCGCTTCTATTACAGCAAGCGCGGTCAATTGAACTTCGCCTGTGCCGACTGCCACGTAACGTCGGTCGGCATGCGCGTGCGCGCCGACCGCCTAAGCGCCAGCCTTGGGCACCCGACGCACTTTCCGGTATACCGCTCGAAACTTGGCGGCATGATCTCGCTGCAGCAGCGATTTTTTGGCTGCGTGCGTGACGTTCGGGCCAGGCCGTTCGAACTACAGAGCACTGAATACCGTAATCTCGAATTTTTTCTCGCCTATATGAGCAATGGACTGACGATAAATGGCCCCGGCGCACGCAAGTAATATCGCAATGACCATTGTGATTGCGCTGCTCGCGGCGCCGGTCCTGGCAGAGGACATCGGCGCCCGGCTGGCCGAGGCGGAAGACCTGCGGCAGAAAGCCGCAGAAGCCGGGTACGAGTGGCTCGAAACGGCCGCCTTGCTCGAGCAGGCACGCGAAGAAGCAGAAAAAGGGAGTCTCGACAACGCTATCGCCCTTATCGAGAAAGCACGACTCCAGGCAGAAGCCGCGCTCACGCAAGCCGAGCGCGAGGCGGAGGCCTGGCGATCGCGGGTGGTGCGCTAATGCGGTGGAACGACATTGGATAGGCGAGAATTCCTGCGGCTTCTGGCGATCGCCGGCATGGCTTCGGTCCCGGCCGCGTGTGCAAGTCGCGGCCGGACAACGAGTCCTGATCTGTATGCTGCGGCGCCTTTCGGGCAGGCGCGGCTCATACATTTTACGGACTGTCATGCACAACTCCTGCCCGTGTATTTTCGCGAGCCCAGCGTCAACCTCGGTTTCGGCGACGCCATCGACCGGCCGCCGCACCTGGTCGGCGACGCCCTGCTCCAATATGCCGGTATCACGCCGGGTACCGAGTTCGCCCACGCTGTGAGTTACCTTGGCTTCACCGAATCGGCGAGACGCTTCGGCAAAGTTGGTGGCTTCGCCCACCTCTCCACACTTATCAAGCGACTGCGAGACGAGTCCGGGCCCGGCAACTCGCTATTGCTCGACGGCGGTGACACCTGGCAAGGATCGGGCACTGCGTACTGGACGCGCGGCCGCGACATGGTCGGCGCCTGTAACCGGCTCGGTGTCGACGTCATGACGGGCCACTGGGAGTTCACCTACCTGGACGAGGAGGTGATGCGCAACATCGATGAGTTCGCCGGCGAATTCGTCGCACAGAACGTACGCCTTACGGACGACGCCATCTTCGACGGCGCGCCTGCCTTCGACGAGAACAGCGGCCATGTATTCCGACCCTATACCGTGCGTGAGGTTGGTGGTCGTGCGATCGCAATCATTGGCCAGGCGTTCCCGTATACGCCGATTGCCAATCCATCTCGTTTCATTCCCGATTGGACGTTCGGTATTCGCGCCAGTGAGCTTCAGGACCTCGTGGACTCGATACGGCAACAGCAACAGGTCGACGCCGTAGTCCTGCTGTCGCACAACGGCATGGACGTGGACATCAAGCTCGCCGGCGTCGTCACGGGACTGGATGCAATCCTTGGGGGCCACACGCATGACGGCATGCCTAAACCGGTAATCGTCAATAACGCCTCGGGCCGTACGATCGTCACCAACGCCGGCAGCAACGGCAAGTTCGTCGCAGCGCTGGACCTCGACTTTGGTCCAGGAGGCATTCGGGACTTCCGGTATCGATTGCTGCCCGTGTTCGCCAACCTGCTCGAGCCCGATGCCGGGATGGCTGCGTACATCGACGAGGTGCGCGCACCGCACATGGATACGCTGACCGAGAAACTTGCCGTTGCCGGACAGCTACTTTATCGGCGGGGCAACTTCAACGGCACTTTCGACCAGGTCATCTGCGACGCGCAACGGCAGATGGGCAACGCGCAGATTGCCTTGTCCCCGGGTTTCCGGTGGGGCAGCAGCGTGCTCCCGGGTGACGACGTGACCATGGAAAGAGTCATGGACCAGACCTGCATCACGTACCCGGAGACTTACGTGCAGGAGATGACGGGCGAGCAGATCAAGGCCATACTCGAGGATGTCTGTGACAACCTCTTCCACCCCGACCCTTTCTACCAGCAGGGTGGCGACATGGTGCGAACAGGCGGCCTGGACTATGTGTGTGAGCCGCTCGCGACGTCCGGGCGGCGCATCTCCGAAATGACCCTCGATGACGGCACGCATCTCGACCCGGGCAAGCGCTATCGCGTCGCGGGCTGGGCCCGGGTAGGCAGTAAGGCGCCGGGTCCGCCGATATGGGAAGTAGTGGCAGCCTACTTGCGCGAGCAGGACGTCGTGCGCATCAATAAACTGAATACGCCGGTGCTCAAGGGCGTCGGCAGGAACCCGGGTTTGGCGGACTACCCGGCACGGACTTGAGGACCTGACACGATGAGACCTGCACTATCATTGACGCTGACCCTGCTGTTGCTTGCTGCTTCGTTGCCGGCACTGGCGGAGGACAGCGACAAGCCGTTTGCGGAAGCGCACATCGTGCTACAGCTCGCGGACGGGGACGAGCAAACCCAGGCGCGCGTGTTAAGCGTTGCCAACAACCTGATCAAGCATTACGGCGGTCCGGACTTCGTTGACATCGAGATCGTGGCCTACGGTCCCGGTATATCACTCCTGTATCCGGGCAACGAACAGCACGAACGCATCTCGAGTCTTATGGCGAACGACGTGCGATTCGTCGGCTGCCAAAACACGCTCGATACGATCGAGCGGGCCGCCGGTAAAAGACCTCAGCTGATTTCTAACGTGATTCTTGTGCAAACGGGCGTCGCCCGACTCGTCGAGCGCGCGCAGCAGGACTTCGTCGTTATCAGGCCCTAGTAGTTCTTACTCGCCCTCGAGTTCGAGTTTTTCCGTTACGGCATCTATGCCCGCCTGCGCACAGGCGTGATCGGCCGCACCCGACGGCGCCCCCGAAATGCCGATGCCGGCGACGATCGAGCCTGAAGCGGTAACCGGAATGCCGCCGCCAATCATGAGTACGTTGTCGATGTGGCGGGCCCCCGACTGCGGTGACCCGGGTCCCGTGCTTTCTCCCATCAGCAGCGTGTTCTCACGAAAACTAACAGCTGTCCACGCCTTACGCACCGAGGTATCCGGTGTGTGCGGACCGGCAAAACGGTCCCGCAGCATGACCTGGGGAACACCCATGCGATCGACGACTGCCACGGCAACCTGGTAGCCCTCTTCGCGACAACTGGCGAGCGCCGCTTGCGCCATCTCGAGTGCCACGTCCGGCGTCAGCGACCTGAATGTGACCAGCGTATCCTGGGCTTGCAGCGGTGCAGCCAGCCCGGCGACGAGCAGGCCCGCGACGAAACCTTTGCGATTATTCATCTGCCAGCTCACAGGGCTTTCAACTCAAGTTCGTCCCTGGTCGCCCGCAGAAAGCCGTAGCTTTCGTAAATGGCCTGTGCCTCGTCAGTCGCGACGTAAGCCAGGAAACGCGTCGCGTTCTCCGGATTACGTCCGTTCTTCATGATGCCGATCGCGTAGTTGACCTTGTCCTGCTTGTTCAACGGCGCCGGAATCCCGACACCTTCGATTGGCCGACCCTCTGCTTTAGCGTGCACAACCTCAGTCGTCCATACGATGCCGACGTCGGCTTCTCCTTTCTCGATTCGATCCGGCGTCTCTCGATGATGCCGCGAAGTAAACCAGGTCTTGCCCTCGACCGCCCAGCAGCTACGGCAGTCGGCACCGCCCGTGACCTTCTCAAACAGGCCGAGATCCTTGAGCATCTCGCTGCCGTAGAACTTGAAGATGCCTTCGGTTTGCGGATTGGGGTGAGACTGCACGAGATCATCGCGACCAAGATCTTCGGGACCCTCGATATTCTTTGGATTGCCTTGTGCAACCATGAGTTCGAGCTTGTTGTGAATATAGATCGCATGCTCGTCCATCAGGCCCTTGCCGTGCAGGTTCCTGAGGTGGTTGATGTTGACGCTGGCAAAAATATCCGGATTCATTGCGGTATTCTGTCCATCGATCTCGCCCTGTTTCAGCAACTGGTTCTTCAGTATCTGTCCAGGCGGAATGGTCTCCACGTAAACCGTCTCGATATCGGCATTCTTTTGCTGGAAATCGGAAATCAGTTCCTGCATCACCATGAACTGGTTACCTGCAAGGTACATTACGAGGTCAGACGTATAAGAATCCTCAATGGATCCATATTCTACGTCACCGCTGGTGTGGAACGTTCTGTAGTCCTTGCCATGACCGGCGTCGGCTGTTTTGGCTGGAGCGCTCTTCGCCGGCGCGGCGTCTTTCGCTGCGCTATCCGTCGAGGCATTGCCGGGAGGCGCCTCTTCCGTTGGCCCTGAACAGCTGACCAACCCTATGAACAACAGCAGACAGAACGCTCTCATTGACGTTTTCATTTCAGACTAACCCCCCAGCAGCAACATTATTTTTTGCAGACGTCTCAGATCTTTTCGTATTTCCAGCCTTCCTGCATTCGCGAAACCACGCGATCCAGTGCCGTGTAATCGGCATTGGTACTCGGAACGAGTTCGACGTGCACTCCACTGTCTTCAAGCCTTTCTATCGTTTTTGAACAGGCATAAAAAACAACGTCATGCTCCTGCAATGTCGTGATTTCCCGGGCATACGGCGTGACGTCAAGACGCAACAGGTCGAGCCCTTTCTCATTGGCAATGATCTCCACACGGCGCTGTTCGCCGTCTTCGGCTCCCTCGAGCAGCGCCTCAGCATGCTGCAGCGCTGCGTACATATTGGCAGGATCGCCGCTCGTCACGTGCAACAGGTAGTTGTTGACCTCCACAACGGGCTCTGCAATCGGGCTTGCCCTGTTTTGATCGTAGTAGTAGTGCCCCAGCAGCCCGGCTCCAATTCCGACCGCCACCAGCACGCCGGCGGCCAGTGCCCGACTAAAGAAACCACTACGTCCGAGCAGCGCCCGACCGGGACGTGCCGGTTCCGGTACATTTGTGTAAGCATGCTTGATGAGCTCTTTCATCTTGCGTTGGCGGCACAGCCGCTGATCAAGCTCCGCTGAGCGGGCAGCACTATTGTAGAGGCGGCTCTTCTCTTCCGGGTCGAGCTCGTCATCCACAAATGCGTTTACTTGCTCTTCAGAAAAATGTTCGTCCTTCTTCATTTCACCCTCGTCAGATTCGTTTTACGGCGCTCATCCGTTTGCGGCCGAATGTCTGTCAAAAACTCTCGTAATGCGCGCCTGCCCCGGCACAGCCGGCTCATAACTGTGCCGACCGGTATCTCCAGGATTTCGGACACACGCGCGTATGTAAAACCTTCCAGGTCGACCAACGTGATCACCTGGCACTGCGGCAGCGGCAGATTTCTTACGGCCTGCCGGACCGTGTCTACTAGCTGCTGTTCCTCCGTTTCGTACTCGGGAGTCTTGTTATCCACGATTACGAGTTCGTCATCCGTCAGGACCTCGCGCTTGGCGCGATGATAGTCCTTGAGGCAATTGGACATGATGCGGAAAAGCCATGCTTCGGCGGCACCCGGGTCCCGCAGCTGCCGCTGGTTATTGAGGGCCTTGCACAAGGTCTGTTGCACGATGTCGTCTGCAAGGTGCGTATTATGCGTCCAGGCATACGCCATTCGATACAGACGACCCCTGCTGTTGCCGACCAGCTTCCGGAACGCCCGGCGTTGGCTGATTCCAAACATCGAGCCTATTGCCATTGACCTGCCCCCTGCTCTTTTTGCGTTATGAATTATAGACGAAGCAACAATTCCTTTTATTCCGTCCCGTACGCCGCCAACCGCTGATCGCCGATTTGTTCCGATAGAGGGATTATTCTCCGTCCCTCCAACGTCGTTAACTGTTAGAGCCTGCGCGTGTGCGCCGGTCCGACGTGATGCCGTAGAGGCACCGGGAAAGTCAGGAGGTCAACTATGAATATTCAGGGGCTGTCAAAACTGGGCCTGTTGATCGCGTTGCTCGCGATCGTCTCACCACAACTCGCAGCGGCTCAGGAGGAGAAGCCGTTCGCCGAGCACAAGTTCGTGCTGCAGATCAGTGACATGGATCCATCGAAGCAGACATTGGTCCTGAACGTCGCTGGCAACATCCTCAAAGCGTACGGGCCGGATCAGGCCGACGTCGAGATCGTGGCATTCGGGCCCGGTCTGCGGCTCCTGTTCGAGGACAATAGCAACTCCACCCGGATCGACGGCCTCGTCGATAGCGGCGTTCGTTTTTTCGCATGTCAGAACACGATCAACAACATGTCAAAGATCCTGGGTACGCCCGTAAAGGTCAACAAACACGCCTCATCCGGCAAGGGCGGCATTGTGCGCATCAAGGAACTCGTCGATCAGGGCTACCTGCTGGCGAAGCCTTGAGTAATCAGAAATACGTAAAACGAAGGGGGATTTCACGTGCGAAATCATATTAAGAAGACCTTTATCCTGCCGGGATCGCTCCTGGCGAGCCTGCTACTTTTTTCGAGTAATGCTTTCGCCGCCAACTGGCTCGCGTTACAGGGGACCGAACCCCAGGGTGCGGAGCAACTCGCCAAGGTTTGGGGATTCGTGCAGGTGCAGTACCAGGACGACTCGAGCGATCCGAACAGTGGTGGCGGCTACATACCACCGAAGCTGATCGGGCCGAATCTGGATTCGCAATCGGCGTTCAACGTGAATCGCGCGCGAATCGGAGTGCGCGGCGTTGCGATGCCGCTCGACCAGAAGATCAACTACTTCCTGTTACTTGAATTGGGTAACAACGGCATTACCGAACCTGAAGGTTCGTTTGCCAAGGCGACGGACGCCAGCATCACCTTCAACCATCTGGACGGGGCGCGTTTCCGCGCCGGTCTCTTCAAGTTTCCAGGTTCCGAAGAGGGACTGCAGGCGATTCACGTTTTCGACTACATCAACTTTACGTGGGTAACGCAGCAGATGCTGCTGGAGCGATTCGCCAATCGGGCCTTTACGCCCAACAATCCGGCTACGACTTTGCCCCCGGAAAGCCGACTGAACGCCTTCGACCGCGGCGTGGGTGCGTTCCGCGATGTCGGCGTGCAGATGTTTGACTGGTTCAATGTCGCTGAAGACTGGGAATTTTCTTACGCCGTCATGATTGGTAATGGCAACGGATTGAACTTTTCCGACAACGACGACAACAAGGATCTATATCTCTACACCTCCCTCGAGAAAGTCTACGGTGGCCGAGGGCCTCGACGACAGGGTCTCAAATTCTTCGCCTGGTCGCACACCGGCAAGCGCACAGCGGATCTGAGCGCGGACGCGTGCTCCAATCCGGCTCTGGTCTTTCCTGCCTGTGGACCACAAGGTACAGGCCGCATAAGCACCGTATTCAATCCTGTGGAGTACGATCGCGATCGCATGGGTGCCGGCGTCAAATACCTGCGCAACGGCTGGCGCGCAACGGCGGAGTACATGGACGGCGAAGGGATGATCTGGCAAGCGCCACATAATGCGTCCTTTGGCCTGGGTCCCGGTCAGGGCATTCCAGGCGGAGCCGGTAACGGCGCGCTTGCAGAAGGCAACGGCTACTACGTGGAAGGCGGCTGGCGAATCCCGAATTCGAAATGGGAGCTCGATCTCCGCTACGACGTTTACAACCGGCTCGACGGCGACCAGTTCGAAATCGAATTCAAACGCACGACGCTGGGCGCGCAGTATTTCTTCAATCCGCGAGTGCGCCTCGCGATCAATTACGAAATACGCGAGGGCAATGCCAGCAACTTCCCAGCAGGTGCCGGCCCTAATGCACAGGTAGACGGTATCGATAATCGCCTTGCGTTGCAGGTCACCGGCATCTGGTCGCAATAGCACAGGCGATGTTGTACAGCTTGAGAAACCGGGCGGCGCCGGCAGGTTTTATGCTGGCGCTGTTCGCAGCTGTTGTTGCCGGCTGCAATTCAGACGTTCCGGTGGCGAATGAGGGTGGGCCGCAAGCGGGGCAGATCGCTTTGCAAGATTCCGGGCCTCGCGATCCGCGTGAATTTTTCTTCACGCAGACCTTTGGCGATCTTCGCGAGGAGCTGCAGGCGGCGAGAGACGGCGACAAAGTCGGGATGTTGCTGTTTTTCGAGGCCGACTCGTGTCCCTACTGCCAGCACATGGTCCGGAAGGTCTTCAGTGAGCGAAAAGTCCAGGACTGGTTCGGCAACCGCTTCGTCAGTATTGCAGTTGATATACACGGCGACGTCGAACTGACGGATTTCGATGGCATTACATTGCCGTCAAAGGTGTTTTCCGATCACCGCCGCGTATCTCTCACGCCGCTCATCGCTTTTGTCGATCTGGAGGGCAACGAAGTATACCGGCACCTCGGCATGATCAAGACACCCGACGAAATGCTTGTCCTGGGCGAGTACATTGCGGGCAAACATCACTACCTCATGGAGTACCAGGCGTATGCCAATAAGCGTGGCATGCACGAGAAGGAAGGCGTTCTGACGACACCCGCCGGAGAAAGCGAATGATGGATTGGGAACCGGTCTACCGCGTGGCGACGCTCGGCTTCGTGGTTGGCATCGTGTTTGGCGGAATCGCCAACAAGACCAACTTCTGTACCATGGGAGCAGTGAGCGACTGGGTGAATATTGGCAGCAAAGACCGCCTCCGCGCCTGGGTCCTCGCGATTGGCGTAGCGATTCTGGCCACCCGGTTCATGGACGCACGGGGCATTATCGATGTCGACCAGGCTATCTACGCTACGCCCAATTTTGGCTGGCTTGGACACATACTCGGTGGATTGTTGTTCGGCATCGGGATGACGTTGGCCTCGGGATGCGGGCAACGCACTCTCGTGCGCCTCGGCGGCGGCAATCTCAAATCACTCGTCGTAGTGCTGCTACTCGGACTCACTGCCTACATGACCATGCGCGGACTGCTGGCGCTGGTGCGCGTCAACGCCATCGATGTCAGCAATATAAATCTCGCAGCGTCGGATATACCGAACCAGGGAATAGATACGCTAATCGGAGCGGTGACCGGCATCGAGAATGGCAGCGTCATCACCTGGATCGTGGCGATCGTGCTTGGTCTGGGTTCGATTATCTATGCATTTGCGAGCAAGACGTTTCGCACGAGCTTCGACAATATCCTTGCGGGCCTGGTCATCGGGCTGATAATTCCCGCCGGCTGGTACATCACGGCCGTTGTGGGCTTCGACGACTTCGATCCCGTGCGCTTTGAGTCCTACACCTTCGTTGCCCCGACGGGCGAGAGCCTGATGTATCTGCTTACCTTTACGGGCTCGACAATAAGCTTCGGCGTCGCAGCCGTGTTCGGAGTCATCTTCGGCTCATTCCTCTATGTCATTTTGACCGGCAAGTTCCGGCTCGAGACATTCAACGATCGTGGTGACATGTTACGGCACATTTTCGGCGGCATCGCCATGGGTTTCGGCGGCGTGCTCGCTCTCGGCTGCACTATCGGCCAGGGCGTTACCGGTATGTCGACGCTGGCACTCGGCTCGCTGCTTACGCTCGTTAGTATAGTTTTCGGCAGCGCGCTGACGATGAAAATCGAGTACTACCGTCTTGACGACTTGTCGTTCTTCGGTGCGCTGCGTCAATCGCTTGCCGATATGAGGCTGTTCCCTGCCGGCAAGCATTAGTCGCGGCCGCGGTACCCTTGGTTTCCACTGTCAGTATGTGGCAGGCTAGGAGGATAACTAAAAGAAGGGGATTAGCATGCGCACATCGTCCGCCAGTCCGGTCCGCGTTCTCAACCTCACCCTGATTGTACTTCTGTCGACCATAGTCGTCCCGTCGGCAGCGTCGGCAGAGCAATTTGCGACCATCCGGAACGAGATTTCGCCGGACCTCTGCCTGGAATTCTCACATGCCTCTTCCGGTGCATACTCCTGGTCGGGAAGCTCCGGAGGACCGTATCTCACACCGTGCGACGAGCGGGAATACCTGATCGCATTCAGGTCCGGAAATCTCGTCAGTTTCCGGAAGGAAGACGTCGAGAACGCCTTGCAACGCGACAAAAACGTCTTCGAAGCTAATGCCGAGTGCAAGGCGCTAAAGCGTAGCTACGTCCAGATTACCCGGAAGTATCACTGGAGCGTCGTCGGGGCAAAGTACTCGGACCCGATTCAGTACCCGGACACAACCGACGATCACTGCACGAAGTGGACCGCAAACGGGACGATCAGCGGCTACGGAGAGCCTCAGGACGGCGCCCCGGTGCACCTCTGTTTGACACGGTTACGGGAGCTCAGTGGCGAACTCACCGATACCGTCGAACCCCAGCCCTGCGATGGTCGCGCAGAGCAATACTGGACGGTGGAATACGAAGATATTGGCGCTACCGCAGCTACCCCTTCGGCACCGGAACAGCAGCAGGCAGCCGAGGCACCGCCGCCACCGCCAGCCGATCCGAATGCCAGGGACAGTCGCGGAGACACCGAGCTTCACCGCCTGGCGCGTGCGGGAGACATCGAGGGAGTGCGCGATGCACTTGAGCGCGGAGGAGACGTCGACATCAAGAACAACTCCGGCCGTTCGCCGCTGGAAGAAGCATTTCGGGTCGGTGCGGACGATCAGATCATTCAGGCCATGCTCAGCAAAACCGCGACGCCATCGGCGTCCTCGTACGCGCTGATCGACCGGCTTTCGGACGATCCGGCCAGCCGCCAGTCATTAATAACAAGCCTCGATTCTGGCGTTACGCTCAATGCAACTTCCTTCAATATCCTTCTCCAAAAGACCAGTGACAAGGACCTGCTCGATCGCGCCATCGTCGCGGCGGAAGACCCCATGGCTGCGCTGGACTCTGCGGTACTCAAGCGAGACCTGGAACTCACCGGCCGAGTCATGTCCATGCGCAACGTCAAACCGTCCCCGCGGACGATGCAGATCGCAATGCAAGGCCCTTCCGTACCGATGTTGACGATGTTGCTGGACAACGACGGTGATCCCAACACGATCCTCAATTCGTCTCTTTCCGCGGACCGCATGGAGTTCGCAGAGCTTGCACTCGATTACGGTGCTACGCCGACCGCAGACCAGGTTCAGCGGGCCGGCAAGTCAGGCAATTTCGCACTCTCCCAAATGCTCATCAGTTCCGGTGCAAGTCCGGAAGGCGCCGTGATGGAGGCGATAAAGAAAAAGAACAAGCAGGCGATTGCTGACCTGGTCAACAGCGGCATCCAGCTCAAGAAACAGGAATACACCGATCACTGGATTTTGTACCGCGACACAGACATGACCCGGTTCCTGTTGCAGCAGGGCGCGAGTCGAAACAGAGCAATGGACCAGGCATTCAGGTACTGCAACAAGGAAGTGGTCACGCTGCTCTACGACGAATTCGGTGTCGAAGCGCAAGGCAGCGATCTTAGGGCGGCGCTGAACCGGGGGTCCGGATGCGACATGAAGACGTTGATCGACCTCGTCCTGGACCAGGGACTGGATCCCCAGTGGGGCATGATGCAGGCAATTGACCGTGACAATTACCAGGGCGCTGTGAATATACTAATCGATCGAGGCGCGAGCGCGAAGCCACCGGAACTGATGATGCACGCCGTCGCTAAGGGAAAGCCAGATGCAATGATCGCCTTGCTCGAACACGGCGCATCACCAAATATCCCGTTCGAAGACGGTACAACGCTGCTGCACAGGGCATTCGATATTTGTGAACCTTATATGGCCGCGGAGACCTTCATCAACAAACTTGTCAGGGCCGGTATCGATGTCAATGCCAGGGATGCCAACGGCGACACGGCACTTCACAGGGGCGCTGGCAAGCCAGATTGCTGGAAAGAGACCGCACACCTGATCACGGATGGACAGTTCTTCACCAATTCCTTCTACACCTCCGGCCCGGACGGAAAGTCGATCCTGATGCCTCCGACACTTGACGAGCCGATCGACGTCAATATACGCAACAATAGCGGTCAGACCCCGCTGGGCGTTGCCCGCGGCAAGAATAAGAAAGTACTGAAACAGGCGGGAGGCGTGAAATGACCGCACTGCACCCTGTGGCGGACGGCTGGCTGCGGTCAGGGTACAGGCGAGTTCTGATCATTCTCTGTTGTGCCCTGTTGCCGGTCGGCCCGACCGCTGCGCAGGGGCAATATCACTACGAGCAGATTCCCAACGCGGGCATCAAGGGCAACAACGACGAGACACTGAACAAGGTGACAGTGGAAGACTGCATGCAGGCCTGCAACGAGCGCGACTGGTGCCTGTCATTCGATTACCGCAAGCGAGAGACGAAATGCTACCTGAGCCGGGCCGATGTGAGTACCGGGGAATTGAAATCCGACTATCCGGGAAACCCGTTCGATCACTACGTCAAACGGCCTGGACTCGACCCGAGCCTGGCGGTTTCGATGCCACAGTCGCAGGGGCAGCCGGCGTCGCAGACGCGACAACCGATGCCGGTCGTTCGGCCATCCACCGGGCCTGCGCGCGCCGCCCCTCCGAATCAGTGGCTGGACCTGACGTTGCCGGGAGCGCGCCCGGCATTCTCCGCCGACCGCGAAAACGTTCTCGGCACTGGCGACCAGGGCGCTATTTCGGTCTGGCTGCGCGCCGACTGGGACGACGACTATTGCGCCGAGCAACAGGCACGCTTGAGTAACGACGTGCTCCTGCGCATGTACGTGTACGATCACGGCAGCGCACAGCAGGCGCGGTTCCGGGTTTCGGTAACCTGCGACCGAAGAAGCATCCTCCTCGAAAACGATGGCCGCGACGAGGACTACACTTATGATCAGTTGTCTTTCGTCGGCGACGGACTTCGCGATGGTGAGCCACACCTGTTGAACCTCGTGACGACAGAGTCTGGCACCGAGATATGGCTGGATAACAACTTCGCCGGATCGCTCGATGTCGGCTACAAGGAATTCCGATCGGCACAGCTCACAGTCGGCGCACGCGGCGGTAATCGTGGCTTCGTTTTTCCCGGCGGCATCGCGAGGATGCGCATCTACAATGCGCCGATAAAGCCGGAGCGATTGATAGTCCTGGGCCGGCTGAATGACGAGGGCCACGCACGGCAACCCGAATGGTCGAACGTCGTCGCCTACATGCCGCTATCGCCATCCGGGAATTCTACGATCGCGTTCAAGTCTCCGTCGTGGGACCCGGCCATGATCGCCGCCGGACGTCCGTGGATGCTCAGCGGCGATGAAAACGTGACCAGCATTCGTTTCGACCGTCAATCCGACACCGACCTGACCTTTCAGAGCCGCGACATGAAGACGCTGTTCTGGTCAGACGCCTGCCAGGTTCCCGAGGCGGCGCGGCGGGCCGACCTGAGCTGCGGTACCCAGGTGCTGGTCATGGCAACCACGGCTCACGAAAAAAACAAGCAGGCGATTGATTACAACTTGTTCATGCGCGAGTCGGCGCAACGTTTCAGGCAACTCGGCGGTAACATCACGCTGGCCGCCGGTGCTCGCGACACGGAGATGAGAGTTGGCAACTCGCTGTACACATTGCCGTCATCTGCGCTGTCGGAAGAAGACTTTGGCAGCGCCTGGGGCGGTGGCGGCGGCCTGGTCAACGCAGACTATTCATCCAAAGGTTTCGATCTCAGGAAGCTGGACCCGTTCGACGTCGGCAAGACCGGCGTCGAGAACTTCATATTCGCGATGAACGTCGCCGAGATGAACCAGCACAACAGCTACGCGTGGCGGCAGGAAGGCGGTTATTCATTGCCGTACGGGTTGTTCATCGACAGCACCACGATAGGTTGTGACGGCTCACGGGATTTCAGATCGGTGAGGAATGAACAGCAGTTGGCCGAGGTGGCCGGCAAAAACTCGAGCATCACCCTCCTCGGCCTGACGGCCAACCAGACCTTTCGGCAAAAGAGCTCACGCATGTACAGCAAGGGCGAGAGCATGCTCAGTTCGCAGGCTCGCTGCACCACGTACATCCTGGTGTTGGACAAGGCGCGTGCCGCCCTGAGCCGCGGGTTTCGCGCGGAAGTAGAACTGGCCGCCGAAGCATGCTCGTCCGGAATCGACAGCCGGTGCAATTCGGCTGTCGCGCGCATTGTCGAGCGATTCGGCACGCACTACCCAAATGCGATCGGCTACGGCGGCGTCGCTGAGATGATCGCGGAATTCACTAATGAAGAAACGGTTCTCCTGAAGTCGATCGAGAGATCCACGGGTACGAGCCTCGAGCACACCGTCTCCATCGGCGGATCCGTAAACGTCGGCGGAGCGCTGAGCCCCGTCTCCGCGAGCGCTTCGCTTAGCGACACATTTTCAAACGGTTTTTCGCAACTGCAAACAAACGCAAACACATCACGCGAGACAATCAGCAAGATCGAGGAGAAGATGAAATTCGAAAGCCGCGGCGGGCGTGGTGGGTCTACGTTCGAGAGCTGGATATCGGATGACAAGAGTGCGATCCCGATTTACGCCGACATCCGACCGATCCCGGAGCTGCTTGCTCCGCCGTTTTTTACCGATCCACGCGTCATGAACAGCGTTCAAGCGGCGCTGTACCGGCATCTCGGCGCGGTGCTGCCAATTGGCGGACTGAACGCCAGGGAATTCAACACCTCGAAGCTGTTGGAACCGAGACCGAAAATCAAGCAAGTCGCTGCGCAGCCGAAGCCGCGCGGGCCAACCTGCAAGCGGCGGACACAAACCGTGTCAGGAAAGACTGTCTTCACTGACGAGTCGAACGCCAGCGTTGAACGAGGCGATACCGAGATTGATTCCGACGACTGGACGAGCGTGGCGCTGGACTACAGCGTGGAAGTCACCGGCCGCACCATCGATCTTGTCGTCACCTGGTACTCGCAGGAGCGCAATAGCGACAAGTCCGCCGGTGACACGCGGTTCAAGTCCGTGACGAGAACGAGGCTTTTCACCGTGGAGTCGCACTGCCCGAATTCGAGGATTCTCGACACTACTGGGCTGGTGAGGTCATCGCGCCGGGAAGAGTACTATCGCGGCGAAGTCCATGGCATGCGGACGTTTCCGAGTATCGGATCGCTCAGGGATATCCAGGTGCGATTCGATGCGTCCGGCGGCAACGATGACGATGTTCAGAAAATGACCGCAAACATAAAACCCTTTTCTGTCGTACTCAGCGAGTCACGTTGACGCGCGAAGGGCCGTCGCAATCCTTTCACCGAGGCGGGTAGCAGACTATGACAGTCAGAATCGGCAATATTCTGCTGTGCTAGACTGAATAAGACAAACAGCTTGTAAGCCCGGGTTGAAAGTTCGTAAACGTCTCGCCGTAACTTTACGTTCGGGAAGGAGCCGCAGTATGCGCATGCAATTTAGTGGACTCGTTGCAACGGTCGTCACCTGCGGCTTGCTGGCGCTTATGGCTTCATACGCCGAGCCGGCGCACGCCAACAAGAACAAGAAGAAAGCCACTACGTCCGTGAAACAAACGCGGCCGGCGAAAACTCAAAACAAGAACAAGGCGAACGCACCCGCGCAACCGAACCAACCAGCGGCCGGGGCCGCCCCCGCACCACAAAACCGCACGTCTTCGCCCGGCAATCAATATGACCGGCCGGCCAAGCCGACTAATGCCGGCACCTCGTCGCCAGGCAATCAATACGGGCAGCCCAGCCAGTCGCGCAATGCGAGTTCCACTGCACCGCGCAATCAATACGATCCAGCTACGAAGGCCAACACCAATCGGCAACCTGGTTCCGCTTCGTCGGGCAACCAGTACGACGCCGCCACAAAGGCGAACGCTAACCGGCAGCCTGGTTCCGCTTCGTCGGGCAACCAGTACGACGCCGCCACGAAGGCGAATGCCAACCGCCAGCCTGGCTCCGCTTCGTCGGGCAACCAGTACGACGCCGCCACGAAGGCGAACGCCAACCGGCAGCCTGGCTCCGGTGCATCCGGTGGTCAGTACGACTCGGTCAACCAGCCGATGAATAACGGTTCGGGTTCGCCCGGAGGCAATACGTACGATTCGCTGAAGCTGAAGTCCGCGACCACCTCCCACCTCCAGCGGCGGCGACTATGCCGAGGCGCCGCAGGGTGGCCAGCGTGCGAATGCGGCCCGACAGGCTGGCTCCACTTCGTCCGGTGGTCAGTACGACTCGGTCAACCAGCCGATGAATGCCGGATCCACAAAAGCAGGTGGTCAGTACGACTCGGTCAACCAGCCGATGGACGCCGGCGCCGCTAATTCACGCAACAGGTACGACACCGCACGCCGCCAAAACGCTGACAGCTCAGGGGCCGGGGCGAGCCCGACAGCAGAGGGGCAATACGGACAACTCCCGAAGCGAAGGGTCGCCTCGGGTACCGAGCCCCCGGGCGACGGGAATCCGGACCAGGGTGGACAGTACGGGAAATTGAAGTTGAAGCCAGTCAGCGAATCGGCGAGTCCCCAAGACAACGAAAACAGTATCGGTGACGATTTGAATACCAGGCGCGCATCCGAAAGCGCTGCAGGCGGCCAAGGCGGTGGCGCATCCGGAATCGACGCGGGCGGCGCGGGCCGACGAACCGATGATCCCAACGAGTCTTCGGATGAAGACCGGTCCGATGATAGCGACGGCAGCAAATAGGCAAACCTCGTCAACCCGGGTACGTTCGCATTATGTTTCCAGGCTAACGTACCGACTTAAACTCCATCGTGCGGTTTGCTAGACTTCGCACTCACAACAACAATCGATCTCGCAGGCGCACCGAACGTTCGATCGGTGCGGTAAGGGGCTAGCGTCAACAACCTGAAGGAGTCAGCAATGCGACATATTGTGTTTCTGGGAATCGTGCTGGGTGTTCTGTCCGCGTGCGGCGGTAGTGGCGGTGGCGCAGCGCCCCCCCAGCCGCCAGCGAATCGCGCACCCGTTGCCAACAACCAATCCGTTGCGACTGACCCGGGCCAGGATATCAACGGGACGCTGACCGCGTCGGACGCAGACGGTGACGCGCTGACTTATGCCGTCGCGACGCCCCCGGTTTCCGGCACTGTCGTGCTGAGCGGAACGGGCGACCGCGATTTCACGTACTCACCGAATGCAGGATTCACGGGCGCGGACTCGTTCACATTCACGGCGTCCGACGCTGCGGCGACTTCAACCCAGGCGACGCTGACAATCAACGTCAACACCAAGCCCACGGTGGTCGGGGGCAATCTCGAAACCAGTGAACTCATTGCGATCGACGGCAGCGTCGCGGGTAACGATGTGGAAGGAGACGCGCTGACGTACACCGTCGCCATGCAACCGACGAAAGGTACGATCTCGAATTTCGACAGCGCAAACGGCACGTTCACCTATACACCTGACCCGTCACAGGACGGCGCGGACAGCTTTACCGTGACGGCTGCCGACGCTTTCCAGACCTCCGACGCGGCAACGGTTGCTATCGAAATCTTCCGATGGGGCGGCACGCTCCAGTTCGGTACGGCCGCGCTCGACGGAGTCTCGACGACGGGCCTATACCAGACAGCGAATGGCGACTTTGTCCTGGGCGGGGTGACAGACGGCCAGATCGGCAGCACGCCAAACGCCGGGGTTACCGACGCATGGTTGCGGAAGATCGACCGACGCGGCAACGAGATCTGGACGGCCCAGTTCGGCGGTGTGAACAACGACAACAGCCGCGTGCTGTTGCCCGATCCGGATGGCAGTGGGACATTTGTTATCGTGCCACAGAGTGGCATTGGTGCGACCGTGTACAAGTTCGATAACGATGGCCTCGAGCAACTCAATGCGCCGGTGGATTTCCAGGGCATCGTCTCGACGTCGTACGCCTATGCGGGGACCGTGGATTTGAACGGTGACGTGTACATCATCTCCTGGATTACGCCAACGTCATCGCTCCTGACGAAAATCGACGGCTCCAACGGTAATACGCTCTGGCAGCGTGCCCTCGAGGGTACGTCCGATAATGCCGTGACTCCGTTTAATGCCGAATGGCTGAACATTCGTTTGCGAAGTATCGATGTCAATGCGGCGGGCGAACTGATCGTCTCCGGCTTTTACTGGCCGGATGCGGGTGTTGTCCGACCGTGTGCGATCTGCGCCTTTATTGTCCAATACGACACTGCGGGAACGCTGCTGGACACGACTGAAATCAACGACTTTGCAGCCGCGTGTAACCAGCCGGAAGAGGGCTGGATCTATCGCGTAGCGGTGGCGCCGGACCAGTCGCTCTGGGCCGTTGGATATGGAGGGCCGTTGACCGACTCGTCGTTCATGCAGGTTGCGAAACTCAACGCCGATGCCTCTGCGACCCAGTGGACGCATTGCGATGCAACCGGCGATTCCAGCTCGTTTTACTTCACGTACCCGACGTTTACGGCTAACGGCGATGCGCTGATCTGGGGGTACGTCACGGCTCCGCCAGACCCGATGACGGGTGTCTCGGATTCGGCCATCACAGTACTGACGCGACTCGCGCCGGATGGAAACGTGGTGTTCCGCCGGGAAATCGCGAGTATTCGCGCGAACGGTAGTGACGCCAACATGTTTGCCGGCAGCGTCGTCGAGGATAGCCAGGGACTCCTGTACGTAACGGGCGAAACGGACGGCGAGTTCACGCCGGGGGGCAACGCGGGCAGCGACGACGCCTTCGTCCTGAGATTGTCGGCAGACGGGACAGTTCAGTAACGAGCGTCCTTGCTTTGGTTTCTTAATAAGCTATCGGGGTGCCCGATGTCATTTGGTCAAAATGACTATTTGCAGGGAGTCAAGCATCATGAATAAGAACATGTGGCGGTTCTTCTGCATGGGACCACTTTTGCTGTTCGCATTGCCACACTCTCTTGCGGCCGAAAATAGTGAGGCACCGGGCATGCATCACGGCGTTTCGGCCATGCCGATCAAGCGACCGGCCCCGCGCTATCCCGGCAGTGAACTCGGGCGCGGCCAGCAAGGCTGGGTGCAGCTCAGCTACGTCGTGACCGCCGACGGTGAGATCGTCGATCCGGTTGTCGAGAATTCGAGCGGCTCTCACGCTTTCGAAAAAGAAGCCCTGCGTACCGTCAAGCGGTGGGCCTATGAGCCGGCAACCTGGGATGGCGTGCCGGTTCAGCAATGCCGCACCAAGGTGATGATCACGTTTGCGCTCGAAGGTGCCGGTACCGGCGTTACGAAAAAATTCTACCGTCGCTACAAGAAAATCGACAAGGCGATTGGTAATGGCGAATTGGCGAAAGCACAAAAGATGGTCGATGATGCTGTCGATGACCTTAACCTCTCGCTATCCGAAACGGCGTGGCTATGGACTGCGCGCGCCCGCCTTGCTGGACTGAATGGCGACAAGGCCGCGCAACTTTCCGCGTTACGAAAGGCAACCAGGAACAATGGCAAGTGGGTCGACGAAAAGCTCTACCCCAATTTGCTCTTGCTAAGAACTGCGTTGGAGATGGAAAAAGGACATCTCTCCGAGGCACTGAGCACTCACGACAAGCTCGTCAAAACGCAATTAGACAACCCGATGCTGGAAAAGCTGGACCCGCTCGTCAGCAAGGTCCGTGAAGTTGTCGCGAGTGAAACAGTGCTCTCCATTCCTGCGCGCATTGGCGAGAAAGAAGACTGCAAAGACTGCGCGACGAACTGGCATTACGACCCGCTTCGTCGCAAATTCAGTATCGCCAATGTCAACGGTAGCCTCAGAGATATCGAATTTCGTTGCGCCTGGCAGCGCGTTGTCGACAAAGTGCGCGAAGACTACACGTGGGAAGTCCCGGAAGACGCGGGAGATTGCTCGATTATAGTGTTCGGCGAACCGGGCACCACGTTCAACCTGCTGGAGCTGCCCGCCGCCTAGCCAGCTCGTCATTTGTCTCTACGGCCTGCGTCGTGGTCATCACATCGCGAAGTAAAACACGAACGGCGCCGCCAGCCAGAGCATCCCCTTGATAAAGAAAAACCAGAAGCCCGCTATGCTTTCCTGCA
The DNA here is from genome assembly GCA_945788625.1 of uncultured Woeseiaceae bacterium. Classification (GTDB taxonomy): domain Bacteria; phylum Pseudomonadota; class Gammaproteobacteria; order Steroidobacterales; family Woeseiaceae; genus UBA1847. Next base: position 112,080 of record CALZMQ010000003.1, read on the forward strand.
TGACAACGCTGCCAGGGCCGTGGAGTTGCTGGAATCGCTGGAGACCACCTTCCCCGACGACTGGAGCGATGAAGACGCCGACACGCTTGCGCGGTATCGCGCCGCTCTCTGACACGTATTTAACCGGGCCGCCTAGATTATCCACGCGCGAAACCACAGCCCGATCTGCGTGCTGTAGCCGATGTCTCGGCGCACGATACGATGTTCGCTGTTTAGCACGTAATAGGAAGGGAAGGCCTGAATCTGCCATTGTCGGGCGACATTTGCGTCTCCAAGCACGACGGTTACATTGAGGTCGTGGCGCTCCACGTAATCACGCACTTCGTCCGCCGTGCCCCAGTCGAGTGCGACGGCGACGATTTCGATGTCATCCAGGTCCCGCCAGCGACGCAGCCGGTTAAGGTTGCCCGCGCTGGCCGCACAGATCTTGCACCACGGCGCAAAGAAATAGACGAGCGCCGGCCGCGCACCTGCATCCTGAAGGTCGTAGGGCTCGCCGGTGAGAGCCGTGCCCCGCAATTCGGGCGCGACCCGTCCGTCGGACGCGAGCATGTTGCGCATTTGGAAACCCGACACACCGAGAAACACGGCGGCGATCAGCGCTGCATTCAACAGCAACGAGCGGTATCTGCGTATGTTCAGCTTGAGTCTGGTCATCCACTGCACTTATCGTAACGTTTATCTAACCGAGTATGTGGTTTGTTGATTGACCGTCAACCCCGAACATCAGTTCCGTACATTCGGCGAAGATCCACATGGCTATTGCCTTTCGATGGTCTGTCGCTTGCAACGCTCCTGGCGCATGAAGTCGGAGAGCCGTTTACCGGCCTCATCCCTGAATTGCGCGTCGAACGCCACGCAACCCGGTCTCGCCGACGTCGTACCGGCAAACGACGTCATTCGCGCCTGGCATGCGCGGATTTGTGATATTGAGTGTTTCAGGAATACACTGCCCCCACCAATGGATGCGGCTGCGCAAATCGAATCATGGCTAACGATCCGGATTTCATCGACTACGTCTGTGACCAGATCGATGGCGAGTGCGAGATGTCGTACCGCCACATGTTTGGCGGTACCACACTCTATTCGAAGGGCAAGGTTGTCGCATTGATTTGCGATAACCAGCTGTTCGTGAAACCGACCGGGGCCGGTCGGGATTACATTGGTGACGTTACCGAGGCGCCGGCCTACGAAGGCTCGAAAGATTTTTTCCTTATTGGCGATGAGATTGACGATGCCGACTGGCTCACCGATCTCATTCGCCGGACGGAGAAGTCACTGCCGCCGCCGAAGCCACGGCGGAAGAAGTGACATCGACTGGCCCGCAGCACCCTTCCTGCCGTGCCGCCCACGACACGTGCTGCATGCAACAAGCCGCTCCGTAGCGTCAGTATCTCGGGGCATGCGCGTGATTTTCGCCCCGATCGGGTTTTTTCGTAACGGAGCGTCTACACTTGGTGCGATGTCGGTCGTCAGCAAAATAGTCTACGTCGTGCGAAAGCACGACTGGCGCATCTGGTTCGGGCTGGTTGTCACTTTCTTCTGGATTGGCGGCGGCACCTGGTACGTCGTTGCAGCGATGCAGGAACACCCGGACCAGTCATTGTCGCTGGATATCGTCGGCAGCTACCTTGAAGGTGCGTTTGCGCCGTTGGCTTTCCTGTGGCTCGTACTCGGCCTGTTTATACAACAGCGTGAACTCGCGCGGCATGCCGACGAGCTACAGCGCTCCTCAGAGCAGTCGGAGAAGCAGACGCTTGCGATCGCCGCGACCGAGATGAATGCTCGACAGGAAACGTTTTTCAAGATTGCCGAAAACGTCAAGAATCAGCTCGGCGGCATTACGGGAATGCTGTTCGCCTCCGGCCTCGGGCCCGTTGGCAGTGGCCGCTACGAACGGGAAGAAATAGACGCGATGTTTCGCAGCTCCGCCAACGGCGATCATGAGGTATTTGCCCGCCAGTTCCTGAGCATGGACTACCAGGCCGAGGGCGGTTTGCCGGACCTGCTTTATGGCACGGACATTCGCCGCGCCCACACGCGCAACTATCGGCGGACGTTCAAGCGACTATTGATCCTGGCCCAGGGTTGCGATGTGGACGGTATCATTACCGATGCGCTGAAACACACGTCGTTTGGCCTGTTGTACCGGCGTATGCGTGTGCATATGCCCGAGGATTTCACGGGCGACGAGGTCGCCTAGTCCATCCCGGCGACACGCTCCCGGCTTTCGGAGTGTGCCTCGTCGTCTGGACTAAAAAAGGGGTCTGGCCCGTTTTCCGATTACGTTCCCTCGTAAGCCACGGCCCAAAACTCGCCGTTGGCGACTCCCTGCCATCCGCTAAGAAAGCGGGCGGGTGGAATAGTCAGCCACTTCACAAGCATGTCCAGACAATCTTCAGCAACAATTTCGGTATGGTCTGAGTCACAGAAGCCCCCATAGTATTCTTCGTGATCCAGGAACCTGACCGGACATTCGCCTGCCTCGTTCGCGAATGTCATGTCCAGGCAGAATCGATCACCGGTTTCGGGATACTCGGCGATCGGAATCAGGCCCTTGAGCCATGTGTCAAGATCAGAACCAGAATATTCCTTTCGGTATCTGTCGATGAACATGTCAAACGCATCTCTAAGGTCTGCCTTCTCGGCATCGACTTGCTCAATGTGAAACAGGCGGATACCGTAATTCTCCTCACCTGGTTGATGAAAAAGCCGCAGTCCAGAGAAATTACGGTATACCAATCGAAGCGAAGGAGTCGTCCAGACAGGCAACTGAATGCCCTCCCCGATCCGGCCGTTGTGCGAGTGGATCACGGTGATGTCCTGGAAAGCATCGACTCGCTCGATCGACTGACACCTCAAAACAACCTCGGCATCGAGTAGCTGCTCAATTGTTGCCAATTGCCCCTTTCGATCCACTACCCCCGTCCCTTCCTGCATCTCGGCCATGAATGGTGGCCTCGGATGAAACGAGAAGCTTCGCGGGGGTAGACCTGGCCGATGGTCGTCCGATGTGGTGGCAGTCGCCAACGCGGATTAGGATGCACAACACCAGAACCCCAGTAGTCGAACGACGTATAGAACGACGCTAGCCCGGCCGCTATGCCGCTGCGCCCGACCCGCGTGCGACCTAGTCGTTGTAGAGGTGTCAGCCTCGTTCTGGTTTTCGGTTTCTTGAACACCAATCTATCGACCATCCAGCCGGACACGTTGACAACGACTTTGAAACCGTACAACTGATTGTGGAGAATTCTATGCTCAGACTTCGGTATTGCTGGTTGCGACTGCGTCCGATGGCCACAAACGTATTCCGGTATCGTGTGATGACGCTCTACACGCTCGCGAGAAAACGGAAGCTCGAAGATCGCGGCGGTATCGGCGTCGACCGCTACGCCCACTGCCGCAGCAGCCGAGCCGCGCGCAACATATGACATCAGATAGTCCCAAATCCCGGGCGGACCATCGAGTTGGTTATTGTCCGGATCGCCGAATACCCAGTTGTACAACGCGATTGCATTAATCGCATTGTTGGCCGCTGTATTGATGCCGCTCAGCACACCAGACAGGGTTACCCGGCCAGACGGGTCGAGATTCATGACCGGGTTTGCCGCCGCATACAAGTAACGGTGAAGACTTGGCGGATCGGTAGCAACACCCGAAAACGGATCCATCGTCGTCATTCGTCCCAGGGCCTGATCGTAGTATCTCGCTCTTAGATAATAGAAACCGAGATTCGGGTCGAATTGCTCTCCGGTGTACGTGTAGTCATTGATTGTGAATCCAGTGGAGCCTTCGAGCGCACCGAATACCTCATAAGCATAAGTGTCGGTCACTGCACCTCCGACGTCCGTTAGCTGGCGCGTAGATCCGATGCCATCGTAGTGGTACGTGCTCGTACTGGTTGTTGTCGCGTCAATGCGGCGATGCTGGCTAATCAGATCGTCGCCGTAGGTAAAGCGGACCTCTGAGAAGCTATTGAGATCGTAACTCTCCTCCACAACCTGAGCATAGTCGCGATTCGGATCAACGAGGTAATGTGTCGTTAGTCCAGCTGCAGTTTCGTTCATGCGTATGCCAGTGGCGTCATATCGGTACGTCACCTGGCCCGCATTCAGATTAATGAGCTGATTTCGACTGTCATAGGCGTAGGTCGTCAGGCCGGTGCCAGTGCTCTTGCTCAACGTGTTGCCGTTGCCATCGTAGGTGTATGTGTTAACTGCTGGATTCACACCCGTTGCGGTCTCCGTGAGCAACCGGTCATTGTCATCGTAGGTGTAAGCTGTTGTCGTCGTCCCCGATGCGTCTGTCTCAATCTGAGTGAGGCGGTTGCCAACTGGGTCGTAGGTCCAACTGCTGGTGCGATCGCCCAGAACTGCGTCTGTCACATTCTCATCCGTCAGTCGATACAGGTCATCATAGGTGTAGTCGACGACCCTCCCATTAAGTTCGGCATGTTGCGTACGATTGCCATTCGGTGCCAGCGTGTAATCGTGTCTGTCGAACAGCGCACTTGACGAATCAAGCTGATCGAGACGTGTAAGACGATTCAGGCTGTCGTAGACATACTCGGTACGCGTGCCATTGGGATAATCGACACTCGCGCGGTTGCCAACGATGTCGTAGCCGTAGGTCGTGGTGCCTGCCTCGTCTACCACTGTCGCGGGGCGATTCAACACGTCATACGTGTAGCTGACAAGCTGATTTACCGTTGTTAGTGAGATTCGATTGCCCGCAGCATCGTAGTCGTACTCAATCCACTTACCGTTCGGGTAGTCGATGCGTGTCATTCTATCCCTTTCGTCGTAGGTATAGATCGTCGTGCCACGATCATCCGTCACCGTACTTGGCAGGCCCGAATTCGTATACGTCGTCGTGACGGTGACACCATCCGCATAACTCGCAGATTCTTCGCGATTGAGCGTGTCGAACGTAAAAGTATGCGTAGCGATGTTGAAGTCAGTATGACTGACCCGGTTGCCATTGCCATCGTAGTCGAACGACTCCGTTTGTCCTTCGGGCAACGTGCGTGACGCTACACGTCCGGCATTGTCATAGGTCCAGGTGGTTGTCCGATTGTCGGCATCAGTCTGCGAGACCTTATTTGACTGTTCGTCGTACCCGAACTCCGTGCGTTGTAGCAGTGCATCGACGACAGCGGTGAGATTACCGACTTCATCGTACTCGAACTGCGTAACCAGGCCAGCAAGGTCCGTCTCGGAGATCTTGCGACCGAGTGGATCGTAGCTGATGGAGCTGCGCAGGTTATCTGCCATGTCGCCGGGAGTGTCATCAGGGAAGATCGTCTCGGTGAGGCGGCCGACGTCATCGTAGACGAATTCCGTACGACGATTTAGCGCATCGATCATTGCGGTGCGTAATCCTCTTGCGTCGTACTCGAAACGCGTCTCGTTTAGAAGTGCATCTCGAACCAGAGTCTGGCGTCCGGCGGCGTCATATTCGAACTCGGTACGATTGCCGTTTTGGTCAACCGTGGCCGTTCGACGCCCAGCCCTATCGTATTCGTGCGTGGTCTCCGGGTTATCGAGGTCGTTTCCTGGCGTATCATCCGGGAAGATCGTGGCGACAAGACGATTCGCTGCGTCATACGTCAAGCGTGTGACTCGTCCTTGCTGGTCGGTCTGGGACACGACGTTTCCTTCCTCGTCGTAACCCGTTATTTCGCTGGTGGTATCGGGGTAACGCGTCTGGACGAGATTGCCCCGATCGTCATAGTCATATTCGGTGCGTCCAAGATTCGCGTCGATCGTGGCCGTCTCCTGGTCAATACCGTTGTACTCGGTCACCATGACGTTACCCTCTGGATCGGTCACACGGATTCGACGGCCTTTGTCGTCATACTCTATCGTGGTTACTAGGTTTTGAACCACACCCGACTCGTCGGTTCGAGACGTCGTCTCCGCTATGACGCGACCAAGGTCGTCGTAGGTGAACGATGTCCGAACACCACGCGCATCCTCTTGCCAGGCCGCAAGCTCTGCGAACGGGCCTACGCACTGAGGCTGGATCGTTGATCTATTCAGATTTCCATCTGTCGATCCTCGCATCGCGCCCGTCGAACAACCGCCCCCAATACCAACATCCCAATGGAACGTCGTCGTAGTACCTACCGCATCCGTCATCGTAAGGATGTTGGTATTGTTCGAATCGTAGACGTTCGTAATGGTCGGATTGCCGAGCGGGTCAAGCTGCGTCAGAAGAAGATTGCGCGAGTCGTAGACTCTCGTCGTCGTCTGCATCAGTGCATTGGTCTCGGTGAGCTGATTTCCTCTTGCGTCGTAGGTCCAGCTTGTAGTCTGACCGAGATCGTTGGTCATCGTGAGTTCGTTGCGATCGGCATCGTAGGTACGCGTTATCATTTCACCAAGTGCATTTGTCTCAACAAGCACATTGCCTTCATCATCGTAGACGTACACGGTTGGATTGCCGCGGCGATCACGAACCGTTTCAGTACGGCCGATAATGTCGTGGTCGTATTCGACGCGATTGCCGTCAGCGTCGATGATGGCGGTCAAGCGACCGTCAGCATCGTACTCATTGCGAGACACACGAATGCCCCGCGGATCGATGATGTCTTCGAGGTAATGGTCAGTCGTATTGGTATAAATGAACCTGGTTACGTTATTGACCTGATCGGTATAACTCTCGAGATCTCCGTTGGCGTCATACGTGTATGACATCGACGTGCCGTCGGGCGCCACTATGCTCTCGATGCGACCGCTTGCGTCACGGTTGAACACCAGCGAGAAGCCCTGGTTGTGGATTACACCGCTGTCAGAGTACGTCAGGCTATTGCCATTCGGCTCCGTAACACTGCGGATACCGAATGCCTGGTCGAGCTCGAATATGAGACCTTCAGGCGTCGTCAGCCGGTACGCGTTGGGGTCGATGGGCGTACCCGGTGCGCCGAGGTCGACGATATTGTTGCCGACGATACGCACAACGCCGAAATCTGTCTGCTCCAGGGTCGAGTCGGTGCCATCGATCGGGTCGAAAACAATGTTGACGTCTACGGTTGGCACCAGCTGAGTGCACTCGGGCTGTGCACGAGCCACAAAGGACTCGACCTCACCATCCGGCATGCGCACCGTCACGGTCGGATCGCCGTTCGGGCGTACGCACCACCGGCTGAAGAAACCTAGATCTTCCTCGATCAGCGACCAGCTGAAGCCGATATCTCGAGATTCCTGCAGACGGACGTTCTGGTAATCGATCGACCAGCCGAAGCCGAAGTCCAGGTTCTCGTTGCGCCGGCGCGTGTCATAGGTGCGCAGGACGGTAACCGGGATACCTGCGACCGGCGCCGAGAAGTCCTCGAACGTTATCGAGAAGTTGCCGATCTTGAGGTCGCCCGTGACGCGGATGACGCGCACGTCCTGCGAGACGTTTCCTGCCGCATCCGTCGCTTGCAGGATCACGGAGTAAAGGCCGTTCAGCAGCATCGTCGGGTCGATTTGCCCGAGAATGCCTTCCGGAACTTCCGTGGTGCCGGTTGCAATGGTCGTGAACTCGGTCGGCGGCGCACCTCGCGACTGCAGGATCAGCTGCCAGTTCAGGAGATCGTCGTCAGGATCGTCCACGGTTCCGATCGCATCGCGTGGCGCCGTGACTTCTTCTTCGAAGTCCGGCGTGGTCAGGCTGACCACCGGCGGCGACGAGGTCGCATTCGGGTCGATGACCGTGTAGGTCGTGCTGGCCGAATCGCTGCCGTAGGGATCCGTCACAATTGCCGTCGCCGTGTGCAGGCCGACAGTGTCGGCAGCGACGGTCGCCATACCGGAAGCATCGAGCGGCACAACTGCGCCATCGACGGTCAACGACAGGTTCACCGGTCCTGCCGCACCGGAGAAACCGACGGCTATACCGACCGTGCTGCCCAGGTCGGCGACTGACGGCGTTGCCGTGACGGAGGCGCTCAGCGGTATAGCGGCATCGCTGACCGTCACCGTCCAACCCTGGTCGGCGAATGCCTGGCCGTCACTGGCGCGTACCACGACATTTTCGATGCCCGCCGCACCCGGTGTCCAGGACAACAGGCCGTTGCCGTCGATGGTCATGCCGGCGGGACCGGTTTGGACCGAGAACGCGATGAAATCGCCGTCCGGATCGTCAACGACGACCTGGTACTGGTACTCGAACGTCGCTTTGGCCGAGAACGGCGGCACGCTCGTGATCGTCGGCGGTGTATTGGCAATCGAGCCAACCTGGATCGTATAGCTCTGCGTTGCCACGCCACCGAAGGCGTCATCGACGCTGACAGTGACATTGTGCAGCCCGTTCTGGCCTGTCGTCGGCGTCCAGTCGACGAGGCCGGTCACGCTGTCGATGGTCATACCCGCGGGCGCAACGGTGAGTCCGTACAGCAGCGTGTCGCCGTCGGCGTCCGTCGCATCGACGTCGTAGCTGTAGTTGTTGCCGGCGAACACCAGCCCCGCTGGCGGCGTGGTCGTGATCACGGGGATTTCGTTGGCCCGCGCCACAACTTCAACCGTGAACGACTGATTGACCTGGTCTCGCAGCGATGTTGCCGACACGCCAAACGTGTGCATGCCGACCTGGTCGAATGTCGGCGTCCATGTCACAAGACCGGACGCGATATCGATCGAAGCGCCGGCCGGTGGCGGCACGAAACGCGACGGCCCGATCAGTTGATAGCGAACGTTGTCGCCAAAGTTGCCTGCAACGGCATTGGCATCGTACACGTAGGTCTGGCCAAGCGTGACCGTCGTTGGCGGCGTAGATAGCCAGGCGATGTCCTTGTTGTACTCGGTGATGCGATAGATGAAGCTGTAGCGGTCGGTCCGGTACTCGCTGGGTCCGTCGAATACCTCGATTTCGGTAAAGGTGCCGGCGACCGTGTCATTCAATATCTCGCATTGATCCACCGGTCCGCCGAATGTCAGCTCAACCGACATCATGCCGTCGAACTCGCTGCGCGCGAGTGGCAGAGAGACTGTCCGGTACTCGCCTGCCGTTAGTCCGCCACTGATTGTGACGTCCCCGAGGAACGTGCCCGTCGCAGGAATACCGCGGTAGAAATTGACGATGACGTCTTCGGTGATGTTGCCGGTACCGCGGTTCGAAACATCCACGGCAAACGAATAGCCACCGGCCAGGCTGCCCGTGACGGCCAGTTCGCCGACCCAGGCATCGGCACGCAGACCGGCCGCGCCAGGCGAGTACGCGTCGACATTGAAGCCGTTGGCGTCATAATACAGGTGCTGTCGATAATCGCGCGTCGGCAATTGCCAGGAACCGTCCTGGCTTTCGTACAGACCGAGCCCGTCGGAGCTGGTAATCAGCAGCTCGACCTTGCCGTCGTGATCGCTGTCCACAAACTTGTAGGGGTTGTAGTCGCCGAAGCGGACGCCGAGACCGGTCCCTGGCGAGTCCCACAGGAATCGTGACAGGTAATACATGAATTCCTGACGTCCATCGAAGGTCTCGTAGACACCGTCGCCATTGAGATCGAAGATCTTGAGCTCGACGATACCGGCGCCGGTGTCATACTCGCTCAGAATCCGCCCATCGGCAGAAATCAGTGTTCCCGCCGTCGGCTGGAAGATCTCGAGCTCACCGTCGTTGTTGAAGTCGGCGATACTCGGGATGCCGGCGTAGTTGATGGTGACACCCTGCGTCGCAACGTTCCAGAGCACGTTGCCGTCCGCATCGAAGGCGATCATTCGTGGCCCGGCAGCGGTATAAACCGCCGAGAAGACCTCGAGGGTCGAGTCGCCGTCGATATCGGCGACGGCGTGATAGGCGTGCGGATTGGCTGCGCCTGCTGCTGCGTCGAGCGTCCATAGCAGCGTGCCGTCGGTATCGCGTACCTGGTTGCCGAACAGGACTTCCTGCTCGCCATCGCCGTCGAGATCGGCCGGTACGGGCAGCGCGCGATTGGGCCGGCCGATGGGTGCAACGTCCGACTGCCATAGCTGTATGCCATTGGCATCGAATACGTGGGGCCCATACAGGATTTCCGGCGAGCCGTCGCCGTCAAGGTCACTGACCACGACGGACATCGATCGCGCACTGCCGAATGACGTGACGGCATTGGCTGACTGCCAGAGTTCCGTGCCGTCCGTATCGAATGCGATGAGCTGGCTGCCCGCCACGACAAACTCGAGATCCGGATCCGCATCGAGATTGACGAATGCCGGCTGGTGTCCATGCCGGTTTCCGACACCGGTCAGGCTCCAGACAATTTGCCGC
>CALZMQ010000004.1 GCA_945788625.1 uncultured Woeseiaceae bacterium
GCAGATGTATTCCGTGCGATCGGATTCGTACTTCGCCCGATAGTCGTAGAAGACGCGCGGCGTAACGATGCGAATACTCGACAAAGCGCAGCCCTGAAGAACGCAGATGGTGATTTCGTCGCCCGTTATGCAGCTTTCGAGCAATGCCGTGTCGCCATATTGCAGCGCAGCATCGACTGCTTCATTCAGCTCGGCGCGCTCGAAGACCTTCGTCATGCCGACGCTCGACCCCTGCCCCGACGGCTTGATTATGAGCGGGAAACCGAGCTGCTCGGCCGCGACCGATGCGTCGGCCTGCGAGCGAATCACGGCATAATCCGGCGTGGGTATGCCCGACGCGCGGAACAGGTGCTTGCTGCGCACCTTGTCCATGGCCAGGGCCGAGGCCATGACGCCGCTGCCGGTGTACGGCATATCGAGCCATTCCAGGGCTCCCTGCAGCGCCCCGTCTTCGCCGCCGGGTCCGTGCAGCGCGATCCAAACCCGGTCGAAGCCCGCCGCAGCGAACTGCGCCATGGTTTTCTCCGCCGGATCCCAGGCATGTGCATCCACGCTCCTGGCCTGCAGTGCATTGAGAACGGCAGCGCCGGTATCCAGCGATACTTCGCGCTCACTCGAGCGTCCGCCGAGCATGACGGCAACCCGACCGAAAGCGGCGGCATCGTCGACCCTGTGTCGTGTTTCGAAGATCGTCGTCGCGTCGCTCATGCTTGCGCCTCGCCGACTATTCGGACTTCGTGCTTCAGGCTCACGCCGTGCTTTTCCAGCACCGTTTGCCGTACGTGCTCGATCAGCTCCTCGATGTCGCTCGCCGACGCCTGGTCGCGATTTATAATGAAATTGGCATGCTTGGTAGAGACTTCCGCGCCGCCGATGCGATGACCCTTGAGTCCGGCCGCCTCGATGAGGCGCGCCGAGTAATCGCCCGGAGGATTGCGGAAGACCGAGCCGCAGCTCGGCAGTCCGAGCGGCTGTGTGGTCTTGCGGCGCTCGAGCATGGCTTTCATCGCATCCATGCTCGGCTTCACATCCGGGTCGAAACGGAACGTCGCTTCGAGGAACCACTCGTTACCCGGGCCCTGCACGCTGCGATAGCCGACCTGGTAATCAGCCGGTTGACGTGTTCGCTTCAGGCCGCTGCGATCTATCGTCCGCACCGACTCGACGCGCTCCCAGGTCTCGCCTCCGTGCGCGCCCGCGTTCATGGCGAGCGCACCGCCAACCGTGCCGGGAATGCCTGCGAAGAACTCGGAGGGTCCGAGCTCCCAGCGAATGCACTGGCGAGCCAGTTGCGTGCAGGCCACGCCCGCACCGGCACAAACGCGATACTCATCGATGCGGTCCAGGTGCCGGAGCATTTTCGTGGCAGACACGACCACTCCCGGCAGCCCGCCGTCTCGCACCAGCAGGTTACTGCCGACACCGTGCCAGAATACCGGTGTGGCGGCGTCGAGCTCGGCGAGGAACGAGGACAGTTCGTCAACCGTTTCGGGAATGAAAAACGTCTCAGCGGGACCACCTACGCGCCATGAAGTGTGGCGGCTCATCGGCTCGTTGTGCCGGATCTCGGCCGCCATCATGACTGCACCCGGCGCGTGGGGCCCGATACCAGCAGTTCGGGCAATCCGGCAGCATAGGCCCCGATATCGCCGGCTCCCATCGTCAGCACGAGGTCGCCATCGGTAAGCACGGCATTGAGCACGGGTAGCAAGTCGTCGAGCGATTCGACGAAAACCGGTTCGACGGCGCCGCGCGTGCGAATCGCCCGCGCCATCGAACGGCCATCCGCGCCAGCAATAGGGTCTTCGCCCGCGGCGTAGACGTCGAGCAGCACCAGCGCATCCGCGTCCGACAATACGGTCGCAAAGTCGTCCATCAGGTCGCGCGTGCGCGTGTACCGGTGTGGTTGGAATACCAGCACGATGCGGCGCTCGGGCCAACCGCTTTTCGCGGCGGCAAGCGTGGCAGCGATTTCGGTCGGGTGATGACCGTAGTCGTCGACGAGCAGGACCTTGCCGCCGTCGACCTCTACTTCGCCAAGCGTCTGGAAGCGCCGGTCGATACCTGCGAAACTGCCGAGCGCCCGCATGACAGCACGGTCGCTGATCTGCAATTCGTCGGCAACCGCAATGGCGGCAAGCGCGTTGCGAACGTTGTGTTCGCCGGGCAGCTTCATGGTTACGTGAAGGACTGGGGACATTGCGCCAGCTGTGTCCCCGTGCGTACGTTCCACCTCCGACGGTCGATTACCCGAACCTTCCGCTCCGGCCGAATCGTCTTTCCGAATGACGTCGAATTCCGTGCGTGCTTCATCGAAACGAATATTTATCGCCCGCACGTCGGCGTCCTCATTCGTGCCATAGGTCGTCACCGAGCGTCCGATGTCGGCGAGCACGTCATTGACGCCGGCGTCATCGCTGCACACGACGGCCAGCCCGTAGAACGGCAGGTTGTGCAGGAATTCCACAAAGCCGTTTTTGAGCTTGCCGATATCGCCGTCGTAGGTCGACATGTGATCCGCATCGATGTTGGTCACAACCGCGAGCATCGGCTTCAGATGTACGAACGATGCGTCGCTTTCATCGGCTTCCGCGACGAGGTAGTCGCCCTGACCGAGCCGCGCATTGGCATCCGCGCTCTTCAGGCGACCGCCAATAACGAAGGTCGGATCGAGACCGCCTTCCGCCAGGACGCTGGCAACGAGACTTGTCGTGGTCGTCTTGCCATGCGTACCGGCTACCGCGATCGAGTAGCGGAAGCGCATCAGCTCCGCGAGCATTTCCGCGCGGCTGACGACAGGCATGAGTTGTTCCTTTGCCGCAGCCACCTCGGGATTGGTTTCATCGACCGCGCTGGAGACGACGACGGCGTCTGCATCTCGAATGTTGCCCGCAGCGTGGCCGATGAATACTTTGGCGCCCTGATTCTCGAGGCGCCGTGTCTGTTTGTTCGGTTTCAGGTCCGAGCCCTGCACGGCATAGCCGAGGCTCAACATGACTTCCGCGATGCCCGACATGCCGGAGCCGCCGATACCGACGAAATGTACACAGTGTATGCGCCGCATGCGTTTGATCATGTCGCCGCTCCCGCCTGCTCGAGGCATACGGCGGTAATGCGCTCGAGCGAATTCGGCGCAGCCAGCGCACGCGCCTTCTCGGCACGGCGCAGCAGCTCCGCGCGCGACTGCAACCAGTCCCGCAGCAGGTCGGCGAGCAGCTCCGGCGTCAGCTCGCTTTCCGGGATAGTCGCCGCAGCGCCGGCCTCGGCCATGGGGCGCGCGTTGGCGGTCTGGTGATCATCGACTGCTCCCGGATAAGGGACAAACAGAGCGGGCAGGCCGGCCGCGCACAGTTCCGCGACCGTCAGCGCGCCTGCGCGGCAAATAACCAGGTCGGCCCACGAATAGACCGCGGCAATGTCTTCGATGAACGGCAGCAACTCAACCTCAACCTCGTGCTCGGCGTAGACGTCTTTGGCGATTTGCAAAGTGCGCTCGCCGCATTGATGCCGCACGTCAGGTCGCAATTCGGGCTCGATCATGGCAAGTGCCGCCGGTACGACACGGTTCAATGCCAGGGCGCCCTGGCTGCCGCCGAGAACAAGCAAACGCAACGTACCGTGGCGGTCGCCGAAGCGTTCCGCCGGTGGGGCAATGGCTGCAATTTCCGCGCGCACCGGATTACCGACGGTTTCCGCAACCACAGGAGAATTAAAACTGCCCGGGAAGGCTTGCAGCACAACCCGGGCAAGACGCGCCAGAAGACGGTTGGTCAGCCCCGCAGTAGCATTTTGCTCGTGAATGACGAGCGGTCGCCGGGTCAGCCAGGCGGCAACGCCGCCGGGACCGCTGACGAAACCGCCCATGCCGAGCACCGCTGCGGGGCGGCGACGCAGGATTACGCCGAGCGACTGTAATAGCGCCCAGCCGATACGAACGGGCGCGGCCAGCAAGGCAAGTACGCCCTTCCGCCGCAAGCCCTTCACGCTGATCCACTCGATATCGATACCGGCCGCCGGAATAACGCGCGATTCGAGGCCAAGCCGCGTGCCGAGCCACACTATGTTGCGCGACTCTGCCTGCAACGCGCGCGCGACGGCCAGCGCCGGATACACGTGCCCACCCGTGCCGCCCGCCATCACGAGGATCGGTCGCGAACTCATTTGCGGCCACCTCGCTTGCGATTCACGGGTCTCGCGTCGACAGCGAGTTCGTGGTGGATGCGGAGTAACAGGCCGATGCAGATCATGGTGATGATCAGGCTGCTACGGCCATAGCTGATGAGCGGCAGGGTGAGTCCCTTGGTCGGCAGCAGGCCCATGTTCACGCCGACATTGATGAATGCCTGCAGGCCGAGCCAGGTGCCCAGTCCAATTGCCACGTAGGCTTCGAAAAAGCGCTCTGCATTTGCGGCGCGCATACCGAGTTTGAAGACGCGCCACAGAAGGGCCAGGAACAACGCGATCAGGACCAGCGAACCGACCAGGCCGAATTCCTCGGCGAACACGGCGAACACGAAGTCGGTGTGCGCTTCGGGCAGGTAGAAGAGCTTCTGCACGCTGTCGCCGAGGCCCACGCCGAACCACTCGCCGCGACCTATCGCGATGAGGGACTGCGTTAGCTGAAAGCCCGAGTCGTAGGGGTCCGACCATGGATCCAGGAAGCCCGTCAGACGCTTCATGCGATACGGCGACGTGAGCGCCAGCAGCGCCATCGCCACGACAGCGGTTGAAAAAAACACGAGGAAATCACGAATGCGCGCACCTGCGACGAACATCATGACAAGTGCCGTTGCGAGCAGCACGATCGCTGCGCCGAAGTCAGGCTCTTTCAATAACAGGACGCACGCCACCGTCAGTACCAGCATGGGGCGCAGGAAACCGACGAACTCTTCGCGCAGCGCCTTGTTACGGCGCACGAGATAGCCGGCGAGATACAGCAGGAAACACAGCCGCGCGGGTTCCGACACCTGCAGGTTCATGATTCCGACGCGCACCCATCGCGTGCTGCCGTTGACCTCATAGCCGATGCCGGGTACGAGCACCACGACCAGCAACGCCAGACCCGCAAACAACATCAACGGCCCGAGGCTCTGCCAGACCTGCATCGGGATGAACAGGCAGACGCCGGCGGCGATCGCACCCAGGACGGCGGCGATCAACTGGCGCTGCACGTAGAAAAACGGATCGCCTGTCGCATTGTCGGAAATGGAAATCGCTGCAGACGCGAGGATCACCAGACCGCCCAATAACAGAGTCATGACGATCGTCAGCAGGACCGTATCGATCTGCAGTTCGGTCTTCAGGCGGGCCGGGAACGGCATTGTGGCGCTGCGAGAGCTCATCGTTTCAGCGCCTCCACTGCATCGCGAAATGCGTCGCCCCTCGCCATGTAATTCGTGTACTGATCGAGGCTCGCACACGCGGGCGCGAGCAGAACGGTATCGTCCGACTCGGCGCAGGACGCAGCCATGCGCACGGCCGTTTTCATGTTGTCGGCGAAATGAACGGGCTTCACCGTGTCGAGGGCGCGCGCGATTTTTTCCGCGTCCTTGCCAATGAGTACCGCGCCGCGCAGCTTGCCTTCGACGGCCTCGGCCAGCTCGCTGAAGTCCCCGCCCTTGCCGTCGCCTCCTGCAATGAGTACCAGCATGCCCTCGACGGATTTGATGGAGGCCACTGCCGCGGCGACATTCGTTGCCTTGGAATCGTTGATGTAGTCGACGGCACCGATGCGCGCGACGGACTGCATGCGGTGTGGCAGGCCGGGAAACTCCGCGAGCACCCGCAACATTGCCAGCATGTCGAGGCCGACGAGCTCTCCCGCGGCCAGCGCGGCCAGCGCGTTGAGCTGGTTATGTACGCCGTACAGGGCGAGATCCGCCACCGCGATCAGCAAGGACTCTCCACGGGCCAGGTAGGTTTCCCCATCTTCGTCGCGAAGACCGAACTGGTTCTCCGCGGGCGTATCGAGGCCAAAGCTGATAACGCGATCGAGGTGCCGCGTATGCTCGAGGGCTTGCTCGTCGGCGCGATTGACGACGGCGGCCTCGGCCTCCCGATAGACGCGATACTTCGATTTGCGATATTCGGCTTCGTCAGCGTGCCAGTCGAGATGGTCCGGCGATACATTCAGAAGCACCGCTACCTCGGCCGGCAGCGATTGCGTGCGCTGCAACTGGAAACTCGACAACTCCAGCACATACAAGTCTGGCGTCTCCTGGTCCAGGAGATCCAGCGCCGGTTCGCCGAGATTGCCCCCTGCCAGGACATTGCGATCATCCGCACGGCACATGTGATACAGGAGCGTCGTTACCGTGCTCTTGCCGTTCGAACCGGTTACCGCCACGAAAGGCGCCCTGGCCTCGCGTGCAAAGATCTCGATATCGGAAACGACTTCGACTTTTTTCTTGCGTGCGCTGGCCAACAAAGGGTGCCTGTCCGAAATACCGGGCGAGGCAATAATTCGCTGCACCCCTCCCGGCAGCCTTGCATCACCGAGTAATACCTCCGCATCAGGCCAGACTTCGTCGAGCTCTTTCATGCCGGGCGGGTCTTCCCGGCTGTCGAAGAACACCGCATCGATGTCGCTGCGACGCAGGTAGCGTGCAATCGATAAGCCGGTCGCGCCCAGGCCGACGACGAGATCCTTGTGAACTGTTGCCCGTGCAGCGCTCATCGTATCTTCAGACTCGCCAGGCCGATCAGCACGAGGATGACCGTAATGATCCAGAATCGAACAATGACCTTGGGCTCCGCCCAGCCCTTGAGTTCGAAATGATGGTGCAACGGCGCCATGCGAAAGACGCGTTTGCCCGTCAGCTTGAACGACATTACCTGGATCATGACCGACAGCGTTTCGACGACAAACACACCGCCCATAATCGCGAGTACGATTTCCTGCCGCACGACCACCGCCACGGTCCCCAGCGCGGCACCGAGAGACAGCGCGCCGATATCGCCCATGAAGACCTGCGCGGGGTAAGTATTGAACCAGAGAAAACCGAGGCCGGCGCCGGCCAGCGCCGTGCAGAAGACCAGGATTTCACCGGTACCGGCCACATAAGGTATTCCCAGGTAGCCCGAGAAATTTACGTTGCCGGTGACGTAGGCAAATATGCCGAGCGCACCACCAACAAGCACGGTAGGCATGATCGCCAGACCGTCGAGGCCGTCAGTGAGATTCACTGCATTACTGAAGCCGACAATAAAAAAGTACGTCACGACAACCTGAAAAAGCCCTAAGGGGACCGCCAGATCCTTGAAATACGGAATCAACAACGACGTTTGAACGTCATCGGTTGCCGTAACGTACAGAGCAACGGCGGCGATGAGAGCCGCACTAGACTGCCAGAAGAGTTTTTGCTTCGCCGATATACCGGACGGATCCTGCAATATGAGTTTCTTGTAGTCGTCGACGTAACCGATGACACCGAATGACAGGGTGACGAACAGCACGATCCAGACGTAGACGTTCTCGAGATCGGCCCACAAAACAGTGCTGACCGAGATGGCGGCCAGGATCAGTGCGCCACCCATCGTCGGCGTCCCGGCTTTTAGCAAGTGGGTTTCGGGACCCTCTTCGCGCACCGGCTGGCCAAGCTGGTTGACACTCAGCTTCTTGATCATGCGCGGGCCGATGATGAATGACAGCACCAGCGCCGTGAGCGCACCGAGAATTGCGCGCATCGTCAGGTAGTTGAATACATTGAAGCCGGATTCGAACTGTGCGAGGTAATTCGTGAGGTAGAGCAGCATCTCAGGCCTCCCTTCTCGCGGGTTCGTCTTCGCGCAGCGCATCCACGACACGCTCCATGTGCATCGATCGCGATCCCTTGACGAGCACGTTGATGGAATTGCTGAGCGTGGAACTCAGATCATCGACCAGTGCGTCTATGCTCCCGTACCAGCTCGCATGCTCACCGAACCCTTCCACCGTGTTGCGTGACAATTCGCCCAGCGCAAACAAGCGGTCGATACCACATGCCCGCGCCGCTTCTCCAACCTCGCGATGCAGCTCCGCTGCATCGTCCCCGAGTTCTTTCATGTCGCCGAGCACGAGCCAGCTCTGGCCGGACAGTTGCGCCAGGAATTCTGCGGCCGCAGTGACTGACAGCGGATTCGCGTTGTAGCTGTCATCGAAGAGGACCGAGCCATTGGTGCCGCGCAGTGCCTGCAAGCGGCCGCCGACCGGACTCACGGATTCCAGCGCCGTTTGAATCTGTGCCAGTTCGAGGCCGAGCCCCAGGGCCACCGCAGCGGCGGCACAGGCATTACGCACGTTGTGAACGCCGGCCAGCGGAAGCGTGACGGCAACTTCGCCCACTGGAGCGTGCAAACGAAACCTCGACTGCTCTATACCGGTCTCGATGTCGTCGGCCCGAATATCGGAAGCTGCACTGAAGCCGAAGCTCAGCGTCTTTACATCGGCGACCAGCGAGGACCAGTACTCGAAGTAGGGATCGTCGGCGTTAAGCACGGCGACTTTCGGCCGCACGGCGTTTTGCAGGATTTCACCTTTTGCGCGAGCCACGCCGTCCACCGAACCGAAGCCCTCCAGGTGCGCGGCTGCCGCGTTGGTAATGACGACCACGTCCGGATCGGCCAGCGATGCCAGGTAAGCGATTTCGCCGGCATGGTTCGCACCCATTTCGAACACCGCGAATCGATGCTCCGGATCGAGTCGGGCCAGCATGAGCGGCATACCGATGTCGTTATTGAGATTGCCCTGTGTAGCCAGGGTTGGTGCCTGCTGCGCGAGGCAGGCATAGATCAGTTCCTTGAGCGTCGTCTTGCCATTACTTCCGGTAACACCAACGACAGTCGCGTCGTGCCCGCTTCGCCAGGCGGCGCCGAATCGGCCCAACGCCAGTCGTGCGTCGTCTACGGTTATCTGCGGTATGGCCGCGTCCACGACGCTCGACACGACGGCTCCAGCCGCCCCTGTTTCCCTGGCGGTGCCGACATAGTCGCGACCGTTGAAATTGGGTCCCTGCAACGCAAAGAACAACTCGCCGTCACACAGCGTGCGGGTATCCGTGCTCACGCCGCGAAACGGGCGGTCATCGCCATGCAGCTCTCCGCCCATGCAGTCGGCGGCAATGAGGAGCGTGTCGATCATCGGCCGCCCTCCTTCACCGCCGCCTCGAGGGTGGCAAGCGCTACTGCGTAGTCGGAAAAGGCACGGCGCTCAGCCCCTATCTGCTGGTAGTCCTCGTGACCTTTGCCCGCGATCAGTACGATGTCGGAATCGGCAGCCTGTTGCAGTACCCAGGCGATCGCGGTGGCACGATCCTCGATGACGGTCGCCGCTTCCGGGTGCAGCAAGCCGGACACCACCTCGGTGATGATCTGTTGCGGCACTTCATGACGCGGATTGTCGCTCGTGATTACGATCCGGTCGGCGAGTCGCTCGGCTGCTTTGCCCATGAGCGGGCGCTTGCCGGCATCGCGGTCGCCTCCGCAACCGAAAACGCACCACAGCCTGCCACGGCCATGCCCACGCAGGGCGCGCAGCGCGACCTCCAGGGCGACGGGAGTATGCGCATAGTCGATGTACACGGCCGGCCCCGGGGCCGGGACACGCTGCATGCGGCCGGGCGGTGCTTCGATGCGAGACAATGCGCGGCAGGCGGCGTTCAGTTCAATGCCCTGACTGAGAAGCAGCGCCAGGACGATGACTCCGTTCGCCACGTTGAAATCGCCGGGCAACGGCAGAGTGAAACGGCCGTCGCCCCACGAACTCATGAAAGTGATATCGGAGCCCGCTTCCCGCGCCACGACCGAGCGCACAAAGACGTACCGCCGCCCATTCGCGACGCGATCGAAATTCGTCGATACGGTAATGACGTCCTGTCCGCAAAGCGTCGCGAGTTGAGTGCCAAACTCGGAGTCGAGGTTTATGATCTTGTCGCGCGTATCGCACTCGAGGAACAGGCGAGCCTTGCACTCGAAGTATTCAGCCATATTGGCGTGATAGTCGAGATGATCGCGCGTCAGGTTCGTGAACAGGGCCGCCTCGAAGCGGACGCCGTCGACGCGACCCTGCGACAGTGCGTGCGAGGAAACTTCGATCGCAGCACAGCTCGCGCCGTCCGCAACGAAGTCCGCAAGCACGCCATGCAACTCGACAGCCGCCGGGGTCGTCATTCCATCTGCGACCTGCAATTCGTCGACGCCACGGCCCAGCGTGCCGAGGTAGCCGCACCTCTCTCCGAGCAGGTGCGCGCATTGCGCGATCAGCCACGCCACTGTCGTCTTGCCATTGGTACCTGTCACGCCCGCGACGCGCAGTTTTTCCGAGGGGCGTCTGTAGAACCGGTTCGAAATTTCGCCGAGCTTGGCGCCGAGATTGTCGATGGCAATAAACGGCATGCCTAAGTCTTTCGACTGCGTCACTATCGAACGATCGCCCGTCGATGAATCCCAGGCGATTGCGCCGGCGCCCGCCGCCTTCGCCGCTGCCAGGTAGTCGAGCCCGTGGCTGCCAATGCCCTGGCAGGCAAGGAAAAGGTAACCTTCGCCGAGCAAGCGACTGTCGCTGGCAATACCGGAGATCGGAATAGCGGGTGCCTGCGCATAGCCTTGCAGCAGTTCGGCAAGGGTCGGCGATTGAGTCAGATGTTCTGCCGGCATACTCATTGACTCGTTGTCCGAATCGTCCTTGCCTGCATGACGCTGCCTGCATCGCGTGCGGGCATAGCGTCAGGCGGCACCGCCAACAGGCGGAGCGACTCCGACATGACGTCGGCGAATACGGGCGCAGCGACGTCGCTGCCGTAATAGAGTTCGCCGCTGGGCTCATCGATAACCACGACGGTCGCCAGGCGCGGATCGCTGGCGGGCGCGAGGCCGGCGAATATCGAGATGTACTTGTCCTGCGAGTAGCCGCCGGAGGCGAACTTCCAGGCGGTACCGGTTTTGCCGGCGATGCGATAACCGTCGACCGACGCCTTCGTTCCGGTGCCGCCCGGACGCACAACCTCTTCCAGCATGCGACGAACGGCGACTGCCGTGTCCTTGGTTATGACACGTTCGGCGTCGTTGGGCCGATCGAGCGCAACCAGCGATACGGGCCGCATGTTGCCGTCGGCGCCAATCGCCGAGTACGCCTGCGCCAGTTGCAACGGGGTCACGGATACGCCGTAACCGTATGCGAGCGTTGCCTGGCTTATGGGCTGCCAGTGACTGAAATGTGTCAACATGCCCGCGGACTCTCCCGGGAAGCCGCTCGTCGTCAGCGAGCCGAGTCCGAACTGCGTCATGGTGTCCCACAACTGGTCGGCCTGCAGGTTCATGGCAAGCATGGTCACGCCGACGTTGCTGGAACGTGCCAGTATCGTGGTCAGGCTGATGCGACCGAGGTTGCGGCTGTCCTCGATGGTCTTCGGACCGACAGTGACGTAGCCCGGAGCGGTATCGACAATGCTGCTCGGCCGGTATTGCCCGCTTTCCAGAGCGGCAGCAACGACCAGCGGCTTGATACTCGATCCCGGTTCGAAAATATCGGTGATTGCGCGGTTGCGATAACGCTCGGCCGCGAACTGCGAACGGTCATTCGGGTTGTAGGTTGGCTGGTTGACCATCGCCAGCACTTCGCCCGTCTTGACATCCAGCACCACGATCGAGCCGGAACGAGCGTCATGGGATTTGATTGCCGATTTCAACGTGCGATAGGCAAGGTATTGCAACCGCAGGTCGATGCTCGCCTGCAGATCCTTGCCATGATGCGGCGGACTTATGCTCTCGACATTCTCGATCGAACGACCGAGCCGGTCTTTCAGTACGCGCTTCGCACCGGACTCGCCGGCCAGCCAGTGATTGAATGCGAGTTCGAGGCCTTCCTGGCCTTCGTCGTCGATGTTGGTAAAACCGACAAGATGCCCGGTCACCTCCGACGCCGGGTAGTAGCGACGGTACTCGCGCTTTACGTTGATACCGGGCAGTTTCAACGCCAGTACCTGTTGTGCCTGCGCAGGATTGAGATGGCGTTTCAGGTAAAGGAATTCCTTGTCCATGCTACGTGTGACGCGACCCATTAGCATCTGAGGATCGACGCCGAGAATGCCTGCCAGTTCCGGCACGGAATCCACGGCCGGCGCAAATACTTTCGGGTTCGCCCAGACGCTGTCCACCGGCGTGCTGATCGCAAGCGGTTCGCCGTTTCGATCAGTAATCGTTCCCCGATGTGCGGAAATTTCTTCCGTGCGCAGATGTCGGGTATCCGCCTGCTGATTCAGGAAGTCCTTGTCGAGGACCTGGAGATGCACCGCACGTGCAACCAGCGACGCGGCCACGAGGCTGAAGAACGCCAGCACCAGCGTCACTCTGCCTACGAAGCGTCTTGCAGTCTTTTGTTTTGTCTCTGCGCCGCGTGTCATTGACTTTCAATTACGAAAATTTCCGTTGCCGTCGGTCGCACGAGTTCCAGGTCTTCGAGTGCGACCTGTTCGATTCGCGCATGTTGGGCCCAGGTGCTTTGTTCTATTTGCAGCTGGCCCCATTCAATATTCAGTTCATCACGTTCGTTCGTCAGGCCCTCAAGTTCGACGAATAATTTGCGAGACTCGTGCTTGGTGTAAACCAGCGCCAGCGCGCTCACGACACACACCACTGCGAATACGAAAACAAGCAGGAACGGCTGATTTGCTTTCTGCATCAGGTCCGCTCCGCGACACGTAGTCGAGCGCTGCGGGCACGGCGATTGGCCGCGATCTCCGCGGCCGTTGCAGCGATGGATTTGCCGACGATCTTCAATTTCGGTTGCAACTCGACCGGGACCGACGGCATGCCGCGGTACTGCTCTGGCTCACGTGACGCGTTACGCATGAAGCGCTTCACGAGCCGATCTTCGAGCGAGTGAAAACTGATGACGCATAGCCGACCGCCCCGTCTCAGCACATTGACCGACTGCGTCAGGACCGCTTCGAGCTGTTCGAGTTCGCCGTTGATCGTCATGCGAATTGCCTGGAAGGTCTTCGTCGCCGGGTGCTTTTTCGAGCGGTGCTTTCCGTGTGCCGCCGGCACCGCTGACTCGACCAGTTCCGCGAGAGCAAGCGTTGTGTTAATCGGCGCTTGCTCGCGCGCCGTTACGATCGCACGCGCAATGCGCACCGCATGCCGCTCTTCGCCGAGTTTTTGCAGCACCCGCCTCAAAGTCCCTTCTTCCACGGTCGCAAGCCAGGCGGCGGCCGAGACACCCGAGTCCGGGTCCATTCGCATGTCGAGCGGGCCATCGCGCATGAAACTGAAACCGCGACCGGCCTCATCCAGCTGCGGTGACGAGACGCCCAGGTCGCAGAGCAAGCCGTCGATTCTGCCGACGAGCGAACCGCCACCGGCGTCGACTCTCTCAGCAATGAATGTCTCAAGTTGCGCAATTTCCCCCCTGATCAGTTCGAATCGCGGATCGTCACGTAGCGTTTCGGGTGCTGAAGCGATTGCCGCCGGATCGCGATCGATTCCGATCAATCGGCCATTGGCGTTCAGTTGCTTCAGAATCTCCTTGCTGTGACCGCCGCGTCCGAACGTTGCATCGACATAACAGCCGTCTGGCTTTATCTTCAGTCCCTGAAGGACCGGCCCCAGCAACACCGGCACATGCGCGTCGCTGCTCATTGGATGGACAGCAACCTAGAACGAGATCGACTCGAGGTCCGCCGGCAATTCGCCGTCGTCGTCCTCGTTGAGCCACGCATCGCGTTTGTCGTTCCAGGTCTGTTCATCCCAAAGTTCAAATTTGTTGCCTTGCCCGATCAGCATCGCGTTCCTGTCGAGCCCGGCAAAATCGCGGAGTTCTCGCGACACCAGTATTCGTCCACTGCCATCCATGTCGACCTCGGTCGCATAACCGACCATAATGCGCACTATTCGACGCGCGGCTTTATTCATGCTGGGCAGACGAACCAGCTTGCGCTCGAGTTCCTCCCAATCGGGCAGCGGGTAAACGAGCAGACAATGGTCCTTATCGACAGTAACGATGATTTCGCCGCCACAACGGGTCGCCAACCGCTCCCGGTACCGGGTCGGTATTGCCATACGCCCCTTGGCGTCCAACGAAACTTTGGTGGCCCCTCGAAACACAACTCTGCGGACGGCCCCGGGCTCGGCTCTTCTGGCGCGAATCCTGGGCTGGCTGCCCCTTTCCTCCCACTTTTATCCACTTTTCAACACTATAGGTGGCGGCCGCCTCGACCGTCAATAAACAAATGTAATTAGTCTTTGTTCTACAGTGACTTAGAGGCTATTCGGTGGCCCAAATAGGGCGAATTATGGCAAGTTCCGCGCTAAATAAATCAGATGCTTACAGGTACTTCTTCGACAAGGCCTTAAATGTCGGTCGCGAATGGGCGACAGGGCGGATTCCCGGGGCGGTTTCCGCGCAGTTTGCGCAAGCCGCGCCCGAATTCGTCAATTTCACGAACAGTGAGTTATAAGTGATTGTTTTATATGGATTAAAGTGAGAAAGCCGAAGCCCGCAATAAGCCGGGTTCTGTCATCGACAACCATTCATCTGGGACAGCCGTCACCGACTGCCTCGAGCAACCTACCCGGGAGTCCGTTCGGAACCGACGGTGGGCAACGCCCAGACGCCCCTGTTGGGGGCGTTGTTCGTTGCCCTACTCCCCTATTTGGTCTTGCTCCGGGCGGGGTTTACCGTGCCGCGAGCTGTTACCAGTCGCGCGGTGCGCTCTTACCGCACCATTTCACCCTTACCAGCCAAGGTCCGGAGGACGATGTCTGGCGGTATATTTTCTGTGGCACTTTCCATGGGCTCACGCCCCCCAGGCGTTACCTGGCGCCCTGTCCGAAGGAGCCCGGACTTTCCTCTGCAGCTTGACTGCAGCGATTGCCTGGCCGACTCCGGCTTTCTCAGGCGCGATTTTACCGGATAAACCGGGGTCGAACCGGGGTTTTCGTGCTTAAGCGCGATCGCGGATTTCCAGCAACCTGTCGTACAGCGCATTGCGTTTGAGGCCCGTGGCTTCTGCCGCGACGCGTGCAGCGTCCTTCGCCGACAGGTGACGTGCCAGGGCTTCAAGCAGGCGGTCCAGTTCCAGCGAGGTTTCTGCTTCCTTTTTCGAGCCCGCCACGACGATGACGAACTCGCCCTTGCCGACAATCGTTCCGTCGTCGATTCGGGCTCTGAGGGCAGCAAGCGATCCCTGCACGCATTGTTCGTGCATCTTCGTGAGCTCGCGCCCGATGAACGCAGGGCGCTCCTCGCCGAAGGCGTCACACATATCGTCGATCGCCGCGGCAATTCGGTGCACCGATTCGTAAAAAACCAGGCTGCGGGTTTCCTTTGCCAGCGACTCGAGCAACGTCCGGCGCGCCGCGTTTTTCGCCGGCAGAAAGCCTTCAAAGGCGAATCGATCCGTCGCCAGCCCGGCAACCGACAACGCGGCGGTAACTGCGCTCGCGCCCGGTATCGGCGCAACGGCGATTCCGTTTCGATGCGCCGCCTTGACGAGTCGATAGCCGGGATCGCTTACGAGCGGCGTACCGGCATCGCTGACCAGCGCCACTGACTTTCCGGATTGCAGCGCGGCAATCAACCCCGGTACCGTCTTCTCTTCATTGTGATCATGCAATGCTATTTGTCGCGTTTTCACGCCTAAATGCGATAGCAATCGCCCTGTGTGCCGGGTATCCTCGGCTGCAACAAGATCAACGTCCGCGAGCGTCTGGCGCGCTCTCGGAGTCAGATCGTCCAAATTGCCGATCGGCGTCGCAACAATGAATAGCTTGCCGCTCACTTGGCGCAGCACCTTTTTCCGGTTACATGAATATGATGAGTAGTCACCGACATCCTGCCCGCGAATCACGTTCACTGGCAAGCCTGGGCGCCATACTGATTGCATTGATCGCGCTGGCCGGTTGCGAGACAACCGGATTTGCGGGCGGCAGCGAAGGCCGTGCCGAGCGCCTTGCACGGAACGGCCAGCACGATGAGGCCGCCGGCGCTTACATCGGCCTCGCGAGCACCGCGACAGGAACCGAGCGGGATCGCCTGACACTGCTCGCCGCCGAGCAGTGGCTCGATGCCGGCGACGTGATCCGCGCCAGGAACGCGTTAAGCAGCGTACCGCGGCCGGCAAGCGGGAGTCTCGTGCCCATCTGGGACACCAACTCCGCGGCACTGTCGCTATTTGCGGGTGCAGCAGACGATGCGCTGAACGTACTCGAACCATTGAGTCGTGAGGCGCTCTCGAACAGAGACCGCCTGCGTGTCGAAGCATTGCGGGCCGACGCCTGGATACAGAAACACGATCCGGGTCGTGCCGTCCAGTTGATGATGCAACGCGAAGGCTGGATCGACGACCGGCGCGGCATTGAGCAGAATCGCAATCGCCTGTGGCAAGGCCTCCTCGTCAGCCGTCCGCGGGATCTGCGTGCCGCAGCGGAAACGGCGCTCGATCCTGTCGTCAAGGGTTGGCTCGTGATTGGTTCGCTCGCCGCGTCGACCGGCCAGCAAGGCATCGGCTGGAACAATGGCGCAGTGCGCTGGCGAGAGGCGAACGGGTCTCACCCAGCAATGACCGTGATCGGCGAGTTGCAACTACCCGAACACCTGTTACTGGACTACCCTCGTCAGGTCGCGCTTTTGCTGCCGCTGTCTGGCAGGGCGGCCAGTGCGGGCAGGGCCGTACAAAACGGTTTTCTCGGTGCGTATTTCGCGACCGCAGCCGGGCTCGACGACCGGCAAAGCCTGCGTATCTATGACGTCAATGCCGAAGGGGGCGCGAGCGCTGCCTACGCCGTCGCTGTTGCAGACGGCGCCGAGTTCGTCGTCGGTCCGCTACTCAGGAACGATGTCATCCAGTTGGCGAACGACATCCTCGTACCGGTGCCGGTGCTGACACTCAATTACTTGCCGAACGACACGCTTGCGCCGCCGGGCCTGTATCAGTTTGCGCTGGCTCCCGAAGACGAGGCATCGTCCGCTGCCGTCCGCGCGCTGGCCGACGGCTACACGCGCGCCGTCGCCCTGGTGCCCAACAACGATTGGGGGCGACGGGTGCTCAGCAGTTTTTCGACCGAGTTCGAGGGTCGCGGCGGCACGTTGCTCGACTACCGCAGCTACACGCCCGGCAACCAGGACTTCTCCAACGAGATAGAGAACCTGATGGGGCTCACCGGCAGCGTTCGGCGCTACCAGCGCATGCGTGCCAACATCGGCAGCAGCCTGCAGTTCGATCCGCGCCGCCGCGAGGACTGTGAGTTCATATTCCTGGCGACTGACGCTCCCGCGGGCCGATTACTCAAGGCTCAACTCAAGTTTCATTACTCCGGCGATCTGCCCGTGTACTCGACGTCATCGGTGAATTCGATGGACGGTCGTTCGAATGCCGATCTGAACGGAATCATGTTTGCCGATACGCCTTGGGTCATCGATCCGCAGCCATGGATTGCCGAATTGCCGGGGCTTTACGCAGAGTTCTGGCCGCAGGAACGTCGCCTTGCGCGCCTGCACGCCATGGGATATGACGCGTACAATTTGATCGCCGCTCTTTTTGCGTCCCGCGGCGCCGATATGCCGGAGTTCGACGGCGCAACCGGCAGCCTGTTCCTCGATTCGACCGGCCGCGTGCACCGCCGTCTGGCCTGGGCACAATTCCAGGATGGTGAGGCTGTGGCGCTGCCTGACATCGACGAAGTCGGCGGCCCAATCCAGGACATCAGCGAAGACGGCGAACTGATCTCACCAGATGCTGCAGACGAATCGCCATGGGATCTGGACCTACAGGAGCTTTAGGCGAATCGGCCGAACAGCAGGCGCTCCGCTTCCTCGCTCGCCAGGGCCTGAAGACCGTCGCAAAAAATTTCCGCTGTCGCGGCGGCGAGATCGACCTGATCATGCTCGACGCCGACTGCCTGGCATTTGTTGAAGTCCGGTATCGCAAATCCACGCGGTATTGTTCACCCGCCCCGACGGTCGATGCACGCAAACAGCGCAAGATCCTGCGCACGGCAGCCACGTTTCTTTCCCGGCAGAAACGCTACCGGCACCATACCGTCAGATTCGACGTCGTTGCCATCGCAGGCGATAGCAAGAAGCGCCTGGACTGGATCAAGGACGCGTTTAGACCGAACGACTCAACCCTTTGAGCAACTGCTGCTAGTATTCGCTTGTCGAATACCTCGCCGGAGAAACCATGGATCCAGTAACCCGAGTTCGCGATCACTTTGCCGAAAGCATTGCAATGAAGCAGATTGCAGCAGCACAGATTGCGGAGAGTATCGCAACGGCAGGTCGCGTCATGAGCGATGCATTGCTGGATGACGGAAAAATACTCAGCTGTGGCAACGGCGGTTCCGCCGCAGACTCGCAACACTTCTCGTCCGAACTGCTCAATCGTTTCGAAATGGAGCGCCCCGGATTGCCGGCGATGGCCCTGACGACCGACAGCTCCACGCTGACCTCAATAAGCAACGACTACGCCTACGAGGAGATCTTCAGCAAACAGGTTCGCGCGCTCGGCAAGCCGCAGGACATTCTGCTCGGCATTTCGACCTCGGGCAACTCCGAAAACGTCATTCGTGCGATTGCCGCGGCACATGAGCGCGGTATGAAGGTGGTTGCACTGACGGGCCGCGACGGCGGCCGCATGGGCGACATATTTGTTGAAGGCGACGTCGAGATCCGCGTACCGGCGACGCGCACTGCCCGCATCCAGGAAGTGCACCTCGTAATCATCCACTGCCTGTGCGACCTGATCGATACGGCGCTGTTGGGCGAGTCTTAGGAGCGCAATGCCCGGGAGCGCGATCTCGCCGCCAGGTCGCGCCTATTTGACGATCGTGAGATGGGGACGCTCACGCGTCTCTTCGATTTCTTCCTGCAACTGCGATCGCTCGATTTGCTCCGTGTCGTGAGAGAAAATCATGCCCTGCCCGGTCTCCCTCGCGTAAATGCCGAGAACGGATCGCATCGGCACCCAAACGTCGAACGGCACGCCACCGAATCGTGCGCGGAAACTCACCGAATCGTTGCTCAGCTTGAGGTTATGTGCCGCCGAATCGCTGATGTTCAGAATGATCTTGCCGTCCTTGATGTGTTCGGCCGGCACGCTGACCCCGTCAAATGACGCGTCGACGACGATATGAGGCGTATGGTGGTTGTCGCCCATCCATTCGTGCATCGCACGAATAAGGTATGGCCGCTTTGATCGGGTGGGGTTAGTCAACTTCTTGTTCCAGAGCACTCGCTCGATCGCACAATCTTACCATTTATTGCAGTTGCTGTATGAAACTAAACATAAGCTGGTTGCGTGGCAATCTGCCATCAAGGGACAGCGTGCTTGATTGACCTGCCAAGAGAAAAAGGCGCCGGATTCTAGAGGCGCATTTCCTGCTCGAGCTCGGTCAGGCTTTGCTGGAATGAACGCCGCGCAAATACGCGGTTCATGTAGGCTTCGATCGGTTCCGCGTCTGAACCGAGATCGATGCCGTACACGGGCATCCGCCACAACAGCGGGGCGATCGTGCAATCCACGAGCGAAAATTCCTCACTCAGGAAATACGGGCGTGCGCCGAACAGCTCTTTGCTTTGCAGGATACTCTCGCGCAACATCTTGCGTGCCTTGCTGCCAAGCTTGCCGTCGTTGCTCGACTCGGCTTCCTCTGCAATCGAGTACCAGTCGGTCTCGATGCGGAAAAGCGCGAGGCGAAATTGCGCGCGCGTCACTGGGTCGACCGGCATCAAAGGCGGGTGCGGAAAGCGCTCATCGAGATACTCGATGATGACGCGCGAATCATAGAGCGTCAGGTCACGATCGACCAGCGTGGGCACCGTGTGATACGGATTGAGATCCATCAGGTCTTCGGGCAGTTCCGGCCCGGCGACGTTGGCAATCTCGATATTGATGTTCTTTTCCGCGAGAACCAGCCGCGTGCGATGGCTGTGGATATCCGTTGGCCGCGAAAACAGCGTCATTACTGAACGTCGATTGGCTACTACTGCCATTACTTCACATCCTTCCAGATTTGTTTTTTGAGCATTGAGGCCAGGATGAAGAAGAAGATCAGGAACATCAGGACCCAGACGCCGAGTTTGCGGCGCTCGGCACGAACCGGTTCCGCAATATAAGCGAGAAAATTGACCGTATCGCGCACGAAATCATCGTAATCTTCGGCATCCATTGCGCCGGCGGAGAGCACTTCGAAGCCATCGAAGGTTGTGGTCACCGAACCGTCCTCGTTGTCATGCGTAGCGAAATTCGCGGTCTGGTAGCCCTGCAATTCCCACAAAACATGCGGCATGCTGGTACCCGACAGTACGAGGTTGTCGACGCCTGTAGGGCTGTTCGGGGAAACATAAAAACCTTTGAGGAAGTTGAATATGTAGTCCGCACCCTTTGCCCGGGCCATCAGTGACAGGTCCGGCGGCGGCGTGCCATACCAGCGAGCGGCGTCTTTGGACGGCATCGCGGCCTGGATCGTCTCGAAGGTCTTTTCGGCGTTGAACATCAGGTTGTCGATCAACTGTTCTTCCGAGAGTTCGAGATACTTGCCGATGGTCTTGTAGCGAACGTACTGCGCTGAGTGACAGCCCGAGCAATAATTCATGAAATTACGCGCGCCGCGCTGCAGCGACGAAATGTTGTCGGGCTTGATGTCAGCCGATTCCATGTGAGTTCCACCGCCCGCGGCCATGGTCTGGTGGGCGAAAAAACAGGCGCCGAGCGTCATCAGGCTCGCAAGTGTCTTTAACTTACCCATGGTAGACCACCCTGTCAGGCACCGGCTTCGTCTTGTCCCTTGACGTGTAGAACGGCATCAAAATGAAGAACGCGAAATACAGGACCGAGAAGAATTGCGCCATCCTGACGTACACGCCTTCCGCCGGTTGCATGCCCAGCCAGAGCAATGTCACGAAGGTAATGACGAATACGCTCAATGCCGTCTTGTACATCCAGCCGCGGTAACGTATCGAGCGTACCCGGCATCGATCGAGCCAGGGCAGGAATACCGGCAAAACAACAGCCATTGCAAACAACACGAAACCCCACAACTTGCTGGGCACCGCGCGCAAGATTGCGTAGTACGGCGTGAAATACCAGACCGGCGCAATATGTTCCGGCGTCGCCGTCATGTTCGCCGGCTCGAAGTTGGCGTGCTCGAGGAAGTAGCCGCCCATATCGGGCGCAAAGAACACCACGGAACAAAAGATCATCAAGAACACGATGATGGCGACCAGGTCTTTACTCGTGTGGTATGGGTGGAACGCAATGCCATCGATCGGCTTGCCGCTCGCATCCTTATTCTTCTTGATGTCGATGCCGTCCGGATTGTTGGAACCGACTTCGTGCAGCGCCACGATATGGACGAACACGAGTCCGATCAATGCCAGCGGCAATACGATGACGTGCAAGGCAAAAAAGCGATTGAGCGTGATGTCCGATATCGAGTAATCGCCACGGATGATCTCGACAAGCGCCTCACCCACCCAGGGAATGGCACCGAACAGCGAAATGATGACTTGTGCGCCCCAGTAGGACATCTGACCCCACGGCAGCAGGTAGCCGGCGAAGGCCTCGGCCATGAGCACAAAAAATATCAGCATGCCGATGAGCCAGATCAGCTCGCGAGGCTTCTTGTACGACCCGTACAGCATGGCGCGGAACATGTGCAGGTAGACGACGATGAAGAAGAACGACGCACCGGTCGAATGCAGGTAACGAATGAGCCAGCCCCACTCGACGTCGCGCATGATGTATTCGACTGAGGCGAATGCGTCATCCGCCGAGGGCTTGTAATTCATCGTCAGGAAAATGCCGGTCAGCAGCTGAATCGCAAGCACGACGAACGCGAGGACACCGAACACATACCACCAGTTGAAGTTCTTCGACGCGTAGTACTCGGTGACGTGGTATTTCATCGTCGACGTGAACGGGAACCGATCATCGATCCACTTCACGAATCCACCCTGCGGCTTGCCGATTTCGGCTTCGATTCTCGCCATTACGCTGCTCCCGTATCCTGGCCGATCAGAATCAGGTCGTCCCTGACAAAACGGTGTGGTGGTACTCTCAGGTTGGTCGGCGCCGGTACACCCGTGTGCACCCTGCCCGCCAGGTCGAACCTCGATCCATGGCATGGGCAGAAGAAGCCGCCGCCCCAACCTTCGGCCGGCCGCACGTCGAAGTCTTCGATCGGCGCACAGCCCAGGTGAGTGCAGGATCCCTCCACCACGAGGTACTCGGGTTTGACGGAGCGCGTCGCATTCGCCGCGTACTCCGGTTGCTGCTCGGCAACCTCCGAGTTCGGGTCTTTCAGTTGATCGTCGTTTTCGCCGAGAAGGCCGATCATCGGCTCCGACCGGCGCAGCACGAAAACCAGTCTGCCGCGCCACAACACGCGGACCATTTCGCCCGGCTGCAGCGATCCCAGGGGCACCTCGACGGGAGCGCCCAGCGCCTGCGCGCGAGCGCTCGGTTTCAGCGAAGATAGGAACGGTATTGCCACCATACCGGCACCAGCGACGCCGGTGACTACGGTTGCAACGGTAAGAAAATGACGCCTGTTGCGATCAAGGTCGTCTTCGGTCATCGGGCACTCCCATACGCCGTTCTGGTGACGGCCTCTTTCATAGCGCTTTTTTTTGCTTTGTTTCGAAACTGATAGATTTGCAGCAGCCCCGGTTTGCCGTCAGGATGACAGATACTCCGGTTCTAGGTGCGGAACCACGGCGCATTATACACGGGGCGTATCGAAATTGGCTAGGTGCTACAACAATCAGGAAATCCGGGAATTCGCGTGGCCGATTTGAGATCAGTTCTCATTTTTCTGTTGCAGTCGATCGTCGTGGGCCTGGCGGTCGCATTCCTCGTCGTACTGATCCGGCCGGACCTGATGCCGGGCCTCGCCGCACCCGGCGATGAGCCCGCGAGTTTTGCGGATGCCGTCGACCTGAGCGCGAGTTCGGTGGCAAACATCTATACGAAACGCCTGGTTCAGGACAGTGACTCGCCGACGGCCAGGACGCGATTCCGGGTCGATACGAGCTTCGCCTCGGCCGTCATTATCGATCCCGAAGGCTATCTAGTGACCAATTACCACGTCATTGCCGATGCCACTGAAATTCGCGTGCAACTCCGGGACGGGCGCATTACGGAACCCGACATAATCGGTGTCGACGCAGAGACCGACCTCGCTCTGCTACGAATCGATCTCGGTGTCCTGCCTGCCATCCGGCTGGGAAGCTCGGCGCAACTGCGGATCGGCGACGTGGTACTGGCCATCGGCAACCCCTACGGCCTGACGACGTCCGTTACGCAAGGCATCGTCAGCGCAACCGGGCGCGGTCTCCTGAATCTTGTGACCTTCGAGAACTTCATTCAGACCGATGCCGCCATCAATGCCGGCAATTCGGGAGGCGCCCTGATCAATAGCCGCGGTGAACTCGTGGGCATCAACACCGCAGTGCTGGCCCAGGATCCGGGCACGGAGGGTATCGGCTTCGCCATACCCGTCGACCTCGTGCGCGGCGTCGTCGACCAGATCAAGGAGCATGGCCGTGTGATTCGCGGCTACATGGGCCTGATGCCGGACGACCTGACGAATGCCGAGCGGCTCGCGCGCGGCATTGAAAGCAACATGGGCATTCTCCTGGTCGAAGTGTACGAGGACGGCCCGGCAGCGAAGGCGGGTCTCAGGCGCGGCGACGTCATCCTGGAAATGAACGACGAGCCTGTATTTTCGCAGCGCCAGGCCCTGCTCATTTCCGCCAGCACGATTCCGGGCGATAGCGTCAAAGTCGCCGGCATCCGGGATGGTGTGCGCTTCGAGACAAGCGTGACGGCCGGCGAGCGGCCTGAAGAACCCAGGTAGCGAGGCCGCGCCTAGACGACCCTGCGGATCGAGGCGCCCAGGGCCCCGAGTTTTTCCTCAATGCGCTCGTAACCGCGATCGACGTGGTAAATCCGGTCCACCAGCGTTTCGCCCCTCGCCGCCAGTCCGGCCAGAACGAGTCCGGCGGACGCGCGCAGGTCGGTCGCCATGACAGGCGCCGCAAGCAGTTGCTTCACGCCCGTGCAGATCGCCGTATGGCCCTCGAGCCGGATGTCCGCGCCCATGCGCTGCATCTCCAAGACGTGCTGGAAGCGGTTTTCGAAGATCGTCTCCGAAATCGTGCCGACGCCGTCGGCGACGGCGTTCATTGCACAGAACTGCGCCTGCATGTCCGTCGGAAACGCGGGGTACGGCGCCGTTCGAACATCGACCGCTGTCGGCCGCCGGCCCTGCATATCGATATCGATCCAGCCGTCGCCTGTCTCGATTTTGGCGCCCGCTTCCGCCAGCTTGATCAGCACGGCCTCGAGCGTCTCCGGCGCCGAACTCAATGCGCGAATATGGCCGCCCGTCATCGCCGCCGCGACGAGATACGTGCCGGTCTCAATGCGATCGGGCAGCACCGAGTAGTCGGTCCCGCCGAGGCTATCAACGCCCTCGACCACGATGGTGCTGCTGCCTGCGCCCTCGATCCTGGCGCCCATGCCGGCGAGAAAGCGGGCCAGGTCCGTGACTTCGGGCTCACGCGCCGCATTCTCGAGCACGGTTTCGCCCTCGGCGAGAACGGCCGCCATCAGCAGGTTTTCTGTCCCGGTGACCGTTACGGTATCGAAGACGATATGCGCGCCCTTGAGTCGTTCCGCTCGGGCCTTGATGAAGCCATCTTCCACGACGACGTCGGCACCCATTGCCTGCAAGCCGGCGACGTGAAGATTCACCGGGCGCGCCCCAATCGCGCAACCGCCCGGCAGAGAGACGTCCGCCTCGCCGAAACGCGCCAACAGCGGGCCGAGAACGAGTATCGATGCGCGCATCGTCTTGACGAGTTCGTAGGGCGCCTCGCGCCGATTGACGTTACGGGCGTCGATCTCGACGACGAGCTGATCGTCGATTGTCACTTCGACGCCCATCATTTGCAGCAACGACAGCATCGTAGTGACGTCCTTCAGGTGTGGCACATTGCTGACCGTTACGCGCTCTGTAGCCAGCAATGTCCCGGCGAGAATAGGCAATGCAGCATTTTTCGCGCCGGAAATAGTGACCTTGCCCGATAAGGGCGTGCCGCCCTTGATAAGTAGTTTATCCAAGCGCCTAGGCCTCGCTGGTGCGTTCGCGCCATTCGCCGGGCGTCAGCGCGGTAATCGACAGTGCATGGATTTCATTGCCGACCAGCGCACCAAGGCAGCTGTATACGAGCTGGTGGCGCGCCAGCGGCCGCTTGCCCTCGAATTCGGCGGCGACCACGAGCGCCTCGAAGTGCGTGTTGTCGTCGCTCAGGACCTTCACGATAGCATCCGTGAAGCCTGCCTCGATGAGCGGCGTGATTTCCGATGGATCCATAAGGAGAGTTTCTTACACATAATAACCGGGGGCGCGAAGTGTAACCGCAAACGGCGCGGCTTCCCAACGCCCAACTGTGATTGTGTATCATAGCCCGTCCGAGCACATCGGCCGGGACGCGGCATAGCACCGCATTGCCTGCCTATGCTCATCCAGAACAACGGTTTATGCTGAACAACATCTTGTTAGTAATTGGCGGGCTTGCACTGCTTACCTGGGGTGCCGACCGGTTCGTCCACGGTGCGGCCGCCGCGGCCCGGAATATGGGCATTGCCCCGTTGTTGATCGGCTTGACGGTCGTTGCCTTCGCCACGTCGGCACCCGAGATTCTCGTATCGATTGTCGCCGCGTCTCAGAAACAGCCGGGGCTTGCTTTCGGCAATGCCATCGGTTCGAACATCGTAAATATCGGCCTGGTACTGGGCATTACTGCGGTGATCCGCCCGATCAAACTGGAATCCGCGACACTGCGCCGCGAGATGCCCGCCTTGCTCGCCGTTACCCTGCTGACCGTATCGCTGTTTCTCGACTCCTACCTGAGCCGCATCGACGGTATTGTCATGTTGACCGGGTTGGTTCTCGTCATGATCTGGCTGGCTCGACTCGGCATACGCTCGGCCGCCAATGACCCGATAGCACGCGACTACGAGGCGGAGATTCCAACCGACGTCAGCATGACCATGGCCATCGTCTGGCTGGTCGTGGGTCTCGCGACGCTTCTTATCGGTGCGGAGCTGCTCGTCAACGGCGCCATCGGGATTGCGGAGCGGCTTGGCGTCAGCGAGGTAGTGATCGGCATTACGATCGTTGCACTCGGCACAAGCCTGCCCGAACTGGCGGTCTCACTGGCGAGCGCCCTGAAGGGCGAATACGGCCTCGCCATCGGCAATATCGTGGGTTCCAATATATTCAACCTGCTCGCCGTCATTGGCGTCGCCGCCGCTATCGAACCCTCCGCGATGGCGCCATCGGTGCTGTCATTGCACATATTCGTGATGGTGGCGTTCACGCTCGTGCTGTTCGCCATGACCTACGACTATGATGGCAAAGCGCAATTATCGCGAATGGAGGGTGCGGCGTTGCTCATCGCCTTTATCGCCTATGACTCATACGTCGCGATACAAAACATATAGAATGTGGCCAGGACACACCGCCGAGGGCGACTCTTGCCACACGAGCTGACAAATGACGAATTGCTCGCGCTAGCCGCCGACGTTCTCGACATCGAAGCACGCGCAGTAGACTCCCTGAAATCCCGCCTGAACGAGGATTTCGTGGCCGCCTGCGAGCTGTGCATCAATACCCCCGGCCGCGTGGTTGTTACGGGCATGGGCAAATCCGGCCACGTGAGCAACAAGATCGCCGCGACGCTGGCGTCGACGGGCACGCCCGCCTTTTTCATGCACCCGGCCGAAGCCAGCCATGGCGACATCGGCATGATCACGAGCAATGATCTGCTCCTTGCCATCTCCTACTCCGGGGAGACCGATGAGGTGCTCACGATCCTGCCGGTCGTCAAGCGAATCGGCGCGAAACTGCTGGCGATCACCGGCAACCCGAACTCCACCATGGCGGATGTGGCCGACGTGCACCTCGATATCAGCGTGGCGGAAGAAGCCTGCCCGCTCAACCTGGCGCCGACGGCAAGTACAACCGCGACGCTCGCCATGGGCGACGCGCTCGCGGTGGCATTGTTGAAACGGCGTGGATTTACGGCGGAGGATTTCGCCCGGTCGCACCCCAGCGGCAGCCTGGGAAAACGCCTGCTGTTGCGGGTCTCGGATGTCATGCGCAGCGGCGATCGCGTGCCTGCCGTCAGTGCCGATGTGTCACTGCGCGATGCACTGCTTGAAATGACCGACAAAGGTCTCGGCATGACCGCAATTGTCGACGCGGACAGCAAAATCCTGGGCATCTTCACGGACGGCGACCTGCGCCGCACACTTGACGGTGGGGCCGATATTCGCGCGACGATTATCCGCGACGTCATGCACGCGAGCTGCAAGACGACTTCGGAAGACGTCCTCGCCGCCGAGGCCTTGCACATGCTCGAGGAAAACAAGATCACGTCGCTGCTCGTAGCCGATGAGAACAACACGCTGATTGGCGCATTGAACATTCACGACCTTTTTCGCGAGGGTCTCATGTGAGTGGTGCAACGGAAAGACTTGCCGGAATTCGCCTGGTGGCATTCGATGTCGACGGCGTATTCACCGATGGCCGCTTCTATCTCTCGGACGACGGCGTCGAAAGCAAGACGTTCCATACGCAGGACGGATTCGGCGTGCGCGAGCTGCTTCGCGCCGGTGTCGCCGTAGCCGTCATCAGCGGCCGGCGCTCCGGCGCCGTGGAGCGCCGCATGACCGAACTCCGTGTACCGCACATCGTGCAGGGCTGCAAAGACAAGGTTGCGGCGCTTGAGGAAATCGCGGGCGCGACGGGTATCGCTGCAGGCGAATGCGCCTATGTTGGCGATGACATTCCCGACCTGCCTCTGCTACAGCACGTCGGTGTATCCATCGCGGTAGCCAACGGGGTCGAGCAGGTGCGTGCGTACTGTGATTACACGACCAGCGCCCGCGGCGGCTTCGGCGCCGTGCGAGAGGTTTGCGAAATGGTGCTGTCCGCGAAAGGCGAACCGTCTTGATCAGCACCCGTAATTCCGCGTTGATTGCCATACTGACAGCCGGTGCTATCGGCAGTTGGTACCTCGCTCGCGACGATAAAATAGGCGAGGTGGACGAATTGCCGTACGAATCCGTGCATCGCGGCTACTACCTCAAAACAGCGCGCATTCTCGGTACCGGGGAGAGCGGCAATCTCTTGTATGAGATCGAGGCCGACAGGGCCGAGCAGCAATCAGACCAGCGAATCGAATTCACCGGCGTGCGAGTGCGCTACTCACCGGACAGCGACGTGCCCTGGACGGTCAGTGCCGATGCGGCCACGCTGAGCGAAGACAGCCCCCGGATCACGCTGCGCGGACATGTGCGCGCAACCAGCAACAGCGCATCCGCCGACGAAGAAACTGAAATTCGAACACAATACCTGGAACTCGACCCGGAACTTTTCGTGGCCGAGACGGACGAAAGGGTGCAGATTCGAATCGGCGCGCGGAGCCTGACCGCGACTGGCATGCTAGCATCACTCAAGGATGACAAAATCGAACTCAAATCCAATGTTCGTGGCAAGATCGCACCCTGAATGACTACCGAGATGCGCAAATCCCATGCACTGCGATTGCTGGCTCTGCTGGCAGTGTTGCCGATAACGGCAGCAGCCCAGATGCCGGATCTCGATCTGCGCCTGCCGTGGGACATCGATGCGGAGTCCACGTCTTACGACGGCAAGACGCAGATGATCATTTTCAGCGGTTTGCGTCTGTCCCAGGGCCGAGTCGGTATCGAGGCCGACGAGGGCCGCGCGACCAATGCGGAGAGCGAGGACGGCTCCTGGCAGTTTTCGGGTAACGTCGTGATCGACATTCAGAACGGACACATCGAGTGCGACGCTGCCGACCTGAAGTTCGAGGAGTACCAGCTCAAGCACGCAACGGTTACAGGATCGCCGGCTACGTTCGAGCTGAAACGGCCGGGATCGGACGAGCCGACCTTCGCGGAAGCGGGCAGGCTCTCCTACGACGTCGACTCCGGCATCATCGAGTTCTCGGACCAGGCCATGATCAGTGAAGGCGGCAACCAGTTTTCCTCCGATTTCCTCGTCTACAACATCACGGAACAGCGCATCAACGCCGAATCGTCGGAAAGCGGGGAAGGACGGGTGCGGATTACCTATACGCCGACCAACGGCGCCGCTGCCGATGAAGCCACGGACGCCGAAAGTCCCGTAACGGACAACGAGAGTCCGAAGCCGGCAGACGAGGATTCCGGGGCCGAAGACGAGAATCCATGAGTATTCTCAGCGTTCAGGACATTTCCAAGAGCTTCAAACTCCGCAAAGTCGTCAAAAGCCTGTCCATCGAGATAAAGAGCGGCGAGGTTGTCGGGCTGCTTGGCCCGAACGGCGCCGGCAAGACGACCGCTTTTTACATGATCGTCGGTCTGATCTCGGCGGACAGCGGCAACATACTGCTCGACGGCAGGGATCTCACGGCGCAGCCAATGCACCGGCGTGCCAAACTCGGCCTGGGCTACCTGCCGCAGGAGGCGTCGATATTTCGCAAGCTGACCGTCGAACAGAACATTCTCGCGATCCTGGAAAACCGGGACGACCTCGATCGCGCGGGCCGCGAGCAGGAACTCGAGAATCTGCTCGATGAATTGCACGTCGGCCATGTACGCAGCAGTCTGGGTATCAGCCTCTCCGGCGGTGAAAGGCGCCGCGTCGAAATCGCACGCGCACTCGCAGCCAACCCGCTGTTCGTGTTGCTCGACGAGCCGTTTGCCGGCGTTGATCCGATCTCGGT
The DNA here is from genome assembly GCA_945788625.1 of uncultured Woeseiaceae bacterium. Classification (GTDB taxonomy): domain Bacteria; phylum Pseudomonadota; class Gammaproteobacteria; order Steroidobacterales; family Woeseiaceae; genus UBA1847. The sequence continues at coordinate 29,780 of CALZMQ010000004.1, forward strand.
GCTGGACATCCAGCGCATCATTCGGCACCTCTGCGAGCGGGATATCGGCGTGTTAATTACCGACCATAATGTGCGCGAGACACTCGGAATATGCGGCCATGCCTATATACTAAGCGACGGCAGTCTGATCGCGGCGGGGTCGCCGGAAGAGATTCTCGAGAATCAGCACGTTCGAGAAGTGTATCTCGGACAGGAGTTCAGGCTCTGAGGCAGACTTGTCGCATCGAAGCCTTGTGCGATCCCGAATCGCCCATAGAGTATTAATCGTCCATGTTGAAACCATCGCTGCAGCTAAAACTCGGTCAGACGCTGACGATGACGCCGCAATTGCAGCAGGCCATTCGCCTGCTGCAGCTACCGGTCCTCGACCTGAATGCACAGATTCAGGAAGCCCTCGAGGAAAACATCATGCTCGAGATGGAGGACCTTCCGGACCTCCCGCGGACTGAAGCCGAAACCACCGCCGAAGTCGAGACCATCAAGGCCGATGACATGTGGCAGACGCGGTCGGCCGAGCGGGTGCAGGATGGCGGCTGGAACGGCGAAGGCCGGCCGGTCAGCGAGTTTGCCGACGAATCCGGCCAGAGCTTGCGCGAACACCTGCTCTGGCAACTCGAAATGGAGCATTTCACGCCCCGCGAGGTCGTTATCGGCGAGGCGCTGGTCGATTCGATCAATGATGACGGCTACCTCACCGCCGACCTTGCCGATATTTGCGCCAACCTCGACATTCAGTCGGAGGTGACCGACGCGGAAATTGAGCGGACGCTCACAAAAATTCAGCGACTTGACCCGATCGGCGTCGGCGCGCGCTCGATATCCGAGTGCATTATTCTGCAGCTGAGCCAACTCGACTGGAAAACGCGGGGCCTGCAACTCGCCATCGACATCGCCGCGGATCACCTGGACCTCGTGGCAAGCCGCGATTATGGTGAGTTGCGACGCGGACTGCGGACTACCGAGGATGAGCTTCACGAGGCACTGGCGCTGGTGCGGGGCTGCAATCCGAAACCCGGTCTGGCGGTCAGCCCGGCGGCGGCGGAATACGTCATTCCGGACGTATTCGTGCGCAAAATCGACAATCGCTGGCAGGTCGAAATAAGCCCGACAGGCGTTCCCCGCTTGTCGGTCAACCAGCAGTATGCCAAGTTGCTGCGCGGCAGCAGCGAGCATTCGGTGCTGAAGTCGCAGTTGCAGGAAGCCCGCTGGCTGATTCGCAGCCTGGAAATACGCAACGATACTTTGCTCAAAGTTGCGACGAGCATCGTGGCACGGCAGACGCAATTCCTCGAACATGGCGATGAAGCCATGAAACCCATGGTTTTGCGCGACATCGCCGAGGAAATAGGCATGCACGAATCCACGATTTCTCGTGTAACCACCAACAAGTACATGCACACGCCCCGAGGCGTCTTCGAATTCAAGCACTTTTTCTCCAGCCACCTGGCCAGCGCCAGCGGCGAAGACCAGTCCTCGACCTCAGTTCGCGCGAAAATTCGCAAGTTGATCGGGGCGGAGAACCCGGCAAAGCCGCTGAGTGATAGCAAGATCACGAATTTACTGAAAGATGAGGGTATTTCGGTTGCCAGAAGGACGGTCGCGAAGTACCGTGAGGCTATGAATATCCCCTCGTCGAGCGATCGCAGGAGTCGCGAGACCAGATAGCAGAGTTTGCAGGCAAACAGCGGAATCTGACCGCCACCTGGCGGGGGGTGTCACGGCCAGGCCGCCAGACAAAAATATGGGAGACCATTATGCAGTTGAATGTTTCAGGCCATCACGTCGAAGTTACCGATTCGCTGAGAGGTTATGTCGGATCGAAAATTGAAAAAATTGCACGCCACTTTGACCTCGTGTCTGACGTCCAATGTATCCTGACCGTCGAGAAACTCCGACACAAAGCCGAGGCGACCGCCAAAGTAAACGGCAGTACGATCTACTGCGACCACACTGAAGAGGACATGTACGCGGCCATTGACGGCCTGGTTGACAAACTCGAAAGGCGAGTTCGCAAGTACAAGGAAAAACTCGTCGACCACCACGCAAGACAAAGCCAGAAGAGCAGGTACGCCTGACTCCAGTATCGACCCGTGCGGCTCGATGGCCGCACGGGTACCTGAAAGCCCACCCCATCTCCTATGTCGCTCGAAGAAATCATCAAACCTGACGGCGTGCTTTGCAATGCATCCGCACGCAGCAAGAAACACTGCCTCGAAATCCTCAGCGAATTGTTGGTCCGGAATAATCCCGAGATCGCGAGCGAATTGATATTCGAGTGCCTGATAAACCGCGAACGGCTCGGCTGCACGGGACTCGACAAGGGCGCGGCGTTCCCGCACTGCCGGGTCGCCGGTATCGATACGAGTTGTGCGGCACTGATCAAGCTTTCCGAGCCGATCGATTTCGATGCGGCGGACGGCGATCCCGTCGATCTCGTGTTCGGCATGATAGTACCGACAGAAATCGATGAAAGTCACCACGCCGACATCAAACTGGTGACTCGCGTGCTGGGAGATGAAGGCCTGCGTGCCCGCCTTCGCGGCATGACCAGCAGCAACGACCTGTACGAAGCGCTGATTGACGGGTCATCGCTCGCGGCACCCGAAGCTTCATGTCGAAAGAACTTCGCCTGATCATCGTCAGCGGCCTTTCCGGCTCCGGAAAGACCGTTGCGCTTCATGTCCTCGAGGATCTGGGTTATTACTGCATCGACAACCTGCCCGCGGCGCTGCTGAAAGCGGCAGTCGACGAAGTGCGATCGGGCAGCGAGGAATCCGAAACCGCGCGTATGCTCGCCGTCGGCGTCGACGCCCGAACTCGTACGGAAGACCTTGAATCGTTGCCCGAACTCCTTGTCGAACTCGGCGAGCAGAACGTGCAGACGGAAATCGTCTTTTTGCACGCGAGTGACGAAATACTGCTGCATCGATTCAGCGAGTCGCGGCGCCGGCATCCGCTCGCCGTACGCGGTACCGAGCTCCACGCTGCGATTGACCGGGAGCGGGAAGTCCTCAAGGAGATTCACAACGCAGCCGACCTGATTATCGATACCTCGAACACGAGCATCTATGAACTCGCCGATGTGATTCGGGGGCGCGTCGACCGGCGGGAGTCGGATACGCTGTCGGTATTGATTCAGTCCTTCGGCTTCAAGTACGGCATACCGGCCGATGCCGACTTCGTTTTCGATTTGCGCAGCCTTCCGAATCCGTACTGGACGGTCGAACTGCGGGGCCTCACGGGACTCGACAAGGAAGTTTCCGATTTTCTCAATGACCAGGACAATTTCATCGCGATGTACGAGGACATCCTAAAATTCCTCGATCGCTGGATTCCGCAATACAAGGAGGCACATCGCGGCTATCTGACGGTGGCGATCGGCTGTACCGGCGGCCAGCACCGTTCGGTCTGTATGACGGAGAAACTCGCCCTGGCATTGCGGGATCGGCACGATCCGGTGTTGAAACGCCATAACAGCCTCAGCGGGCATCGTATCGATCCGAAGTAAGCTGTTAAACTCCGCGACCATGACCGCGAGAGAGCCCGCCAAAGCCAGCCTGGAGATGCTTCAAGAGAGGCTCAACAGCGGCCGCATGCGTTCAGCCAGGATCATGGTGAACAGCCTGCATCCGTCCGAAGTCGCACGCCTGCTCGAATCCCTGCCACTCAAGGATCGCTCGATGCTCTGGGAGATCGTCGATTCGGAGATAGAAGGCGACGTGCTGGTGGAACTCGCCGAGGAGGTTCGCGACGGTCTGATCGAGCGTATGGGCACCGAAGACCTGATCGCGGCCGCAGACGGCATGGAGATCGACGACCTCGCCGACCTGCTTGCCGACCTGCCCGAAACGGTCACGCAGGAAGTCCTGCAATCGCTCGACAAGCAGGACCACGAACGCCTGCAACAGGTCCTTGCCTACGACGAGGAGAGCGCCGGCGGCCTGATGAACGTCGACATCGTGACGGTGCGCCCGGACGTCACGCTGGAAGTGGTTTCGCGTTACCTGCGTGTCGTGGGCGAAATACCCGATGGAACCGATTCTATTTTCGTGGTCAGTCGCGACAACAGCTACATCGGTTCGCTGTACCTGTCCCGCTTGCTGACACACGACCCGGAAGACATGGTCGCGAACGTGATGTCTACCGACGTAATGCCGATACCGGCGCACACACCGTCGACCCAGGTCGTTTGGGAATTCGAGAATCGCGACCTGCTGTCGGCGCCGGTGGTCGATGACGAGTTCCGTGTGCTCGGCCGCATCACGGTTGATGACGTGGTTGACGTAATTCGCGACGAAGCGGAGCATTCGCTGATGAGCGCGGCCGGCCTCGACGAAGAGGACGACATGTTCGCGCCCGTGGTGAAGAGCACGACGCGACGAGCGCTGTGGCTCGGCGTTAATCTTGGCACGGCTTTTCTGGCGGCGGCGGTCGTCGACCTTTTTCAGACGACTGTCGACAAGATCGTGTTGCTCGCCGTGCTGATGCCGGTGGTACCGAGCATGGGCGGAGTAGCGGGCAGCCAGTCGCTGACGATTATCACGCGTGCAATTGCCCTGGGACAAATCAACCGCGCAAACGCGCGCGGTATTCTGCGCAAGGAACTACTGGTCGGCGTTCTCAACGGTTTAGGCTGGGCCGTGGTCGTGGCGCTGTTCACGTATCTTTGGTTCGGCGACTGGCGAATCGGCGCCATCATCGCCGCGGCCATGATGATCAATCTGATCGTTGCGGCAGTCGCAGGTTTCAGTATCCCGCTGATCCTGAAGCAACTCCGAGTCGATCCGGCACTCGCCGGCGGCGTCGTGTTGACGACAGTAACGGACGTCGTAGGCTACATGGCATTCCTCGGATTGGGCGCCATTTTCCTGTTGTAGGAGCGGCCTACGTGCCCCAGGGGTAGCGGACGCTTGCCGGTCCCGCATCCTCCCAACCATCGCCACATTCGGACTCCGGTCCAGCAAGGCGCTCCTACGATTCGGTTTGAAACGCGCTGAGGTCCTTCTTGATCCAGTTCGGCGCGAACAGTCTTGGCACATCGTCACCGCGGACAAAAGCGAGCAGCTCGTCTTTGACGTTCATGGCATCGCGGTAGCCCAGTTTGATCAGCTCGCGCGTGTAGGCCTTTTCGAACAACAGGAAACTCAACAACCGGTTTTCACCGGGATTGCTGCCGCCGACACCGCGAAGCAATGCGCGGATTGCGATCGGCAATTCCTTGCGGTGGCGGTGGGCAACGACACGAAGATCTTTACTGGGCACAATCAACATCGTGTCGATTGGACGCATATTCGCTACGGCTCCGCTACTTTGGCCAGGCGGCATCGAGTCGATCAACTGGTTGATGCGTGTGATGCGTTCAAGGTCCGAGTACAAGCCGTCCATGAACAGGGTATCGAGCATATAACCCGCGATTTGCGCAAGGCTCGGTGTCACCGGTCCTTCGTCAGGCACCGTATCGCCGGTCTCATCCCGGATGCCGATCACGAGAATTCTGTCGGCACCCATGTGCACAGCCGGGCTCAGCGGCGTCGCCTGCCGCATCGCACCGTCGCCGAAGTACTCGTGGCCGATGCGTACGGGCGGGAAGATCATCGGCACTGCGATGCTGGCCATGATGTGGTCGAGGTTCAGATCCGTGCGTCGACCGAGGCGGCGCGTTCGCTCCCAGCTGTCCTGCTCTTTGACCGCCTCGAAGAATGAGGTTGAACGCGCCGAAGAGTAACCCGCCGCCGTCACTGCAATCGCGTCGAGATTGCCGTCATCGATCGCATCCTCAATGCGGGGGAAATGCACGTTGCGACTCAGAAGCGCACGCAACGGCGCATTGTCCAGCAACGACTTCGGCGCACTGATCAGGAGGCCGCCGAATACGATTGCGGCCAGCCAGTGAAGGCTGCTCTTCAGCATCGTCCAGTGGTCCGTTTTGTAGACTTGGTGGCAGCGGAAGTGCCCCCAGACCTGCTCCAGCTCAGCGACCGCGGAGCGAAGATGCTGCGCTTTCGATGCCAGGACCACGGAATTAACGGCTCCGGCGGAGGTCCCACTGATGACCGGGAACGGATTGGCGCTGTCGCGCGGCAGCAACTCCGCCACCGCCTTGAGCACGCCCACCTGGAACGCTCCACGGGCGCCGCCACCCGGCAATACAAGCGCCGTTTTCACATCGCTGCTCGATCGTTGCATGAAAACCGTTTCAATTGTTTACATTCGTTGAGTCGTGTCGGCAATAATACAGCGTATTATAATGGGCTCACTGCGACCAAGACCTGCAGCCCAATATTGACAGTAGCAATACCGGAACTGAATATGAAACGCTCGCTCACAAACAGTCTCGCCGCGACGATAGCTGCGTTTGCCCTTGCCATGACGGCCCTTGCGTCTGCTGCCGATCGAATAACGACCGGCGCCCCGGCCCCGGAGTTCGAACTCGCGGATCAGAAAGGTGAACTTCACTCGCTCGAAGACTACCGCGAACAATGGGTCGTGTTGTATTTCTATCCGAAAGACGAGACGCCGGGCTGCACGACTGAGGCCTGCGAGTTTCGAGACAATATTTTCGCATTCCGTGACCTCAACGCCCAGATCCTGGGCGTCAGTCTCGACGACGTCGAATCACACAGGAAGTTCGCGGAAAACCACTCGCTGCCGTTTCCGCTGCTCGCGGACACCGACGGCAGTACGTCCGACGCCTACGGGGTCAAGACACGGATGTTCGGCATGACGGTCGCAAAGCGGCAGACGTTCATCATCGGCCCGGACGGCAATATCGCGAAGCACTATGAGAAAGTGAAGCCGGCCGAGCATTCGGCACAGGTGTTGGCGGATCTCAAGACACTGGGCGCCGGGGCGGAATAGATCCATTCGCGGCTGGGTAGCTCCCACGGAACCAGCAGGTTCGAACAAACGCTCGCAGGAGGGCCTTCCAGGCCCGATCGCGGCTGGAATACTTCAAGGGCAGGTAGGCCGCTCCCACGAATCCCTGTGAGGGCTGTCTTAGCGCAGCGCCTTGATCGCGTCGTCGAGTCCGGCGATCGTCAGCGGGAACATCCTGTCGTTCATCAACTCCCGGATGAGTTTGGTCGACGGCGTGTAGTCCCAGCGCGGCCTGGGCTCCGGGTTCAGCCAGATCGATTTCGGGTACGTGTTGAGCAGGCGCTTTATCCACACCGCACCCGGCTCCTCGTTCCAATGTTCGACACTGCCCCCGGCATACACGATCTCATAGGGACTCATTGTGGCATCGCCGACGAAAATCAATTTGTAATCCGACCCGTACTTATGCGTGATGTCCAGGGTCGACGTCTTTTCGCTGTGCCTGCGCCGGTTGTCCTTCCACAAGCTTTCGTAGATGAAATTGTGAAAGTAGAAATACTCGAGATGCTTGAATTCGCTGCGCGCCGCCGAGAACATCTCCTCGCAAATGCGAACGTGGTCATCCATCGAACCGCCGATGTCAAGGCACAGCAAAACTTTCACGGCATTGTGACGCTCCGGAACCATGTGAATGTCCAGCAAGCCGGCGTTACGCGCCGTCTTGTCTATCGTTTCGTCGAGATCCAGCTGGTCCGCCGCCCCTTCACGCGCGAACTTGCGCAACCTGCGCAGCGCGACCTTGATGTTGCGCGTTCCCAGCTCGACCGAATCATCCAGGTTGCGATAATCACGCTTGTCCCACACCTTGACGGCACTGCGATTGCGTGAACCCTGCTGCCCCATACGCACGCCTTCGGGGTTGTAGCCGTAAGCGCCGAATGGCGATGTGCCGGCGGTTCCGATCCACTTGCTGCCGCCCTCGTGCCGTTCGTCCTGCTCGTCGAGGCGCTCCTGCAGCGCTCTCATCAGCTCCTCGAAACCACCCATCGCTTCGATCTGCTTGCGCTCTTCCTCGGTCAGCATGAGTTCGGCCTGCTGCCGCAACCAATCATCCGGGATGTCCTGCATCAGGTCGCTGAGAGAGTCTTCGACACCTTTGAAATAGGCGCCGAATATACGATCGAATCGATCGAGATGCGCCTCGTCCTTGACCAGGCTGGATCGCGCCAGGTAGTAAAAGTCATCGACGCTCTGGCCCGCAAGGCCGCTTTTCATCGCTTCGAGAAGCGTCAGCAACTCGGTAATCGACGTTTTCATACCGCCTTCGCGAAGCATGTAGAAAAACGGAATCAGCATGGTTGTTACTGCGGGTTTGTGCGCCGGTCCAGAAACACGAGTTGCTCGAACAGGTGCACATCCTGCTCGTTTTTCAGCAATGCGCCGTACAGGGGCGGAATGGCGTTGCGCGAATCGCCGCCACGAAGAACCTCGGGAGGAACATCCTCCGCGAGCAGTAGCTTGATCCAGTCGAGCAGTTCCGAGGTAGACGGCTTTTTCTTGAGTCCGCGCACGTCACGCACCTTGTAGAACGCGTCCAGCGCTTCGCGGAGCAGGTTCTTTTTCAGGTCCGGATAGTGAACGTCAACGATATCGGCCATCGTCTCCTTGTCGGGGAATTTGATGTAGTGGAAGAAACAGCGCCGCAAGAATGCGTCAGGGAGTTCTTTCTCGTTATTGCTCGTAATTACGATGATCGGCCGGTGACGTGCTCGTACCAATTGCTTGGTCTCGTAGACGTAGAATTCCATGCGGTCGAGTTCCCGCAACAGGTCATTGGGAAACTCGATGTCGGCCTTGTCGATTTCATCGATGAGCAGAACGGGCTGAACGTCCGACTCAAAGGCCTCCCAGACTTTGCCGCGCACGATGTAATTGCTGATATCGCTCACGCGGCCGTCGCCGAGCTGCGAATCCCTCAGTCGCGCAACCGCGTCGTATTCGTACAGCCCCTGCTGAGCCTTGGTCGTCGACTTGATATGCCACTCGTGGAGCGGCCTGCCCAAGGATTTCGCGACCTCGATGGCAAGCTGAGTCTTGCCGGTGCCGGGTTCGCCCTTGATCAGGATCGGTCGTTCGAGCGTGACCGCGGCGTTGACGGCCATCGTGAGGTCGTCTGTAGCGATGTAGGAACTGGTCCCTGTAAATCTGGTGTCGGTCATGTAGGTATCCGTGTTAGGCCGGTGCGACCATCTTACCGCCTGTTCGGCGTCAACGTCAGCGTATGCAGGGGCGGGCCCGGCAGAAAAGGGCTGGCGCGTCCCTGGACCCAGTCTTCGTGGCCGCGGGCATAATACTCCGACAGGGGATGACCGCTCTGTCCGGTCGGCATGTGCAGGATGCTGTTGGCCTCGTCACCGGGCGCCACGGCAAATCGCTCGGATGCGCCGAATGAGGGGCCCTGCGCCTTGGGCATGTCGAGGTCACCGCTGAGTGCGTCCGCCGGCATGTCGAGATAGCCGCCCAGCAGCGGAATGCTGCGACTCAATGGATGACGAATCGCAGCCGTATTGATTTCCCCCCAGGATCGCTCGGACAGGGGGCCGCCATAGGTCTGGTCGAAATAGTCTATGTTCTGCCTGACAGCCGCCAGCAGCAGCTCGTCCCAGCTCGCGTAATCGCTCGGCAACATGTGCAATGGCCGAGTCGTCACGAGTGACCATAACGGACCCTCGAACTGATTGCTGCGCCGCAACTCGACGTCCTCGCCATAGGCCTCGCGGACGGGCGACATCAGCGCGTGAAAGACCCGTCTCTCCACCTCCAGGCGGAAGGCGCGAACCAGGCGGTAGCCCACGGACTCGGGCGCGGCACGCGGCAACCACTCGTCGACCAGCCGCCGGTACTCGGCAAGCGTTGCATCGCCCGCGACCGTGTTCTCGTCGAGTACCTCGAGCAACAATTCGCGCCAGCGTGTCAGGAACAGGGCGCGATCGTCGTATTGAATCGACAGCATATCCGCCGGCTCGAACGTGTCACGTGCGAACAGGCCCTCGCGAATCTGCCGAGCCCTCGCCCCGAGGTCGTAGCCCCCGTCGCCGACGACACGCAGCGCGGCCGCGTCTGTAACACGCGCGTTGGCGGTCCAGATGCGTCCGTTCTCCGGATTCACGATGCGCGGATATTCGTCGCTCGTGAGCCAGCCCTGCCAGCCGTGTTGCTCGCTCCAGTCCGCCGGGATCATCGCGTTGAAATCGGTCTTTCTCGGAATCGCACCGGCGATCGTCCAGCCGATGTTGCCGCCGGCGTCGCCCACGACGAAATTCTGCGGTGGCATCGCCATCGCGTTGGCAATGTCCAGCGCATCCTCCACTGACGAGGCCGTCTCGAGGTCGATGAAGCGGAAATTGACGCCCTCGCGCTTGTGGGCGATCCAGCTGACAGCAATCTCGCCATCAGGGTAATCGATGTCATCGAGCACCGGTCCCCAGACGGTTTCTCGTACCAGGTACTCGACGGGCTCGCCGTCCTTGACCTCGATAATCTCGCGGTGGCTGGTGAATTCCCGGTCACCTTCCGGCGTGACGTAGCTGCCCGCCGTGGCACCGGCTTGCAGAATCACGGCATCGGTCCAGTCGCCGTAGCTGTTGGTGAACCCCCATGCAACCTGCGTGTTGCTGCCGGCGATGATGAACGGTGTGCCGGGAAGCGACACGCCCGTGACATCGCGTGCATCGGTTCCGTCGATAACGAGCCGTGCCTGGTAATAGATGTTCGGGGTGCTGAGGCCGAGATGCATGTCGTTCGAGACGATGGCGCGGCCATTCTGCGTCAATGCGCCCGATACTGCCCAGTTGTTACTGCCGCGGAGCGGGTAGCGCCCCCTCTCGTTCGCCGGCGGTGCAGTGTCGGGCACATCCCGGATCGAATACGCGTCCGCAGCCGGAATCGCTGCGACGGTCCGCGGCTCACCCATCAGCGGCGCGTCCCAGGACGTGCCTTGCGGATACAACCAATCGTAAATCTCGGGGGACAATACGCTATACGCCAGCCCGCGACGGACGTCCTTTGACGCACGCGAATCATTGAGCTGCATGTACATCGCGAAGACCGCCAGCACCGAGTCCTCGGGCCTCCACTGCTGCGGTTTCGTCCCCAGCACGTAGTACTCGAACGGGCGTGCCCCGAGGGCGTCCAGCCCGGCGTTCACGCCGTCGGCATATGCCTCCAGAAGTGCCCGGTCCCGTTCAGTAGCAGTCTCGATGACCGTCCGCGCTCGCGCGCGAAAACGATGGAAGCGATAGCGCTTGTCGGCATCGACAGCAACGCGGCCGACCATTTCGGACAACTCCCCGGCCGCCTGCCGGCGAATCATGTCCATCTGGAAAAACCGGTCCTGTGCGTGAGCAAAGCCGGTTGCGAATGCGAGGTCCGTGCGGCTCGAGGCCGTTATGACGGGGATGCCCTCGGCATCACGCGCAATCGTCGCGTCGGCAGCGAGACCCGCAACCGACATCTCACCGTCGAGTTCCGGCAGGCTCGCCTGCAGAATCACCGTAGCTACCGTGACGACGACCGCCAGTAGCAGGCATGCCGCTACGAAAATCCGTACCAGCGCGCGTCTCATTCTTCCTTTTTCACCTTGAGGACCTTCATCGCGTTGGTATTGCCGGCAACGTTGTCCAGGTCGCCCTTGGTGAATATGACCAGGTCGTCGACTTCGACAAGTTTGTAGTACAGCAAGGTGTTGAAGATATCCTGGTAAAGGCGTTGCGGAATGTCGAGATTGATCGAGAACGACACCGGGAATACGCCGCGATACATAGCGACGCGCCTGCTCGTGGCCTCGTGGGGCGTGAAAGCATAGATCGGGATGTCGGAACGGATTCGCGACATCCACCGCGTCGTCGACCCCGATTCGGTCAACGCGATGATCGCTTTCACGTCCATGTGGTTTGCGGTGTACATCGAGGCCATAGCAATCGCCTCGTCGACCAGTTCGAAGCGGTCGTTCATGCGATGTGTCGTCGTGCCGACCGGCACCGGGAACTTCTCGGCGCCTACACAGACCTCGGCCATCGCCGCAATCGCCTCGACCGGGTACTTACCGACTGCCGATTCACCGGACAGCATGACTGCGTCGGTCCCGTCGATAACCGCATTGGCGACATCGGAAACCTCGGCGCGCGTCGGAATCGGGTTCTGAATCATCGACTCCATCATCTGCGTCGCGGTAATGACGATCTTGTGTTGTTTCCGGGTTTTGCGAATGAGTCTCTTCTGAATACCCGTCAGCACGGCGTAACCCATTTCCACGCCAAGGTCGCCGCGCGCAACCATGATCACGTCGGACGCGTCGATGATCGAGTCGATTGCGTCGACGGCTTCCGTGCGCTCGATCTTGGCGACAATCAGCCCGCGTCCGCCGGCGTCCCGGAACAATCGGCGCGCTTCCAGCACATCTGCCTGACTGCGCACGAACGACACCGCAAGAAAGTCGGCCTCGAGTTCCACGGCGAGCTTGATGTTCTCTTTGTCGATGTCCGTCAATGCGGCCGCGGAGAGGCCGCCGCCTTTCAGGTTGATGCCCTTGTGGTCGGACAGAATGCCGCCGTTGACGACCGTCGTGTGAATCCTCGTACCGTCGATGCTGTCGACGCGCAAGGTGATCATGCCGTCATTCAGCAACAGGATATCGTAGGGTTTCAGATCTTCGTGCAAGGTCTCGAGGGCAACGCCAACGCCCTCCTCGTTGCCGTCCATCAATCCCAGGGTGCTGTCGAGGAAAAACGGCGCACCGTCCTTGAGCAGGACGCTGTGATCCGCGAATCGGCGCACGCGTATTTTCGGTCCCTGCAGATCGCCCAGCAAGCCGACAGCCCGGCCACAGGTCTGCGCGGCTTCGCGCAGCATTGCGGCGCGCCGCCGGTGTTCGTCGGCATCGCCGTGCGAAAAATTCAGGCGCGCGACGCTCATGCCGGCATTGATCATCTGCACCAGCGTTTCGGGATCGTCGGATGCCGGGCCCAACGTCGCCACAATCTTGGTTCGTCTTAGCATGGCGGCGATTATTGCACAGCTTGCCGGGATACAGGGCCACGAAATCGCGGCCGTGTCTTCTGCTCGCAGCAATCGTGAGCTATGCTTTCCAATTGCCGACATTCATGTGACTCGCACATGCTCAACCGCCGACGTTTTATCCAGAGCATCGCCGCTGCGGCCGCGACGCCGGCGCTTGCACAGTCCTGTCGCGTGACCGAAAGTGCGATGACAGCGCTGCGCCCCGATCCCGGCAGGATGCTCGACCTGCCTGACGGTTTCAGTTACCGGGTCGTGTCGCGCGCCGGCGACGCCATGGGCGATGGGCTGCGGGTACCGGGCGCACATGACGGCATGGCGGCTTTTGCCGGCCCAGGCGGACGCGTGATACTCATCACGAATCACGAGATGAACACGCACTGGTTCGAAGGCAGCGCGTTCGGGGATGGCTACGGGGCGCTGGATGAGAGCACCAGGTCACTTCTCTACGACCGTGGTGGCGACGAAACCCCCGCGCTGGGCGGCACAACGACGACCATTTACGAGCCTCGGTCGGGGACGACTGAGAAGCAGTTCCTGAGCCTTGCGGGCACCGAGATCAACTGCGCCGGCGGGCCCACACCGTGGGGTAGCTGGCTGAGCTGCGAGGAGTGTTTCGAGGTGCCGGGAAAGAGGACGGACTATGGAGCACGGGTAACTCGCGACCAGCATCACGGTTACGTTTTCGAAGTCTCGTCGCGCGCACAGGGCCTGACCGCCGCACAACCCATCAAGGCGATGGGGCGCTTCGAGCATGAGGCCTGCGCCGTCCATGAGGCCACCGGCATCGTCTATATGACCGAGGACCGCTTCTACAGCCTCTTTTACCGCTACATTCCCGTTACGCCCGGCAAGCTCATCGATGGCGGCCGCCTGCAGGCACTGGCTATCGACAATCACTTCTCGGTAATGACCCACAACTGGTCCGCCGTGCCGCAAACCTCCGTGAACACGCCCATGAAAACACGCTGGATCGACCTCGACGACGTCGATCCGGTCGAAAACGACCTCAGGTTGCGGGGCGCGGCACTGGGGGCGGCGACATTTGCGCGCGGTGAAGGCCTGTGCGCGGCAGGCGACCGCTTCGCTTTCACCTGCACGATTGGCGGCCCTGCTCGCTTGGGACAGGTATTCACCTACACGCCCAGCCCGTTCGAGGGCACGCCGGCGGAAATCGACGAGCCCGGCTGGCTCACCCTGATCGCCGAATCCGACGATGATTCGCTGCTGCGCAATTGCGACAACCTGACGATGGCGCCGTGGGGCGACCTGGTCGTCTGTGAGGACACGGCGACTCATTGCGGCCTCGTCGGAATCCGTCCGGACGGCAGGCTCTATGCGATCGCCGACAACGCCTACAGCAACTCCGAACTCGCCGGCGTGTGTTTCTCGCCCGACGGCAAGACCCTGTTCGTCAACATCCAGTATCCCGGCACGACGCTCGCGATCACCGGCCCCTGGCCGGCGTAACCCCACCCCCCAAAGGAAAAAGGCGGCGGTCTTAGGCAAGCGGCCTACATATTTGTCGGCGGACTGTCTCGCTGCGCTCGCTTGATGTCTCGCCGACAAACATCTCGTCCACTTGCTTACAGCGGCGGCACCCGGCGTCCGAAGGAGCGGCCTACGCGTGCCCGCCGAACATGTCATGCGCCGCACGGGCGGCGAGTGCGGGGTGTGTTCCACAAAGCGAGTTATTGCAGATTGTCCGAGCGACTGGGACATGCCCCGTGATCGCCGACCGTTCACCGATGGTGGGTAGAAATGTTGGGCGGCGGGGAATAGCGAGAGGAACTAACGAGCCCCAGCCCACGGATGGCTTGCCGTCCGGCGATGGGTGGGGAAACGGGGGGTGGTGGGTTTAAGCGCCGCGCTTTTCGAGAATCTCGACCGCAGGCAGCTTTTTGCCCTCGACGAATTCGAGAAACGCCCCGCCGCCCGTCGAGATATACGAGATTCGGTCCCGAACGCCGTATTTGTCGATCGCCGCGAGCGTATCGCCCCCGCCCGCCACCGAAAACGCGTCGCTCTCGGCGATTGCCTCGGCGAGGACCCTGGTCCCGTCGCCGAAACTGTCGAACTCGAATACGCCCACCGGGCCGTTCCAGATAATCGTCCCGGCGCCTTTTAGAATATCGCTGAATCGTGCCGCGGTTTCCGGCCCGATGTCCAGGATGAGCTCATCCGCCGCCACGGCATCGATATTCTTGGTCGTTGGCGTTGCATCGGCCGCAAACTCTCCGGCCACGACGACGTCGCTCGGTACGGGAATCTCCGCCCGATCTTCCCCGTTGGCCGCCAGTTCACGCGCCGTGTCCAACATCTCGGCTTCGTACAATGACTTGCCAACGTCGTGACCGGCAGCAGCGATGAACGTATTGGCGATACCGCCGCCGACGATCAGGCAATCGACGACCTCGGCGAGCGTATCGAGCACGTGCAGTTTGGTGGAGACCTTTGAGCCGCCCACGATCGCGACGAACGGCCGCGCGGGATTGTCGAGGGCCTTACCCAGGGCTTGAAGCTCCGCCGCCAGCAACGGTCCGGCACAGGCGACCGGCGCGTGCTCGGCCACGCCGTAGGTGCTGGCCTGTGCGCGATGCGCCGTGCCGAATGCGTCCATGACGAAAACGTCACAAAGTGCCGCCATTTTTCTCGCCAGCGTATCGTCACAGGCCTTTTCGCCGGCAAGAAACCGTACGTTTTCCAACAGCACGACGTCACCCGCCGCGACCTCCACGCCATCGATCCAGTCCTTGATCAGAGGCACGTCGCGACCGAGCAGCGAAGCGAGGTGCTCCGCCACGGGCTGCAGCGAAAATTCCCCGGCCGGCTCACCTTCGGTCGGCCGGCCGAGATGGGATACCAACATGACCGCGGCATTGGCATCGAGTGCCGCCTCGATAGTCGGCAAAGCGGCGCGGATGCGCGCATCGCTGGTGACCCGTCCGTCCGCAACCGGAACGTTGAGGTCCTCGCGAATCAACACCCGTTTACCCGACAAATCGAGGTCGGTCATCTTGATGACGGACATGCTGGATCCCGACTCCGAAGTCTACTTTGCGTTCATAAGGGCGACGGTCGTATCGAGCATTCGACACGAGAAGCCCCACTCGTTGTCATACCAGGCGCAAACCTTGACGAGCGTGCCTTCCATGACCTTGGTCAGCCCTGCGTCGTAGGTCGACGAAGCCGGGTCGTGGTTGAAGTCAACCGATACAAGGGGTTCGTCGTTGTAGGCGAGCACGCCCTTGAGCGAACCTTCGCTCGCTTCTTTCATGATCGAGTTGATTTCATCGATGCTGGTGTCGCGTTCCGCGACGAACGTCAGGTCGACAGCTGAGACATTGATTGTCGGCACGCGCATGGAGAAACCATCGAGCTTGCCGTTGAGTTCCGGCAGTACGAGTCCTACGGCAGCGGCAGCGCCGGTTTTCGTCGGAATCTGCGACATCGTTGCAGAACGCGCACGCCGCAGGTCCTTGTGGAACACGTCGGTGAGTACCTGGTCGTTCGTGTACGCATGAATCGTGGTCATGATGCCGTGCTTGACGCCGATCGTCTCGTGCAGCGGCTTGACCAGGGGCGCAAGGCAGTTAGTCGTACACGACGCGTTGGAGATAATGTTGTGCTCCGCCGTCAGGATGTCGTGGTTGACACCGTAGACGACCGTGGCATCGATGTCGGCCCCGCCGGGCGCGGAGATAATGACTTTCTTGGCGCCGCCCTCGAGGTGCTTGCCTGCCGTATCACGCGTGCGGAACAATCCCGTCGATTCGAAAACGACGTCAACGCCGAGATCGCCCCACGGCAACTTGGCCGGGTCGCGTTCGGCAAACACCTTGATGCGATCGCCGTTGACGAGAATATCGTTCCCGTCGACCTCGACCGTGCCCGGGAAATTACCGTGCGCGGTGTCGCGGCGCGTCAGGTGCGCGTTGGTATTCGCGTCGCCCAAGTCGTTGAGCGCAACGACGTCGAATTCGTCGGCGCGGCCCAACTCATGGATTGCGCGCACCATATTGCGACCGATACGGCCGTAGCCGTTAATGCCAACCTTGATCGTCATGTCTTTCTCCAGGTGATATGTCCAGCCGGTGGTTTCCGGCTAAATCGTTAATCCAATACGTCTTTCGCGACCGACACCACGTTGTCGGTCGAGAACCCGAAATGTTCGAAAAGTATGTCCGCCGGCGCCGACTCGCCGAAGCGATCGAGGCCGACAACGCGGCCCCGCGGGCCGACGTAACGCCACCAGCCTTCGGTCACCCCTGCCTCGATTGCGACTCGCGACGTAACGGACGCAGGCAACACGGACTCCCGATACCCATCGTCCTGCGCGTCGAACACGTCGGTGCTCGGCATCGATACGACACGAGCCTGCACGCCCTCCGCACCGAGCACCTCGGCAGCCGCAATCGCCAGTGCCACTTCGGAGCCCGTCGCGATGAGGACGATATCGGGCACTGGCCCGCCATCGCGCAATACGTATCCTCCACGGGCAATGTTAGCCGCCTGCCCGGTCGTACGTTGCTGGTGCGGCAGGCCCTGGCGCGTCAGGACGAGACTTGTCGGACCGTCCCGGCGCTCGATGGCGTGGCGCCAGGCAACCGCCGTTTCCAAAGTGTCGCAGGGTCGCCATACGCTCATGTTCGGCATGAGGCGCAATGACGCCACATGTTCGACCGGCTGGTGTGTCGGACCGTCCTCGCCGAGACCGATGGAGTCGTGCGTATAAACAAGTATGTTCTGCACTTTCATGAGCGCCGCCATGCGCAGCGCATTGCGCGAATAGTCGGAGAATGTCAGAAACGTGCCTGAGTACGGCATTACGCCCCCATGCAGGGAAAGGCCATTGCAGATCGCGGTCATGCCGAACTCGCGCACACCGAACCAGACGTAGTTGCCGTGCGCATCGTCGCCCGATATCGGCGTCGAGCCTCCGTGCTTGGTGAGGTTCGACCCGGTCAGGTCGGCAGAACCGCCGGCGAGCTCCGGCAACGCCGGCGCAAACGCGTTCAGGGCGACCAGCGATGCCTTGCGCGTGGCCATGTCCTGCCCCGCCGCGTGAATCCCGGCAATGGCCTTGTCGGCATGCGCACTCCAGTCGTCCGGCAGGTTCCCGGCCATGCGGCGCGCGAACTCGGCCGCGAGTTCCGGGTGCTCGGCGTTATAGGCGGCGAAAGCGCTATTCCAGGCGGTCTCATCCGCGGCGCCTCTCTCCCTGGCGTCCCAGGTCTCCAGGATATCGGCCGGAATTTCGAACGGAGCCGCGGCCCAACCAAGTTCCTTGCGTGCCGCCGCGATTTCCTCGTCGCCGAGCGGCGCGCCGTGCGTGGAGGCCGTGCCCTGCTTGTTCGGCGCACCGAATCCGATGATCGTCTTGCAGCAGATCATTGTCGGCCGTTCCGCGTCCGCCATTGCCTGCTCGATTGCCGCGGCAACCGCAGCGCTGTCATGGCCGTCGACGTTGTCGATCACCTGCCAGCCATAGGACTCGAAGCGCTTCGCCGTGTCGTCGGTAAACCAGGCATCGACTTCACCGTCGATGGAGATATTGTTGTCATCGTAAAGGCAGATGAGTTTGCCCAGTTTCAGCGTACCGGCGAGGGAACAGGCTTCGTGCGAGATCCCTTCCATCAGGCAACCGTCGCCCAGGAATACCCACGTCTTGTGGTCGACAATGTCGTGCCCGGGCCGGTTGAATTGCGCCGCGAGCATTTTTTCGGCCATCGCCATGCCGACAGCGTTGCTGAGGCCCTGCCCCAGCGGGCCCGTGGTGGTTTCGACCGGACCGCCGCGCTCGAATTCGGGATGCCCTGCCGTTCGGTAGCCGAACTGGCGAAAGTTTTTCAACTGGTCAATTGGGAAATCCGCGTAGCCGGTCAGATTCAACAAGCTGTAGAGAAGCATCGAGCCGTGGCCGTTGGACAACACGAAGCGATCGCGATCGGCCCACTCGGGATTTCCCGGATTATGTCGAAGGTGGTCGTTCCAGAGAACTTCCGCGATGTCGGCCATGCCCATAGGGGCACCCGGATGACCCGAATTGGCGGCCTGCACGGCATCCATACTCAGGGCTCTGATCGCATTCGCGAGATCTCGCCGGGAGGGTTGGCCGGCAACAGCAGCTTTATGTGACATTGATCCTTATCTTATCGTCGGCCTGGCGGCCTGCATGGTGAGGTTTTTATCGATTGCGCGAGGCGCGCATTTTCCCTGTTATAGAGGACGGCATCAAGGGTACAATGCGCCACCGTTACAAATGAGACCCCTGAATACCATGAGTGATGCCTTCCTTTTCACTTCGGAATCCGTTTCCGAGGGACACCCAGACAAGATCTCCGACCAGATCTCGGACGCGATTCTCGATGCCATCATCGAGCAAGATCCGAAGGCGCGAGTCGCCTGCGAGACCATGGTCAAGACCGGCGTAGCCATCGTTGCCGGAGAAGTCACGACTTCCGCCTGGGTGGATATCGAAGACATCGTGCGCAATACGGTGCTCGAGATCGGCTACAACAGCTCCAAGATGGGATTCGACGGCGCCTCGTGTTCCGTGCTGAATGCGATCGGCAAGCAATCGCCGGACATCGCGCAGGGCGTTGATCGCGAAACTGCGGAGAAGCAGGGGGCCGGCGACCAGGGACTCATGTTCGGCTATGCGACGGACGAGACCGACGTGCTCATGCCGGCACCGATTACGTACTCGCATCGTCTTATGCGCCGCCAGGCCGAAGTCCGGAAGAACGGCACGCTGCCGTACCTGCGGCCGGATGCGAAGAGCCAGGTCACTTTCGTCTACAAGGACGCGAAACCCGTAGCCATCGACGCAATCGTCGTTTCGTCGCAGCACGATCCGGACGTGTCCATGGCCGATCTGCGCGAGGGTGTCATGGAGGAGATTATCAAACCTGTAATCCCGGCCGAACTCGTTAGCGCCGACACGCAGTACCACATCAATCCCACCGGCCGCTTCGAGATCGGCGGACCGATGGGTGATTGCGGGCTCACTGGCCGCAAGATCATCGTCGACACCTATGGCGGCTCGGCTCGCCACGGCGGCGGTGCATTCTCGGGCAAGGACCCGTCGAAAGTCGACCGCTCCGCGGCCTATGCGGCTCGCTACGTTGCCAAGAACATCGTCGCCGCCGGCCTGGCCGATCGCTGTGAGATCCAGGTGTCCTATGCCATCGGTGTGGCCGAACCGACTTCGATCAGCGTTCGCACCTTCGGCACCGGGAAACTTTCTGATACAAAGTTGACGGAACTGATCCGCGAGCACTTCGATCTGACTCCGTACGGCATTCTGAGCATGCTCGACCTGATCAAGCCGATATACAAACAGACTGCCGCGTACGGGCATTTCGGCCGGGAAGACATAGACGTGAGCTGGGAAAAGACCGACAAGGCCGAGGCACTGAAGAGCGCCGCGGCCTGATACTAATCTGACGAACATAATTCTTTCGGGAGACACACCATGAGCAACGAAGCCGTTGCCATTCCGCAGCACGACTACAAGGTCGCCGACATTTCGCTCGCCGACTGGGGCCGCAAGGAAATCGCCATCGCCGAAACCGAAATGCCCGGCCTTATGGCGCTGCGTGATGAATACAAGGGCCAGCAGCCACTCGAGGGCGTGCGCCTGACGGGCTGCCTGCATATGACGATCCAGACTGCAGTGCTGATCGAGACGCTCAAAGAACTCGGCGCCGACATACGGTGGTCGTCGTGCAATATCTTTTCGACCCAGGATCACGCCGCGGCGGCGATTGCCGACGCAGGCATTCCCGTGTTCGCGTGGAAGGGCGAGACCGAAGACGAATACTGGTGGTGCGTCGAGCAAACGATAAACGGCCCGGATGGCTGGCAGCCAAACATGATCCTCGACGACGGCGGCGACCTCACACTGGTCCTGCACGAGAAGTACCCCGAGATCATGGCAAATGTGAAAGGCCTGTCCGAAGAAACCACGACGGGCGTGAAACGCCTTTACGATATGATGGCCGATAAATCGCTGTTGTGCCCGGCGTTCAATGTCAACGATTCGGTCACCAAATCGAAATTCGACAATCTCTACGGTTGCCGCGAGTCACTTGTCGACGGCATCAAGCGTGCTACCGACGTGATGATCGCCGGCAAAGTAGCTGTCGTCTGCGGCTACGGCGATGTCGGTAAGGGTTGCGCACAGTCCCTGAAGGGCCTCGGCGCGACGGTCTGGGTAACCGAGGTCGATCCTATCTGTGCGCTGCAGGCAGCCATGGAGGGTTACCGGGTCGTCGAATTCGACGAGATTTGCGACCAGGTCGATATCGTGGTCACGGCCACCGGTAACTACCACGTGGTTTCGGGGCCGCAGATGGAGCGAATGCGCAACCAGGCGATTGTCTGCAACATCGGTCACTTCGATAACGAAATCGACGTTGCCTATCTGCAGAAATTCGAATGGGAGAACATCAAACCGCAAGTGGATCATGTCATCTTCCCGGATGGAAAACGCATCATCATCCTGGCCGAGGGCCGCCTCGTGAATCTCGGCTGCGCAACGGGCCATCCGAGCTTCGTAATGTCGAACTCGTTTACGAACCAGGTGCTGGCTCAGATCGAGCTTTGGGAGAATGGCGATCAGTACGAGAACAAGGTTTATGTATTGCCCAAGCACCTCGATGAGAAAGTCGCACGATTGCACCTCGAGCGCATCGGAGCCAGAATTACCGAACTTTCTGACGAGCAAGCCAAGTACATCGGGGTCGACAAAGACGGCCCGTACAAGCCGGAGCACTACCGCTACTAAGGAACCTGCGTATTCAATCGAACCCTGATGCAGCCAATGGCGACCTGATTCGGATCCTGCACCTTACGGATCCGCATCTTTTCGCCGACCCCGACGGTGACCTGCGCGGCACCGTCACGCAGGCGTCGCTGCAAAGTGTGCTCGATCATTATCAATCCGGGGACTGGCGCGCCGATCGCGTCGTGATCACGGGCGACCTCATCCAGGACGACACGGCAGAAGCTTACGACCGGTTTCGCGAGCTATTGCTGCCGCTCAACATGCGCATGCACTGCGTGCCCGGCAACCACGACATTCGCGACCTCATGCGCAAGGTCTGCTGTGTTCCGCCATTTTCCTACTGCGCCTATGAAGAAATCGGCGACTGGCTGCTGATCGGGCTCGACAGCTGCGTCGGCGGCGATGATGCCGGCGGTCTGCTCGGGCCGGAGGAACTGGAGCGTTTTTCCGCTACGGTGGCGGGCAGCTCGGCGAAGCACGTCATGGTTTGCCTGCACCACCCGCCCATTCCGATGGGCAGCACTTGGCTGGACACCGTGGGCCTGAGGAACGGTGACGAGTTCCTGCAATGCGCACAGTCGATCGGCCGCGTGCGTATCGCCGTGTTCGGGCACGTACATCAGGCTTACGACAAGGCTCATGACGGCATCCGCATCATTGCCACGCCGTCTACCTGCCGGCAGTTCAAGCCGGGCAGCGACGACTTCGCTTTGGACGACCAGCCCCCGGCGTACCGCCGCATTGCATTGCAGGCGGACGGCGGCATCGACACGGAACTCGTCTGGATCGACGATGATTAGACTTGCCTGCGTCGCGGTGCTGCTCGCCCTGTCCTGGTCGTCCCGCGCCGACACCGGCGGTCACCCCGTTACGTTGTGGCGAGCACAGGGCCATAGCAATTCGGTCTACTTGCTCGGGTCGATCCATTTGCTGCGCGAGCAGGACCATCCGCTGCCGTCGGTCATCGACACCGTCTACGAGGACGCGGAAGTGCTGGTCATGGAACTCGACATGGACGATCTCGACGGCGCGGCATCGCAGCAACTTTTCAACAAGAACGGCGTGCTGAGGGACGGCACGACGCTGCGCGACATGATGGGCGAGGTCATGTACCGTCGGGCTGAGATTGCGGCGGAGGCTGGCGACATACCGATAGACATGCTGGCAAGCAGCGAGCCCTGGCTGGCCGCGCTGACCGTGGAAATGATGGCCTTGTATCGCATCGGCTTCAATCCCAAGCTCGGTATCGAGATGCACATGACGTCGCGCGCCGTCGCCGACGGAAAACCGATCCAGGGACTAGAGAGCATCGAACAGCAACTGGCTTACCTGGACGGCCTGTCCCTGGAGGCGCAGCGTGAGATGCTCGTGCAGACGCTCGAAGAGACAGAGACGATTGCGGAGTCGATCGACGAATTGATCCGCGCGTGGCGCTACGGCGACATTGAATCGCTGGAATCGGGCCTGCTCGAGAGTTTCGCAGAGCACGAAGAGCTCGGCGACGCACTGGTCAGGGATCGCAACCGGCGCTGGGCGTCGCAGATCGACGAGCTGCTCGACGACGGCGACGACTACCTGATCATCGTCGGCGCCTTGCACCTCGTCGGCGAAGACGGCGTACCGAATCTCCTCGCACGCAAAGGGGTCAGGATTCTGCAGTTGAGCGAGCCCCCTTCTGTTCGGTAGCATGCGCCCCTCTTCAGAAGGAACGTCATGACTCTGTTTACAAATGCGCAGCAATTCATCGCCGGTGGCGTGAATTCCCCGGTCAGGGCTTTTGCCGCGGTCGGCGGCGATCCCGTTTTTTTCAAGAGCGCCGCCGGTGCCTGGCTCGAAGCGGAAGACGGCCGCAAGTACATCGACTACGTAGGATCCTGGGGTCCCATGATCCTCGGTCACGGACACCCCAAAGTCCTGGATGCCGTACTCGAAACGGCAAAGCGCGGCCTCAGCTTCGGAGCACCGTGCGTCCTCGAAACGCGGATTGCGGAGAAGATCTGCGAAATGGTGCCATCGATTGAGCGCGTTCGAATGGTCAATTCCGGCACCGAAGCGACGATGAGCGCGATTCGGCTTGCGCGAGGTCACACCGGCCGGGACAAGATCGTCAAGTTCGAAGGCTGCTACCACGGTCACTCGGACTCGCTGCTCATCAAGGCGGGATCGGGTGCTTTGACGCTGGGCGTACCGAGTTCTCCGGGCGTGCCCGCCGGGCTCGCCGAACACACGATCACGCTCCCCTACAATGACTCGAGCGCGGTGCGCGCGGCGTTCGAGGAGCTCGGTTCGCAAATTGCCTGCGTTATCGTCGAGCCGATCGCGGGCAACATGAACATGGTGCCGCCCGTGCCGGGATTCCACGAAACGCTGCGTGAACAATGCACGAAGGCCGGCGCATTGCTGATCTTCGACGAGGTGATGACGGGGTTCCGCGTTGCCAGGGGGGGCGCGCAAGCCGTATTCGATATCACGCCCGATCTGACGACGCTAGGCAAGGTCGTCGGCGGCGGCATGCCCGCCGCGGCGTTCGGCGGCCGCGCCGACGTCATGGCGAGCATCGCTCCCGATGGTCCGGTTTACCAGGCCGGTACCCTGTCTGGAAATCCAGTTGCGATGGCAGCCGGACTCGCGACGCTTACGGAAGTCGATCGACCCGGATTCTACGAGTCGCTCACTGAAAAGACGCAGCGCCTGGCCGACGGCCTCAGCACGGCAGCCTCCGATGCAGGCGTTGCAATCGCAATCGAGAACGCCGGCGGCATGTTCGGTCTCGTATTTACACAGGACGGGCCGGTGCGCAGTTACACGCAAGTCGCTGCTGCCGACGTCGAGCGCTTTACGGCATTTTTCCACGGCATGCTCAATGAGGGTGTGTACCTGGCGCCCTCCGCTTTCGAGGCAGGATTCGTCTCCGCCGCGCACAGCGACGACGACCTCGACGCGACCATTGCCGCCGCCGGCAAGGTGTTCAGCACGCTATAGTCGGGCCACGCACGTTACTCAACAACTCGTCGACGAGCTTCAGCCGCGCCAGGGTGTCGCTACTCTCGAGGTATTGCTGCTTGATTTCGAGTTCGATAGGCAGTATCTCAGTCAAGCGATAGGTCACCCAGACGGCATCGTCGAATCGACGCTCGAGCGACTCGTAGAGCCGACCGAGATCGTCGAGCACGTTGGCAAGGATCTTACTGAGCGACTCGTAGTCGCCGGGCAATGCCATGGCGGGTTCCGGCTCAATGAGTTCGACATTGCCCGTATTCAGCCCGTTTGCCTGTTGTTCAGAAGTAACGAGGCGGAAGCGTTGCCCGCCTATAGCCGTGACGCCAAGCAGGCCGTCGCTGCCCTGGTACCAGTCGACAATCCTGGCGAGCGTTCCGACATCGAACGTTGTCGCCGGCCCGGCTTCCTGCCCGTCGCGAATCAACAGCACGCCGAATGGTGTGTCGTTCTTCATACAATGGCTGATCATGTCGATATAGCGCGACTCGAAAATGCGCAGCGGCAGCGGTCCGTCCGGGAACAGGACGGTGCTTAATGGAAATAACGGTATTTGCACATCCAACAGTATAGGACGCCGGTGACGGCTTGTGTGGGTACGGGACTTCTGTCCCGTAACGGCTGTCGTCGTCGTTTATGCAGCGTCATCGGCAAATGCCGCCAGGCGCGTCAGGGCTTGCCCCGCGTGCGCTGCAATACGGCCGTAAGCGTTTGCCGGGCAGCGCCGAATCCACCGTTGCTCATGAAAATAACCTGGTCCCCGGACAAGACGCGAGTGGACATGTCCGTGACCAGTTGGTCGTAGTCGCCGAATACATGCAGCTTGTCGCCAAGGCCGGACAACGCCGCGTCGAATTCCGCACTCATGTCTTTCGGTCTGTACATCCACACGAGGTCCGCAGCTTCCAGGGCGTCGGCTAACGAGTCATTGTGCACGCCGAGTTTCATTGTGTTGGAGCGTGGCTCGATGGCCACAATGACGCGATGTCCCGGATACCTGTTCCTGACCGAGGCAATGGTCTTCTCGATGGCAGTCGGGTGGTGTGCAAAGTCATCGTAGATCGCGATATCCGCAACGGTCGCGGTACGCTCCATGCGGCGCTTCACGCCCTCGAACCGGGACAGCGCATCGACAGCCCGCTCGAGAGACACACCGGCCGATGCCGCGGCCGCGACCGCGGCCAGCGCGTTCTCGAGGTTGTAAATACCGCCAATGTTCCAGCGCGTCACCGCCGAGCTACCGGACGGCGCCTGCATGGCTATCCGACGCTCGACCTTGTCACTGAAGTGCGCCGTCCAGTCGCCGTCGCCGCTCGTGCCGAACGACTCGACAGGTGTCCAGCAACCCATCTCGATTAACCTCTTCAGGTTCTCATCGGCGCCGTTGACGATGACGCGGCCGGCGGCCGGCACGGTTCGCATAAGCTGATGAAATTGCCACAGTATTGCGTCGATATCGGCATAGATGTCCGCATGATCGAATTCGAGGTTACTCAGGACCAGCGTGCGCGGCCGGTAGTGAACGAACTTGGCGCGTTTGTCGAAGAATGCCGTGTCGTACTCGTCGGCTTCGACCACAAAATGTTCAGTTTCCCCGAAACGGGCCGACTCGCCGAAATTTGCCGGTATCCCGCCAATCAGGAAGCCCGGGCTGTGTCCCGCGTCCTGCAAAATCCACGCGAGCATACTCGAGATCGTCGTCTTGCCATGGGTGCCCGCCACGGCGTACACGTGCCGATCGTTCAACACGTTCTCCGCAAGCCACTGTGGGCCCGACTGGTAGGGTAAACCTCGATCCAGCATGGCCTCTACGACCTCGGTGCCGCGACTCATGACATTGCCGACGATGACACAGTCGGGTTTGACGTCGAGCTGCGCGGCGTCGACGCCCTCGTAAATCTCGATACCGAGCTTTCTAAGCTGGGTACTCATTGGCGGATAGACATTGCGGTCGCAACCCGTGACCTCGTGCCCCGCCGCCCTTGCAAGCGCGGCAACACCGCCCATGAATGTCCCACAGATTCCGAGTATGTGTACGTGCATAGCGCCTCAGGTCGCCGCAGCGGGTGACGGGTCGATGGCTGAAAAAAGGAACTGCTGAAACAGGAAAATTACAATCGCAGCCATTACGCCGACAAACATCCGCTGGTCAATTGCACGCGCAATGATATGGCCTTCGACCGCCAGGGACCATAGCAGGATCACGGTAACGACGATGCTGACCAGGTTGCCGCTTAAGTAAGGTGCCAGGAAAACGATCGCTGCGACGTACAAGAGGCTCAGAAGCGAGTCGCACCCCAACAAGGCAGTAACGGTCTGCAACGCGCGGGCACCGTGACCGGTCAGCAGAACAATTGCCGTGTAGCTGAGCAATCCGGCAACTCCAACCAGGATCATCTCGAAAAAGTGCGTCTTGCCGAGCTCTTGCGTCAGGACCGTCATGATCGCTCCAGCAAACAACCAGAGCACTACCACGACTACAAACAGGAGCTGTGAATGCGGTATGGCGTCCGGCCCTTTGCGCAGGCGAATAATGTCAAACAGCGTTTCGATGAGTGCGAACACGGTCGTTGCGTCGATTCCCGATGGCGAAAGATCGATGATCGCATGTTAACCTCCGATACTGAATATCGCTTGCGCCCCGCTGATGCCTCATTACGTCTTCGTCGATCAACCCGACACGATTAGCTCGAAACTGGCCGGTCACGCCCACCTGGGCGTCGACACCGAGTTCATGCGGGAAAAAACCTACTTCGCGCAGTTGTGCCTGGTGCAAATTGCGACCACCGATGACATCTACTGTGTCGATCCGCTGACAGACAACAGCCAACAGCATTTCTGGACCGAGTTGCTGGCACGAGATTGGGTGGTCCACTCTGCGCGGCAGGACATTGAAGTCGTGCTGCAAACGTCAGGCTCAATGCCGAGTTCCGTTTTCGATACGCAAGTCGCTGCCGGACTGCTGGGACACCCCGCACAGTTGGGCTACGCGGGCCTCGTCAAGGAGCTTTTCGACATCGACATGGCGAAATCGCACACTCGCGCCGACTGGACGCGGCGTCCGTTGCGCGAGGAATACCTGCAATACGCTGCCGAGGACGTCGAATATCTCCTGCCCGCCTACCAGCTGTTGAGCGAACGGCTGGAACGCGAAGGCCGCATGGACTGGGCTCGTCAGGATTCGGCATTGCTGCTCGATGCGGGGCTTTACGATGTCGGCGGAGCGCAGGCGGTGGGGCGCCTGAAGGGTGCGAAGAACCTGCGCGGTCAGAAGCGCGCCACCGCCGTAAGGCTCGCGCACTGGCGCGAAGAAGAAGCCATCCGCCGAAACCGGCCACGGCAATGGATAATGCGCGACAGCCTGCTCCTCGAGGTCGCGTTCCAGTTGCCATCGACGATGAAACAGTTGGCGGGCGTCGACGGCATGCCGGCGAAATTTTTAAAGCGGGTCGGAGACCAACTTCTGGCCGAGATCGATGCGGCATCGGCAGAGGAGAACAGTTACCGCCCGCCGCGCCCACCGACCGAACAGCAGAAAACACAACTCAAAGAGATGATGTCACGGGTGGCGAGCGGCGCCGAGGAACTCGGCATCGCAGCGGAGACACTGGCTTCGAAGCGGGAATTGTCCGCCGTGGTGTTGTCGGGAAATGCGGACTCGCGGGTCTTCAACGGCTGGCGCCGCGACATCATCGGCAACGAGTTGCTCGAGCTTCTCTAACCCCACCACCCACCACCCACCATCCACTATCGGCGAACGGGCGGCGATCACGGGGCATGTCCCAGTCGCTCGGACAATCTGCGATAACTCGCTTTGTGGAACACACCCCGCACTCGCCGCCCGCGGGGCGCATGACATGTTCAGCGGGTTGCGGATGGGGAGTTTCACGAGCGTCGTGCGGAGCGCCGCGACGCAGGACGCCAAAGCAAGCGAAGCCCGATGCAAGCGAGACAAGGACGTCGAGCGAGCTTAAGCGAGAGGAACTCCCCATCCGCAGCCCGCGTTTCGTGGATGGTGGATGGTGGGTGGTGGGGTCAACGTACCGTCGCAATCTGGAGACATTGCCGAATAATGTGAAGTCGGTTACAAAACCACTCTGGTCCCGTCGTATAGTTTGCGCACGAGTTGCCGGAGCACCCGACGATGCGAATTCCGACACTGTTACTCTTGTCTGCCGCGGCTGCTGCCGCGTGCTCCAGCGGGGGCAGTGATACTACGCCGTCGCAGCCGCCGCAAACCCCAACACTGTCAATCGCCGATGCAATGGTGATGGAAGGCGACAGCGGCACCGTCTCTCTCGATTTCAACGTCACACTGTCGGCGAGCAGCACGTCGACTGTCAGCGTGTCTTACGCAACGGCCGACAGCAGTGCAACGGCGGGCAGTGACTACACGGCAAACAGCGGCACACTGAGCATCGCGCCAGGCAATACGTCGGCAACGATTTCCGTCGATGTCCTCGGCGATGCGGACAGCGAAACCGATGAGAGGCTAACCGTTACCTTGAGCGCGCCGGTCGGAGCGACCATCGCAGACAGCAATGCTGTCGGCACCATACAAAACGACGACGCAGCGCCCGTGTTCGGTCTCAGCAGTCGGCCCGACAATCAAACCTGCGTCGCTCCGGCCCGCCCCGGTGCCGTGACCAGCGTTGCCGTCGACGACGCATTTCCAGGACTCGTTTTCGGCGGACCGACCAAGCTGCTGATGGAACCGGGCGCCAACCCGCGCTGGTTCGTATTGCAGAAGGGCGGGCAGATACAGGTGTTCGATCCCGACGACGCGGTAGCCAGCGAGGTTCAATACCTCGACATCTCGTCGGTCGTGAACTCCTCGGGCGAAGGTGGACTGCTTGGGCTGGCATTTCATCCGAATTACCCAACGACGCCCGAGATATTTCTTTCCTACACGCGGGATTCATCGCCGATGCGCTCGGTTATATCCCGCGTAATTCTGGATAACCTGGTGGCGCCAGGTCCAATTGGTGCCGGGTCCGTAGAGCACGAAATCATCACTGTCGATCAGTTCGCCAGCAACCACAACGGCGGCGACATCGCGTTCGGCCCGGACGGATACTTGTACATCGGCCTTGGTGACGGCGGTGGCGGCGGAGACCCGCAGGAGACCGGGCAAGACACGACCAATCTGCTCGGGTCGTTCTTGCGCCTGGACGTGACGGATCCGTCCATTACCTATCCTTCAAATTCCTACCTCATTCCTTCCGGCGCCGAGGGCAATCCATTCGCAAATCAGCCGAAATGCGGGCCTTCCCTCAGCAATGCCAACGACTGCCCTGAGATCTATGCGTGGGGCGTTCGCAACCCGTGGCGCTGGTCCTTCGATTCGGTAACAGGACAGTTGTGGGCCGGCGACGTCGGCCAGGGTGCCCGGGAAGAGATCGATATCATCGAGCGCGGCAACAACTACGGCTGGGACTGCCGGGAGGGCTTCCTGGTTTTCGAAAGCAACGGGTGCAATGCAAGCTATGTCGATCCGGTGCATGACTATCCCCGCAGCGACGGCAATTCCGTCACGGGCGGCATGGTCTATCGTGGCACCGCGATTGGCGGTCGCATCGGAGAGTACATTTACTCAGATTACGGCTCCGGACGTATTTGGGCGCTGCGCTCCGACGGACAGGGAGGCTACATCAACGAGCAATTGCTCGACGAACCCGGTGGCCCGGTTGCGTTTGGCGCCGACGACGATGGCGAACTGTATTTCGCCAACATCAATAACGGGCGCATCTACAAGCTGGTGCCCGGCGCTGGCGCCGGCGGCAACACGATTCCGGACTTGCTCTCCGACACCGGCTGCGTTGACCCGAGCGACTTCACCGCGCCGTATGCAGGTCTGTTGCCCTACGATATCAACGCGCGTTTCTGGTCGGACGGTGCGGCCAAGTCGCGTTTCATCGGCCTGCCCAACGGCACGACGATCACCATCAATGGCGAGGACGACTGGGAGTTCCCGGCCGGGACCGTAATCGTCAAGAACTTCCGTCTCGGCGGCAACCTGGTCGAGACGCGTCACCTGATGCGACATCCGGACGGCGTATGGGGCGGCTATACCTACGAATGGAACGCGACACAGACCAATGCGACGCGAGTTGTCGGCGGCAAGACGGTCAATATCGCAGGCCAGGACTGGGTCTTCCCGAGCAGCGCAGAGTGCGACCAATGCCACACAGCAGCGGCCGGCGATGCGCTTGGCCCCGAAACGGCACAGATGAACCGCGACTTCACCTATCCGAGCACCGGGCGCACGGACAACCAGTTGGAGACCATCGACCATGTAATGATGTTCTCGACGCCGTTGGCCGGCACACCCGCGACGCTCCCGGCACTTGCCGATCCGGGGGACGTGAATGCCGATCTCAATGCCCGCGCACGCGCCTATCTGCACACCAACTGTGCCAACTGCCACCGGCCTGGCGGCGGCACACCGGTGGATATCGATCTTCGTTATTCGACGGCGCTGCAGGCTACCAATGCCTGCGAGGTTGTTCCCCAGGCCGGCGATCTCGGCCTGGTGAGCGCGCGGATTATCGCGCTGGGCAATGCCTCACGCTCGGTACTCGTAGAACGAGTAAACCGGCGCGATACGCAGAGCATCGGCATGCCACCTGTTGGTTCGACCGTCGTCGACACCGCGGGCGTGACCTTGCTGACCGATTGGGTGAACGGGCTCGGCAGCTGCCAGTAGCGGCCGCTTTGTTTTTCTTGACTGACCGGCCAGACTAGTCGAGGGCGGCGAGCAACCGCTCGTACACTTCGTCGATCGCGCCCTCCGCATCGATCGTCGTCAGCTTGTCCCGCTTGCCGTAGTACTCGATCAACGGTTCGGTGTTCTCCCGGTACACCTCGAGCCGATTGCGAATCGTCTCTTCGTTGTCGTCTTCCCGCTGGATCAACTCGCCGCCGGCGCTGGTGCAGGCATCCAGCTCCTGTTGTGGCGAGAAATATACGTTCAGCAGCTTTCCGGTCAGCGAACAGGTGCGCCGACCGGTGAGTCGCTTCATCAGAATCTCGAAATCCACGTCCATGAGTACTGCCGTATCCAGCGGCGTACCCATCTGATCCAGCAGCTCTTCGAGGTCGCCCGCCTGCTTACGGGTCCGGGGAAAACCGTCGAGAATGAACCCGTCGGCTGCATCGGGCTGGCTCAGGCGCTCGCTGATGATGCCGAGCACAACCTCGTCGGGGACGAGATTACCAGCATCCATGACGGACTTGGCTTTCAGGCCGAACCGCGTGCCAGCCGCGACGGCCTCTCGCAACATGTCGCCCGTGGAAACCTGCGGGATGTTCCTGTCGGCCATCAACTTCTTGGCCTGCGTGCCTTTGCCTGATCCTGGTGCGCCCAAAAGTACGATACGCATTGTTCGGTCTCTTCTTGATGAATTGAATCGCGGCCGGGTCGCTCTCGCATATCCATGTGCTTCGCGCCATCAGTCCGTCCTGGGCAAAAAGCCGCTCCTGCGCCGGCCGTTCCTGCGGTAATGACCGCGGCGAAGTACGCTACCGCCAATACCGGGGCAGGTCAATGCGTAGAACGCAGCACTTTCGGTAATTGCCGATGAACCTGAGAGTTCGGTGATTTCGCCACCGAGCAACCTGGAACGGTCTGCCGGCAAATACCGTCCTTTGACTCAGTTGTCCAGTGGCGCATCCGACGGGACCCAGATCGGGCCATGGGTACTTCCGTCTCCGCCAAAACGCACGACGCCGTCACGGGCACCGTCGGACGGCGTGATGTCGTCACGAACTACCTCGCCCGCTCCCTCGTCGAAATGAAACAGCCCGAGCGTGTTGGCATCTCTCGTAAACGCTCGAGTGGGCCTCGTGAAGCCTCCGTTGTAACGCAGGACATCGGAGATTCTGAGTTCGTCCAGGGTGCCGGAGAAGGCAGGGTATTGCGGCCCTATGTCGTGTTTTTCGGCTCCGATCACCAGGTAGGGATCGCTGTCAATGCACCACTCATTACCGGTCGTGCCACAGAAATTGCCGGGCACCGCATCGTCAGGATAGGAGATGTCGCCCGCCGGGCCCTGACCGAAAGCATCGAGACTACCGTCCACGTAGATCATCATCTGACCATCCACGGCGCTTCGCTGAACGGCGATGTGGTGCCAGAGTCCATCGAGGATGTTCGTATTGCCGCAGATCGTCAACGCCAGGTCGTTGCTGTCGGTCACGCCGAAGGCGAGCCTGCCGCCGCCAACCGAAAGGCCGAACGACGATGGGCGATTGAATCGATCCCGGTCGATGATCATGTTTCCGTTAATCCAGCTGTTGTTGCCACCGCAGTTGACGGGATTGGCCTGATTATCGACCGCATCGCCCGTCAGCCAGAACTCGATCGTAAAATCCGTCGCACCCACGTCGAGCGGGAAATTCGGGTCCGCGTCCGTGGTCACATTGTCAATCATGAACTTGATTCGATCGCGATCGCGAGCGTCCGAGCCCAGCCCGCTGAACCTGAGCGCGGAGCCGGCGCCACCCTCCGGCACAACGAATTCCGCATTGCAGGAAACGTCCTGAGTCAGCGTGACAACGCCGTCGGCGCAATCGGCATCGCCAGACCAGCCGTTGAAGGTCGAGAAACCACTGGCCGTCGCGGTTAGTACAACGTCCGTGTTTTCGTCAAATGAGTGGGAGCAATCCGGCTGGCAGTTGATGCTGCCAGGTGAACTGGAGACGGTGCCGGTTCCGTTGCCCAGAAGCGAGACGGTCAGGCTGTACTGGACCGCCGGCGGGGGTAAAAGTGAGAACGTAGCGATGCAGTTGACGTTGCTCGCCATAGCGACCACTCCATCCACACAATCGGCGTCGCCGCTCCAGCTGACAAACCCGGAGTCGAAATCGGGAAGTGCGGTAAGAACAACCTGCGTGTTCTCGTCAAACGTCTCCTGGCAATCCAGGCCGCAGGCTATTCCGGCCGGGACGCTGCTAATCGTTCCACCGCCGTCCCCGGTCAGCGTGACCTGGAGGCTGAACTGCATAGGCGGTGGTGGTGGCGGCAGACTGTCGAAGTTGGCAATGCAGCTTATCTCCGCGTTCATCGTCACCACACCATCGGCACAATCGGCCGCTCCGCCCCAGCCGCTGAACTCGGAGTCCGTATGCGGAATCGCGGCAAGCGTGACAGACGTGCCCTGATCGAAACTGGCGCTACAAGCCGTGCCACAATCGATGCTTGCCGGTGCGCTGGTTACCGTTCCGTTGCCGGCACCGGTCCTTGTGATCTGGAGCGTAAATTGCGGTGGCGGCGGCACCGAGAAGCTCGCGGTGCAGCCGACGGGACCGGTGACACTGACCTGCCCGTCTGCGCAGTCGTTGTCTCCTGACCATCCATCGAACACTGATCCGGACGCCGGGGTGGCGGTCAATGTGACTACAGTATTCTCATCGAAACTGCCACTGCAGACTACGCCACAATCGATACCTGCAGGCTGACTGGTTACCACACCGTTGCCAGTGCCGGTCGTGGTGACTGTCACGGGGTATTGAGCAGGGGGTGGGGGCGCACCGGTCATGTAGACGAAGTTGTCCACGCCGAGATCCCATCCGCCGGTGAATCCGATCGTTACCACCGTGGAGGGTATCGTCCAGCCCGTTGTAACCGACTGCATCGACCCGGTAACAATTGACTGTTCGAGGAATTGACCCTGGTCGTCAGTTATCGTCAGCGTTCCACCTCTCACCCCATACACTTCGATGCCGACGAAGACACGCGGCCCCATCGGAAAGCTAATGTCTCTGGAGTTGCCTGAGCCGGATCCAAAATAAACATGATTGGTTGTGTTCGACGCATACCGCCCGGTCCAGCGCCAACGGTTGGAACCCCAGTCTATGCCACCGAATTCACCCTGAATGAAACTGCCTCCAGCGCCTGGAGGCCGGGGATTGTCGAAATCGACGGTGACCGTTTGAGCCAACCCGACGGGAGAAAGACAAAGCAATAGCAGTATGCAGGCACAGCGCATCATGTGGCGTCACCGATTACCAATGTTAAAAAGGGCGCGACGCGATTCCTGAACAGGCTGTTGCGACGATTCCCCAAGCTTGTCTGGAACATAGTCCAGGCGATCGCCGTATTCAACGAAAATTGTAAATTTTTCCGACAGAGATGACGGACTTCTATCGCGTTCGTGATGAGCTGCGCGTCAGGAAAGGTGCCGGACCAAGCGAATCCTGGCGGACAGCAAGGTGCTGCCCAATCGGGCAATAACTGTAAGACCTGCTACCGACTGTCCCGGCTGGTCGACGGCGGCGCTTCTTTCGGTAATTGTCGATGAACCTGAAATCGGATTCGGCTATGCTCGTGCACCCTCAATACCTGTCCGGAGAATCCACCATCATGTCCGCAATGAATGCCTTTTATGCCCAGTCCGGCGGAGTTACGGCCGTCATCAATGCCACTGCGTGTGGCGTCATCGAAACGGCACGCAAGCATTCGAACAAGATCGCCAACGTGTATGCGGGGCGTAACGGCATTATCGGCGCGCTGACCGAGGACATGATCGACACGAACAAGGAGAGCGCGGCGACGATCGCCGCACTCATGCATACGCCTGGCGGCGCATTCGGCTCGGCCCGCTACAAGCTCAAGGGCATCGACGAAAACCGCGTCGAGTACGAGCGCCTGATCGAGGTTTTCAAGGCGCACGACATTGGCTACTTCTTCTACAACGGCGGCAATGACTCGATGGACACCGCCCACAAGGTGTCGCAGATCTCGAAGAGTATGGGATTCCCCGTAACCTGCCTGGGCGTACCGAAAACCGTCGACAACGACCTGCCCGTCACCGACAACTGCCCCGGCTTCGGCTCTGTTGCCAAGTACGTCGCAGTTTCCACCCAGGAAGCGGCAATGGACGTGCTCTCGATGGCCAAAACTTCCACCAAGGTCTTCATACTCGAGGTCATGGGCAGGCACGCGGGCTGGATTGCCGCAGCAGGCGGTCTCGCCGGCAAGAACCCGGAAGACGCGCCGCACATCATCCTGTTCCCCGAAATCCCGTTCAGAAAACGTGATTTCCTGAAACGCGTCCGCGAGTGTGTCGTCAAATACGACTACTGCGTCATCGTCGTCAGTGAAGGGGCCGCATTCGCCAGTGGCAAGTTCCTCGCCGACCAGGGGACGAGAGACGCCTTCGGCCATGCGCAACTGGGCGGCGTCGCACCGGTCGTCGCACAGATGGTTCGCGACAACCTCGGCTTCAAGTATCACTACGCCATCGCCGACTACCTGCAGCGCTCTGCCCGCCATATCGCATCGGACGTCGACGTCAAGCAGGCTTACGCTGTGGGCAAAGCAGCGGTGCAGTTCGCTTTGCAGGGCAAGACGGCCGTGATGCCGGTCATCAAACGCGTGTCCGACAAGCCCTATCGATGGAAAATCGAGTCGGCCGCACTCGGCCGCATCGCCAACAAGGAGAAGATGCTGCCCCGCCGCTATATCACGAAGGACGGCTTCGGTATTACAGAAGCCGCCCGGCGCTACTTGCAGCCACTGATCAAGGGAGAGAATTATCCTCCGTATTTCAACGGCTTACCTAAAGTCGCCAAACTCCGGAATCGATCCGTCAAGCCGAAGCTGGGAACAAAATTTGTGGTATGATGCGCCGCCGGCCGAGCCGGTAACAACAATCCTTATTGGGGAACAATCAAGCAGAGCGTGATCCTGTGCCCGCCTCGGATGCCGGCGTAGTCGATTGCGTTCGATTTCAAAGCAAAAAAGTCAGGAGATAAACTGATGTCTAACGAGTTGGCCCTGTGGCTCTCGATCGGTGCGGGTGCGCTCGCCATACTGTTCGGGATAGTCTCAACACAGTGGATTCTCAAGCAGCCTGCCGGCAACAGCCGCATGCAGGAGATTGGCGCGGCAATCCAGGAAGGCGCGAAGGCCTACATGGATCGCCAGTACATGACCATTGGTATGGTCGGCCTGGTGCTTGCGGTGGTTCTTGGTTTCGCGCTTGATTGGGCGACGGCGATCGGTTTCGTGATCGGTGCAGTCTTTTCAGGCCTCGCCGGCTACATTGGCATGTTCGTTTCGGTACGAGCCAACACGCGTACCGCCGAAGCTGCGACCAAGGGTGTCAATCCGGCGTTGAATGTCGCATTCAAGGGTGGCGCGATTACCGGCATGCTCGTAGTCGGCCTCGGGCTTCTCGGCGTTGCGGGCTACTACATGATCATGATGAAGATGGGCTCGACCGTCGACCATGCCATCCACGCGCTGGTTGGTCTCGCTTTCGGCGGCTCGCTGATCTCGATCTTCGCTCGACTCGGCGGCGGCATCTTCACTAAAGGTGCGGACGTTGGTGCCGACCTCGTAGGTAAAGTCGAAGCCGGTATTCCGGAAGACGATCCTCGCAATCCGGGCGTCATCGCCGATAACGTTGGTGACAACGTCGGCGACTGCGCCGGCATGGCAGCAGACCTGTTCGAGACTTACGCTGTAACCATCATAGCCACTATGCTGCTCGGTAGCCTGATCGTTGATACCTACGGAATCCAGGCGGTTCTGTATCCGCTGGTTCTGGGCGCGGTTTCGATCGTTGCCTCGATCATCGGCACGTTCTTCGTCAAGACGTCTGATGGTGGCAAGGTTATGGGCGCGTTGTACAAGGGCATGATCGTTGCCGGTATCCTGGCGGCAATCGCGTTTTACTTCATCACCAATATGATGATGGGTAGCACCGGCGCTGCGATGAACATCTTCTACTCGTCGCTGATCGGCCTGGCGCTGACGGCTGCGATGGTTGTCATTACCGAGTACTACACGGGTACCGACTTCAAGCCTGTCAAGACGATTGCCAATGCGTCGCTGACCGGTGACGCGACGAACATCATCGCGGGCCTCGGCATCTCGATGAAAGCAACGGCCCTCCCGGTTCTTGCGGTATGTGCAAGCATCTGGGGTGCCTTCCAGTTGGCGCCAGAAGGCGTTCCGATGGGTGGCCTGTACAACATCGCCATCGCCGCCACCTCGATGCTGTCGATGACGGGCGTCGTCGTTGCTCTCGACGCGTTCGGCCCGATCACGGACAACGCGGGTGGTGTCGCCGAGATGGCCGAGCTGCCGCCCGAAGTACGCAAGATCACGGACCAGCTCGATGCCGTCGGCAACACCACCAAGGCCGTTACCAAGGGTTACGCCATCGGCTCGGCTGGCCTCGCAGCCCTTGTACTGTTTGCGGACTACAACAACGCGCTCGCGACCGCCGGCAAGGACGTCACGTTTTTGCTTAACGACTATCGGGTCATCATCGGCCTGTTCATTGGCGGTCTCGTACCGTACCTGTTCGGCGCCATGGCAATGGAGGCCGTTGGCCGCGCCGCCGGCTCGGTGGTTGAAGAAGTTCGCCGTCAGTTCCGCGAGATCGAAGGCATCATGGAAGGCACGGGCAAGCCGGACTACAGCCGCGCCGTCGACCTGCTGACCAAGGCTGCGATCAAGGAGATGGTTGTACCGTCGCTATTGCCGATCGCCGTGCCGCTGATTGTTGGTTTCGCCCTCGGTGTCGAAGCACTTGGTGGCTTGCTCCTCGGCACGATCGTCACTGGCCTGTTCGTCGCCATCTCGATGACGGCCGGCGGCGGTGCCTGGGACAACGCCAAGAAGTACATCGAAGACGGCAACTGCGGCGGCAAGGGCTCTGACGCGCACAAAGCGGCTGTCACGGGTGACACCGTCGGCGATCCGTACAAAGATACGGCTGGTCCGGCGATTAACCCGCTGATCAAGATCATCAACATCGTTGCACTGCTGATAGTCCCGCTGCTGGTTGGCTAATTCAGCTCCGCAGTAAGAAAGACAAGGCCGCCGGGCATCCCGCCCGGCGGCTTTTTTTGTGCCACACCCATCACCCACCCCTACCGTCGTGGCGTCGGCGAGACATAAAGCGAGCGCAGCGAGACAGTCCGCCGACAAACATGTTGGTCACTTGCCGGTTCACCGTGGCGCCGTAATCTCCGCGCATTTGCCGACTTCAGGAGAGATGGTGGGAGGTGGGG
Organism: uncultured Woeseiaceae bacterium; assembly: GCA_945788625.1. GTDB lineage: Bacteria > Pseudomonadota > Gammaproteobacteria > Steroidobacterales > Woeseiaceae > UBA1847. The sequence continues at coordinate 68,487 of CALZMQ010000004.1, forward strand.
GCGTGCGTCAGGGATTGATCATTCGGAAACTGCCGGTGGTGGCGGTCGTCCCGAGTTTTGCGGGCGGCTCGATGAAATGCCCTTGCACAAAATCGACACCGATGTCCCGCAGCCAGTCGAAATCCTCCTGGTGCTCGACCTGCTCGGCGACAACCCGAAACTGCATCGTGCGCGCCAGCTTGATCATTGCCGACACCATTTCCTGGTTTACGAGATCGGATTGCAGGTTGCGCGTGTAGGTGCCATCGATTTTCAGGTAATCGATCGGCAGGTGCTTGAGACTGGAAAACGACCCGAGCCCGCTGCCGAAATCGTCGAGTGAGAATTCACTGCCTATGCCGTGCAGCACCTCGATAAAGCGCTGCGCGTGCTGCACGTTGGCGAGTATCGCGCCCTCGGTAACCTCGAAACAGACCGATGACGGCGCCACGCCGGAGCGATCCAGTGCATCAACGACGAAGCCGAGGAAAGCCTCGTCACCCAGCGTCTGGCCGGACAGATTGATCGCGCAACTGCGGTGTGCCGGCAGCTTGATTTCACCGCTCGAAATCGCCGCCAGCGAAGCGTTGATTACCCAGCGGTCGATCTGCGGCATCATCTGGTAGCGTTCCGCCGGGCGCAGGAATTCCGCGGAATTTGTGGCCCTGCTCTGGCCGTCATTGAGGCGCACGAGCACTTCGACAGCGGGTCCCGATTCGGCCCTGCCGCTCATTGCGATAATGGGCTGCGTGGCCAGTTCGAAACTGTCTTCGTGCAGCGCCGTCTGCAACTGCCGCAGCCACTGGATGTCGCCACGCTCGCGTGCCACCGCCTCATCGCGTGCCGAATAGACGTGCACCTGTCCCCGACCCTGCTGCTTCGCCATATAGCACGCCGAATCCGCGCCACTCATGACGTCCTGCAAGGTTCCGGTGGCATGGCTGATTTCGACCAGTCCGATGGAGATGCCGATGTTGAAGATCTTGTCTTTCCACACGAAACGATAGTTGGCGACGGCATTGCAGATGTCGGTCGCAATCTGTCGCGCTTTTTCGATGGGACAACCAATGAGCAGCGCACCGAATTCGTCGCCGCCGAGTCTACCGACGAAGTCCGAATCCCGGACCTGTTCTTTCACGAGTGCGGCAACCTCGCGCAGCATGTTGTCACCGGCCAGGTGCCCGCAACTGTCGTTCACCGTCTTGAAACGGTCCAGATCCATGTAGAACAACATGTGCACCGCTTCCTCGGCGTGTGCCGAGTCCATTGCCTCATCGAGGCGGCGTTCGAATTCGCGGCGGTTGATCAGGCCTGTCAGCGGGTCGTGTGTGGCCTGGTAGGACATCTTCCGCGTGAGCCCACGCAGTTCGCTGACGTCGTGAAACACGACCACGGTGCCGGAGATGCTGTTGCTCGGCCCCCGGACGGGCGACGCGGTAATCTCGACGGAACGCTCGTGTTCACCATCAGTGCTGACCATGACGGCTCGGCGTCCCATATTGACGCGGCGACGCATGGCCAGGCAGCGTTCCACCGGATCCCCTAACGGCCGGCGGTCGGCGTCGTCGACCAGCGAGAACAGTTCACCGACCCTGTGTCCCGCCGCATCGTCCCGGTTGGTGCCGATCAGGGTTTCGGCGGCCAGGTTCATGTAGTCGATGCGACCGTCGTTATCGGTGGTGATGACTCCCTCGGCAATCGATTCGAGCGTGTATTGCGCCTGCCGCTTGCTGCGAGACAGTGACACCTCGAGGCTCTTGCGGTGACTGACATCGCGCGCGACGGTCAATATCGCGGGGTGGCCGCGAAATTCGATGTTCGAACTCTGCGCCTCGACCCACAGTCCCGCCTGGTTGCCGTTGATGAGCTGCATTTCGATGCGATTGGGCACTGTTTCCCCGCCCAGACGTTTGGCGACGGTCTTGCGGAAAAGTGCCCGGTACGCGGGCTTCACGAGATCGGCAATCTCGCGCCCAACCAGTTGTGCAGGCTCCAGCCCGACCAGGCTCGAGGCGGCCTCGTTTGCCAGTAGAATTTTTTCGGTGTGGATGATGACGATTTCCGGCAACGTCCGCGCAAAATCCTTGAACAGGCGATCCCTGCCCTGGATTTTTTCGTCGCGCTCGCCGAGTGCATCGAATAGGCGATTCACGGTATGCGCGAGCGGGCTGGTTTCGGGGTCGTCCGGAACGCTGAGGCGGCGGCCGACCGAAGCATCGCGCGACGCCTCCAGCAGTTCGTCGTTGAGTCGTTTGACCCGGCGCGCCAGCTTGCGCCGGGCAGTCCACGACAGCACGGCCGCGGCCGTAGCCAGCGTAAGCAGCAATAACAGGACGATAATGAACTGTGTCGTTGACATTCAGAGCCCGTGTTGCAATACAGCCAAGTTAGTATGGGTCATTTGTTGTTATTATTAGGGCTCAATTTGTATCTCCGCATGCGGAGTCTTGAGGTACAAAAAGCTTAAAAAAACCAAGCATCTGTAAGCATATCCCAGCAGGCTGAGCACACTGCGGCGATTCACCATAATTCCTGAAGAGCCACGTCGACGATGAACGCGACAGGGCTGACGGAACCGGGCTGCGGATGCTATTTAGAGCGAATTTCAAAGAGTTACAGGTAATTAACAGTATGAACACCGATTTTGCACGCCTGCAGATGGTCAACCAGCAGGTACGTGGCTGGAATGTATACGATGAAGACGTCCTGTCAATGCTGCGGGAGTTACCGCGGGAACGCTTCGTGCCGCCCGGTTACGAGATGCTGGCGTTCGCGGACACCGAAATCGCGATCGGTCACGGACAGTATATGATGACGCCGACGATCGAGGGTCGCTTATTGCAGTCGCTGGGCCTAAAGGGCGACGAACACGTGCTGGAAATCGGGACCGGCAGCGGATTCCTTACGGCATGTCTTGCGATGCTGTCCGCACGGGTAACGAGCATCGACATCTTTGACGACTTCATTGCGAAGGCCGGCGCGCAGCTCGATGAGTGCGGCATCGACAACGTCGAATTGCTGACAATGAATGCGATGCACGAATTGCCGCAAGGCAGTTTCGATACGATTGCCGTCACCGGTTCCGTACAATCTTTCGAGCCACGCTTTGTCGAGGCACTGAATCCCGGCGGTAAACTGTTCGTCGTCGTGGGGGACGCACCAGCGATGCAGGCCAAACTCGTCGAGCGTACCGAAGGTCACGATTGGCAAACGGTGACGCTGTTCGAAACGACGTTGCTGCCGCTGCAGGACGCGGCGTTGCCGCCGCAGTTTTCCTTCTGACCGCGGCGGAGATATTCAAAAAAAAAGAAACCAGTTGCGAGCTTGTTGCATCTAAGGTCAAAGTCGGGTCATTCCAACTGGTTTAGTGATGTAGTAGACTATAACACTTAACGCCTCCCAGCATTACACTTGCGGAACGAGACAAGATGAAAAAACTAAAAACTATCAATGCGTTACTGATTCTTCTGGGCGCTTTCGCGTTGCCCGGAGCGGCCCAGGCAGCCTCTCTTCTCGAAATCTATCAGCAAGCATTGCAGAGCGATCCGCAAATTCACGAGGCTGAGGCGCGACGCCTGGCAGCACTCGAGGCCAAGCCGCAGGCGCGCGGGGCTCTGCTGCCGCAGCTAAACGTCAGCGGCGACTGGACCAGTTTCAAATCGTCCGGTCCGGGTGTATTCGACGACGGAATGGGAGGCACGATCCCGGCTTCCGCCGACATTGACATCGAGGATACAAATTGGCAATTCGGGCTGCAGCAGACCTTGTTCCGCTGGGACCAGGTCATCAATCTGCGCCGCGCAGACAAGTCGGTCGCCAGGGCAGAAGCAGTGCGCGAGGCGGCACAACAGGATCTCATTATTCGTGTTGCGCAACGATACTTCGATGTGTTGGCGGCTGAGGACCGATTGACGTCGATCCATGCAAACCGCACCGCGATTGCGAGACAACTCGAACAGGCCAAACAACGCTTCGAGGTGGGGTTGATCGCGATCACGGATGTACAGGAATCGCAGGCCGCCTTCGACCAGGCCGTTGCGGACGAGATCGCCGCCAAACGATCGCTGGCGACAGCGCGAGAGTTTCTTCGGGAAATCACGGGCGAATACGTAACCGCATTGTCTGCCCCGGGCGACGATTTCCCGCTGATCGCACCGACCCCCAATGACGAGGCGAGTTGGGTCGAACTGTCGATGGGCCAAAATCTGAATCTCGTCGCCAGCCGCCTCGATGAACAACTCGCCCGCGACGAGATCGCGTTCAGGCGGACCGGTCACTACCCGACCGTCGACTTGTTCGCCAGCACCGGCACGTCCGAGCGGACCGGCGATAGAACCATCAACAATCCGCTGGGGCCCAATCCGGTCTTTCCGCTCGACAGCGAGAGCGATGACGACAGCATCAGGATCCAGGTGACCGTGCCGTTGTTTTCAGGCGGCACGACGTCGTCGCGCGTACGCGAGGCTGTGTACCTGCACAGGGCCGCGCGCGAACAGCTGCAGCGCGTCACCCGCGAAACAGAACGCCAGGCACGCGATGCCTACCTTGGCGTTATCTCTGAGCGGAGCCGCGTCGCGGCACTGCAGCAGGCAGTCGCGTCCAGCCGTACGGCGCTCGAAGCAACAGAGGCCGGTTTTGACGTCGGCACGCGCACGATTGTTGACGTTCTGAACTCGCAGTTCTCTCTGTATGCCGCCATCACGAACTACTACCAGAGCCGTTACGACTACGTCTTGAACGCGCTTCGTCTCAAGCAGGCTGCGGGCAACCTCGAAGTCCAGGACCTGGAGCGCATCGACCGCTGGCTGAAAGAACGCAAGACGCCCGAGCAAGCGTTCGCCGAGGAGGATGCGGAAGCCGCAGGACCTTGAGTTTCAGGGAGTCTGCCTGCCGAGTAGTGGTTCCAGCAGCACCAGCAGCCGCTGCAAGGCCCCCCGGTTGCGCTCGAGGAGCTCGAGACCGTTACGCCCCAACTCGGCAGCCTTGTCCGGGTCCGCAAGCAATTCGGCGATAGTCTCGACGAGTTCCTGCTTGTCGTCGACCTTGCGGCATGCCTCGAGGTCGACGAACATGTCCGCGATGTCCTGGGCGTTGAATACGTGCGGCCCCGTCACGACAGGCAGCCCCTGCGACGCGGGTTCCAGCAGGTTGTGGCCGCCGATGGGTACGAGGCTGCCGCCGACGAAAGCAATATCGCTGGCCGCGTAGAACAGCGGCACTTCACCCATCGTGTCGACCAGCAAGACTGATGTGGACGCCTCACACGCGCGCTTTTCCGTTCTCGAGACCACGTCGAAGCCTGACTTCCTGACGAGCTCGCGTACGTCCCCGAAACGCTCGGGGTGGCGCGGTACCAGGACAAGCAACAAGTCGGGGAAGCGATCCAGTAACGCCCGGTGTGCCTCGAGAACCTGCAGTTCCTCTCCGTCGTGCGTACTGGCGGCGATCCAAACCGGCCTGTCGCCGATCATCTCCTTGCGCAGCGCCACGCCCTGTTCGCGAATGCCAGGCGGCAATTCAACGTCGAACTTGATATTGCCCGTCACCCAGGTACGCACCGCGCTCGCGCCCAGCGCGAGGAACCTGTCGGCGTCCGACTGGCTCTGGGCCGCGATGATGATGCCGTGCGACAGCGTTTCCCGGATCAGGGGCAGCAGCTTTCGATAGCCGGGCACGGAACGCGGTGAAATGCGAGCGCTGACCAGGATCAGCGGGATGTCGCGTATGCCGCAACCGCGATACAGGTTCGGCCAGATCTCCGTTTCCATGATGAGTGCAACGTCGGGATTCACCGATTTGAAGAAGTTGCGCACGGCATTGGGAAACTCGAACGGAATGTAGCTGTGCAACACGTCATCGCCGAACACCGTTTTGACGCGCGCAGCGCCGGTAGGCGTTACCGTGGTAATCAGCAACTGGCGCTCGGGGAATCTCGACATGAGAACACGGATCAATGGTTGCGCCGCCTGCACTTCGCCGACGGATACGGCGTGTATCCAGATGCAGGAGTCGATTTTCGGGAACCCGAGACCGAATCGCTGCCCGAGGTTATGCAGATAGGTGCGATTGCCGATGGCCCGGAACAACCAATAACTACCGTACGGAATCAGCAGAATGTAGATGAGAAGGTTGTAGAAAAACCGCACGGAAGCCCCGGTACGTCAGTTTTCAGTCACGCAGCTTGTCGATGATGCGGCTGGACGAGTGGCCGTCCCTAAACGACAACACGCGAACCTCGCCGCCGTTCTCCAGCACTTTTTTCGCACCGGCGATTTCCTCGGCCTTGTAATCGCCACCCTTGACCAGCACATCGGGCAAAACCTTCCCGATGAGTTCGGCGGGCGTGTCTTCGGAAAACGGTACGACCCAGTCGACCGCGGCCAGGCCGGCCAGCACCAGCAGGCGGTCTTCGAGTTTGTTGACGGGTCGGGACTCGCCTTTGAGGCGCCGCACGGAATCGTCGTCGTTGACGGCGACGATCAGGCGGTCTCCCAGGCTCTTCGCCTCCTCGAGGTAGGCTACGTGGCCGGCATGCAGCACATCGAAGCAGCCGTTCGTCATGATGACCCGTTCGTTGCGGCCGTGCGACTCGTCAACCAACGCGCGCAGCTGCTCCACGTCGACCAGGCCGCGCCCGCCCTGCCCGCGCTGATGCAGCGACGCACTGATCTCGCCGGGCGTGACCGTGGCGACGCCGATCTTGCGAACCACCAGGCCGGCCGCCACGTTGGCCAAAGCCGCAGCGGCCGCAAGACCCTGCCCGCTGGCGAGCGCGCCGGCAAGCGTGGCAATCACGGTATCGCCGGCACCGGTGACGTCATAGACCTCCCGCGCCTGCGTCGAGAGAAACACGGGCTCGGCGCCAGCCTCGAGCAGCATCATGCCTTTTTCGCTGCGGGTCACGAGCACCGCGTCGAGATCGAGTTCGTCGATCATCGCGCGGGCGTGGCTCGCAAGTTCGTCATCCGTTTCGCAGGCTCCCGTGACCGCCTCGAACTCGGACTGGTTGGGCGTCAGCACCGAGGCACCGCGGTACTTGTCGAAATCGATACCCTTCGGATCGACGAGTGCGGGCACGCCGGCCTCGCGGCACACGGCAATCAGTTCGCTGACGTCGGCAAGTGCTCCCTTGCCGTAATCGGACAACACGACCGCGCCGGCGCCGTCGAGCCCGTCCCGTAATTTCTTGATGATGGCGTCGCCGGCTGTTGCCTTTGCGTTCTCTTCATCGAGACGGATCAATTGCTGGCCGCGACTTTGTACACGGGTTTTGGTAATAGTCGGCCGGTCGTTGGCGCGTGCGAAATCGCAGCGTATACCGCGATCGCTCAGTATCGTCAGCAGCGCGTCGCCTGCACTGTCCTCACCCACCACGCCGACCAGGCGAGTCGACACGCCGAGACTCGCAAGGTTGACTGCGACGTTCGCCGCACCGCCGGGGCGATTATCGGTTTCCTGCACGTGAACGACCGGCACCGGCGCCTCGGGCGAAATGCGGCCCGTGCTGCCGAACAGGTAACGGTCTAGCATCACGTCACCGGCAACGACGACGCTTGTTCGAGAAAAATCGGGTATCGATATAGTCACGCAGCGCAATCTAACAGATTGCTGACATGTCGGCAGCAGATGCTGGCTGATTCGGCCAGTATTGCCCAGATCGGTACCGCATAACATGCAACGCTACCTTGAGGTTTTGGCTTCACTGAGGCAGCCTGTTCAAAGGCCTCAGGACAGGAAGTTAACGGTGGTGATCAGGATCTTCGCGACGTTGTTCATATTGTCTGCGACTGCCGGATGCTCGGTATACGACGTGGCGGCCATTTCTACAGACCTGGCGCTCAATCTCTTCACCGATGTCAACGAGGGCAAGGACGGAGGGGATTTCGATCCCAACAACGATCCCCACATGATCTGGAACTACGAGACCAGTCGTTGCATCAAGGTTGAGACCAGGAAACGAGGCCTCGAGCAGAGCCTGGACACGATGTTCGAGAGGGTAGAGGAAGGTAAAGAGTTTGTCGTTCTGCCCAACGGCGAGAAATATCCAGTCGGGCCGCACGCCCGGCGCGAAGACGCGACATCCGGTCCGACGCGCACGTGCATGGCACGCGAGGCGGAATAGAGCCTGCCACCGCTGTGGGTTTGTTCATGGGCAACGAAAAAGCCCCGCAATGACCGGGGCTTTTTGTTATTGGTCGTGCGTTTGAGCGCGCTCCTACAAGCTTAGCCGCACTTGGAGTCGCCGCAGGAAAGACAGGTCATACACCCGTCCATCATGATCACCGCAACGGTATTGCACTTGGTGCACAGCTGCGCGCCTTCGGGATATTCGCTGCTCGAAAAGGCGTCCTGCTGCTTTTTCGATTCCTCGAACTCGGCGCGTTTCTCGGCGATGAGTTTCCTCTGCCCCTCGTCGAGTTCCGGCGGTGCCATCAGGCCGATCATGATGAGGTGTTTTTCAACGATATGGCCGAGCTCGGCAATGATGGAAGGCATGAACCTGCCACCCGTCTGCCAGTAGCCGCCGCGAGGATCGAAGACGGCCTTCAGCTCCTCGACCAGGAAAGTCACGTCGCCCCCCTTGCGGAATACGGCTGAGATAATGCGCGTCAACGCCACGATCCATTGGTAGTGATCCAGGTTCTTCGAGTTGATGAACACCTCGAACGGCCGGCGCTTTTCGTGTTCCGTGCCTTCATTCAGGATGATGTCGTTGATCGTCACGTACATGGCGTGATCCGACACCGGCGTTTTTACTTTATAGGTCGAGCCGACCAGGACTTCCGGACGCTCGAGTTTTTCGTGCATGCGAATGACTTCTGCACGGCTGCCTACGCCGCCTTCCCTCTTGAATTCCGGCTTGGCGGCTTCTTCCTCGGCCGCCGGTTTGTTAACCGCGTAACCGACAATCTTTTTCTCGATCTTGATCATTTAGAATTTTCCGTAATAGCCTTCTTTAAGGGCATCGAACAGGTTGGCGGCCGTATGGACCTCGCCATCGTATTCGATCTCTTCGTCGCCCTTGAGTTCAACCGTTGAACCATCGTCCAGCGTGAATGTGTAATTAGTGCTCTTCAGGTCTTTCTCTTTAACGAGAACACCCTGGAATGCTTCAGGGTTGAAGCGGAAGGTCGTGCAACCCTTGAGACCCTGTTCGTACGCGTACAGGTAAATATCCTTGAAATCTTCGTACGGATACTCCGTCGGCACGTTTGCGGTTTTGGAGATCGAAGAATCGATCCACTTTTGTGCAGCGGCCTGAATATCCACGTGTTGCGTCGGCGTTACCTCGTCCGCCGTAACGAAGTAGTCGGGCAACGCGTTACCGCCGGCGGCGTCACCGGCCGGCATCGCATCGGGATTGACCATTTCACGATACGCAAGCATCTCGAACGAAAATACATCGACTTTTTCCTTGGTCTTTTTGCCCTGGCGAATGACATTGCGAAAGTAATGGTGGGCGAAACTGGGTTCGATGCCGTTGCTCGCGTTATTGGCCAGTGATAGCGAAATCGTGCCCGTCGGCGCAATAGAACTGTGGTGCGTGAATCGCGAACCCGTTTCAGCAAGTTGGTTGACGAGTTGCGGCATCTCGGACGCGATGCGCTGCATGTAACGACTGTAACGCGCGTGCAGAATCCGGCCCGGGACCTTGTCGCCGGGCTGGTAGCCGTCCGATCGCATCTCGGGGCGCTTGCGCAACATCTCTTCCGTGACCTCGAAGCTCTCGTTCATGATGGGCGCAGGCCCCTTTTCCTTCGCCAGTTCGAGGCCCTCTTCCCATCCGGCCAGCGCGAGCTGCCTTGCAACTTCTTCGGTGAACTCGACAGCCGCGGGCTCGCCGTACTCCATGCGCATCATCGTGATAGTCGAACCCAGCCCCAGGAAACCCATGCCGTGCCGGCGCTTTCTCTGGATCTCGTTGCGCTGCTGCGGCAACGGCAGGCCATTGATCTCGACGACGTTGTCGAGCATGCGCGTGAAGACCTTGACCACCTTGCGGAAATTGTCCCAGTCGAAGCGCGCTTCGTCGCTGAACGGTTTGACGACGAAACGCGTCAGGTTAACGGAGCCGAGCAGACATGACCCGTACGGCGGCAGCGGCTGTTCGCCACAAGGGTTGGTCGCACGAATGTTCTCGCAAAACCAGTTGTTGTTCATTTCGTTGACCTTGTCGATCAACACGAAGCCCGGCTCCGCGAAATCGTAGGTCGACGCCATGATGACGTCCCAGACACGGCGCGCCGGCATCGTCTTGTAGATCTTGCAGGCAACCAGGCCTTCCGCGTCCGTGACGTAGTTGCCGGCTTCGGGCCATTCGCGCCAGACGAACGCACTTTTGTCCTTGAGATCCAGGCCGTCGTCGTCGATTTCTTTCGGCGTCACCGGAAACGCCAGCTTCCAGTCGTCTTCGTTGATTACCGCCCGCATGAACTCGTCGGTGATCAGCAAGGAGAGATTGAATTGCCGCAAACGACCGTCTTCGCGCTTCGCGCGAACGAATTCCATGACGTCAGGATGGCCGACATCAAACGTGCCCATCTGTGCGCCACGGCGGCCGCCGGCCGACGATACCGTGAAACACATCTTGTCATAGATATCCATGAACGACAGCGGACCCGAGGTGTAGGCGCCCGCTCCCGTCACGTACGCGCCTTTCGGCCGCAGCGTCGAAAACTCGTAGCCGATGCCACAACCCGCCTTGAGCGTTAGCCCTGCCTCGTGAACCTTGTTGAGGATATTGTCCATCGAATCACCGACCGTACCCGACACGGTGCAGTTGATCGTCGATGTCGCGGGCTTGTGCTCCTGGGCGCCTGCATTGGATACGATGCGGCCGGCGGGAATGGCCCCGCTGCGCAATGCCCAGACGAATTCCTTGAAATAGTGTTCGCGCTTCGACTCGGTTTCGACGTCGGCGAGCGCCTTGGCAACGCGTTTGTAGGTGTCGTCGATAGAGTCGTCTATCTTCGCGCCATCTTTGGCTACAAGGCGATACTTCGCGTCCCAGATATCCAGTGATGCGGCTTGAAATTCAATATCGGTTACCGTGTGCGTGTCCAAGTGTACGGCAGACTTCATAAGTCCTCTTACTCCCCTGAACTCCCTTAAGGAGACCCCAAATGTATTATTGTGACTAGCCTTTTTGAGGGAAAAGGACCCTGCTCGCCGGCGGCCAGAAAACGCGCGACGAGAGCCGTTTCCGGCCTCTTTTCTCTCGTTGATTAGACACAAGATGTTGTGTCCGAGTGGTGTCAAGATTATGCCCGTAGAGGGCTACTGTCAAGCGTTTAGGGCAAATTTTTCCTAGGTCGTTTTATTATACTAATCAATAAGTTATAAGGCTTTTACGAGTAAGTCCTTTAAAAACAAGCGAAAAATAATGACACTTTTGTGAAAATTCCGTGCCACTAGATATAGTGGCCCTAAATCAATGAAAAATAACCTTATACAAAACGGCACTTATGGGCGTTTTTGACCGTTTACCGGTGCCTTGAAAAGCGTTTGCGCGCCCACACTTAAGCGAACAACGACAACGTAGCGCCCCGATGAGGGCATCGATTATTTGTTTGTTTTTGTATGGAGAAAATCATGAACTTGACTCGTTTTGAACCCTGGACCTTCGTCGACCTGCTGCATCGCGACCTGGATCGCCTCGTAGAACGCCGTGGTTTGGCGGACGATGGCGATGGCACACTCACCGACTGGGTCCCCGCCGTCGACATCCTGGAGGAAAAGGACCGGTTCTTGCTGCGTGCGGACGTTCCGGGTGTGAACGTCGATGACATCGACGTGTCTATGGATAATGGTGTACTGAGCGTATCGGGCGAACGCCGCGCCGAAACGCGCACGGATGAGGCCGGTGTGCAACGTATCGAGCGCGCTACAGGTCGCTTCTTTCGCCGCTTTACGCTGCCGGACACAGCAAACGCAGACGGGATAACGGCGAAATGCAGCAACGGTATTCTCGAGGTATCAATTCCGAAGTTGCCGGAAATCCAGGCACGCCGGATTACCGTAGAAGCCGCCTGAGCAGGAATGCGCAAACGCTGCCCGGTTGCAACGTTTCGTTGCAACCGGGCATCTCTCGTGAAACGGCCTATAATTCCCGGCACGTTGCCATATATGGGTCGCGTTCACCGGCTATTCAGGCGCGCGTGCCTATCTTTAAGAGCAAACTGAAGCATCCATGAGACTATCTATGTTAATGACATCACGAATCTTCCGAGTCGTACTGATACTCGCCGCATTCGGACTGGCGCCGGCACAGGCAGCATTGCCGGACAGTGTGGGCGCCCAGCCTGTCAAGAGCCTCGCCCCACTGGTCGAAGCCGCCTCGCCGGCAGTCGTGAACATCCGCGTCAGTCAGACGGTGACGCGCCGCAGCCCATTCGCGGACGATGCGTTTCGTCGATTCTTCGGCATGCCCGACATGCCGGGTGGCTCGCAACAGGTTGCGAGCGCCGGTTCCGGCGTCATCGTCGACGCCGAGCGCGGCTATATCCTGACCAACCATCACGTGGTCGCCGATGCCGATACGATTCAGATATCGCTGATCGACGGCGAGATACTGGACGCCGAGGTCGTCGGTTCCGACGCGGCAACCGACATCGCCGTGATCAAAGTCGAGGCCGACGGCCTGACCGAGATGTCGATTGGCGATTCCGAATCTGCGCGCGTCGGTGATTTTGTCATTGCCATCGGCAACCCGTTCGGCCTCGGACACACGGTCACGTCCGGCATTATCAGCGCGCTTGGTAGAACCGGCATCAGCCGCGACGGTTACGAAGATTTCATCCAGACGGACGCATCGATCAATCCCGGCAATTCCGGTGGCGCACTGGTCAACATGGACGGCGAATTGATCGGCATCAACTCGGCCATCATCAGCCGCTCGGGCGGCAATGTCGGTATCGGCTTCGCCGTGCCGACGACCATTGCCGAATCGATTATGAGCCAGATCCTCGATTTCGGTGAAATTCGACGCGGCCTCCTCGGGGTGAGAATTCAAACCATCGATGCCGAGATGGCCAAGGCGCTGGAGACGAATGTAAAGAGCGGTGCCTTGATAACCAATATCGAACCCGAATCCGCCGCCGAGGACGCGGGTCTCGAAGTGGGCGATATTATCGTCGAGGTGAACGACAAAAAAGTCGATGACGCCTCGGAACTCAGAAACGCGATCGGCCTGTTGCGCTCCGGTGACGAAGTCGCGATCAAATACGTTCGCGAAAGCAAAACCAGCGTCGTGACCGCTATGTTGGGAGAGCAGCAGACTGTCGCGTCCATCGGCGCTGACATTCATCCTGGACTTTCAGGCGCTCAATTCGCGGATGCGAACCCGACCAGCGGTGGCGGCATCGAGGTCACTGAAGTCGAACCGGGCAGCCCTGCGGCACAGCGCGGCCTGCGGCCGGGCGACGTCATCTCGGCGGTTAATCGTCGTCCCGTGCGCTCGCTGGAGGATTTATCGGTCGCCGCGGCCGGCAATCGCATCCTGTTTCTGTTGGTCCAGCGCGGCGAGCGCTCGCTGATGTTACAGATTCGTTAAGCGGCGGCGCTGTTGCGGAACCGACCGAGGATCAGTAAGGTCGAAGCACTACCTTAGGTGATTTCTCGAAGAGGCTGGCGCCCATACGATGACCGTCCGCTACACTGCCATTGTTGTCCGCAGTATCGCCGTATTGTCACTGTATGCGGCGATAGCCGGGTCCCCGGCAGCCGCATCGGCCATCGATACCCAGCGCCAGCTGTATAAAGACGTCTACGAAACGGTTGAACGCGGCGACTGGAGCGCCGTCGAGCAGCTCCCCGCCGCCCACCGGCGTCAATTACAGCAATACGTGCTATGGCCTGATCTTCGTGCGACCTACCTGCGCGCGACAATAAAGACAGCGTCAGCCGCGGACATCGACGCTTTCCTGGACCAGTACGGCGCGCTCCGCCCGGCCAGGGAATTGCGATATCGGCGTGCTCTGCAACTCGCCAAGAGCGGCGATCTCAGCGGCTACCAGAGAATCTATGAGAAGTATTACCACGGCATGGATATTGCCAAGCTCGATTGCCTGTCGCTGCAGGCGGAACTCGAAGCCGGCCGCCATGCCCGCGTCGGTGGCCGCGGCACGAATCTCTGGCTGGTCGGCAAGAGCCAGGTCGGCGAATGCGATCCCGTGTTCGAATTCCTGGACGATCAGAAGCTGCTGGGCCCGGCCGAATTCCGCAAACGCTATCAGCTCGCCGTGGAAAACGAGGAGTTTTCACTCGCGCGCTGGCTCGCAACGAAGATCGACCGGCAATACGTGGACGAGGCGGCGAACTGGGTCACGGCACAAAGCCACCCGGAGGACTTCCTTAACAGCCATGCGCGGCGCGCCAATACGCCGACGAGTCGCAAGCAACTGGTCTACGCCGCCGAGCGACTTACCTATCGGGACCCCCAGCTTGCGTATAAAGCCTGGGCACGCGTCTCGGGCCGATACGGCTTTACGGAAGAACAGAAATTACGAACGGCACGGCATATCGCCCTTTGGACCGCCAGAGACAATTTGCCGGGCGCTTACGCTTTGCTGGCCGACCTTCCCGCAGCCGCGCAGAACGATGAGGTCTTGCGGTGGCGCGCACGAACCAGTCTTCTCAATGGGCAATGGATCGACCTGCTCGCCGACATCGGTGCAATGTCGGATGCGGAACGCAATTCGGAAGAATGGCAATACTGGCGCGGTGTCGCGTTCGAACGCTCCGGCCAGGTGCTGGCCGCAAAAGCGGCGTTTGAACGGCTGAGCCAGGAGCGCAGCTACTATGGTTTCCTCGCCGCCGACGAGCTCGATCACGAGTATGCGCTCGATGACTCGCAGCTGCTCGCCGACGAGACGACCATTGCAAACATCGAGTCACGCCCGGAAGTCATAAGGGCACGGGAGTTGTTCCTGGTTGGACAAGAGGGTCGCGGGCGTTCCGAGTGGGACGCCGTCGTGCGCCACTTATCGCCCGAGGAAAAACTGCAAGCGGCAATCCTGGCGCACCGCTGGGGCTGGCATTCGCGTGCGATAGCAACGGCAGCCAACCTCGGCGAGTACGACGATTTGTCCATTCGCTACCCACTGCCCTACCAGGGCTGGTTCGAAGAATCCTCTTCGCTGGCCAGAATTCCATCGACATGGGCGTACGGCATCGCGCGCAGCGAAAGCCTTTTTATGCGCGACGTTCGATCGCGCGCCGGTGCTATCGGCCTGATGCAACTCATGCCCAAGACTGGACGCCAGGTCGCCAGCCAAATCCGTTTGCCCTATTCAGGACTCGCCACGTTAACCAATCCCAAGAGCAACATACGCTTAGGCACGAGTTACCTCGGCCAGATGGCCGAACGCTACAGCGGCAACCCGGTGCTGGCCACAGCGGCGTACAACGCCGGGCCTCACCGTGTCGATCGCTGGTTGCCGGACTCGGGCAGCATCGACGCTCGCGTGTGGATCGAGAACATCCCGTTCAATGAGACCCGGCAGTACGTCAAACGGGTACTTTCGGCACAGGCCATTTTTCACTGGCGCATGACCGGCAAGGTGCGGCGAGTATCGGACGAGCTGGCACGCGTGAAAGCGGCCCGGGACGCACGGCAATTAGCTTCCCGCTAGCGCGTCGAGGCGCGCATCCCGCGACGCCTTGTCGATTTTGGACAATTCCAGCGCCTCGACATAAAAACAGCGTATGTCCTGTTCACACTGGCCCAGCAATGCGCGAAACGCCGGCAGTCGTCCTTCGTAGAGCGTCATGGATGCCAGCCGGGCATTGTTCAACTCGCCACTCAGCCAGTTGTTCGAGTCTCGACCGCGACGTTTGAGTTCCGCAGCAACGTCTGCGGCGAGCCTGTCCAGGCGCTCCGCTTTAAGTCGTCTTTTGTCTCCGTCATCCAGCGTGGATTCGTAGTGAATACGCAGGTCGTCGCGCGCGGCGGCTACCATCGCCATCAGGTCCTGCCGCAACGCTTTCCTTTGCCTGTAGGCGGCGATGTCGTCGGGCTGCCCGCGTGAGTCGAGCCAGCGCTCGACACCGAATTCTTCCACGGCCGTGGCAAAGGATTCGTTGAAGCCCGAGTCGCCCTTGATGTAGAGCACCTGGTGCGCAAGCTCGTGGAACAACACCGCAACCAGTTGTACATCGTCCCAGCGCATCATCGAGCTCAGGATGGGGTCGTCGAAGTTGCCCAGCGTCGAGTACGCAGAAACACCACCTACGGCAATATCGTAGCCATCCCTGGCGAGCCGCTCTGATTCCTTGTAGGCCGCGTCCCTGGAGAAATAGCCCCGGTAACTGACACAGCCGGCCACCGGGAAACACCATTGCTTCGGTTGCAGCGAAAACTCGGGCGCGGCAAACACGTTCCAGACGACGAATTCTCGTTCGATATCGGCGTATTTCCGATAGCTGTCGTTATCGGGCAGCCCGAGTTCCTCGACTGAGAACTGGCGAGCGGCCTGCACGAGCCGCAGGCGCTCAGCGAGTTCCTCCGAAGTTCCGCTCTCACCGATAACCTCGTCGATCGGCTCGCTCTTGCGCATGACCTGCCACTGCCCGGCCGCTGCCTGCATGTAGTAACAACCGGACAAGCTTACAAAAAGCAATAAAACCAGCAACAGTTTTGGCCATAGGATGCTTGCTCGCATATCCGTACTCTGCTGGCTCGCACACCGAAACGTCAACCGCATTTGTCGGGTACTATTGCGCGATGCAGGTATACCTCGTTGGTGGCGCTGTTCGCGACGAACAGCTCGGCATCCCGCACCAGGAACGGGACTGGTGCGTCGTGGGCGCGTCACCCGACGAACTCCTGGCGGAAGGCTACCGGCAGGTCGGTAAGGACTTCCCGGTATTCCTGCACCCCGAGTCCGGCGAGGAATACGCGCTCGCGCGCACAGAGCGTAAAACAGCGCCCGGCTACCACGGCTTTGCATTCGACTTTTCCCCGGACGTTTCGATCGAAGACGATTTGCTGCGGCGCGATCTGACGATCAACGCGATTGCCAAAGACGCCGACGGCAATCTCGTCGATCCGTACGGCGGCGTTCGCGACATCGAGCAGCGTGTCCTTCGCCATGTGTCCGACGCATTTTCGGAAGACCCGGTGCGGGTCCTGCGCATCGCGAAGTTCGCCGCACGCTTTCATCACCTCGGGTTCACGATCGCGCCCGAAACCCTGGCGCTCATGCAGCGCATGGTTGCCGACGGTGAGGTCGACGCGCTCGTGCCGGACCGTGTCTGGAAAGAGACCGAGGACGCACTGCGCGGCTCGAATGTGCGTGTGTTCTTCGAGGTGCTGAGGGAGTGCGGCGCGTTACGTGTGTTGCTGCCGGAGCTAGAAGCGCTTTTTGGCGTTCCGCAGCCCGAGCAATGGCATCCTGAAATCGATACCGGCGTTCACGTGCTCATGGTACTCGACCAGGCCGAGGCATTGAGCGAGGATCTCGAAGTCCGGTTCGCGGCCCTGACACACGACCTCGGCAAGGGAACCACACCGAGGAGTGAGTTGCCGAGCCATCGCGGTCATGAAATTCGCGGTTGCAAACTGATTCGACGCGTCGCCGAACGGCTACCAGTGCCGAAAGCGAGTCGCGATCTTGCCCTCCTCGTGGCCGAACTCCATACGCATTGTCACCGAGCGCTGGAATTGCGCCCCAGGACCGTCCTGAAGGTGCTGGAGAAAACCGACGCGTTCCGCAGGCCGCGGCGATTCGAACAGTTCCTGCTGACCTGCGAAGCGGACGCGCGGGGACGCAAGGGCCTCGAAAAAAGGCTGTATCCCCAGGCCGACTTCTTCCGTTCTGCCCGTGCAGCGGCCGCGGCGGTGGACGCCGGCGCCATCGCCAGTGAACACGAAAACTCGAAAATTCCCGCGGCAATTCGCCGTGCGCGCAAGAACGCCGTCGCCGAGTTTTGCCGCTCCGCCTAAACGCCGCCGTAGAAGTACAAGAACACCGAGAAGAAGGTAACGTTTCCGTAAAGCTCGGAATCGTCGAAACCCAGGCCGAATTCGACGTCGCTCGCATTGCCGAGCGGATTCAGGAATCGAAGAGTTGCTGACCTTGTTGTCGCGCGGTCGACCTCGCCTTTCCAGGTGCCGACGTCGAGCTCCCAGCTCCGCTCACCAACGTCGAGACCGAGCGTTGCGTAGGCACGGTAGTCGACCAGGCTGTTGATCAGGCTGAGGCGCGAGAATGCCAACAGTTCAAGGATGGGGCGATTGGCGTCGAGCTGCAGGTTGACGTCGTAATCGTAGTCCATGCCTGAGAAACCGAGACTAACCGTGTCGCTGAGTTCGAACCGTGCACTCAAGCCGACCCCTGCGGCCTCGAAATTGACCCTGCGGCCCGGGAACTGGTCCGTGGACGGGAAATCGAAGCCGAAATCGCGAAACTCGTAGTCGCCGGCGAACGTGACCTTGTCCGAGCGCCAGTACAGGGATGCGCGCAAGTCGGTCGAATCGAGCGAGTCGTTGTCACCCCAGTACGACATGCCGGCTCGGATACCGACGGGTTTGAACCAGTGGTCGACCCCGACGTCGGCGTACAGCGAATCGAGGTCGCCGCGCTGCGCAAGATCCACGGTGCTTTTCGCAAGCGCCCCCGACAGCCAGGTCTTTTCGGTCAGGCCGACCTCGCCGATGAATGAGCCGGACAAGCCGTCCGCCGAGTCGCCTTCGACACCGCCGCCGATGATGAAACCTTCCGCCGCAAGGGCATTGCCGGCGACAAACAGGATTGGGAGCGTTTTATACCAGGACATAGACAATCACCGCAGCAAGCAGGAGTCGATAGGCTGCGAATGGCAAAAGACCGATGCGCGTCACGACCCGCATGAATAACTCGATACTGAGGTAAGCAACAATAGCGGAAACCAGCGCGCCAAGCCCGAGTTGGGCCCAGGCGACAGGTGCCTCGCCGGTTACCAGCTCGAAACTCTTGTAGAGCGTCGCCAGCAAGATCACCGGTGCCGACAACAGGAACGAGAAACGCGCGGCGTCCAGGCGCTCGAATCCCAGAATTCGCGCCGCCGTTATGGTCACCCCGGAGCGAGACGTGCCGGGTACCAGTGACAGGGCCTGCGCACAGCCAATGATCAGCGCATCCCGGATACGGACGCCGGTGATGTTCCGAGCGCTTTTTCCGAATCTGTCGGCCAGCGCCATCAACACTCCGTAACCCGACAGCGTGTAGACGATAATCGAAGGATCGCGCAGGTTTGCCTCGATCCAGGACGCGAACAGCAGTCCGGCGATGGCGGCGGGTATCGTGCCCAACCCGATGCCGAGCGCCATATTGGCCTGTGGCGTCTTGATGTCACCGCCCAGGATATTGAGGCCGCCGCGGATCAGGCCAAGAAGGTCCTCGCGGAAGAAGATGCAAACAGCGACCAGCGAGCCGAAATGCACGGCGACGTCGAACGCGAGCCCCTGGTCGGTCCAGTCGACGAGGTACGGCACGAGCACGAGGTGCCCGGAACTCGATATCGGCAGGAACTCGGTCAGCCCCTGGACCACCGCGAGTACGACGATCTGCAGTCCGGTCACGGCCGACTCCGGCCGACGATGCGGTCACTCATAAAACGTGTCAGTCATAAAGTGTGTGTCCTGTCTGCCAGGGCGAACGCGGATGGTGTCGCGACACCGCCACGTCGCAATGCCATGCATTTGAAATACTCGCCCATTTCACCGGGCAGGGTAAGCGTTTTGACCTGCCCGGACAATGCGAGCTGCGAATCGAGCGGCATTGACGCGAAATCCTGCATTTCCGCGTCGAGACCGCCACCCATGAGGAACTGCGCCTGCGCCGTGTAGCCCGCGACATCGAGGCCGTTGTCGATGGCTGCATGAGCGACCGCCGTAAAGTCGACCCAGGCGGTCAGGTCCTGAATGCCCATAAGAATCAGCGGGTCACTGTGAACGTGATGCCGGAAGTGACAACGCAGCCAGCCGTCCGAGCGTTCGCGCGCGTAATACTCGGCGCGAGTAACGCCGTAATCGAACAGAAACGCGACACCTTGCTCGAGCCCTTTGGCGATATCCGCGATGAAGCCGGGCAGCCCGAGCGAAACGTCGGAGACGAATCCCTCCGGTAATTGCCGGCCGAGCTCGTCCTCGATGGCGGCTACCGCCTGCGCTAATTTCTCGGGTGCAGGCGCCGTCGAGATTTGCAAGCCGGTATCGCCGGCTTCCACGCGCAGCTGCGCAATGCCCTGCACTTCACGGGTGAAACGCTCGACCGGCAAAGCATCGAGAACTTCGTTCGCAATGATCACGCCCGAGTGGCTTACAGGTGGCTGTTCTAGCCACGCAACGCGCGACACCAGGTCGGGAACCTCGGCGCGAAGGAACTGCTCCTGGCGTTCCCTGAGATCGGCCGATACCTCTAAGATGTCGTAGCGATCCGGTACCACATCGAGCCGTGTGAGCGCCTTCAGGACGTCCGCCGCGAGCTTGCCGCTGCCGGCACCGTATTCGAGTATCGATCCACCGCCACACGCCGCAAGCACTTCCGCGCACTGGCGCGCCAGCACGCGTCCAAATACCGGCGACACCTCCGGTGCCGTGACGAAATCGCCCTGCTCGCCGAATTTTCGTGACCCTGCGGCGTAGTAACCCAGACCGGCCGAGTACAGGACGAGGTGCATGAACTCGGCGAAGCTTATACTGCCGCCGGCAGCGGCGATGCGTGCACGAACGAAATCGGCCACGCGTTCGCTGTGCCTTGCACTCAGCGTATCGGGTTCGGGCAGCGTTGTGCGGTCGTCGTATTGCATGTCTGTTGCAAAGTCTTTAAGAATGTCGTCTTGCAGTCTGGCCAGGGAAACCGATATGCCGCAAGACAAGCTGAACGGCAAAGTCGTGCTCGTAACGGGCGCTGCCCGACGTATCGGCGCGGCCATTGTGACACGGCTTCACCGGAACGGTGCGCGTGTCGCCATTCACTACCGCAGCTCGGCGGACGAAGCCGACCGCCTGGCGCAGCAGCTCAACGGCGAACGCGACGGCTCGGCTGCGACCTTTCAGGCCGATCTCCTGAGCCTGCCCGACATTTCAAAACTCGTTGCCAGCGTGGTCGACTGGGCCGGTCGCCTCGATTGCCTGGTCAACAACGCCTCGAGCTTCTATCCGACGCCGGTGGGTAGCATCACCGAGGAGCACTGGGACGACCTGGTCGGCAGCAACCTGAAAGCGCCCTTGTTCCTTTCCCAGGCGGCGGAACCTCACCTGCGCGAACATAAGGGTGTCATCATCAATATCGTCGATATCCACGCGCAGCGACCGCTCAGAAACCACGCCGTCTACGGCCCGGCAAAAGCCGGCCTCGCGATGCTCACGCGCTCGCTGGCAAGGGACCTGGCGCCTGCGATTCGCGTCAACGGCGTATCGCCCGGTGCGATTCTGTGGCCCGAGGACGGCATGAGCGACGCGGTGCAGCAAACGATCCTGCGGCAGGTGCCGCTGGCGCGGGCGGGTGAGCCGGACGACATAGCTGGCTGTGTGCTGTATCTACTGCGGGATGCGCCGTACGTAACCGGGCAGATCATCGCCGTCGACGGCGGCCGCTCCATCGGCTGGTAGACTCTTCGCCCACCACCCCCCCATCTACCCGAGGCGTTGCTGGGTGGGAGAGATGGGTGGTCGTGTCAGAAGGCGTCGAGGAATTCCCGGTGTGGCGGGCCGCGCCGGTCCGGTCGCTGCTCCTGTACGTCCTCCACTTTGAACTGCGTGCCCGGCACCGAGACGACGGGGCATGCCCCCGTATTCAGGTAACCGATTGCCGAGACGATGTTCGGGTCCGTATCGGCCCCTACCGCGACGTTCAGGTCGTCGGCGGCGGCACAGTCCGCGGGCAGCCCACTGAAGTAATCCCCGAAGCCGTCGGCGTTGACTGTCTGGAACGCCGTTGGCCGCAGAATTTTTTCACAGAATTCGAGGCCAATCTGGCCGACCGGCTTGCCGAAGGTTCGATCGCCG
The DNA here is from genome assembly GCA_945788625.1 of uncultured Woeseiaceae bacterium. GTDB lineage: Bacteria > Pseudomonadota > Gammaproteobacteria > Steroidobacterales > Woeseiaceae > UBA1847. The sequence continues at coordinate 90,457 of CALZMQ010000004.1, forward strand.
ACGATGTTAACCTCCACGTGCGGCTCCATGCCGTTCGTTACCAACTCGCTGGCGGATGCCGTGCTGCGCGTCGCTACGATCACGAGGCGCGACAGGCTCATCGAATTGCCGAGACGCTCGAAGAATTCCGTGCTGTTGTTGGCCGCGGCGCGGTCGGCATTGAATTCCGTACGCGAAAACACCAGGTTCTCGGCAACGTCGCCGCCCAGGAAATCTCCGAGCAGGTTGGCCGTGCTGACGAGGCCGCCGCCGTTGTAACGCAAGTCGATGATGACGTCGTTGACGCCCGCGGCGCGAAAATCGGCGAACACCGTATCGAACACCGGGTCTGCCGTGCTGATGAACGTCGACAATTCCATGTAACCGACGTTGACGCCGTTGCCGGCATCGATGATGCGGTACTGGGGCACCGGATCGATGGTTACGATGTCCTGAGTGATCGACACCGTAAATTCGCTACTGTCGGGCCGGCGCATTTCGAATTCGACGGTCGTGTTGTCCAACACGGCGTTAATGCCCTCGTTGGCCTGGATGTCCGCGATAGTTCGCCCGTTGAGGCCGAGGATGCGCTGCCCCCGGTCGAGACCACCGAGTGCCGCCGGGCTGCCCGAGAATACGCGTGTCAGACGCGGATCGTCGGTGCCGACGAATCGGTAGCTGAAACCGAAACCTTCGAATTTGCCTTCACCGAAAAACTGCGCGTCAGCCTCTGCCGAGTTGATGAAACTGAAGTTATCCAGCGGCTGAAACGAGGTCAGGTAGGCGAGCAAGTCTTCGGGCGTGGCGTAGTCATCGATATTCACAGAGGCCGGCAGCAGATCGTTCCACAGGTACCACGCGTACATGTTGTTTCGCACGAACGCTTTTTGCTCGTCATTGTTGCAGGCCGCGGTGCCCGGCTGCGGCACGGTACCCTCGCCGCCGTTGCTGCAGGCCGCCAGGGTAGCTATGAAAAGAAGGCTGATGAGCTTGCGCATAAAATCTCCCTTACAGAATAACACCGACCAGCTCCAGCGGATGACTTGCCGCGTCGAATTCCTGCCAGTGCGACGCCATCGTCTTGCCGGTGACCGGGTGTACCAGGTCGGGGGCCAGTTCGGCCAGCGGACGCAGTACGAAGCTGTACTCCAGGATGTCACTTCTTGGCACCCGTACGGGGCGTTCGTCCAATACCAGGTCATTGTAAAGCAACATGTCGATATCGAGTGGACGCGATTCCCATTTTGAGCTGCCGCGATCCCGTCCTGCCATGTTATGTAAACGCTCGATTTCCTCGCAGATATCGGCCGGTGTTTCTTCGGACCTGAGTCTGACCACGAGGTTCAGAAAGTCGTCGCCCTCGAAGCCGACGGCGGCGCTGCGGTAGACCGATGAAACCTGCAACTCGCCATAGCGCTTTCTCAGCTCGCGCACCGCGAGGCCCAGGTTTTCCCGTGGCGAGACATTGCTGCCGAGGCCGAGATAAACAACTGCCATGATGGTCGAAATTGCCCGGCGCTAGCCCGCCGGATCGCCGCGTTCGATGACGACGCCGACATCGCGTGAGCCGCGAATCGCCCCCGGCTTGTTCACCCTGACCTTCACCCACTGCACGTCGAATTCGTCGCGGATAATGGCAGCGATTCGCTCCGCCAGCGTTTCGACCAGCTGGAAGCTCGAATCGGCGACGAATTTCTGGATGCGCTTGGCAACGGACTTGTAATTGAGTGTGTCCTCGACGCTGTCCGTGGCAGCGGCCTTCGCGATATCCGCGCTCATTTCGAGATCGATAACCACGGTCTGGCGGATCCTGCGCTCCCACTCCCAAATGCCGATGATCGTGTCGATCTTCAACTCGTTCAAAAATATCTTGTCCATCATACGGTCGTAAATCCCTATTGCCGCGCTGGCGGCACGTCCAGTGTTTCCAGAGACCAGCGAGGTTGCGCCTTTATTTCATCGGCAATGGCCGCCTCGCCCAGGCGCAGCGCGCCGGCCACGGCGATCATCGCACCGTTATCGGTGCAAAACTCCATGCGCGGATAGTACACGGCACCGTCGAAGCGTTCCGCAATGTCTTTGCGTAACAGCTTGTTGGCGCCGACGCCGCCGGCAACGACAATCCGGTCCAGCCCCTCAGCTTTTGCCGCTTTGAGTGCCCGCGCGATCAGTGTGTCCACCGCGGCACGCTGGAACGATGCGGCGATGTCCGCCTTGCGGGTTTCCAGTACGCCCTCGGCCTGTGCTTTCCTGACCTCGAGCATTACCGCCGTTTTGAGGCCACTGAAGCTGAAGTCGAATCCGGGTTTGTGCAACATAGGCCGCGGGAATTCAATGGCGAGTTCATCGCCCTGTTCCGCCAGCGCCGCCAGTGCCGGTCCGCCGGGATAGCCGAGGCCGAGCAGTTTCGCCGTCTTGTCGAATGCTTCGCCGACAGCATCGTCGAGCGTGGTTCCGAGCAGGCGGTAGTCGCCCAGCGCGCGCACGGCAATCAGCATCGAATGGCCGCCCGAAACCAGCAGGGCCAGGAACGGGAAAGCGGGCGGCTCTGATTCGAGCATTGGCGCCAGCAGGTGTCCTTCCATGTGGTGCACGGCAATCACGGGACAGCCCCAGGCAATCCCGAGCCCATTGGCCATCCCGCCGGCCACCATGAGCGCGCCCACCAACCCGGGCCCTGCCGTGTACGCGATGGCATCGGGTTTCTCGACTCCGGCCTCATCCATCACTTTGCGGATTAGTGGCAGCAGCATGCGAACATGGTCGCGGGACGCGATTTCCGGCACCACGCCGCCGTAGACCGCATGCAGGTCGACCTGGCTGTGCAGCGCGTCGGCGAGCAGCCCACGTTCGGTGCTGTACAGCGCCACGCCGGTCTCATCGCAGCTGGTTTCGAGTCCGAGAACGTTCATAGGCGGCGGATGATACCGTGTAGGAGCGGCTTTTTGGGGCTCGAAACCCTTTGCAAAGGGCCAAATCCGGCGTTATTATACGCGGCTCAGTCCCGGCCCCAGCGCCGGGTTTATTTATGTCTGGACGGAATACCTGAACAATGCCAAGTGTTCGCGTAAAAGAGAACGAGTATTTTGACGCTGCCCTGCGGCGCTTCAAGCGGTGCCTGTGAGAAGGCCGGAATCCTGACCGAGCTTCGCCGCCGTGAGTTCTACGAGAAGCCCACCCAGGAGCGCAAGCGCAAGAAAGCGGCCGCCGTCAAGCGCCACCTCAAGCGCATCTCTCGTGAAGAAGCCAAGCGCAAGCGTCTCTATTAATTCGAATTCACCGTCTGGATCTTTCCTTATCGATTCGGCGCTCACGCCATGTCCCTGAAAGACCAAATAACAGAAGACATGAAGGCTGCCATGAAGGCCGGTGACAAAGACCGGCTGAAAGTGGTCAGGCTCATTCTTGCAGCAATCAAACAGGTTGAGGTCGACAAGCGTGTCGAACTCGACGATGCCGACGTGCTCGGCGTACTGACCAAGATGGTCAAGCAGCGGCGCGACTCCGTGGAACAATTCGAGAAGGGCAACCGCGAGGACCTTGCCCGGATCGAGCGCGATGAAATCGCCGTTCTGGACGATTACATGCCCGAGCAGCTTTCCGCAGAAGAACTCACGGCAATGGTCGACGACGTCATCCAGGCAACCGGTGCCGAGAGCATCCGTGACATGGGCAAAGTCATGGGCCAGATCAAGGCCAGGGCTTCCGGCCGTACCGACATGGGCGCGGTAAGCGCAACTGTCAAAGAACGCCTCGGCGCCCTTTGACAGCAGGCGGGCCGGCATACGGCCCTCCATGTATTGAGCTATGCTTGAAAAGTACCGGGCCGTAGAGTCCGGAGATGAACTCACGAGCCGAAGACCCGGTCTCGCCTGGTTGACGTTAATACTGCTATGTCCGGACTGATACCTCAGGATTTTATTGACGATCTGATCGCAAGAGCCGATATCGTCGAGGTCGTAGGCCGCCGCGTGCAGCTCAAGAAAGCGGGCCGCGAGTTCAAAGCCTGCTGCCCGTTTCACGACGAAAAGACGCCATCGTTCACGGTCAGCCCCGGCAAGGGCTTCTACCATTGCTTCGGCTGCGGCGCTCACGGCACGGCCATCGGTTTCCTGATGGAATTCGACCACATGAGCTTCGTCGAGGCCATTGAAAGCCTGGCAAGCTCCATGGGTGTCGAAGTGCCGCGCACCGAGAGCGACAAACCGGCACGCCGCTACGACGAGCTGTTTTCCCTGATGGATACGGTAGCCCGGCACTTCCAGTCTTGCCTGAAGTCGTCACCAGCGGCTGTCGAATACGTGAAGAATCGCGGCATCGACGGCACGACGGCGAAACGGTTCGGCATCGGGTACGCGCCGGATGGCTGGAGCAACGTGCTCGACAAGTTCGGCAAGTCGACCGAGGCCACCGAAAGACTGCTCGCGACCGGCCTCATCATTCGCAAGGACAACGGCAAGCACTACGATCGCTTCCGCGATCGCATCATGTTTCCGATACGGGATGCGCGCGGACGGACCATCGGGTTTGGAGGCCGCACGCTCGGCGACGGCGAACCCAAGTACTTGAATTCGCCCGAAACCGTGCTGTTCCACAAAGGCCGCGAGTTATACGGCCTCTACGAGGCCCGCCAGGCGCTGCGTCACATCGAACAGCTGGTCGTCGTCGAAGGCTATATGGACGCGGTAGCGTTGGCGAGGCACGGCATCGATTTCGCGGTCGCCACGCTCGGTACGGCAACGACCAGTGAACATCTGAACCGGCTGTTTCGCCTGACGGAAAACCTGTGTTTCTGCTTCGATGGCGATCGTGCCGGCAAGGCCGCGGCATGGCGGGCGCTCGAGAACGCTTTGCCGCAAATCCGCGAGGGCCGCCAGATTCGATTCGTGTTCCTTCCTGAAGACCAGGACCCGGATTCCTACGTCAACGAGTTCGGCGCCGATGCGTTCGTGAAAGCGGTGGATGGCGGCGTGGCCCTGTCCGAATTCCTGATCAGGGAACTGGCGAGCCAGGTCGACATGGAGACGGTCGATGGCCGCGCGCGGCTGGCGGAGCTGGCGCGGCCACTCGTCAACAAGATTCCGGCGGGGGTGTACCGCGAACTCCTGATCGACAGCCTGGCCGGTGCGGTCGGGCTAACGGCGCCGAAACTCGAGAAAATGATCGCCGGCGGCAAGACGCCTGCGGCAGGCAACGCGGCACAGGCATCGTCGCCGGGAACACGACGGCGCGCGCCCTCCGCCACGGGCAGGCCGTCGGTGGTCAGGCACGCGATAACCGTCGTCCTGAATCACCCCGAGGCCGGCAGGAACCTCGACGTCGAAAAACTGGCCGGCGTAAGCCGCCCGGGCACCGATTTGTTGCAGGCACTTATTGAAACCGTGCACGCGGAACCCAATATAACGACGGCCGGGTTGTTGGAACGCTGGCGGCATGACGAACAGGGCCGCCACCTGGGCAAATTGGCGGCTGCCGGGATGCCGCTCGACGACGATTTCGACCCAGCGGCGGAGCTGGCCGAATGCCTGGAGCAGCTGGCACTGGCGGGTCGTCGGGAGAGAGTCGATTTTTTGATTCAAAAACAAAGAGTTGACGGTCTCGACGAGCAGGAAAAAGCGGAGTTGCGACAACTGAACTGAACGACGGGGAGCCCGTCAAAAAAGGGTGCGAAAAGGCTTTGCTTAGTCTGGATCGGGCCTGATCGTTTTAGTATAATTAATCGTTTGTATCTTTTACCCGTAGGGGTTTGTGTCTTGACAGAAAAGAGTGCAGTGGCGGGCGGGAGCACGCAAGCTCAACAGCTTAAAGAGTTGATTGCCCGCGGCAAGGAACAGGGTTATCTGACCTACACAGAGGTTAACGATCACCTGCCGAATGACATCGTCGACCCGGAGCAAATCGAAGACATCGTCAACATGATCAACGACATGGGCATCGCCGTGCACGAGAAAGCGCCGGATGCCGAATCACTGATCCTGTCAGACGCTGCTGCAACGGACGAGGATGCGGCCGAGGAAGCCGAGGCCGCGCTGGCCAGCGTCGATGCCGAGTTCGGTCGCACGACAGACCCGGTTCGCATGTACATGCGCGAGATGGGTACCGTCGAGTTGTTGACCCGCCAGGGCGAAATCGAGATCGCGAAACGCATCGAAGACGGACTCAACCAGGTCAAGTACCACATGGTTCACTTCCCGCCGACCGTCGAAGCCCTGCACGAAGTTGCCGACAGGGTGATCGGCGGCGAGACGCGCATGCAGGATTTCGTCGTCGGTTTCATCGACCCCAATGAACCGGACGAGATCAAGCCACCGGCGCCGAAGAGCGATGACGACGAAGATGAAGTCATCGATACCGGGCCCGATCCCGACGAGGTGAAGGCCCGCGTCAAGGTCATCAAGCGCCACTATAACCGCGGCATGAAATACCTCGAACAGTACGGCGTGAAGGACAAGAGAACCGTCAAGGCGCAGGCCGAGATGGCAGACCAGATCATGGAACTCAAGCTGGCGCCAAAACTGTTTGACGCGCTGGTACGCAACCTCCGCGACGTTGTATCGATCATACGAAGCCAGGAACGGCTGGTCATGCAGATTTGCGTCCGCGACGCCGGCATGCCGCGCAAGGACTTCCTGTCGAGCTTCCCGAAGAGCGAGACCGATCTTGCCTGGATCGAGAAACACATTCGCGCCAAGCGCAAGCATTCCTCGATCCTCGCCAAGCTGAGGGACGACATCGTACGGGCACAGCGCAAACTGATCGCCGTCGAGGAGGCGACGCGCCTGAAAATCAGCGAGATCAAGGAGATCAATCGCCAGATGTCGATTGGCGAAGCGAAAGCTCGCCGTGCGAAAAAGGAAATGGTGGAAGCCAACCTGCGCCTCGTCATCTCGATTGCCAAGAAGTACACCAACCGCGGTTCTCGACCTACGCGACCTGGTGGATTCGCCAGGCCATCACCCGTTCGATTGCCGACCAGGCACGCACCATCCGCATCCCGGTGCACATGATAGAGACGATCAACAAGCTGAACCGTATCTCCAGGCAGATGTTGCAGGAGATGGGGCGCGAGCCATTGCCCGACGAACTGGCCGAGCGCATGGAGATGCCGGAAGACAAGGTACGCAAAGTACTGAAGATCGCGAAGGAACCGATCTCGATGGAAACGCCGATCGGCGACGACGAAGACTCTCACCTCGGCGACTTCATCGAAGACCAGACGGTGCATTCGCCCGTCGATTCCGCGACGACGTCGGGCCTGAAGGAAACGACGCACTCGGTACTGGCCGGCCTGACGCCGCGCGAGGCCAAGGTGCTGCGCATGCGCTTCGGCATCGACATGAACACGGACCACACGCTCGAAGAGGTCGGCAAGCAGTTCGACGTGACGCGGGAACGCATTCGGCAGATAGAGGCGAAAGCGCTCAGGAAGCTGCGCCACCCGACGCGTTCGGACCAGCTCAGGAGCTTCCTGCTCGAAGACTGATTTCGCCAGCGATACGAATTTCGCCAGCGGCTTCGGCCGCCACGAAAAGCCGGGCAATGCCCGGCTTTTTTTTGCTAGAATGCCGCTCCTTATGTGGGCCCGTAGCGGGGTCGCGCAGCGACAAAATTAGAGCAGTGCGGACCAACGGTCCGCGTTCGAACTTCCCTGGCACTTCGAGAAGTCACGCACACAAGAGGGCCTGTAGCTCAGTTGGTTAGAGCAGGGGACTCATAATCCCTTGGTCCCAGGTTCGAGTCCTGGCGGGCCCACCACTACCCTGCAGCGTGTTCGTTGGACACGGTATGTCACTGCCTCCGTACGCGCGAGTCTTGTTCGGCAAGGTTGTGGTTCGAGTCCTGGCGGGCCCACCACTTCTTCCCCAATCGTTCAGTCACTGGTTTCGATTCCTTGTCTTATCGGGTTGCCACGATTGGTAACGGCAAAGTAGACCAGACCGTATCATCTAACTTGCTGTTTTTAATGATGTAATTATCTCCGGTTCCTTCTGCGAACCAGGCGCTCGGGATTACGTATCGGATCGCCCGCAGAGCGACTGTTACCGCGCGCGAGGGTCACGACGACAGACCCGTCCAAAAGCAACGAACTCAATTAAGAAATCAACGACTTCGCCGATAACGTCACAGTACCCATGTGACTGCAGGACCCGTACGCCATGAGAAACACGAAAATTCAGCAATTTGATAGTCTGTCGACCGGGCTGCTATCAGCAATATTGCTTTTCTGGATGTCACCATCGTCGGCGTCTTCGGCGAATGATCTGTTCGATCTCAGTATCGAGGAGCTAGTAAATCTCCAGGTGACAACCGTATCCCGCAAGGCAGAGCGGCTTTCGGACACGACGTCCGCCGTCTTCGTGATCACGCAGGACGATATTCAGCGCCACGGAGTCCGCAGCATCCCCGACGCGCTGCGGCTCGCGCCGGGACTGAGCGTGTTGCAGATTGATGCGAACAAATGGGCGGTGGGCAGCCGCGGCATATCCGGACGCTTTGCCAACAAGCTGCTGGTATTGATGGACGGTCGCCTGCTGTACACACCGTCGTTTTCCGGTGTGTTCTGGGACGTACAACAGACGCTGATTGAAGAAGTCGATCGCATCGAGATCATTCGCGGGCCCGGCGCCGTTGTGTGGGGCACGAACGCGGTGAACGGGGTCATCAATATCATTACAAAACCGTCGGCATCGGCTCCGGGAGGATCCGTGGTCGGCGGCCTCGACCCCGAGGGCGCCGAATTCCTCGCCGTTCGCCAGGCGGGACACCTGGGCGATGCGTCGACGTACCGTGCGTTCCTGAAGTACCAATCCGCTGATGGCAACCAGCTTGTCGGCGGTGGCGACGGTGCTGACGGCTGGGACCTGCTGCGTGGCAGTTTCCGGGCGGACAAGGCAAGCGACCATTCCGAAATGACGTTGTCTGTCGAAGCGTACACCGGCTCGATGGGGCAGACAGTCATAGGATTCGATCCGTTGCCTCCATTTTTCGATGTGTTCCCGAACGACGCGGACGTTGGCGGCGCATTTGCGGCAGCAAACATGTCGGTAACTCATCACAACAACTCGAAGACGACCGGCCAGTTCTATGTCGACTACACGACTCGCGATTCCGCGCTTTTCAGCGAAGACCGCACGACCTTCAGCTTCGATCTCCAGCATCAGCGTAGTTTCGGGCGTCATGATGTGGTCGCCGGTGGCTGGCTGAGATTCAATCGTTACGATATCGGTGGCTCCAACCGGCTCGATCTGCTTGCCGAAGTCGACGGCGACAGGGTAATTAGCGCATTCGTGCAGGACGAAATCTCTATCGTGGACGACGCTCTAAGTGTCGAGCTTGGCTTGAAAATCGAGAACAACGAGCTTTCGCCGGACGATATCGAAGTAATGCCGACGGCCCGACTCCTGTGGAAGCCGGTAGAGAAGCACTCGGTCTGGGCAGCGGTAACTCGTGCCGTTCGCACACCTTCGATAGCGGACCTGACGGCAGCCGTATCTGACATTGGGATCGTGATTCCTCCCGGAGACCCGTTCAACCCGTTCCCGGTACCAATGCGTCAGGGCACCGTCGGCAACCCGGCCTTCGAGTCAGAAACGAACCTGTCTGTCGAACTCGGCATTCGCGGCCAGCTCAATGAAACCCTCAGCTACGATCTCGCGCTTTTCGACATGTCCTACGATGGTATTCGATCCTTCGTTCCGGCCGACGTGAACTGCAGTCCCTCTGGCATATCGATCGCGGTCGATCCGACATGCCTGTTTACCTCGGACAGCGTGATTGCGCGGGCCGTCTTCACCAACGACAACGACAGCACCATCCGTGGCGGTGAATTGTCGCTGGACTGGATGCCCGTCAAACAGTGGCGAGTCCGCAGCACAGTTTCCTACGCGCGAGAGCGACTGGAACCTGCACCCTCAACCTTTGATGCGGGCAGCACCTACCCGGAGTGGCAATTCAGCCTGCGTTCGGAATGGTCGCCAACCGACAGCATCGGCGTCGCTGCATTCGTTCGATATGTTGATGAAATCGAGTTTCCCGCAATTGATGAATACTGGCAGGCCAACGTAAACCTGCGGTGGTCGATCAGGGACCACTGGGTCGTTTCCATGGGTGTTCGCAACCTGCTCGACGACGCGACCGAGGAGTATCGTTCGGAGCTTGGCGACGTATTTCCAACCGAGATCGAGCGTTCGGCATTCCTCAATCTGCGCTTTTCCTACTAGGCTAGCGAGCGCTGCCACCTAATGGTTTTTCGATATCAACTCGGCATTGCGCTCTTGTTGCTTGGCGGTGTCCAACTCGCTGCCGCTGACACGGTGACAGAGGATGACGTCAAGCTCGCGTTGATCTACAAGATAACTCGCTTCGTCAGCTGGCCAGGTGCGAGCAGCCGCAGCCATTTCGACTTGTGCCTTGCCGGCGAAAGAACCTACGGTGTAGCGACGGAGCGTCTCAGGGGTCGCAAGATTCGCGACCGCGATATCCGAGTGACTCTCCTTGCGCGTCAGGCCGTCGATAGTCAAACGCACTGTGACCTTGTCTACGTCACTCAAGACGAGGCTGATCGTACTCACATACTTATGGAGAGCTTTGCAGGATACCCGGTCCTTATGGTCAGCGATGTCCCCGGCTTTGCTGAAGACGGTGGCATGGTTGGTTTGTCGTTTGTCGACGGCCGTGTCGGAATGACAATTAATGTTGCTGCATATGAGCGCGCGGGGCTGACAATCGGTTCGCAACTACTCGAGCTTGCGCACGTGATAGAGGTCGAGCAAAGGGCAGGTCGGTGATGGCATTGCTGCGAAACCTGCCGTTGAGACGCAAGGTCCAGATCGTCATGGTAGTTACGGCTACCATTGCACTCCTGTCTGCATCTGTATTTCTCTTGATCGGCCAGGCTTTCGAGGCGAGAACGGATCTTCGAGCACAGTTGTCGACGCTGGCCGATGTCATCGGGAAGAACAGCATTGGCGCGCTCACGTTCGAAGATTCCAAACAGGCAAATCGGGTACTCCGTTCGCTGGATGCGCAATCGAGTGTCGATGCCGCTGCGGTGTTTACCGTGGCTGGCGATCGCATAGCCAGCTTATCGAATGACAGGGCGACGGAACTTCCGCATATGTGGATCCGGGAGGCGGGTCATGTAGCCGCCCACCGGAGACTCGGCCTGGACCACCTGGAGCTGGTACAGCCGATCCTCTTCGAGTCCGAGGTTCTGGGCACGATCTACGTTCGCTCGACACTGCGCCCCATTTTCGAAAGCGTCTATCGGTCCCTGGCTCTAACCGCAGTCGCACTGCTCATTGGCGCCGTAATGGCCTTTGGACTTGCGTCATTGCTGACGCCAGCGATCGTGCGGCCAATCGGCACGCTGTCCCGGCTCGCCCAGTCGGTGTCTGCAGATGAAGATTTCTCCTTACGTGCGGACGTGAAGGGTCGAGACGAAATCACATCACTGGCGCGCGCCATCAACGATATGCTCGAGAAACTGGAAGTGCGTGACGCGAGGCTCGAGGCGCATCGCGATCGGCTGCAGTCCGAAGTCGATGATCGCACGCGAAGCCTCGCAGAAGCGAACCAGCGTCTGGAGCAATTCGTAAACGAGCTAAAGGATGCAAGGGACAAATCCGAGGCGGCGAACAAGGCCAAGAGCGAGTTCCTTGCGCGCATGAGCCACGAGATTCGTACGCCGATGAATGGCGTCCTCGGCATGACGGAACTCATGCTCAGCTCCACGGAACTCGACGGATTGCAGCGCCGTTATGCGGACAATATTCGTGTCTCCGCCGAATCACTGCTCCGAATCATCAACGACATCCTCGATTTCTCCAGGATCGAGGCGGGCAAACTCGAGCTTGAGCACGAGGTATTCGATCTGAGGGAGATGCTGGAGGACGTCATCGAACTGCTCTCTGAGCAGGCGGACGCCAAAGGTCTCGAGCTACTGAGCGATATTCGCGAGTCGGTGACGCCATGCCGGGTGGGCGACATCCTTAGGATCCGACAGGTAGTGCTGAATCTGGCCGGCAATGCCGTGAAGTTCACTGAACGTGGTGAAGTTATCGTGCGAGCTGAAGAGCGGCCGATCGACGGCCAGACCGGTGTCTTGATTAGCGTAATAGATACGGGCATTGGAATTGACGAAGCAAATCTTGAGCGGGTATTCGAGTCGTTCTCGCAAGAGGACGGGTCCATAACACGTCGATTTGGAGGTACCGGCCTCGGTCTCGCAATCTCGAGCCAGATTGTCGACCTGATGGGCGGCCGGATAGGAGTCTCCAGCCAGGTCGGTCAGGGAACGACTTTCTGGTTTCATTTCCCGCTACCGGAGTCGGAAGGTTGCCACCTGAAGTTCAACGAAAACATCCTGAGTGGCCAAAGCCTGCTGCTGGTTGACGATAACGCCATCTGTCGCGACGTTCTCGGGCGCTATCTGCGCGATGTCGGTGCGGACGTCACCGCCGTTGCTAACGGCCGGCAGGCAATTGCAGCCGTGTCGGGGCAGCACTTCGATATCGTGCTCGTGGATTTGCATATGCCGGAGACAGACGGCATCACTACGATTCGAAAAATGCAGGAACGTTGCGGAGAGTCCGTGCCGCGCTTCGCATTGCTCAATTACCTATCCGCTCAGGTGTCCAAAGCGGAAATCGAAGAGCTGTCGATTGCGTGCACAATATCCAAACCCGTTCGCCGGCAGAACATGTATGACCGTCTACGTCACTTCGTGCTCGGTGAGGGGGATATGAATGGGGCGACGGCGAACACGGAAGTTGTGAAATCGCTGGAACTCGAATCAATCTCTGCGCGCGTGCTGCTCGTTGAAGACAACGACGTTAACCTGCTGGTCGCAAAAGCAATGCTGGAGCGCCTGGGTTGTGATTTCGTGTGCGCACTCAACGGCGAGCAATCGGTGGACATCGTCGTCGGCCAGCGCGAGTCGTTTGATCTCGTCTTGATGGACTGCCAGATGCCGGTCATGGATGGTTTCACTGCGACCAAAGTAATTCGTCGCGATGAAGCAAAGGACGGTCGCGCCCCGATCCCTATTATAGCGCTGACGGCAAACGCGATCGCCGGTGACCGGGAGCGCTGTCTCGCTGCCGGGATGACCGATTACCTGTCGAAACCGTTTACGATGCCGCAGCTGCGAGAAGCCATCGAAAAACAACTCGCCGAAGTATCGAACGAGACCAGGGCCGCGTCCCGCTGATGGCTGTCGCAGCCTGATCGAGCGCGGCACGAAGCGGGATTTCGTCGCGTCAGATGCTTAAGAACGCGACAGCTCAGTCGCCGCGCACACATCCCGGGAAAGTGCACAACATCTCGAACACCAGGTTGGCGGCAAGCAGAGACGTATTGCCGCTGGTGTCGTACGGTGGGGAAACTTCCACGAGGTCGGCGCCAACCAGGTTGAGTCCCCAGCAACCGCGAATGATTTCCAGCCCCTGCGCTCCGGTCAGGCCACCCGGCTCCGGCGTGCCGGTGCCCGGCGCGACGGAGGGGTCGAGACCGTCGATGTCGAAGCTGAGATAAACCGGTATATCGCCACCGAGCTGCTCCCGTACTTCGGCCATCAGTGGTTGCAGTGACCGGTTCCAGCACTCCTCAGCCGGTACGACGCGCACGCCGCGATCACGCGACCAGTCGAAGTCTTCGGCGGAGTAGCCGGTGGCCCGCAAGCCGATCTGGGTCATGCGTTCGGGATCGACGAGACCTTCTTCAATGGCGCGACGGAAGATAGTGCCGTGAGTGACCTTCTCGCCGAACATCGTGTCGTTGATGTCGGCATGCGCATCCACGTGAACCAGCGCCATCCTGCCGTGCTTCTTGTGCAGCGCACGCAGAATCGGCAGCGTAATCGTGTGGTCGCCGCCGAAAGAGACGGTCTTGTCGCAGCGGTCCATTACGGCATCGTAATAGCCCTCGATGATCCCGATCGACTTCTCGAGGCTGAACGCGTTGACCGGCACGTCGCCAATGTCCGCGATCTGAAAACTGTCGAAAGGTGCGGCTCGCGTGAACATGCCGTAGGGCCGAATCAACACCGACTCGGCGCGTATTTGTCGAGGGCCGTAGCGGCTGCCCGTTCGATTGCTCGTACCAATATCCAGCGGCACACCAATCAGCGCGATGTCCAGTCCCTCCGCGGTCTTCTGCGTGGGCAGCCGAAACATCGAGGCAACGCCCGCGAATCGCGGCAACTCATTACCGCCCAATGGCTGATTGAATTCCTTGCTCATGCCGCTGTCCCGGGATCGACTCCGGGCAATTACAGCAGATGCAATGGCACAGGGCCACACGCACGTAACGGCGTCGCGACCTGGAGCAAGAACTCCGCGACTCCTGAGATCAGATAATTCGCACAATATCTGGCAGCCACGCACGCCAATAATCGAGTTTGGCATGCAGTTCGCTGACAGCCGTGTCGCCGTCCCGCTGTAACAGACGGACATGATCGCCAGGGCGCAATTGTCCCAGCAGGTGACGGTCGGCCCGTGTGATCTGCGCGATTCGGGGATACCCGCCGACAGTCGCGGCGTCGACCGACAATGCATAGGGAGACCCGTCTTCCGGGCACTGCACGGTGCCCGGAAACACTGCGGCGCTCGGCATGCGGCCCGCGGAAGACACTGCGAGTTTCGGGCCTTCGAGTTTCAGGCCCATGCGATCGGCGCGACGGCCGACGGTCCAGTTGGTATCGAACAGCTGCTCCCGGCTGTCGTCGCGAAGCCGATGTGTCTCGAACGATGTGCAGCACCGCAACGCCCAGCTCGATGTCATCGGTGGCCGAAATTCGTCCGGTGTGCGGAGGGCCTCTGCCTCAACCTGCGTCGTGACGAGTTCGTCACCCTCGTCCAGGGCCCTTCCCCCGATGCCGCCGAGACCCGCCAGCAGGTAGGTTGACGACGAACCCATAACCTCGTCTGCCCGCAGGCCGCCGGCCACCGCAATGTACATTCGCGAACCGGATACGGCGCCGCCTGTCGACAGCTCGTCACCGGCCTTCGCGAATATCGTTTCGTGAAAAACCACGGATTCGCCGTTCAATGTCGCCGCCGCAGTCGCCCCGGTAATCGCGAACGCGCTTGCCGTATTGAATCGCAAGGTCGGGCCGAGCAAGGTTGCCTCCAGCGCCGGCGTGTCCCAGTCGTTTCCGACCAGTCTGTTCGCCAATGCAAGGGACAGGGAATCCGCCGCGCCGCTCGCGGGCACGCCAACATGGCGCAGTCCGATTCTCGGCCGTGACTGAATCGTCGTCTGCAATCCCGGTTTCAGTACCGTGACGCTCAAGGTCGAAACTCGTCCGGGGATATCGACTTGTAGCGGATTCGCATGCCGGCGCGTATGGGAAACGGCTCCGCTCCATGCGCATCGAACAGCTTGTAGTGCGTCCTGCCGACCAGCGTCCAGCCGCCGGGGCTCGCAAGCGCGTACATGCCCGTGCGGCCGTCGGCTATGCCGATCGACCCGGCCTCGACGCGCTGTCTCGGCTCCTCGCGACGTGGTATGTGCAGCCGCTCATCCAGTCCACCGACGAACGCGAACCCCGGTGTGAAACCGACCATGTCGACGCGGTACTCACTCCCTGTGTGCAATGCGATGAACTCATCGCTGCTCATGCCGAGATTACGGCACAGCTCGTCGAGATCCGGGCCGTATTCCCCGCCGTAGACGACCGGAATTTCCACGAGGTCCTGCGACACCTGCAAAGGCGCGATGTCGCCTGCCAGGAGTTCGTCGAGCAACGCTTGCACGGCGGCGGCATCCTGCGTCACTGCATCGAATTGCACGACGACGGAGTCGATGCCGGCGACAACCTCGAGCCATTCCCCGTGCGCGCGCAAGTGCGCCGCCAGCGCCTGTGCGTCCGGCGGGCTGGCCGCGGACACGGAATACAGGTCATCGCCGCAGCGTGTGAGCACGAATCTCGACTCCGTGGCTTTCCAACACGTCGCGTACCGCGCGTGCGACCGAGGCCGCGCCCGGTGTATCGCCGTGGATACAGAGCGTGTCTGCCTGCACCTCGATGACATCGCCGTTTCTCGCGGTTACACGTCCGTTTTTGGCGAGGCCCGTCGCCTGGGTCGTGACGACGGCAATTTCGCTGTGCACAGCACCAGGCTCGGAGCGCGATACAAGAGTGCCATCCGCTTCGTAGGCCCTGTCGACGAAAGCCTCCGAAATGAACGCGAGTCCGTGCCGATCCGCCGCAGCTTGCAGTTCGGTGCCCGCCATGCCCATGAAAGCCGGTGCGCCTGGCGCCTCCGCCGTGACGCGTGCAACGATGTCTGCCAATTCGCAATCCGCAACTGCGTCGTTGTACAGGGCACCGTGTGGCTTCACGTGTGTCAGCCCTGCACCGAGGTCCGCGGCGATATCGGCAAGTGTCGTGACCTGTTCGGTCAGGGATTCGTAGAGTGCATTACCCGCCAGGAACCCACTCACGCGACCGAACCCGGCAAGATCCGGGTAGCCCGGGTGCGCACCGGCGCAAACGCCGTTCGTTATTGCGGAGCGCAGCGTTGCCGCCATCGTAGCCGCGTCGCCAGCGTGGCCGCCGCAGGCGATATTGCAGCTCGAGACGATTTGCAACAGCTCTTCGTCGTACGGATCACCTTCGCCGAGGTCGGAATTGAGATCTATGTTTGCCACTTAGCGTTTACCGCCGTTTTCCCTGCGTTTGTCGGCCAGAATCGACTTATACATTTTGCCAAAGAGCTTGTCGCGCGCACGACGCTCGGCAATCGTTTCCGTATTGCGGCGATCCTCGGACAGCAGCTTCCGGTAGCGGCGCAACCTGTCCGGATCGAAGTCGCCGGCGGCAATCGCCGCCTGCAAGGCACAACCCGGTTCGGACTCGTGCGTACAGTCGGCGAAGCGGCACTGCCCGGCCAGTTTCGCGATATCTGTAAAGACCTCATCCAGCGCGTCGCCGACGTCGACAAGCTGCAATTCCCGCATACCCGGCGTGTCGATGAGCCAGCCGCCCTGCGGCAGGCGATGCATCGACCTGCTCGTAGTCGTGTGGCGGCCACGCTGGTCGTCTTCGCGTGCCGCCTTTGTACTGAGGACCGTGCCTGCAAGCGTATTGATCAGCGTCGATTTGCCAACGCCGGAAGACCCCAGTAATGCAACGGTCTGCCCGGTCTCGCACCATGGCCGGAGCACCTCGACGTCGAGCGGATTGCGGGCGTCAAGGGCCTCTACGAGTAGTCCCGGGGAAAGCCTGCTGGCAGCGTTGACGAACTCGTCGACGCTGTCAACCGTGTCGGCCTTGGTAATGACGATGACGGGAAACGCCGCTGCGTCATGCGCTATGGCGAGGTAGCGCTCGAGACGGGCGACGTTGAAATCGCGATTCGCCGACGTAACGATGAACAGGTTGTCGACGTTGGCGGCTATCAGCTGAACTTCGCCCGCGGTGCCCGCGGCCTTTCTTTGGAACAGACCCGAACGTTGCAGGCGTCGCTTGACCTGCGGCAGCTCCGCATCGACGAGCACCCAGTCGCCGACGGTGATGTCGAGCTTCGCACTCTTGCCGGACAATGTGACCGTATTCCGGCCGCCTGGGTACGCGATCTCGATGCGGCCGCGGTGCACGCTGAGCACGCGCGCCAGCGTCCAGTCGGATTCGGGGTCGACCTGCGACTGGAAGAACGGGCGCCACCCGAGGCTTTGTAACGTTTCGTCCAAGCTCATGGGATACACTGGATATCACGTTACGGCTTGCAGGGAAATCACCATGAGCGTTGCATTGGTTACGGGAGCCAGCTCCGGCATCGGCGCCGCCATCGCGATCGGCTTCGCGCAGGACGGTTGGGACGTCATGGCGGCCGGACGCGATGAGGGCCGTCTCGAGGAGGTTGCCGACGTGTCCGACCGGATCGTGACCTGGTCCGGCGAGCTTGCGGCGTCGGAAGACTGCGACGAATTGATCTCGGATACGATCGAGGAGTTCGGACAAATCGACTGCCTGGTGAACAACGCCGGCGTGATCGTGCGCGCGGATGTCGCCGACACGAGCGACGACGATTGGCGTTATACGATGGCAATCAACCTCGATGTACCGTTTTTCCTGAGTCGTGCTGCCCTGCCGTACCTGCTGCGCAGCGAAGGGAGCATTGTCAATATTGCCTCCGACTGGGGTCTCTCGGGCGGCGAGCGCGCAGCCGCTTATTGTGTGAGCAAGGGGGGCATCGTCCTGTTGACGAAGGCAATGGCAAAAGACCATGCGCGAGACGGACTGCGCGTCAACGCCGTTTGTCCCGGTGACGTGGACACGCCGATGCTGGCCGCCGAAGCCGAAAAGCAGGGCATCGAACTAGAGGCATTCCTCGAAGAATCCGCGGAAGCCAGCCCCAATGGCCGCGTCGCGACACCTGAAGAGGTTGCATCAATCACCCTTTTCCTGGCGAGCGACGCTGCCTCTCATATAAACGGCGCGGCGATCCCGATCGACGGCGGCGCAAGCGCCTGATCCGGGCATTCAGGCACCCGAGAAATCGACGCCTGCGAACACCAGCGACGGCGACAGCGTCGTGGAATACGGATACACGTCGTTGCCAAGGATTTCGAGCCGGGTGAACAGATCCCGGAGATTACCGGTCACATTCATTTCGCCGACGGGCCGGCCGATCTCACCGTTCTCGATCATGTGACCGCGCAGCCCCAGCGAGAAATCGCCGGTCGTGCTGTCGGCGTTGCCGCCCAGCCATGATGTTACGTACACACCTTCGCCAACGTCGCTGAGCAACCCTGCCAGCGAATGATCGCCGAGGCCGATGACGCGATTCGATGCCGTCCCGGTCGTCGGTTTCATGCCCGCCTTGCGCCCGTGATAGGTATCGACATAGAGATTGCGAATGACGCCATTCTCGACTATCGGCAGGTACTTCGCCGAAATGCCCTCGTTGTCGTAATGGCGCGAACCCATGCCCCTCGGGATCAACGGGTCGTCGACGATGGTCAGCTTGTCGCTGAATGCCTGGTCGCCGGCCAACCCCGCC